>NZ_CP076457.1:4029235-4640294 GCF_018866325.1 Streptomyces sp. YPW6
CGGGCCGCGACCGGGGCGGAGGCTCCGGGCCGGGCGGAGGCCGAGGGCACCGCCCCGGACCGGACGCGGCACCGGGGCCACCCCCGGGTCGTGACCGGTGCCGTACCCGAGGCCGTGACCCGGGTCATGATCGGTGCCGCCGTGGCCGGGCCCGCCGTGACCGGTGCCGTACCCGAGGCCGTCACCGGGGCCGCCGTGACTGGCGCCGTGACCAAGGCCGCCGCATCCGAGGCCGCGACCCGGGCCGTACCCGAGGCTGCGACCTGGGCCATGACCGGTGCCGCCGTGGCCGGGTCCGCCGTACCCGAGGCCGTGAACGGGTCCGCCGTGACTGGAACCGTGATCCCGGCCGCGACCAAGGCCGCCGTATCCGAGGCCGCGACTCGGGCCGCACCCGAGGCCGTCACCGGGCCCGCCGTGGCCGAGGCCGCAGGCGAGCGCGCCCCGGTCCCCGGCTGCGGAAAGCTCCGTGATCACGACGGTGAGCCCGCCGTGCCCTCCCGCGCCCGGTCCTCCCACGACCACGTGCCGGGCCTCGCGTCCTGGGGGCTGCCCGCCGCGACGGGCGCGCCGTCGGCCGAGCCGACGCCGGGAATACGGGCCCGCGCCCCCGTCCCGTACACCCCGACCCCGGTCGAACTCTCCGTGCTGCGGGTGTAGGGCCTGTCCGGCGGGCACCCGTCCGCCCGCGCCGTCCACCCCTTCCCTTCCGCATCCAGCACGGAGCGCCCCATGCCCACGCCCAAGAACCCCACGTCCTCGAAGTCCGCGAACGCGCGCAAGCCCCTCGTCTACGGCGCGGTGGTCGTCGTCGCGGCCGGTCTCCTCGGCTTCGCCTCGTACAGGGCCACCGCCCCCGACCCCACCTCCCAGGACACCGCCGCCACCGGCCCCGCCGCCGAGGTCTCCGTCGAACCGGACGCGGGCGTCCACCCGGAACTCGAGAAGCTCGCCCGCCGGGACGCCGACGACAAGCTGGCCATCGGCCCCGCGGACGCCCCCGTCGTCCTGATCGAGTACGCCGACTTCAAGTGCGGCTACTGCGGCAAGTTCGCCCGGGACACCGAGCCGGAACTCGTCGAGAAGTACGTGAAGGACGGCACGCTCCGCATCGAGTGGCGCAACTTCCCGATCTTCGGCGAGGAGTCCGAGAACGCCGCGCGCGGTGCCTGGGCCGCCGGGCAGCAGGACCGCTTCTGGGAGTTCCACCGCGCCGCCTACGCCGAGGGGGCGAAGGAGAAGGGCTTCGGCAAGGACCGGGTGAAGGCGCTCGCGCAGGAGGCCGGGGTGAAGGACCTGGACCGGTTCATGGAGGATCTCGACGGCGACGCGGCCCGCGCGGCGGTCAAGAAGGACCAGGAGCAGGCGTACGGGATCGGCGCCACCTCCACCCCGTCGTTCCTGATCAACGGCCGCCCGATCGCGGGCGCCCAGCCGGAGGAGACGTTCACCCGGGCCATCGAGGCCGCCGCCGAGCAGGCGAAGGGCACGGTTACGGCGGGCCAGGGCGGGGAGTCCGCCAAGTGACGGCGGACATCGGCTACTTCGCGGCCTTCCTCGGCGGGCTGCTCGCCCTGGTCAGCCCGTGCAGCGCGCTGCTGCTGCCGGCGTTCTTCGCGTACTCCATCGACTCCACGTCCCGGCTGCTGGCCCGTACCGGCATCTTCTACGCCGGACTCGCCACCACCCTCGTCCCGCTCGGCGCGGCCGGTTCGTACGCCGGACGGCTGTTCTACGGCCACCGCGACGCCCTCGTCACCGGCGCGGGCTGGCTGATCATCGTGCTCGGGCTCGCGCAGATCGTCGGCCTCGGTTTCGCCTCCCGGCGGCTGGCCGCGCTCAGCGGCCGGATCCGCCCCACCACCGTGTTCTCCGTCTACGCGCTGGGTGCGGTCTACGGTCTGGCCGGGTTCTGCGCGGGCCCGATCCTCGGCAGCGTCCTGACCGTCGCCGCGGTCAGCGGCAGCCCGGTCTACGGCGGGCTGCTGCTGGCGGTCTACGCGCTCGGTATGGCCGTCCCGCTCCTCGTCCTCGCCCTGCTCTGGGAACGCTTCGACCTCGGCCGCCGGACCTGGCTGCGCGGCCGGGCCGTCCGGCTCGGCCGGTTCGAGCTGCACACCACGTCCCTGCTGTCGGGGCTGTTCTTCATCGGCCTCGGCGCGCTGTTCCTCGTCTACGACGGCACGACCGCGCTGCCCGGCCTGCTCGGCGTCGACGACTCGTTCGCGGTCGAGCAGTGGGCGCAGCGGCTCGGCCAACGGGTGCCGGACGGGGCGGCACTGGTCGCGGTGGTGCTCGTGGCGCTGCTGGTCCTGGGCGCACGGGCCTGGCGGCGGCGCGACACCGGCGTACCGGCGGAGGAGAAGGAGCGGACCGAGACGGAGCGGACCGAGACCGGGAAGAGGTGACACGGCGCGGCCCCCGTGTTCGTCACGCGTCGGCACAAGGGGATCGGGTGAACCCCCGGCATGCCGCCCGAACTGCACGGAGCGGGTTTCCGGCGGGTATACGGTCCGCTACGTTGGCTTTTGGCGGGCAGCGCGATCAGTGGAGGCGGCATGTCAGCGAGCGCGGCCGGGGGGTCCGAGTTGCACCTGCCGGAGACGCTGAGCTGGGAGGAGCTCGAGCAGCTTCCGGACAGCATCGCCGAGGGGGTCGAGCTCTGGCAGGGCAAGGTGGTGTGGAACAGGCGCGGCCCGCTGGAGCACCAGCAGTTCGCCGTACGCATGCGCAACGCGCTCGAGGCAGCGGCCCGCCGCGCCATGCGGGAGGAGACCGGCGGAGGCGACCAGCGTTGCTGGCAGGTCGGTGTAGAGACCAACGTCTTCTTCACCCCCGACAGGTCGAGCTTCCTCACCCCCGACTTCCTGGTCCGCCGCTGCCTTCCCCGCGGAGCCGACACCTTCGCCACGGACACCGTCCTCGTGGGTGAGGTGCTCTCCGGCTCGGACACCCCCCGGCGCAGGCAGTGGAAGATGGACCGCTACGCGGAGGCGGCCATCCCCTGGTACTGGGAGATCGAGCTCGACTCGGGTGCGACCTGGGACGTCACCTCCGTGCGCGCGTACGAACGGGTCACGATCGACCGGTCCGGGCTCGCCGTGAAGCCGCTGCGCCCCTCGGTGTACGTCGCCGTCGGAGAGTGGGAGCCGGACGGCCTCGGTATCGAGTTCCCCGAGCCCTTCACCCTGAGTGTCACCTGGGAGGACCTGGCGTTCTAGAGCGTGTCCGGGGCAGAGCTCGCCGGGTCCGCATACGAGAACGTCCCGGACGGCATGCCGTCCGGGACGTTCCCACCTCTGGTGGCTGGGGCCGGGATCGAACCGGCGACCTATCGCTTTTCAGGCGATCGCTCGTACCAACTGAGCTACCCAGCCACGCAGCCGCTGGGGCTGCAAGCGGTCCTGACGGGATTTGAACCCGCGGCCTCCACCTTGACAGGGTGGCGAGCACTCCAAACTGCTCCACAGGACCAAGCAATGTGCGAAACAAGTCTCGCACACGGTGAAACGTGCCCCCAACGGGATTCGAACCCGTGCTACCGCCTTGAAAGGGCGGCGTCCTGGGCCACTAGACGATGAGGGCTATTGGCCCGCCGGTTCGCTTTGCAGCGCGTCGGGGACGTGAGAAGCATATGGGATGGGTGGAGCTATCGCCAAAACGGTTTACGGCGACGGGGTCGGGCGGCCCGGGGAGCGGGTCGCGGAGGGCGACGGGGACGCGGACGACGGTGACGGGGTGGGCGAGGCGGGGGAGTCCTTCTCCAGGTTCTCCTCCGGCAGATGGCGGCTGACCTCGGCGGTCGTCAGTCCGAGACCGCCGAGCGTGATCTCGTCCCAGGCCTGGAGCCGGCGGGTGGGGCGGTCCAGGTAGAGCACCGAGGCGTGCACCCTCTCCGGCTTCTCGTTCTGGACGGCGCGCAGCCCGCCGCCACCCGTGGAGCCCTCGACCTTCAGCCGGGTGCCGAGCTTCAGCTGCTCGTTGATCCGGCGGTGGAGGTGGCCGGAGAGCACCAGCGGCACCGTGCCGTCGGTCTCCCGGGCGGTGTTCGGGTCGTGGGCGACGGCGATGTCGACCGGGGTGCCCGCGCGCTCCTGGTCGCGCAGCGCGGAGGCCAGCCGGGCGCCTTCGAGCTGCGCGGCCGCCTTGCCGCCGACCGGGGCGGTCCGGTCCGGGGTGAAGGAGGCGTCACCGGTGCCCGCGATCCGCAGTCCGCCGACGTCGACCGCCTTGCCGTCGTCGAGGACCCGGACGTTCTTGAACTTCTTCAGGTAGTCCTGGGTGACGGTCGAGTCGTGGTTGCCGCGCACCCAGACGTAGGGCGCGCCGAGGTCGCGGATCGGGTCGAGGAAGCCGTTCTCTGCGGCGGAGCCGTGGTCCATCGTGTCGCCGGAGTCGATGATCACGTCGATCTCGTACTGCTTCACGAGCGAGGCGATGATGTGCCAGGCCGCCGGGTTGAGGTGGATGTCGGAGACGTGCAGGGCCCGGATGGTGCCGGGGTCGGGCCGGTAGACGGGGAGCGTGGAGGTCGCGTCGTACAGCTTGGTGACATTGGTGACCAGGCGGGCCAGTTCCTGCTGGTAGATGTCGAACTCGGTGACGATCGAGCGGGCGTCGCCGACCAGGGACGGCGCGCTGGTGAGCAGCCCGGAGAACCTCGGCTCCAGGACGGACTTCGGGTTCCAGGTGGCGTACGCGCTGACACCGGACGCGGCCAGCAGGGTGAGGGCGAGACCGCCGGCGGCCAGGGCGCGGCGGGGGCGGCGGTAGACGACGAGGCCGAGGGCGGTGGCGCCGGAGATCACGGCGACGCAGGAGCGTATGGCCAGTTCCTCGGTCCCGGCGGCGACGTCCCGGGTCACCTCGTCCTCAAGGCCGGAGAACCGTTCCGGCTGGTCGACCAGGATCTGGGAGCGCTCCGGGTCCAGCCGGTCCACCTCCACGTCGAGCCTCAGCGGCGCGATGTGCGAGTCCAGCTCCAGCGCGCCGAGCGGGGCCACGTTGATCCTGCTGCCGCCGGTGAGGGAGGGGCGGAGCGTCATGTTGGTGTCCATGGGGCCGACCGGCGTACGGATGGAGCCCACGGCGAGCAGTCCCAGCCAGGCCCCCAGGACGACGACGGCGAGCATGCCCAGGGCACGGAGCCAGGGGCTGCGGGCGGGGGCCGTCAGGTCGCCGGGGGCCGTCGCGCGAGGAGCCTTCGGCGCGGTGCGGCGCCGGGACGACGGGCGGACGGGCCGGCTGAGACGGTGCCGGACGCGGGCGGCTGCTGCACGGAACGGGGCGCTGACCATTGGGCGCGTATGCCCCGCCACGGCCCCGGCCATGCCGGGGAGCACCACCGGTCATGAGTCCGTACGGGCCGGGTCGCCGCGATGCCGCGCGCCCGCCACCTGCCGGTCCCCGGCCCCGGAGCCCGGAACGGCCGCGCCCGGTGACGGGCCCGGACCCCCGCCGCCTGCCCGCACCGGGCCCCGTACGGGACAATGGCCGGGTGCTGGAGATGACGCGCGAACAGTTCGAGGAGCTGGTGAGCCAGGCTCTGGACCGGATTCCGCCGGAGCTGACGCGGCTGATGGACAACGTGGCGGTGTTCGTCGAGGACGAACCTGACCCCGGCGACCCCGACCTGCTCGGGCTCTACGAGGGCACCCCGCTCACCGACCGCGGCGAGTGGTACGCCGGAGTGCTGCCGGACCGGATCACCATCTACCGGGGCCCGACGCTGCGGATGTGCGAGACGCGGGAGGACGTCGTCGCGGAGACCGAGATCACCGTGGTCCACGAGATCGCCCACCACTTCGGCATCGACGACGAGCGGCTGCACGCCCTGGGGTACGGATGAGCGAGCAGGAACCGCGGGAACTCCCGGAGCCCGGCCCGCCGTCCGCACCGCAGGGCCGGGTGCTGGCGGCGGTCGCGGCGGGCGGCGCGCTCGGAGCCCTCGTCCGGCACGGGGCGATGGTGCTGTGGCCGGCGCCCGGCCACGGCTTCCCCTGGACGGTGTTCGTCGCCAACGTGACCGGCTGCGCCCTCATCGGCGTCCTGATGGTGCTGACCGTGGAGCGGGGCCGGATCACCCACATGCTGGTGCGGCCCTTCCTCGGCGTCGGGGTGCTCGGCGGCTACACGACCTTCTCGACGTACGCGGTGGACGTCTCGGGCCTGCTGGCCCGTCAGGAGGCCGCGGTGGCGATGGCGTACGCGGCGGGGACGGCGGTGGCCGCGCTCGGATCGGTGTGGGCGGCGGCCGTGGCCACGCGGACCTGGCTCGACCGGGGCACGCGGCCCGGTCCGCGGGGCACACGGGGCTCCCGGGACACGCGGAGCGAGGGGCGGGCGGTATGACCTGGCTGCTGGTGGCGATCGGCGGCGCGGTGGGCGCGCCCCTGCGCTATCTGACGGACCGTGCGGTGCAGACGTACCAGGGGCCGGGCGTCCCGTACGTCTTCCCGTGGGGCACCTTCACGGCGAACATCGCGGGCAGCCTGCTGCTCGGCGTCCTGACCGGCGCGGCGGTCTCCTCGCCGGTGCACGCCCTGCTGGCGACGGGCCTGTGCGGGGCGCTGACGACGTACTCGACGTTCTCGTACGAGACCCTCCGCCTGGCCGAGACGGGCCGCGCCTTCCTGGCCGCCGCCAATGTGCTGGCGTCCCTGCTGGCGGGGCTGGGCGCGGTGTTCCTGGGGGCGGAGCTGGCGGGCGGGTTCGGGGTGTAGCGGGGCGTCGTGCGGCGGGGCCGGGCGGGCCGGCTCCGGCGGGTGCCGCGCGGGGTGCGGCGGGGCGTTGTGGTTTCGGGCGTGTCTCCGGCGGGGTCGGGGGAGTTGGGCACGGTGCGAAGCCTCGCTCCGGCGTCGCGGGCTCCGCCCCTCGCCACGCTCCCGCTCCCTCGCCCCGGAGGTGCCCCTCGTGCGCCAGTTCCCCGCCCCTGTCCGCTGGGCGGCCGTCACCGCGCTGACGATCGCCGCGTCCACCGGCTGCATGAGCGTCGGCGAGGACGGAGCCGGAGCGCCGGGGCCCTCGCGGTCCGCGGGCCCGAAGGGCTCCGAGGCCGATCCGGCCGGGGACACGGTGCCCGGCTCCGGGCAGTCCTGGAGGCGCGGCTCAGGGGGCGCCCACCCCCACTCGGACCGGGGCGTTCCCGGAAGCACGCCGAGCCCGGAAGCCTCCGGGACCACACCGTCGGCCACCCCCGAGGAGGCCCGCCCGGAACCGGCCGCCCCCGGCCAGCCGACCCGCAGCGGCTCCGTGCCGCGGCCCACGCCGACGCCCTCGACGCCGGGGCCGGGGGAGCCGCCGCCGGTCACCCCGGAGCCGCCGGCCCCGCCGACGCCCGCCCCGGACCCGGACCCCGAGCCGGAGCCCACCGATCCGCCGGAGCCGCCCCCCTCGGCCTCGCCCGCCGCGCAGTTCCGGGCCCAGGCGATGGGCGGACCGGAGGCGGGCGGGCCGCAGCGGACGCCGGAGGCATCGCCGCAGACGGGGCCGGTGTAGCCCGGGTCACAGCGCGGGGGGTTTGCGCAAGACGGGTGAGAGTGCGTATGGTGGTAGATCGTTTGATCCTCTTGCCCGGCGCCGACACAGAAGAGCGCCGTGTGGCGCGTACTCTCCCTTGCCGTGGCTGGACCGCATTGAGGCGGTCGAAATTGCGAATCACGGAGTTATGGGCGCGTGCCGAGACTCCGGAAGGTTTCGCATTTCGCATGTCTGTTTCCAGTTCTGACCGCACCGTCATGCCCGAGAACGTCGACAACGCCGAGCTCGCCGAGCTGGTCGAGTCCGCCGTGACCGAGGCCCCCGCCGGTGCGACCGCCCCGGCCGCCGACAAGACCGACGAGGCCCCCGAGGCCGAGGCGTCCGAGGCCGCCGCCGAGCCGACCGTCACCTTCGGCGACCTGGGCCTGCCCGAGGGCATCGTCCGCAAGCTCGCGCAGAACGGGGTGACCACCCCCTTCCCGATCCAGGCGGCGACCATCCCGGACGCCCTGGCCGGCAAGGACATCCTCGGCCGCGGCCGCACGGGCTCCGGCAAGACCCTCTCCTTCGGTCTGCCGACCCTGGCCGCCCTGGCCGGTGGCCGCACCGAGAAGAAGAAGCCCCGCGCCGTCATCCTCACCCCGACCCGTGAGCTCGCGATGCAGGTCGCGGACGCGCTCCAGCCGTACGGCGACGTGCTCAACCTGAAGATGAAGGTCGTCTGCGGCGGTACGTCGATGGGCAACCAGATCTACGCCCTGGAGCGCGGCGTGGACATCCTCGTCGCCACCCCGGGCCGGCTGCGCGACATCATCAACCGTGGCGCCTGCTCCCTGGAGGACGTCCGGGTCGCCGTCCTCGACGAGGCCGACCAGATGTCGGACCTGGGCTTCCTGCCCGAGGTCACCGAACTGCTCGACCAGGTCCCGGCCGGCGGTCAGCGGATGCTCTTCTCCGCCACCATGGAGAACGAGATCAGCACGCTGGTCAAGCGCTACCTCACCGACCCGGTCACGCACGAGGTCGACAGCGCCCAGGGCAACGTCACGACCATGTCGCACCACGTCCTCGTCGTGAAGCCCAAGGACAAGGCGCCGGTGACGGCCGCCATCGCCGCCCGCAAGGGCCGCACCATCATCTTCGTCCGCACCCAGCTGGGCGCCGACCGCATCGCCGAGCAGCTCATCGAGTCCGGCGTGAAGGCCGACGCGCTGCACGGCGGCATGACCCAGGGCGCCCGTACGCGGGTCCTGGAGGACTTCAAGAAGGGCTACGTCAACGCGCTCGTCGCGACCGACGTCGCCGCCCGCGGTATCCACGTGGACGGCATCGACCTGGTCCTGAACGTGGACCCGGCCGGCGACCACAAGGACTACCTGCACCGCTCGGGCCGCACCGCCCGCGCCGGCCGGTCCGGTGTCGTCGTCTCGCTGGCGCTCCCGCACCAGCGCCGCCAGATCTTCCGGCTGATGGAGGACGCGGGCGTCGACGCCTCGCGCCACATCGTCCAGGGCGCGGGCGTCTTCGACCCCGAGGTCGCCGAGATCACCGGCGCTCGCTCGCTCACCGAGGTCCAGGCCGACTCCGCGAACAACGCCGCCAAGCAGGCCGAGCGCGAGGCCGCCGACCTGACGAAGCAGCTGGAGCGCGTCCAGCGCCGCGCCGTCGAACTCCGCGAGGAGGCCGACCGCCTGGTCGCCCGTGCCGCCCGCGAGCGGGGCGACGACCCGGAGGCCGCGGTGGCCGAGGTCACCGCCGAGGCGGAGGCCGCCCTCGTGGCCGCCGTCTCCGTCCCGGAGCAGCCGGCCGCGCGCGACGAGCAGCGCCGCGACGAGCGGGGCAACTACGAGCGCCGCGACCACCGTGGCGGCTACCGGGGCAACGACCGTCGTGACGACCGCTCCTCGGGTGGTTTCCGCTCCGGTGGTGACCGTCGTGACGACCGTGGCGGCCGTTCCTTCGAGCGTCGTGACAATGACCGTCCGTCGTTCCGTGACCGCCGTGACGACCGCCCGTCGGGTGGTTTCCGCTCGGGTGGTGACCGTCGTGACGACCGTGGCGGCCGTTCCTTCGAGCGTCGTGACAACGACCGTCCGTCGTTCCGTGACCGCCGTGACGACCGCCCGTCGGGTGGTTTCCGCTCCGGTGGTGACCGCCGTGACGACCGTGGCGGCCGCTCCTTCGAGCGCCGTGACGACCGCCCGTTCAACCGCGACCGCCGCGACGACCGCCACTCCGGCGGCTACCGCTCCGGCGGCGGCGACCGCCCGTTCAACCGCGACCGCCGCGACGACCGTCCCTCGGGCGGCTTCCGCTCCGGCGGCGGCGACCGCCCGAGCGGCCGCCGTGACGACCACCGCGGCGCCGGCTCCGGCTCCTCGTTCGGCCGCCGCGACGACAAGCCGCGCTGGAAGCGCAACGGCTGACCCCGGCCCGGCCGGCCCCCGGCCGAGCAGGTCCGCCTGACAGACCGGCTGGGCCCGTACGCCACCGAACCGACTCGGTGACGTACGGGCCCTGTTGCCGTTCCGGACACCCCCTGGCGTGCTCGTACGGGCCGCGCTCCGCACTTCCGCAACAGCCGCGACGGGCCCAAGACCGATACCGGATCGGCTGCCGGGACCGGGCGGGCTATGCTCGGGGGGTGATGTTGCAGGGGCCGTTAGCTCAATTGGTCAGAGCAGCGGACTTTTAATCCGTTGGTTGTGGGTTCGAGTCCCACACGGCCTACCGACAGCAGGGCGGGGAATCCGCTCCGAGCTGCTCCTCAGTGCCTCGACAGGTCTCGGCCGGTCGGGGCACTTCGTCGTACCCGGGCAGGTGCGGGGCCAGGTCTCTCCCTTTCGGCCGATCGCCGCGTGACTTGTGCGAGCGGGGCGCGTTCACGAACGTATGCGAAAGATCATCACCTGCGGCCTGCTGGCCGCCGCGGCTCTCTCCGCCTCCACGCCCGCCTTCGCCGACAGCGACAGCAACTTCGGCAGCGGGGTCGACGCGGCGAACAACTGGAACTTCACCGCCGCCGCTGTGTGCCTCCAGGAAGTCGCCGTGGTCCCCGTCACCGGCGACTGGAGCGGCGACCACCGCAACAACTGCTCCAACGGGAACGTCATCGACCCCTCCGGCGACGCCGCGCTGCCGCCCGGGAACTGACGCGGGGCCGGGGGCCGCCTCCTTCGCCCCGGGCCCGGTCGCCAGGACTGCCCCGGACCATCTGGCCGGTCGGCAGGGGGACTTGCCGTCCAGGTGGACGCGGCGCCCGGGTAGGGGCGGCCGGTCCTCGACGCGCGGGCCGGCCGCGCCCGCCGACGTACGTACCGCTCGCGCCGGGTCGGCCGCCGGGTGCGGCGCGGCGTACTCCAGCCCGGAGAAGGAGACCGCGTACGGGGCCTCCTTCGGCGCCGGCAAAGCGGGAGCCGGTGGTCGGGACGCCTCCTGGTCAAGAGCACGCTCTGGAATGCCGTACAGTTGTATTCACCGACGCGGGGTGGAGCAGCTCGGTAGCTCGCTGGGCTCATAACCCAGAGGTCGCAGGTTCAAATCCTGTCCCCGCTACTGAAGATCCGGGCCCGGCACGCAGACAGCGTGCCGGGCCCGAGTCGTTTCCGGAGTCCGGGTCGTTACCCGGGGCGGCGCCCGGCGACGCTTGACCTTGACGCAGCGTAAAGATCTAGCGTTTCCGGCATGGAGTGGTCCATTCAGGAAATCGCCCGGCAGGCCGGCACCACGAGCCGCACGCTCCGGCACTACGGGGACATCGGCCTCCTCGCGCCGAGCCGGACCGGGAGCAACGGTTACCGCTACTACGACCAGGACGCCCTCGTCCGGCTGCAGCGGATCCTGCTGCTGCGGGAGCTCGGGCTGTCGCTGCCCGCCATCAAGGACGTGCTGGAGGGGCAGCGGGACACGGCGGTGGCGCTGCGGGCGCATCTGCGGCTGCTCGAACAGGAGCAGGCGCGCATCGGACGGCAGATCGCCTCGGTGCGGACCACGCTCCACAAGACCCGGGAGGGGATGGAACTCATGGCCGCTGAGGTGTTCGACGGCTTCGACCACACCGCACACGAGCAGGAGGTCACCGAGCGCTGGGGCCGGGGCGCGTACGAGGAGGGCGACCGCTGGTGGCGTTCGCTCGGGGACGGGGAGAGGAAGGCCTTCAGGGACGAGCACGAGGCCATCGCGCGCGACTGGGGCCGCGCCAGGGAGGCCGGGCTCGCCCCCGACGGGCCCGAGGCCCAGAACCTCGCCCGGCGGCACTGCGCCTGGCTCTCCTCGATCAAGGAGCCCAGCCGTTCGTATGTGATCGGGCTCGGGGAGATGTACGTCGCCGATCCGCGCTTCGGCGAGAACTACGATCGCCACGGGGACGGCACCGCCGCCTTCGTCCGGGACGCCCTGACGGCCTACGCGCGGCACCGGCTCTCCGACTGACCGCGACCGGCCGGGCCGCCACCGCCTTTTCCCCCTATTCGGCCGATGCCCGCTCGCCGTCCGGCGCGGCTCCGGGAAGCATGGACGGGGCGCGGTACCGTCCGCAGCCGTGGGTGGACCGGGCAGGAGTGCACAGGTGGGGATGGCCGAGAGGCGGCGCAGCGGAGCGGCGGGGGGCATGGACGCCGTGGGCCGCGCGGTGTTCGGGTCCCGGGAGGGGGAGCTGGCGTCCGGCGGCGGACGGGGCACCGGCCGGTTCGTCCGGATGCTGCCCGCCCTGCTGATCCTCGGCGGGCTGCTGTTCGACTCGCTGGCCCCGCCCAACTTCACCGCCGTCCCCCTGTTCGTCGCGGCCCCGCTGATCGCCGCCCCGTTCTTCTCGCTGTCCCGGACCGTCCGCACCGGGATCGCCGCGATCATCTCGGTCATCGTGATGCGGATCTCCGACGGGACGTCCACCCAGGTGGTCCCGGTCATCGAGACGGTCACCGTGCTCACGGGCTCGGTGCTGGCCATCGTCATCAACGGCGTCGTGCGGCGCGGCAACGAGCAGCTGGCCTCGGCCCGCGCCGTCGCGGAGACCGCCATGCGGGCCGTACTGCCCACGCCGGTCGAGCGGATCGGCGGGCTCCAGGTGGCCGCACGGTACGAGGCGGCGCAGGCGGACGAGTTCGTGGGCGGCGACCTGTACGCCGTCGCGGACACCCCCTACGGCGTGCGGGTGGTGGTCGGCGACGTCCGCGGCAAGGGGCTGGGCGCCGTCGAGGCGGTGGCGGTGATCATCGGGGCGTTCCGGGAGGCCGCCGAGCAGGAGCGTTCGCTGGAGGGTGTCGCCCAGCGGCTGGAGCGGGCGCTGGCACGGGAGGAGACGCGGCGGTACGGGCTGGACGCCATGGAGGGGTTCATCACCGCCGTGCTGGCCGAGATCCCGCCCGGGGCGGCCACGGTCCGCCTGGTCAACCGCGGCCACCCCGAGCCGATCCTGCTGCACGCGGACGGCGCCCTGGAGGTGCTGGCGCCCTCGGTGCCCGCCCTGCCGCTGGGCATGGACCTCGGGGTCTGGCCCGACCGCGCCGACGAGTGGGCGATGCCTCCCGGGGCGACGCTCCTCGCCTTCACGGACGGCCTGTCCGAGGCCCGGGACGCGAACGGGGTCTTCTACGATCCGGCGGCCCGGCTGCGCGGCCGGATCTTCCCGGGGCCGGAGGAGCTGCTGTCGGCGCTGACCGATGACGTACGGCTGCACACCGGCGGGCACGCGACGGACGACATGGCGCTGATCGCGGTCGGCCGGCCGGCGGAGGGGCAGCCCGCGCGGCGGACGACGGTGAAGATCGTGGGCCGGGGCGGCGAGGACGCGGCCCGCTGATGTGACGCGCCCGCGGGGGTCCGTGCCGTTACCTGGAGCCGGGTGGACCACGGGCGATGACACGGTGCGTAATCGAAGGAAACCGCTCCGCATAACAGATGACACACCGTCAGAAAAAGGCGTGTGACTGAGCCCCGGTCAAGTAGCCCGATTCCGCCCGGTTGTGCACCGTACCTCCCACTCCTGTTCGTTAATGATCAACAGGAACGGCTTGGAATCGGGCCCGTGCGTCTATTAACGTTCGATAACGCAGCGCGGTCGTCACAGCCGTCGTCAGGGACGGCGCCGCGCGCGAGCGCCGAATTCCGCAAGGGAACCGGGGAACCACCTACATGGGGTGAATCGGACGCCTGCGTCTCGTGAGAGGCGGAGGGGCCCGTAGGAGACCTTCCTGCTCCGAACCCGTCAGCTAACCCGGTAGGCGAGAAGGAAGGAAAGGAGTGCGCCCACGTGGCGTCCAACCAGCCTGCCCCTGAGGCCCCGTCACCCTTCAGCACCGACAGCTACGGTGGCGCCGAGCGGTCCGTGGGGGAGTGGAATCCCACCGAGGACTCCATCCGTCCCGTGCGCGGCAGGCACCGCGTCGCCAAGCAGCGTGGTCTGGCCCGTAGCTCCACCGTCCTCGGGGTCGGCGTCATAGCGGCCGTCGGAGCCGGTGGCATGGCCACCGCTCAGGACAAGGCGCCCGTCTCCATCTCTCTTCCCGATTCCATCGCGGACAATCTCCCCGACGCCAAGTCCCTACCCGGCGTCGGGACCTTCATGTCCGACGAGGCGGAGGCCGCCCCGGTCGCCGCGGCCGCGCCGCTCACCACCGCCGGGCTCACCAGCGCCGAGGCCGAGCAGGGCGCCGACGCCGGCGAGGCACTGCGCGCCCGGATCCTCCAGCAGGCCGAGCAGCAGCAGGCGAGCGCCGACGCCGAGGCCAAGGCGGCGGCCGAGAAGGCGGCTGCCGAGAAGGCGGCGGAAGAGGCCAAGAAGCAGCAGGACGAGGCCGAGGCCGAAGCCGCCGCGAAGAAGAAGGCGGCAGAGGAAGCGGCGAAGAAGAAGGCGGAGGAGGAGCGTCTCGCCAAGCTCGCCGCCAGCTTCTCCCTGCCGGCCGCCTCGTACACGATCACTTCCACCTACGGTCAGTCCGGCGCGATGTGGTCCTCGGGCCAGCACACCGGCCTCGACTTCGCCGGCGCGGCCGGATCGCCGCTCAAGGCCGTGCACAGTGGCACGATCACGTCGGCCGGCTGGTCCGGTTCGTACGGCTACCGCACGGTGCTCCAGCTCGACGACGGCACGGAGATCTGGTACGCGCACCAGTCCTCGATCGACGTCTCGGTCGGCCAGAAGGTCACGACCGGCGAGACCATCGGCCGCATGGGCGCGACCGGCAACGTGACCGGCGTCCACCTCCACCTGGAGGTCCGCACCGCGGGCGGCTCCGCGATGGACCCGATGGCCTGGCTGAACAGCAAGGGCCTGCAGGTCTGAGCCCCTCGGGCCGGCGCCCGTCGCCGGCCCGCCCCCTCCCGGGCCGGCATCCCTCGCCGGCCCCCCGGGGGCCGTCCTGTGCGGCCCCCGCCCCGAAACCCCGGCAGCCCTGACGCACACCCCCCGACGTCAGGGCTGCCGGTCCGTCCGGGGGAGGCGGCGCCGAGGACGGAAGGAGCCGGTGGCATGGGCGCGAGGGCACGCCGGGCCCGACCGAGCCGGTCGCATCCGGGCGAGGGGCCACGGGCCCGACCGAGCGGTGGCATCCGGGCGTGGAGCTACGGCCCCGGACGGAGCGGAAGCCCTGGCGTCGGGGAACGAGAGGCTACGCGCCCGGATGGAGCAGGCGACGGAATACCGTCTCCCGCCCGGCCCGTTGAACCCTCACATGACGTCAGCGCGCATCCCTCTCGGCACCTCCGGCCTCCAGGTCTTCCCCCTCGCCCTCGGCGGCAACGTCTTCGGCTGGACGGCGGACGAGAAACAGTCCTTCGCCGTCCTGGACGCCTACGTCGCGGCCGGCGGCAACATCATCGACACCGCCGACGCGTACTCCGCCTGGGTCGAGGGCAACCGGGGCGGTGAGTCGGAGACCGTCATCGGCAAGTGGCTCGCCTCCCGCTCCCACCGGTCCGACATCGTCGTCGCCACCAAGGCCGGTGCCCACCCCGCGTTCCGGGGCCTGTCGGCCGGCACCATCAAGGGCGCGGCCGAGGCATCGCTGCGCCGGCTCGGCACCGACCACATCGACCTCTTCTACACGCACTTCGACGACGAGACCGTTCCGGTCGAGGAGATCATCACCGCCCTCGACCAGCTGGTGAAGGACGGCAAGGTGCGCCACATCGCCGCCTCCAACATCAGCCCCGAGCGCCTCGCCGCCTCCCTCGACTTCTCCGAGCGCGAGGGCCTCGCCCGGTACGTCGCGCTCCAGCCGCACTACAACCTGGTCTCCCGCGACACGTACGAGGGGGCCCTCCAGGACACCGCGGCCGCCGCGGGCCTCGCCGCCCTCCCGTACTTCGCGCTCGCCTCCGGCTTCCTCACCGGCAAGTACCGCGCCGGTACCACGGTGGAGAGCGCGCGCTCCGCGAAGGCGGGCGGCCACCTGGAGTCGGAGCGGGGACGCAAGGTGCTGGCCGCCCTCGACCAGGTGGCCGGGGAACGGAACGCCGAGATCGCGACCGTCGCCCTCGCCTGGCTCGCCGCGCAGCCGACCGTCGCCGCCCCGATCGCCTCCGCGCGGACCGTCGAACAGCTCCCCGCCCTCATGGCGGTCGCCGACCTGCGGCTGACGGACCGGGAGATCGCCCTGCTCACCGAGGCGTCGGCCTGACGGAGCCGGGGTCGCCGTGCCCGTGCCCGTATCCGTAGGGATGGGCCTGGGGCTGCCCGTACTGCGCGCCGTAGCCGGGACCGTATCCGGGTGCGGCGCCGTGGCCCTGCCCCGGACCGCTTCCGTACCCGGGGGCGTACGGCTGGGAGGGGGGCCGGCCGTACGGCGTCGGCGCGTGGTGGCCGTGGTGGCCGTGGTGCGGTCCCCGGTGGGACGTGAGACGGGCCGCGTGGGTCAGGGCCGGGGCCGCGACGCCCCGGCGCTGCCACAGGTGGTGCAGCAACTCCCGCTCGCGGGCGCCGAAGTCCGGGCCCACCGCGCCGTGGCGGGCCCGGCGGCGCAGGCCCGCGAGCGAGGTCGCGAACGACTCGTACTCCGCGACCGCGCGGGCCGCCGCCCGGCCCCGGGCCCGGTCCTGCTGCCAGTGGCGGGCCAGGTCGCGGGCCATACCCCGGGCCCGCATGGAGGAGAGTGCCGACGGCTCGGCGGGGGTGAGCCAGCCGGCCGCCGCATACGCGGGCAGCTCGGCGGCGAGCGTCCGCAGCTCCCGCTGGCGCGACCAGATCGCCAGCCAGGTCACCAGGCCGAACGCCGGGACCATGACGATCCCGTACACCGCGTAGAAGCCGTACGGGCCGAAGGCCGACGAGCCGTTCCACAGGGCGTGCAGTCCCATCGCGAGCAGCAGACCCAGCATCGGCAGGGCGATCCGGCGGGTCCGGTGGCGGCGGGCGCTGACGGCCGCGAAGCCGAAGCCGAGGCCGGTGAGGACCGTGAACAGGGGGTGCGCGAACGGGGACATGACGATCCGCACGAAGAACGTCCCCGCCGTCACCGAGGCGAACCCGGAGCTGCCGAGCTGCTGGTCCTCGCCGAAGGCGTTGCCCAGATAGAGGATGTTCTCGGTGAACGCGAAGCCCGTCGCGGTGAACCCGGCGACGACGATGCCGTCCACCACTCCGCTGAACTCCCGTCGGCGGAACAGGAAGATCAGCAGCACGGCCGCCGCCTTCGCGCTCTCCTCGACCACGGGGGCGATCACCGTCGCTCCCAGGGTGTCGGCGCTCGCCGGGTCGGCCGTCGCGGTGGCTATCCAGCGCGTCGCGAAGGAGTTGGCGATGATCGCGACGAGCGCTGCGGCGCACGCCCCCCAGGCGAAGGAGAAGATCAGATTCCGCCAGGGTCCCGGCTCGACCCGGTCCAGCCAGCGGAAGGCGGCCATCAGCAGCGGTACCGGCAGCACCGCCAGGCCCAGGCCGACGAGGAACCCCTCGGGCCCGGTCTGTTCCCGGACGAGCGCGAGGATCACCAGACCGCACAGCAGGAGCGCCACGATCACGGCCCCGGCGCGGAACACCTTGCTGCGCCACACCATGCCGACGCGGTGCGGCCGGTAGCGTGCCCGGCCGCGCTCCGGCACGGCGCCCAGGACCTCGTCGAGCCGCTGCTCGTGGAGGACCGGGACGGCCGGGTGCGCCTGCTGTTGCTGCACGGAGGGGTCGGACACCTCTCGACCCTAACGAGGAGCACCGACACCCGGCGACGGCGCATCCGGCCAGGACATGGCCGTACGCCGTCGTGCGCCCCCGTGCGTCGGAGGCGGGAGCCCCGCGCGTCCGACGGGTGTGTCAGACGCGGGCGAACAGCAGGTCGTGGACGACGTGCCCCTTGTCCAGGCCCTGCCCCTCGAAGCGGGTGAGCGGCCGGAAGGCGGGACGCGGGGCGTATCCGCCGTCGGCCGCGGTGTTCTCGAAGCGGGGGTGCGCGGTGAGCACCTCCAGCATCTGCTCGGCGTACGGCTCCCAGTCGGTGGCGCAGTGGACGATCGCGCCGGGCTTCAGCACCGGGGCCACCAGGTCCAGGAACGCGGGCTGGATGAGGCGCCGCTTGTGGTGGCGGGCCTTGGGCCACGGGTCGGGGAAGTAGACCCGCAGACCGTCGAGGGACTCGGGGGCCAGCATCTCGCGGAGCAGGATGACGGCGTCGCCGTTGGCCACCCGGACGTTCGTCGAGCCGGCCTTGTCCGCGAGGCCCAGCAGATTGCCCTGGCCGGGGGTGTGGACGTCGACCGCGAGGATGCCGGTGCCGGGGTCGTCGGCCGCCATCTGCGCGGTGGCCTCGCCCATGCCGAAGCCGATCTCCAGGACCACGGGCAGCCCGTCGAACAGCTCGGTGAGATCGAGGACGCGCTTGCCGTCGATGTCCAGGCCCCACTGCGGCCACAGCCGCTCCAGGGATTCCTGCTGGCCGGTGGTGACCCGGCTGCGGCGCGGCTGGAAGCTGCGGATCCGCCGTTCGTGGTGCGAACCGGCCGGGTCGGCGGCCGGGCCGCCGGGGAAGCGCGGCTCCATGCGCAGCCTCCGGGCACGCTCGAAGGAGGCGGCCCGCAGCGCGTCGTCGTCGGCCGCGACGTCGCCGGGCATCGAGCTGCCGGGCGTGGAGCCGTCGGCCGTGACGTCGCCGGGCATCGAGCTGCCGGGCGTGGAGCCGTCGGCCGTGACGTCACCGGGGGGCGCGGTGCCGTCGGGCGTGGCCTCGCCGGGCGTCGTCTCGCGGGTCGGGCCGGCGGCGGCCGTGACGCCCGCGGCGGCGTCGTCGGCCGCGGTGCGGGCGAGCGCGTCGGCCGCCGTGGAGCCGGTCCGCGCGGGGCCGGCCGGCGTCGCGTCGGCGTCGTCGGATCCGGCGGGGGTGGGGTTCAGGGGCTGCTCAGACACAATGACCGGATTCTACGGCCGGCGGCTTCCACCCCGTCCCGCGAGCCCGGCGCAGCGCGAGCCGCGCCACCTCCCGTCCGATGGGCAGGCACGCCGTCGCGGCGGGCGACGGGGCGTTGAGCACGTGCACGGTGTGCGGGGCCTCGCGGATCAGGAAGTCGTCGACCAGCGTGCCGTCCTTCAGCACCGCCTGGGCCCGCACCCCGGCGGGCGACGGGCGCAGGTCGTCCTCGGTGACGGCGGGCAGCATCCGCTGGACGGCCCGGGTGAAGGCGGCCCGGGACAGCGAGCGGTGCACCTCACCGGCCCCGTACCGCCAGTGGCGGCGGGCGATGCTCCAGGTGCCCGGCCAGCTCAGCGTGGACAGCAGGTCGGCGGGCCGGACCCGGGGCCAGGAGTACCCCTCGCGGGCCAGGGCGGGGACCGCGTTCGGCCCGACGTGGACGGAGCCGTCGAAGCCCCGGGTGAGGTGGACGCCGAGGAAGGGGAACGCCGGGTCCGGTACCGGGTAGACCAGACCGCGCACCAGCTCGGGGCGGGCCAGTGCGTAGTACTCACCCCGGAACGGCACGATCCGCACCCCCGGGTCGTCCCCGGCCAGCCGGGCCACCCGGTCGCAGTGGAGCCCCGCGCAGTTGACCAGGACCCTGGCCCGGACGACGAGGCCGTCCGCCGTGCGCACCGCGACGCCCCAGGGGCGCCGGTCCACCGCGGTGACCTCCGCGCCGTACCGCACGATGCCGCCCGCCGCCGTGACCTCGGACGCGAAGCGGGCGGCCACGGCGGTGAAGTCGCAGACGCCCGTCGTGCCGACCCGGATCGCCGCCAGGCCCCGGACCTCCGGTTCGTGTTCGGCGATCTGGGCGGGGCCCAGCTCCCGCACGGGCAGCCCGTGCTCGCGACCGCGCTGCACCAGGGCGTGCAGCCGGGGCAGCTCGGAGCGGTCGGTGGCGACGATCAGCTTGCCGGTGGTGGCGTGCGCGACGGAGTGCTCCGCGCAGAAGTCCGCGAGCTCCGCCGAGCCGCGCAGCGCGTACCGCGCCTTGAGGGAGCCGGGGCGGTAGTAGATGCCGCTGTGGATCACACCGCTGTTGCGGCCGGTCTGGTGGCGGGCGGGGCCGCGCTCCTTCTCCAGGACCGTGACCCGGGTGCCCGGAGCCGCCCGGGTCAGCGCATACGCGGTCGACAGACCGACGATCCCGCCGCCGATCACCAGCACATCGCAGTCGTACGCCGCGTGCGTCATCATCACGCCACCTCCCACCCCGATAGTGCACTGACCCACTGACAACCGGCTCAAACCCGGGACGGGCGGGGCGTGGCGCACAGCCCGCCCGTCAGCCGACGGCCCCGCGGGACCCCCAGGGCGGCCCCGCCGTCCCGGTCAGGCCCGGAACCCGGGAGACCGGCGGCGGGGCGGGCGCACGGAACGTACCCGCCGTCCCGTGGTTCAGCCCTGGGGACCGGCGGCGGGCGGGCGCATGGAACGTACCCGCCGTCCCGTGGCTCAGCCCTGGGCGACCAGCAGCGGGCGGGCCCGTTCCCGCAGCTCCGCGACGCGGGGCTCGTCCCCGTACGGCTCCAGGCGGTGCAGCAGGTCGCGTACGTACTCCGTGGTGCGGGCCGAGGAGATCCGGCCGGCGACCTCCACCGCCCGGGTGCCCGCGGCGCAGGCCGCGTCCAGGTTGCCCGACTCCAGCTCGGCGACGGCGGAGACGACGAGCCGCAGTCCGTGGCTCCGGACGAACTCCTCGGTCGGCCGGGACAGCGCCTGTTCGGTGAAGCGGCGCACCTGGCGGGGGGCCTTCAGGTCCCGGTAGCACTCGGCGGCGTCTGCGGCGAAGCGGTCGTAGCCGTAGAAGCCGAGCCACGACGGGTCGGCGTCGCCCGCCCGGGACCGCTCCAGCCAGCTCTCGGCGCCCTTGAGGGCGGCCCCCGCGGCCGGTGCGTCGCCGGCCTTCGCATGGGCGCGGGCCTCCACCAGCCGGAAGAAGCTCATGGTGCGGGCGGTGGCGAGACCCCGGTTGCGCTCGACGGCGGCCTGGGCGAGGTCGACGCCCTCGTCGGCGAAACCGCGGTAGGTCGCCTGGAGGGACATCGAGGCGAGGACATAGCCGCCGAGCGGGACGTCGGCGGCGGCCCGGGCCAGGCGCAGGGCCTGGATGTAGTAGCGCTGGGCGGCCTCCTGCTGGCCGGTGTCGAAGGCCATCCAGCCGGCCAGCCGGGTCAGCTCGGCGGAGGCGCCGAACAGCGCCCGTCCGACCTCGTCGGTGTACGAGCCGAGCAGCAGGGGCGCGGCATCGACGCGTAAGCACTCGGGAACCATGGAGGAACGCCAGTCGCCGCCGCCGTACTTGGAGTCCCAGCGCCTCGCGTCCTGGGCCGCCTCGCGCAGCTTCGACACGTCACTGTGGCCGACCCGCAGCGGCGAGGCGTCCGCCACCGCCTCCGGACCCGGCTGTACGGGAACGGAGCCGGCCGCGCCGGGGGTGTGGAGGATCTGTGCGCCCCGGGTGTGCGGTGCGGTCCCCGGTCCTGGGGAACCGGCCGTTCCGCGGCCGTGGGGGCCGCCGTCGCGCGCCCCGAGGATCGCCGCCTGCGCCGCCGTCGGATCCCGGGCCACCGACGGATCGGCGGGGGTTATCAGCCAGCGGGAAGCGGGCGTCGCGTAGGCGCTCACCGAGAAGGATCCCGCCAGGGACTGCCAGATCCCGCCGCCGCCCCGCCGCCCGGCCAGATCCAGCCGGTACAGCTCGGTCGCCGACCGGACCGCCTCGCCCACGTCCCGGGGGAAGGCGAGGCCGACCTCGGGGGCCGGGTCCGCGTCGGCGAGCCCGATCTCGTGCAGCGGGACCGGGCGGCCGAGCTTGGCCCCGATCGCCGCCGCGATGAGATGCGGAGCCGCGCCCTGCGGCACCATCCCCTTGGCGACCCACCGGGCCACCGAGGTCTTGTCGTAGCGAAGTGTCAGACCGCGCTGTGCTCCGAGGTCGTTGACCCGCCGGGCGAGCCCGGCGTTGCTGATTCCCGCGAGGGCGAGAACCGTGCCGAGCTTCTCGTTCGGCCCGCGTTGCTCCCTGGACATGCGCCACCCCTCGACACACAGACGGCCGCCGCGTCACCGAGGACGGCGCGCGGCATTCGTACCGATGCCTCCCCAGGTTCGAACCCTCGTACTCCGCCTGCACACGCATGTGGCCGAGCCCCGAGGAATATGCCCCCCTGTCGAGAACACCAGTAAACCCAGCGTAGTTCTCCCTATCCCTACCGTTAAGGGGCGGACGTCCGGATGGCGGGATTGTTGTCGGTGCGGCCGGTCCGGGGGGCCGGGGCGACGGGGGTGGGCCGGGGCGGGGTGTGCTCCCGGCGTGTGGCCGTGCGCCCGGCCGTGCGCTCTGGCCCGCCCCGTCGCGTGGCGCTTGGCTGAGTCCTGCGTGGGTCGGCCCGCTGCACTGGACTCAGTGGGCTGGGGGAAACCGCCGCTCCATTCCCCGCGGGCGGCGGACCGGTCCGGGAGGTGAGGCCCACCTCCCGGACTGTGCGTGGAGGGGTCGCCAGGGGGGCGCGGCACGGTATGCGTGCGGGGCGGCACTTCGAGAGAATGGCCGAATAGCGACGGTCCGGTGAGGGTCTGGCCAACGGTCCGACTATGGCTGGATATCGACGCTGTTTCCGGGCGGCGCCGGCCCCTCCCCCTCCTCGGGGGGCGGGCCGGGGCGGCGCGGGGGCCGCACGGATAGGCCCGCGCAACTCCCGGAACGGGCACTTCCGTTGCTGTCGCCGCGGTGAAGACCGCGTCGGGCCTTTGCCAGGGGCGCATGCTCTTCCGGCGTGCGCTGCCTGTACACCCTCTCCTGCGGCGTTGTCGTGGCAGCATGTCCCGCAGCGGCGTTCTCGCTCATCTCGTGCGCCGTTTGTCCACAGCCTGTGGAGGCGGCGATGCGTTGGTTGGTGGGATGGAGCAGTATCGCCGCGAGCTTCGGCACCGTCGGCGCCGTCGGAAACAGCGGAGAGGGGCGCACGGTCCACCCCGTGGGCTCCCAACTCCTGTGGGGCGACCCGGATCCGCTGTGGGCGGTCGGCGACTGGCGCCCCGACGAGATCCGCGTCATCGGCGTCGCGACCCCCGAAGGCGCCCCCACCGCCCGCCTCGCGGTCCTGGGCTGCTGCGGCGCCACCGACGAACAACTGCGCGTCGGTCTGCTCTCGGCCCGTGGCGGCGCGATGCGCCATCTCACCGCCTGGCCCGGCAGTTACACCGCCGTCGTCCAGATCGGCCGCCGCATCACCGTCGCGGGCGACCTCGCCGGAGCCCGGCCCGTCTTCCACACCCCCTGGGCCGGCGGCACCGCCTACGCCACCGCCGCCCTGCCGCTCGCCGACCTCATCGAGGCCCAGCTCGACATCGGGCACCTCGCCGCCCTGCTCGCCTGCCCCGAGACCCCCGAAGCCCTCGGCGACGGCACCCCCTACGAGGGCGTCCGGCGGGTCCCGCCGGGCCACGCGCTGATCCTGCGCGAGGGCTCGCGGGAGATCACGGGGTACGAGGCCGTCGCCTCGCTCGCCGTCGCCGCACCCCAGGCCGACCCGGTGCACGCGGTGGAGGGCGTACGGGACGCGCTCGTCGAAGCCGTACGCGCCCGGCTCACGGCCCCGCGCCACGCGCCGGAGAGCATGCCGCAGGACCCGGGGCCCGTCCCCGGGATGGGCCCCGCCGACCGGCGCGCCGCCCGGGGCGGGCCGGTGGCGGGCATCGGCGCCGACCTCTCCGGAGGCAGCGCGTCCGCCACCCTCGCCCTGCTCGCCTCCGGGCTGCCCGGACTGCCCGGCACCCTCCTCGGCCACGGCACCGGCGCGGGGGAGCGGCTGCTCGCCGTCACCTTCAACGACCTCACCACCCGTGGCAACGAGGGCGAGATGGAGCGGGCCCGCTCCATCGCCGCCAATCCGCGCCTGCACCACGTCGTGGTCGCGGCGGGCGAAGAGGCCCTGCCCTACGCATCGTTGGAGACCGGCGCGCTCACCGACGAACCGGCTCCCTCCCTCGTCCTCGCCGAACGCCACCGCCGCCGGCTCTCCGCGGGCAGCGCCGACCACCTCGTCGGGACCGGGGCCCGGCAGGTCCTGGACGCCCACCCGGCCCGCCTCGCCGACCTCCTGATGGACCGGCGCAGACGCCACCTCCTGCGTCCGGTCGCCGCCCTGACCAAGGCCGAAGGCCCCACGGCGCACTCGCTGTTCGTCCCGCTGACGGTCTACCGCGCCGCCCGCCGCCTGGCCCGGACGTCGTACCGCACCGGCCTGGAGTCCGCCGCCGGGCTCCTCCCCGACGCCAACCGCCACGCCCCCGACCTCGCCACCCCCGCCGACGCCTCGCTCGCCGCCCTCGCCTGGTCGCGCCCGGGGCCGGCGGCGCGCTGGCTGACGGGCGAGGCGCTGGCCGAAGTATCGGTTCGGCTCCAGGAGGCGGCGATCCGGCCCACCTCCGTTCAGCGCCCGGGGGAGGCCCGCGCCCGCGCCGCTCTGGCCCGGGGAGCCGCCGACCACCGGATCCTGGAACAGGCCGCCGAGATCCGCAGCCAGCGGCTGCACGCCCCGTTCCTCGACAACCAGGTCGTCCGGGCGGCCCGCGCCCTGCCCGAGTCCCTGCGCGTCCAGCCCGGCGCACGGGCCGCGATCCTGCGCCGGGTGCTCGGCGGGGCGGGCATCCACGATCTGCCGCCCGGCTGGGGCACTCCCTCCCCGGGCATCTCCACCGCCGTCACCCGGACCGGCCTGCGCACCGCGCTGCCCGAGCTGATGGCCCTCTTCGACGCCCCGCTGCTCGCCGACGCGGGCCTGGTCGAGGCCCGGGTGGTCCGCAAGGCCCTGCGCGCCGCCTCGGAGGGCGAGCCGCTGCCCCTGGACGGCCTGGCGGACCTGGCCTCCACCGAACTGTGGCTGCGCCGCCTGGTGACCCGCCGCGGCACCTGCTGGACGGGCACGGCAGCCCCGCGCCAGCGCGCGGTCGCGGGCGGAGTGATCCCCGCCCGGCGGACGCTCCAGCCCTGACCGGAACCCGCCACCCGGAACCCGAGCCGGAACCCGTCATCCAGACCCCGGGTCGCGAACGGCTGCCCGGGAGCCCAGGCCGGGAACGGCTGCTCGGGAGCGCCTGACGGCAGTCGCCTGGTGGGCCTGCGGGGAGGCTGATGTTCGGTGGGCCCAGGCCGGGAACGGCTGCCCGGGAGCGCCTGACGGCAGTCGCTTGGTGGGCCTGCGGGGAGGCTGATGCCCGGGAGCTCAGGCCGGGAACGGCTGCTCGGGAGCGCCTGACGGCAGTCGCTTGGTGGACCTGCGGGGAGGCTGATGTTCGGTGGGCCCAGGCCGGGAACGGCTGCTCGGGACCGCCTGACGACAGTCGCCCGGTAGGCCTGCGAGGAGGCTGATGCCCGGTGAGCCCGCGAGGGAGGGGCGATGCCCGGCGCACGCGCAGAGGAGGCCGACGCCCGCCGGGTCCGTATCGGAGTCGCCGCGCTGCGCGCCCGAAGAGGGCCCGGCGCCCGGAGGGGCCACCGGAGAAACCCGGCACCCGGCCGCGCTGACCGGCCGCGCTGACCGGGCTGACCGGGCGCGCTGACCGGGCGCGCCGCCGGTGGACCCGTACGGCCGCCCCGTGGCGTGCGTACGGCTCAGGCGCAGCTGATCCGGGACTCCGCCCAGTCGGCCAGGGCCACGCCGCCCATCGGCCCCTGCGGCTCCACCACGAGGCGGATCGAGGACTGGCCCGCGATGCCCACGCTCACCGGGACGGCCGGCTCGCCGCCCTTCATCACCGGTGAGCGCCACAGCCGCGCTCCGTCCCCGTTGAAGACGGAGAAGCGCACCGCGCCGAGGCCGAGCGTCAGGTCGTCCACCCCGACCATGGCCTCGTAGCGGGTGCACGGCCGGTTCAGCCGGATGGTCACCGAGGAGCGGGCGTGCACGGTCACCCCGTGCGCGTAACGCGTGGAAGCGATCGACACGTTCGAACGCTGCCAGATCCAGCTGCTCCGCCCCATCACGACTTCCGGCTCGCTTCGGTCGCCGAACACGGAGTACGCCAACTCGCTGACCTGGTACACCCGCGGAGCGGGTGGCGGCGGCTTCGGTTTCGGCTCCGGCGGCTCGGGCGTCGGCTTCGGGGACGGCGGCGGGGTCGGCGCCGGGGGTGCGGGCTTCGGCGGCGGCTCCGGCGAGGACGGGGGGCTCGGCGTGGGCGTCGGCTTCGGGGCAGGCGCGGCCGCGGCCGGAGGAGGACGGCGCGGGGCGGCCGGAGGCTCCGGAGCAGGCACCGGGGACGGCGGCGGTGGCTCCGGAGCTGGCACCGCGGGTGCCGCGGCCGGGGTTTCGCGACCGGTTTGGGCTCCGGCTCGGGCCGGTCATCGCCGACGAGCGCCCAGACCAGACCGGCCGCGGCGGCCACCGCCACGGCGGCGGCGATCCCCGCCTTGGCGGGCGCGCCGAGCCCTCGGAGGCGGCGGCTCCGCCGGCGGCCCCGCCGGTGGAGGCGGACCCGGTGGCCGCAGCGGCGGCTCCCGCCCCGGCGGCCCCGGCAGCACCGCCGGCCGCGATGCCCGCGGCCTTGAGCGAATACCCGGCGGCGAACCAGCCGATGACGGCGACAGGCAGCAGCGCCGGAATGCCCGCGTTCACATGGTCCAGCTCGCCTGCGGCCACCCGGCACCGGGCGCACGCGTCGAGGTGTTTGCGCAGCCCGCGTTCGGCCCGGGTCCGCAGTCCGCCCCGGGCATGGGCACCGAGCCGGTCGGCATACTGCGCGCAGTCCCCGCCCGTGGTGAGCGCCTGGCTGACGTGGGCCTGGAGATACGCCTGTTTGAGCCCTTCGCGGGCCCGGCTGGCCAGCACGGCGGTGGCGTTGGCGGTGAGGCCGAACAGCGGGGCGATCTCGCTCGGCGACTCCTCCTCCACCGTGGTGTGCCACAGGACCGCCTGCCAGCGCTCCGGGAGGCTCCGGAACGCCTGCATCGCCATCGTCTGCTCGGCTTCGTGCATCGCCAGGACGTCGGCGCCGAGTTCGAGGGTGTCGTCGTCGGAGAGTTCGGAGGAGCGGGTCGCCTGCGTGGCGAACACCGCGAAGTCGTCGACCAGATGCTCCCGCCTGGCACTCCTGGTCCAGGCTGCGGCGACATGGCGGACGGCGGTCATCAGATAGGCCCGGACCGCTTCCGTCGGCCCCTTCCCGCCCCGTACGGCCTGGAGCGTGCGGGCGAACACCTCGGCCGTCAGGTCGTCGGCGGTGTGCGCGTCCCGGCAGCAACTGCGGGCGTAGCGGAGCACGGCGCCCGCATGCCGCCGGAACAGCTCCTCGTAGGCCTGGTCGTCGCCCGCCCGCATGTCCTCGATCAGCCGGGCGTCGGAGAGCCCGGCCTCGGGTGCCCCGCTGCGACCGGCGCGCTGCTGCGGAACCGCGTGCGCGCCGACGCCCGCACCCGCCTCGCCGGACGGGTCCTCCTCGGCGACGGGGGGCCACGGACCGGGCAGGACGGTGCCGCCCTCGGCCTCACCACCCGACGGGCCGCGCCCGGACTGGACCGGCACCTGCCCGGCGGACAGTCCGTCCGCCTTCGTGTCCCCGTCGGCCGCAGCGATCTCGCCGAGCGGCTCTTCCTGCTGCTCGTTACCGCTCATCGCGGAAGCCCCCGTATACACCCTCGGACCCGAATACCGGCCAAGACTGCCACATGGCTCAATCGTGTTGGCCTTTCCGTCCCGCCAACCACTCATCCGGGGAGATTCCCCGAATGTGAGTACGGGAGACCCCTCTTTCGGGGAATCACTGCCCGTTGATTCCTCCGAGCGGCAGGGAGGAGCACGGACCGGGGCGAGCAGTGGGCGGCACAGCCGCCGCTCGCCCCCGCTCGCACCGGCCACCGGTGACGGACCCCGGCCGGGCGGGGACCAGCCGGGCAGGGACCGGCCGGGCCGGGACCGGGACGAACGGACCGGGACAACCCGGCCGCCCGGGACGAGCGGGCCCGGGACGAGCGGGCCCGGGACGAGCGAACTTGGGCCACCGGGCCACCGGGCTGGAGCAACCGGACCGCCGGGACAGAGGGGCCGCCGGTACGAGCGGGCCTCAGGCCCCGGCCGTCACGCCGGCCGCGACCGCAGGCCCTCCAGCAGGATGTCCAGCAACCGGGCCGAAGCCGCGGCCTGCTGAGCGGCGTCCGGCAGCGAAGGCGCCGCCGTGGCGATGACCAGCAGCACATCGGCCACCGTCACATCCCGGCGCAGCTCACCCGACTCCCGCGCCCGGTCCACCAGCCGGCCGACGACCTCCAGCAGCTCGACCGCGCCGGTCTCCTCGCCGAGGCCGTCCAGCCCGTCACCGCCCCCGGCCGGGCGGCGGTCGGCGACACGTATGTCGCCCTGACCCACGCCCTGCCGCTGCTGCGGAACCCGGGTCTCGTCCACCGAGTCCGGCACCGGAGCCGCCGGCACACCCGGCTGCTCCTCACCATCGACCCCGACCCGCAGCACCTGCGGCGGCAGCAGTCTGCCCGCGCCCGACGCCACCGACGTACGCAGGAAGCGGGACAGCGCCGCCCAGGGCTTCTCCTCCTGGCCCAGCGCCGTACGCGCCTGCTCGGTCAGCCGGGCCGTCTCCTCCTCGGCTATCCGGCGCACCAGCACGTCCTTGCTCGGGAACCGCCGGTAGACGGTGCCCACGCCGACGCGTGCGCGACGGGCCACGTCCTCCATCGGGGCGCCGTAACCCAGCTCCCCGAACACCTCGCGGGCCGCCCGCAGCACATGCTCCAGATTGCGCTGTGCGTCGACCCGCAGCGGAGCCGAGCGCGGAGCGCCCGCGGCTCCCGTCGTCGCCGTTCCCGTGGTCGTCGCCCCGCTGGGGCCCGGCTCGGCAGGGGCCGAGCCCAGCGTCGCCGCACTCACCGCGGCCGCGGAACGAACAGCGTCGGCCGAGCTCATGACGCCCAGCGCGCCCACCGAGCCGAGGCGTCCTCTGTCCTCGGAAGCGCGCGAGAGGGCGGTCTGGCCATGAGTATCCTGAATATGCATAAATTCCCCCGGTTATGACGTCTCCCCCCCGGGAGACTTCCCGCCGTTTCAGCCGGGGAGCTGAGCACAACGAAATCCGCACCCGGCACCCGACGGGTTACGAACATAGTTGAGCCCGCGTCAATTCAGAAGGGGGTTGTTCCGCAGGGGACACCCCCCGATCGGACCACGATCCGGTCGGCGCCGGGCCATCGCCCCGTCACCCACCCCGTGCGTAGCGCCTGACCTGCACGGCTGCCACCCCCCACCACCGGCTGACCCCGAGCTCCGGGGCCGGACCTCCGGTCACACAATTTGCCGGGCCTGTGGACAAACCAAGGACTCCGTTGCGTCATGGGGTGGTGATGGCTCCAGATTCCCGGGGGACGACCCCCGGCACCCGGCCAGGTGTGCGCATTCTCGTCGTCGGCGGCGGCTACGTCGGGATGTACACAGCGCTGCGTCTCCAGCGGAAGCTGAAGCAGAGACTGAGGAGCGGCGACGCCGAGATCGTGGTCGTCACGCCCGAGCCCTACATGACGTACCAGCCCTTCCTCCCCGAAGCGGCGGCCGGCTCGATCTCCCCGCGCCACGTCGTCGTGCCCCTGCGCCGGGTCCTGAAGGACTGCACGATCGTCATCGGTGAGGCCCAGCGCGTCGACCACGCCAAACGGACCGCGACCGTCACCACCCTCGCCACCGGCGAGGACGGCACCGGGGCCCTGGAGATCGGCTACGACGAGATCGTCATCGCCCCCGGGTCCGTGTCGCGCACCCTGCCGGTCCCCGGTCTCGCCGACTTCGGCATCGGTTTCAAGACCGTCGAGGAGGCCATCGGGCTGCGCAACCACGTCATCGAGCAGATGGACATCGCCTCCGCCACCCGCGACCCCGCGATCCGCGACGCCGCGCTCACCTTCGTCTTCGTCGGCGGCGGCTACGCGGGCGTCGAGGCGCTGGCCGAACTGGAGGACATGGCCCGCTACACGGCCCGCTACTACCACAACATCAAGCCGGCCGACCTGAAATGGATCCTCGTCGAGGCCTCCGGGCGCATCCTCCCCGAGGTCGGCGAGGCCATGGGCACCTACGCCATCGGCGAGCTGCGGAGCCGGAACATCGACGTACGCCTGGAGACCCGCCTCGACACCTGCGAGGACCGCGTCGCCGTCCTCAGCGACGGCTCCCGCTTCCCCACCCGCACCCTCGTCTGGACCGCGGGCGTCAAACCGGCGCCCCTGCTCGCCGCCACCGACCTGCCTCTCACCGGACGCGGCCGGCTCCACTGCACGGCCACCCTCGGCGTCCAGGACATGCCGCACGCGTGGGCCGCCGGCGACGCCGCGGCCGTACCCGACCTGACCGCATCCGAACCCGGCCGCGAGACCGCCCCCAACGCCCAGCACGCCGTGCGCCAGGCGAAGGTCCTCGCCGACAACGTCCTCGCCTCCGTCGACGGCAGGCCGCTCACGGAGTACCGCCACGCGTACGCCGGTTCGGTCGCCTCCCTCGGCCTGCACAAGGGCGTCGCCCACGTTTACGGCCGCAAGCTCAAGGGCTACCCCGCCTGGCTGATGCACCGTACGTACCACCTCAGCCGGGTACCGACGTTCAACCGGAAGGCGCGCGTCCTTGCCGAATGGACCCTGTCCGGACTCTTCAAACGCGAGATCGTCTCCCTCGGCTCGCTGGAGCACCCCCGCGCCGAATTCGAACTCGCGGCGGGCGGCGGCCTCTCCGGCACCCCCGGACTGCCCGGCCCCAGCCGCCCGAAAGGCCCCGGAGAACCGCCGAACGGCCCTGGCGGACCGCCGAAAGGCCCCGGACAACCGTCGAGTGACGCCGGAGAACCCCCGGGAGACGGCCGGACCGACGGCTGACCGCCCTGCCGGAACGACAGCTGACGGACCGTTCACCGAGCGGCCCGGCGGCAACTGTCAGTACGGTCGGTCACACTGGACGTGTGACCATAGGTGGGCCCACACCTGCACAGAGTGACCCGGTCGGCAGTAACCATCAGTGACCAGCAGCGACGCACCAACAGCACGACGAGGCCCGGCTGCGCCTTCCCGGGGGCACGGCCCCCGGAGCCCCGAACACGGCCGAGGAAACGGCAGAAGAAGCAGCCCGCCCGAGCGGACCAGACCGACACACGAGGCCAGAAATACCGTGAACTTCACGCGTTGGAGCGCCCGCCTCCCCGGAACGCAGCGCAGAGCCGCCGCGCGGGACGACCGCAGTCCCGTGCCGGCCGCCCGAGCCGAGCACGCCCGGCCGGAGGGCACGCCCGCCCAGCCGGACGACACCGCCCCGGCGCCTTCCGGCACCGCCACGACGGAGGGCCTCCCCGGGCCCGCCCTCGACGACCTCTCCGCCCGCGAGATCCTCGGCCGGCTGCCCGCCCCCGTCGCCCTGCTGCACGGCCCGGACCACCGTGTCGCGTACGTCAACGACGCCTACGAGGCCGCGTTCGGCCCCCGCCCCTCCGGTGTCCCCGCCGCGGAGGCCTTGCCCGAGCTCGACCGGCTCAGCGTCCTCCCGCTGCTCGACCAGGTCCTGCGCAGCGGCACCCCCCGTACGGTCAAGTCCCGCAGGACCACCGAGGGCGGCTCGTACACGGTGACCTGCACCCCGATCGCCGGAGATGACGGCGTCCTCGTCTACGCCGCCGACGTCACCGACCACGCCGAAGCCGCCGAGCGGCTGCGCACCAGCGAGCGCCGCCAGCGCGAAACGGCCGTCACCCTCCAGCGCTCCCTGCTCCCCCAGGAGCTGGAACAGCCCGACGACCTGCGCATCGCCGCCACCTACCAGCCCGGCGGCACCGACGCCGCGGTCGGCGGCGACTGGTACGACGTCATCACCCTCGGCGCGGGCCGCACCGCCCTCGTCATCGGCGACGTGATGGGCCGAGGGGTCCGGGCCGCCGCCGTGATGGGCCAGCTCCGCACCGCCGTCCGCGCCTACGCCCGCCTCGACCTCCCGCCGCACGAGGTGATCCAGCTGCTCGACGGCCTCGCCGCCGAGATCGACGCCACCCAGATCGCGACCTGCGTCTACGCCGTCCACGATCCGAACGAGGGGCAGCTCGTCTACGCCTCCGCCGGACACCTCCCGATCCTCGTCCGCGACGAGGACGGCACCGTCCACCGCGCCGCCGACCCCACCGGCCCACCCCTCGGCACCGGCGGCTGGGTCCACACCTCGGGCACCATCGCGCTGCCACCCGGCTCCACCGCTGTCCTCTACACGGACGGCCTGGTCGAACGCCGCAGCGAGGACATCGACGAGGGCGTCGACTCCCTGTCCCGGGCCCTCGCGGGCGCCAAGGGGTCACCCCAGGTGGTCTGCGACCGGCTGATCCGCTCCCTCGGCGTGACCGCCGAGCACGACGACGACGTGGCGGTCCTGGTCGTCCAGCACCCCGCCCGTACGGGGACGAACGCGGAGCTGTTCCACAACGCCGCGCTCGAACTCCTCGGCGGCATCGAAGCCGCCCCGCGCGCCCGCGCCTTCGCCACCGGAGTCCTGACCTCCTGGCGCTTCCCGGTCGAACTCCGCGATCTCGGCGTCCTCGCCACCAGTGAGCTCGTCGCGAACTCCCTCCAGCACGGCACCCCGCCGATGCGCCTGGGGCTGCGCCGTACGGACCGGCGGCTGATCATCGAGGTCACCGACGGCGACGACCACCTGCCGCGCCGCCGTCAGGCAGAACCGGCCGACGAGGCGGGACGCGGCATCTCGATCATCGCCACGATCGCCACCTCGTGGGGCAGCCGGCGCACACCCGGCGGCGGCAAGGCGGTCTGGTGCGAGTTCGCCCTGCCGCGCTGAACCGGGCGGCAGGGCGCACGGAACAGGACGACAGGGCGAACCCTCAGCAGGTCAGGTCAGCGACCGGCGGAAGCGGGGGTGGGAGCGGGAGCGTCTGAGGACGAGGTGCTCCCGGTGGCCACCGCGGCATCCGGCCCCGCGGGCAGGGACACCGCCACGACCCGCGAGGGAACAACTGCCAGCGACGGCTGATCCTGTACGGGGGTGAGCCGGCGCCCCAGCCGCAGCGCGAGCACCGTGATGCCCAGCGAGAACAGCACGAACGTCACGATGTACGGGCCGTGCAGCGAAGCCCCCATCGGCCCGCCGACGGCCGGACCGACCGCCAGCGCGAGCTGCTTGCACAGGGCGAACGCCGAGTTGTACTGCCCGACCATCGACTCCGGCGCCAGATCGGCGACCAGCGGGGCGACGGTGGGCGACAGCATCGCCTCACCCAGCCCGAACAGCGCGTACGTCGAGATGAACGCGGCCGTCGCCATGGCCTGGCTGCCGTGGCCCAGCCCCGCGTACCCCGCCACGACCCAGGCGAACGCCCAGATGAGCCCGACGGCGGCGATGACGCGGGTGCGCCGCCGCCGCTCCACGAGCCGCAGCACGACGAACTGCGCGACGACGATGACCGCGGTGTTGGCGGCCAGCGCGAAGCCGAGGGTCGACGGCTCGATCCCGGCGGCCTCCGTGCCGTACGCGGCGAGCCCGGACTCGAACTGCCCGTAGCAGGCGAAGAACAGCACGAAACCCAGCACGCACAGCTGCACCATGGCCCGGTGCGAGAGCAGCGCCCGCAGCCCGCCGCCCGGGGCAGCGGCGTCGCCCGAGGGCCGGTCACCGCCGAGGGAAGCCGTACGGGGCATCCGCACCGTGGCGACGACGACGCCGAGCACCACGAACATCGCGGCCTCGATCAGGAAGAGCATCGTGAAGCTCGCCGGACGGTCCACGTCCACGAGCTGTCCGCCGACGAGCCCGCCGAGGCCGAGCCCCAGGTTCTGGAGGAAGAACTGCATGGCGAAGGCGCGCGTACGGGTCGCGGTGCTGGAACACCACACGAGCATCGTGGCGAGGGCGGGCTGCATGACAGCGGTGCCAGCACCCAGAACCGCGGCGGCCATGACGGCGGCCGGAACACTGCCGGCGAACCCCAGAGCAGCCGCACCCACGGAAGCGAGGGCGGACGCCGCCAACAGCACGGGCAGGGGCCCCCGCCGGTCGATGGCCCGCCCGGTGAACGGCAGAACGGCCAGCGCTGCCATCGCGAAGACCGCCAGGACGACTCCCGCCGTCCCGGCGCCCAGATCCCGTACCTGCGCCACGTAGACGTACAGATACGGAACGGTGAACCCGAGCCCGAACGCGCTCAGCGCGCTGCCCAGCTGGATCCGCCGCAGCGCTGCGCCCATCTCCCTGGTCACACTCACCTACCTCAAGATCTTGAAGGAATCAGACTCGAAGACTTTAGCACTAAACTTCGAAGGTGAAAACTTCAATCTGAAGGACTTCAAGGGTGGTGGGGCGTGCCATACTGCCCGCCATGTCCGAGAGCACCGAGGAGCCCGGCCCCAGCGAGCCGAGCCTCGACGAACAGATCGCCGCCTACCAGCGCGAGTTCCGCGACCTCGACCCCCAGGTCGAGCAGGTCGTCTCCGCGCTGGGCCGCCTGAACCGCAGGATGAACGTCGCGTACGGGAGGCAGGTCGCGGCGCTCGGCATCAGCAACGCCGAGTGGGAGGTCCTCAAGACCCTGGTCCTCTCCGGCGCCCCCTATCGGCTGGGACCCGGTGAGCTCGCCAAGCGCCTCGGCCTCACCCCGGCCGCCATGACCCACCGCATCGACCGGATGGCCGGGGAGGGCCTGGTCACCCGCGACCGCGACGAGAACAACCGGGTCCGTGTCATCGTCGAGCTGACCGACGAGGGGCGTGCCAAGTGGCTCGAGGCGATGCGCATGGCGACCGACTTCGAGGAGGACCTCCTCCAGGACCTGTCCGGCGACGAGCGCGGTGTGCTCGGCGAGCTGCTGGTCCGGCTCCTGCGCCGCGTGGAGCACGCCCAGCCGGACGCCGGCGGCCGGCTCTCGGACCTGGACTGACTGAGGGCTCAGGCAGCGGCGGCGCGGAGTTCGCCGGGGGTCGACGAGGTCACCGGGGGAGGGTTGACACACCCCTGGTGGATCCGTAAACTTCTCCGAGTTGTCACGGAGCCGGATGGTTCCGGGGCAGCCAATCCCGCCGCGAACGCGGCAACCAAACTTCAGCACGATCTCCCACTCGGGATGATTTCGGCATGCCGGAATTCATGACGATGGCTCGATTATGAGCCGCCGGGACAATCCGCTAGAGTTTGAGCGTCGGAACGGCCCAACAGCCGGGAAGACGAACCCCGCTGACTGGGAATCAGGCCCGAAAGGATCTGATAGAGTCGGACTCGCCGGAAAGGGAAAGCGCGAAAGCGGTGGACCTGGAAAGCGAAACTGCACGGCCCGCTTCGACCGGGAATCGGACACGAAAGAGTCTGATAGAGTCGGAAACGCAAGACAGCAGGACAAAGAAGAAAACGAAGGGAAGCGCCCGGAGGGCCCCGGTGATACGGGACCGAAGGAAGCGTCCGTTCCTTGAGAACTCAACAGCGTGCCAAAAGTCAACGCCAGATATGTTGATACCCCGTCTCCGGCCGTTTTGGTCGGGACGCGGTTCCTTTTGAAATACACAGCGAGGACGCTGTGAACAACGGGTCTTATTCCGACCGGTTGTTCCGCTCTCGTGTGTGTGCACCCGATCACGGGTAAACATTCACGGAGAGTTTGATCCTGGCTCAGGACGAACGCTGGCGGCGTGCTTAACACATGCAAGTCGAACGATGAAATCACTTCGGTGGTGGATTAGTGGCGAACGGGTGAGTAACACGTGGGCAATCTGCCCTTCACTCTGGGACAAGCCCTGGAAACGGGGTCTAATACCGGATACCACCCTGTCCCGCATGGGACGGGGTTGAAAGCTCCGGCGGTGAAGGATGAGCCCGCGGCCTATCAGCTTGTTGGTGGGGTAATGGCCTACCAAGGCGACGACGGGTAGCCGGCCTGAGAGGGCGACCGGCCACACTGGGACTGAGACACGGCCCAGACTCCTACGGGAGGCAGCAGTGGGAATATTGCACAATGGGCGAAAGCCTGATGCAGCGACGCCGCGTGAGGATGACGGCCTTCGGGTTGTAAACCTCTTTCAGCAGGGAAGAAGCGCAAGTGACGGTACCTGCAGAAGAAGCGCCGGCTAACTACGTGCCAGCAGCCGCGGTAATACGTAGGGCGCAAGCGTTGTCCGGAATTATTGGGCGTAAAGAGCTCGTAGGCGGCTTGTCACGTCGGATGTGAAAGCCCGGGGCTTAACCCCGGGTCTGCATTCGATACGGGCTAGCTAGAGTGTGGTAGGGGAGATCGGAATTCCTGGTGTAGCGGTGAAATGCGCAGATATCAGGAGGAACACCGGTGGCGAAGGCGGATCTCTGGGCCATTACTGACGCTGAGGAGCGAAAGCGTGGGGAGCGAACAGGATTAGATACCCTGGTAGTCCACGCCGTAAACGTTGGGAACTAGGTGTTGGCGACATTCCACGTCGTCGGTGCCGCAGCTAACGCATTAAGTTCCCCGCCTGGGGAGTACGGCCGCAAGGCTAAAACTCAAAGGAATTGACGGGGGCCCGCACAAGCAGCGGAGCATGTGGCTTAATTCGACGCAACGCGAAGAACCTTACCAAGGCTTGACATATACCGGAAAGCATCAGAGATGGTGCCCCCCTTGTGGTCGGTATACAGGTGGTGCATGGCTGTCGTCAGCTCGTGTCGTGAGATGTTGGGTTAAGTCCCGCAACGAGCGCAACCCTTGTTCTGTGTTGCCAGCATGCCCTTCGGGGTGATGGGGACTCACAGGAGACTGCCGGGGTCAACTCGGAGGAAGGTGGGGACGACGTCAAGTCATCATGCCCCTTATGTCTTGGGCTGCACACGTGCTACAATGGCCGGTACAATGAGCTGCGATGCCGCGAGGCGGAGCGAATCTCAAAAGCCGGTCTCAGTTCGGATTGGGGTCTGCAACTCGACCCCATGAAGTCGGAGTTGCTAGTAATCGCAGATCAGCATTGCTGCGGTGAATACGTTCCCGGGCCTTGTACACACCGCCCGTCACGTCACGAAAGTCGGTAACACCCGAAGCCGGTGGCCCAACCCCTTGTGGGAGGGAGCTGTCGAAGGTGGGACTGGCGATTGGGACGAAGTCGTAACAAGGTAGCCGTACCGGAAGGTGCGGCTGGATCACCTCCTTTCTAAGGAGCATCTAGATTCCGCAAGGAATCCAGAGCCACTACGTCGGCAGATGTCCGACGGTGGTCAGCTCATGGGTGGAACGTTGACTATTCGGCACGATGATCTGGTTGTCACTAGTACTGCTTCGGCGTGGAACGTGGTGAGGGATCGGTTGTGTCGGGCACGTTGTTGGGTGTCTGAGGGTACGGCCGTAAGGCAGCCTTCTGATCCGGTCCCAGTGAACTCGTCTGCAAGGGCGGGGTGGTGGGTGGCTGGTCGTTGTTTGAGAACTGCACAGTGGACGCGAGCATCTGTGGCCAAGTTTTTAAGGGCGCACGGTGGATGCCTTGGCACCAGGAACCGATGAAGGACGTGGGAGGCCACGATAGTCCCCGGGGAGCTGTCAACCGAGCTGTGATCCGGGGGTTTCCGAATGGGGAAACCCGGCAGTCGTCATGGGCTGTCACCCGCTGCTGAACACATAGGCAGTGTGGAGGGAACGAGGGGAAGTGAAACATCTCAGTACCCTCAGGAAGAGAAAACAACCGTGATTCCGGGAGTAGTGGCGAGCGAAACTGGATGAGGCCAAACCGTATGCGTGTGATACCCGGCAGGGGTTGCGTATGCGGGGTTGTGGGATCTCTCTGTCATGGTCTGCCGGCTGTGAGACGAGTCAGAAACCGTTGGTGTAGGCGAAGGACATGCGAAAGGTCCGGCGTAGAGGGTAAGACCCCCGTAGCTGAAACATCAGCGGCTTGTTTGAGAGACACCCAAGTAGCACGGGGCCCGAGAATCCCGTGTGAATCTGGCGGGACCACCCGCTAAGCCTAAATATTCCCTGGTGACCGATAGCGGATAGTACCGTGAGGGAATGGTGAAAAGTACCGCGGAGCGGAGTGAAATAGTACCTGAAACCGTGTGCCTACAAGCCGTGGGAGCGTCGCTGGCAGCACTTGTGCTGTCAGTCGTGACTGCGTGCCTTTTGAAGAATGAGCCTGCGAGTTAGCGGTGTGTAGCGAGGTTAACCCGTGTGGGGAAGCCGTAGCGAAAGCGAGTCCGAACAGGGCGTTTGAGTTGCACGCTCTAGACCCGAAGCGGAGTGATCTAGCCATGGGCAGGTTGAAGCGGAGGTAAGACTTCGTGGAGGACCGAACCCACCAGGGTTGAAAACCTGGGGGATGACCTGTGGTTAGGGGTGAAAGGCCAATCAAACTCCGTGATAGCTGGTTCTCCCCGAAATGCATTTAGGTGCAGCGTCGTGTGTTTCTTGCCGGAGGTAGAGCACTGGATAGGCGATGGGCCCTACCGGGTTACTGACCTTAGCCAAACTCCGAATGCCGGTAAGTGAGAGCGCGGCAGTGAGACTGTGGGGGATAAGCTCCATGGTCGAGAGGGAAACAGCCCAGAGCATCGACTAAGGCCCCTAAGCGTACGCTAAGTGGGAAAGGATGTGGAGTCGCAGAGACAACCAGGAGGTTGGCTTAGAAGCAGCCATCCTTGAAAGAGTGCGTAATAGCTCACTGGTCAAGTGATTCCGCGCCGACAATGTAGCGGGGCTCAAGCGTACCGCCGAAGTCGTGTCAATCCAGCATGAGGGCCAACGCCCGTTGGGTTGGGTAGGGGCGTCGTGTGCCGGGTGAAGCAGCCGCGGAAGCGAGTTGTGGACGGTTCACGAGTGAGAATGCAGGCATGAGTAGCGATACACACGTGAGAAACGTGTGCGCCGATTGACTAAGGGTTCCTGGGTCAAGCTGATCTGCCCAGGGTAAGTCGGGACCTAAGGCGAGGCCGACAGGCGTAGTCGATGGACAACCGGTTGATATTCCGGTACCCGCTTTGAAACGCCCAGTACTGAATCAGGCGATGCTAAGTCCGTGAAGCCGGCCCGATCTCTTCGGAGTTGAGGGTAGTGGTGGAGCCGATGAACCAGACTTGTAGTAGGTAAGCGATGGGGTGACGCAGGAAGGTAGTCCAGCCCGGGTGGTGGTTGTCCCGGGGTAAGGGTGTAGGACGCACGGTAGGTAAATCCGTCGTGCATGGAGTCTGAGACCTGATGCCGAGCCGATTGTGGTGAAGTGGATGATCCTATGCTGTCGAGAAAAGCCTCTAGCGAGTTTCATGGCGGCCCGTACCCTAAACCGACTCAGGTGGTCAGGTAGAGAATACCGAGGCGTTCGGGTGAACTATGGTTAAGGAACTCGGCAAAATGCCCCCGTAACTTCGGGAGAAGGGGGGCCATTTCTGGTGATAGCACGTGCTGCTTGAGCTGGGGGTGGCCGCAGAGACCAGCGAGAAGCGACTGTTTACTAAAAACACAGGTCCGTGCGAAGCCGTAAGGCGATGTATACGGACTGACGCCTGCCCGGTGCTGGAACGTTAAGGGGACCGGTTAGCTGCTCTTCGGGGTGGCGAAGCTGAGAACTTAAGCGCCAGTAAACGGCGGTGGTAACTATAACCATCCTAAGGTAGCGAAATTCCTTGTCGGGTAAGTTCCGACCTGCACGAATGGCGTAACGACTTCTCGACTGTCTCAACCATAGGCCCGGTGAAATTGCACTACGAGTAAAGATGCTCGTTTCGCGCAGCAGGACGGAAAGACCCCGGGACCTTTACTACAGTTTGATATTGGTGTTCGGTTCGGCTTGTGTAGGATAGGTGGGAGACTGTGAAGCGGCCACGCCAGTGGTTGTGGAGTCGTCGTTGAAATACCACTCTGGTCGTGCTGGATGTCTAACCTGGGTCCGTGATCCGGATCAGGGACAGTGTCTGATGGGTAGTTTAACTGGGGCGGTTGCCTCCTAAAGAGTAACGGAGGCGCCCAAAGGTTCCCTCAGCCTGGTTGGTAATCAGGTGTTGAGTGTAAGTGCACAAGGGAGCTTGACTGTGAGACCGACGGGTCGAGCAGGGACGAAAGTCGGGACTAGTGATCCGGCAGTGGCTTGTGGAAGCGCTGTCGCTCAACGGATAAAAGGTACCCCGGGGATAACAGGCTGATCTTCCCCAAGAGTCCATATCGACGGGATGGTTTGGCACCTCGATGTCGGCTCGTCGCATCCTGGGGCTGGAGTCGGTCCCAAGGGTTGGGCTGTTCGCCCATTAAAGCGGTACGCGAGCTGGGTTTAGAACGTCGTGAGACAGTTCGGTCCCTATCCGCTGTGCGCGTAGGAATATTGAGAAGGGCTGTCCTAGTACGAGAGGACCGGGACGGACGAACCTCTGGTGTGCCAGTTGTTCTGCCAAGGGCATGGCTGGTTGGCTACGTTCGGAAAGGATAACCGCTGAAAGCATCTAAGCGGGAAGCCTGCTTCGAGATGAGTGTTCCCACCTCCTTTGAGGGGTTAAGGCTCCCAGTAGACGACTGGGTTGATAGGCCAGATGTGGAAGCCCGGTAACGGGTGGAGCTGACTGGTACTAATAGGCCGAGGGCTTGTCCTCAGTTGCTCGCGTCCACTGTGTTAGTTCTGAAATAACGAACGGCTGTGTTGTTGTCCGGTTGGTTTGATTGTTTCATAGTGTTTCGGTGGTCATTGCGTTAGGGAAACGCCCGGTTACATTCCGAACCCGGAAGCTAAGCCTTTCAGCGCCGATGGTACTGCAGGGGGGACCCTGTGGGAGAGTAGGACGCCGCCGAACAATTATTGTGGGAGAGCCCCGCACCGTGATGGTGCGGGGCTTTTCTGCGTTCCGGGCCCGGTCCCGGTCCCGCAGACCGGCACGGCACCGCCGGCCCCGCCTACGCCGGGGTGACCAGGCGGGTGTCGTAGGCCAGGATGACGGCCTGGACGCGGTCCCTTGCCCCGGTCTTCGCGAGGATGCGGGTGACGTGTGTCTTCACGGTGGACTCGGCGAGGTGGAGGCGGGCGGCGATCTCCGTGTTGGACCAGCCCTGCCCCATCACGGTGAGGATCTCGCGTTCCCGTTCCGTGAGGGCGGTGATACGCGGGTCCGAGGCAACCCGGGCGCCGGGTACGGCCGGGAGGTGGTGGACGTACGCGTCGAGGAGTCGGCGGGTCAGCGTCGGGGCCACCACCGCGTCGCCGACGGCCACGGCACGGATACCGGAGAGGAGTTCCTCGGGCAGGGCGTCCTTGACCAGGAAGCCGCTGGCGCCGGCGCGCAGGCCGTCGTACGCGTACGCGTCGAGGTCGAACGTCGTGACGATCAGAATGCGGGTGCGGGCGCCCGAGGCGATGATGCGCCGGGTGGCCTCGATGCCGTCGAGACCGGGCATGCGGATGTCCATCAGCACGACGTCCGGGTGGTGACGGGCGACCAGATGCACGGCCTCGGTGCCGTTGCCCGCTTCGCCGACCACCGTCATGTCGTCCTGGCTCTCCAACAGCATGCGGAACCCGAAGCGTTGCATCGGCTGGTCGTCGGCGATGAGTACGGTCGTCACGGGTGTGTGTCCTCCAGAGGAAGGCGGAGCTTTACCTGCCATCCGGCGTGCTCGGGCAGTGGGCCCGCTTCCAGGCAGCCGTCGTAGAGTGCGGCGCGTTCCCGCATGCCCATGATGCCCTGGGCTGCCGACGGTGCTTCCTCCGTATCCGCGGGCGCGGTTCTGCCGGCTCCGGTGCCGGTGTCGGTGACGCGGGCGTCCAGATGCGTGGATGAGTGGGTGAGGGTCACCGTCGCGGACGTGGGGCCGGTGGCGTGCTTGAGGGTGTTGGTCAGGGCCTCCTGGATCACCCGGTACACGGTGAGTTGGCGGCCCGGAGTGAGGGGCCGCGGGCCGGGTTCGCCGTTCAGCTCCAGATGGACGGGCAGCCCCGCCCTGCGTACGCGTTCGACGAGGGGAGCCAGATCATCGAGCGTCGGCTGCGGGGTGCGCTCGGCGTCGGGGTGGTCGTCGCGCAGGACGCCGAGGAGGCGGCGGAGTTCGGACAGGGCCTGCCTGCTGGTCGTACCGATGGCCTCGAGGGCCTGGCTCGCGCGTTCCGGGCTCGTCCGGGCCGCGTACGCTCCGCCGTCCGCGAGCCCCGTGATGACGGACAGGTTGTGGCCGATGATGTCGTGCATCTCCCGGGCGATACGGGTGCGTTCGGCGGCGGCCGCGAGCCGCGCCTGCTGGTCGCGTTCACGCTCCAGCCGGTGGGCGCGTTCGACGAGGGCCTCGGTGTACTCGCGCCGTGTGCGGACCGCGATCCCCAGCAGGATGACGAGGACCAGGCCCCAGATGGACGAGACCACTTCCTGACCCCAGGTGGAGGGGATGCGGACGCCGCCCGACAGGACCGGGACGACGAACAGGAGGGCCGATGCCGCGACCGTACGGAACGAGGAGCGCAGGACGATCTGGAAGACCGGGATCAGCTGGAGGAGGGAGGCCTGCACCACGGCCCCCGTCCAGATGTTGACCACGGATACCGGTGTCATGAGCAGGAGTACGGCCAGGGGGTGCGTGCGGCGCCAGAGCAGCGGCAGGGAGAACCCCAGGCTCATCAGGAGCACCAGGGACTCGGAGGCCGTGACGTCGTCGTGCGCGGTGGTCCGCCAGCCGCCGGAGGTGTAGTCGAGCACCGCGGCCACGGTCCAGCACCCGGTCACCGCCGCGTCCCAGACTCGTGGCCGGCGGCGGTCGAAGGCGCGGAGCCGGTCCAGGCCGTCGCGGACGATCCGGGTGGGGGGAGGAACCGTGCCTTCGGTGCGCCGGTCCTGACCGCGGTCCCGCCGCCGACCGTGGCCGCTGGCCCTGGCTCTGTCCCCGGCCCTGTCCTGACCGCTGTCCTCAGCCGTTTCGCTGTCCGTGTCCCGGTCCCGGTCCCTGTCCCAGTCCCGGTACCTGTGCTGGTTCTGGGGCCTCGGCTCGGTGCTCACCTGGTCGCTCCTCGGGGTCAGACATCGCGGCGCTTGAGTGTCAGCGCCGCCGCGGCCAGTGTCGTACCCGTCCACAGGGAGAGGGCGAGCAGGGCGGGGCCGGGGGAGATGGTGCCGGGGATGGGGGTGGCGGAGCCGAGGGCTCCGGCGGCCTGGGTGGGGAAGTACATGATCGCGCGCTCGACGATGCCGTACGGGAGCATCCCGAGGATCTCCGGCAGGATCATGATCCCGCCGATGAACGCGCCGATCGCGCCTGGCACGGAGCGCAGCAGTGCGCCGAGGCCGAGAGCGAGCAGGCCCAGCAGGGTGAGCGCTCCGGCGTTGCCCGTCAGGGCGCGTAGGACGCCCGGGTCGGTGAACGAGGCGGCCTGGTCGGTGTCCTGGAGGAACGCCTGCGCCGCGGCGAACGTGACCACCGCCGTGACGAGCATGACCGAGAAGACCGTGCCGGTGAAGACGGCGGCCTTGGCCCACAGGACGGGGAGCCGGGCGGGTACGGCGGTGAGGGAGGAGCGGATCATGCCGGTCGTGTACTCGCCGGCGGTCATGAGGATGCCCAGGACGACCAGGAAGATCTGGGCGAGCACGCTCCCGTACAGAGACAGGACGACCGTGTCGACGTCGGAGTCACCGCCGCCGGAGGTGTAGGTCGCGCCCATGATCAGGCCGACGCCGAGCACCATGACGACGGCCGCGATGACGGTGATCCAGGAGGAGCGCAGAGAACGGAGTTTGTGCCACTCCGCGTGCATGACGCGGCGCGGGGTGATGCGGTATGCCGAAGGGGCGGTGGGGTGAGTGGTCGTCATGCTGCTTCTCCGGTGGTCGGTGTCGTTCGGTGCAGTCGTTGTTGCAGTCGTTGCTGTTGCTGTTGCTGTTGTTGTCGGTGCGGCCGGTGCTCGACGGATTCCTGTGTGAGGTCCATGAACGCCTGCTCCAGCGACACGGTCTGTGGCGTGAGTTCGTGCAGGGTGAGCGCGTGCGTGGCGGCCACCCGTCCGATGTGTGCCGCGTCCACGCCTCGGATCAGGAGTTCGTGGGCTTCCGGGGTGGGGCCGGGGGCCGCGGTGACGGTCACGTTCGGGGCCGAGAGGCGGGCTTCCAGTTCCTCCGGCTGCGGGGTGACGACCCTGACGGACGCCCCGCCCGCCGAACGGATCAGCTCGGCCACCGTGGTGTCGGCGAGGAGTCTGCCGCGCCCGATGACGATCAGATGGTCTGCGGTGAGGGCCATCTCGCTCATCAGGTGGGAGGAGACGAGGACCGTACGGCCTTCGGCGGCGAGGGAGGTCAGGAGGGTACGGATCCACAGGACTCCCTCGGGGTCCAGGCCGTTGACCGGTTCGTCCAGGATGACGGTGGCGGGGTCGCCGAGCAGCGCGGCGGCGACGCCCAGTCGTTGGCCCATGCCGAGGGAGAAGCCTTTCACCCTGCGGTGGGCGGCGTCGGTCAGCCCGGCGAGGTCGATGACCTCCTCGACGCGGCGGCGTGGGATGCCGTGGGTGTGCGCGAGGGCCATCAGGTGGTGGAAGGCGGACCGGCCGGGGTGGACGGAGCGGGCCTCCAGCAGGGCGCCGACCTGGGTGAGGGGCGCGGGGTGGATGACGTAGGAGCGGCCGTTGACGGTGGAGCGGCCCCGCGTCGGGCTGTCCAGGCCGAGGAGCATGCGCATCGTGGTGGACTTGCCCGCGCCGTTGGGGCCGAGGAAGCCGGTGACTGTTCCGGGGCGGACGGTGAAGTCGAGATCCCGGACGACGGTTCTGTCGCCGTACCGCTTGGTGAGGCCGTGTGCTGTGATCATGCCGAGGACGCTACGGAGCCGGCCGCAGCCGGTCGTCCGACCGGGGGCGGGATGTGGGGGCGGGCGTAGTACCCGGGTACGACGGGGCGTGGGGGTGTGGCAGTGCTTTGCCGGGAGCCGGGAGCCGGGAGCCGGGAGCCGGGAGCCGGGAGCCGGGAGCCGGGAGCCGGGAGCCGGGAGCCGGGAGCCGGGAGCCGGGAGCTGGGAGCCGGGAGCTGGGAGCCGGGTGGGTGTTCGGTGTCTGGTGGTTCGTGTCGGTGCTGTGGATTACTCGGTTGAGCGTGGGACGCGTGCGGGTGAGGATCGCGGTATGGACTATGTGACGCGTGTGGTGCGGGCCGACGAATGGCCGCAGGTCAGGCAGTTGCGGTTGGACGCTCTGCAGGATCCGGCGGCCCCGGTGGCGTTTCTGGAGTCGTACGAGGACGCGGTGGCGAAGCCGGACGTGTTCTGGCAGCAGCGCGCCGCCGACGCCGCCGATGACGGACCCGGCCAGGTCCGCCAGTTCGTCGCGGAGTCGCCCGAGGGGGAGTGGGTGGGGTCGGTCACCGTACTCGTCGAGCTCGTCGACAGCCGGGACGACGAGGTGCGCTTCGGGGAGGCTCCATCGGTGGACCAGGCGCACCTGGTCGGTGTGTTCGTCCGGCCCGAGGTGCGGGGGACCGGGGTGACCGAGGCGTTGTTCCGCGAGGCCGTCGCGTGGGCCTGGTCGCTGTCAGCGCCCCGGATGGAGCGGGTGCGCCTCTATGTGAACGAGAAGAACCCGCGGGCCGCCGCGTTCTACCGGAAGTTCGGCTTCGTCCCGTCAGGGCAGCGGATTCCGGCTCCGGGTGACCGGGGTGAGCAGGAGGTGGAGTACGTCCTTGGGCGGGAGGGGTAGGCGCTGCCCTGGCCGGGGGTGTGGCGGGTGGCCGGCGGGCTGGGGGTCTCGGTCTTTCTCCCGCTGGGGTCTACCCGCCGTGTGTCCGTCCTCCTGGTTTGTCCGCCGTGTGTCCGTCCTCCTGGTCTGGCCAGCCTGTCCGGTCTGATTCCCGCTGGGTCAGCCGATGCCCGGGGCCGGGGCGTGCAGGGGTTCCCGCCAGCGGGCGCGCCCCTGTTCCCGGGAGCGGAGCAGCACCAGGGTCGGCATGCCCCGGATTTCGCCGGTCGCCAGCAGTTCCGGGAGCTGGGGAAGGGGCGCCACGGCCGCGACGTCGTCCAGGACGAGCGTCATTGGTGGGTCGAGCCGACCGTCGGTTGACCGTGCGGCCATGCGGCGGCCGTGCTCGACCACGTCTGCGGCGAGCGCGGTGAGGAGGGGCATCGCGCCCGGCTGTGAGCGGGGATCCTCGATGGGATCGCCCACCAGGTAGAGCGTTCCCCCTTCGCGGGCAAAAGATTCCAGCGCGGCCGCATCGGACCGGTTGGGCGTGCAGGCCTCCCGGATGTGCACCGAGGAGAGCGCCGAGAAAGCCCGTACGGTCAACTCCTGTGCCACTTCGCGCCGTTCCGGGTACGCCGTGAGTGCGGACTCCAGGAGTCCGGCGAGTCCCGACGCTGCCCCGGGGTGCGTCCGCAGGAGGCGTACCGCTTCGTGGGCTGCGGAACCGGAGGCCCAGCGGACCACCTGGCGGAACGGGCGGCCGTCCACCGCGGCTGCGTGCAGCCAGCACTGGAGGAGCGTCTGCGCCGTGTCCGCCATCGCCGCGTCGATCCTGGCCTGCGGGCGGACCGGGGCGAGCAGTGCGGCGGCGCGGACGGCGGCGGCGTCGGGGTGCTCGCAGCCTGCGGTGGGCGACCAGTGGAGGCGGGCGGGGGTGTCGCAGAGGTGGCCCGGGTCGTAGACGAGGACCGGGCCGAGTTTGGCCCGGGCGTCCTTCGTCTCGGCCCAGACCGTGGGGTCCGATGTGACGACCAGGGCGGGGCCTTCGGCGTCCTTGATCGCCTGCACGACGGTGGGGCGCCGGGTGGGGGCCGGGGCGTAGACGAGGAGAGGGGTGCGGGGGGAGGGGAGAAGCGCCGTGTTCGGCTCGGGGGGAGGGGGCGTTCCCTGGGCCGGGTGAGGGGGGATGGATGGGGGGTGGGGGACTGCTGGTGGGGGTGGTGCCGTTGGGGTTCCGGGGAGTGCTGGGGGCGCTGGGTGTGCTGGGGGTGTGGGTGCCTCGGCCTGTTTCGGTGGTTGTGCCTGTGGTTGTGCGTGGGCCTGTGTTTGTGCGGGGGCCTGGAGCCGTGCTTGTTCTTGACGGGGGGTCGTCTGTGCCGGCTTGTCCTGGGCGAGCGGTGGCTGGTGGGCCTCGACGGCCCGTTCCTCGCGGCGCCGTTCCCGTACGGCACGACCACGGGACACCACCCCGAGCGTGAACACCGTGAGGACCAGCAGCACCAGCAGTTCGCCGATGAACAGGCCCCAGAACAGGCCGTACCCCGAGAGCTGGGCCGGAGGTGTCTCCGGCCAGGCCGCGGTGAGGTCCTGGGGGGTGGCGGCCAGTTCGCGCAGGGCAAGCGGGGAGCGGATGAACGTCACGCCGTCCGGCCAGGCCCCGTGGGAGAGGAGACCGGCCAGGCCTGTGGCCGTCCACGTGACCAGGGTGGCCGCGAGGAGGAGGGCCAGGAGGCCGATCAGTAGGCCGTCCGGGATGCCCCCGCCGCCCCGGGACCGGCTGTCGTACCCGTTGTCGTGTCGGGCGGGACCGTTGCCCCGGCCCGGCGCCGGCTGCCGTGCCATGTCAGGCCACCGTGGACTCTGACGACTCGTTCGTCCGTTGCTGTTGCTCGATCCGGGCCGCCCGCTGCTCCGTCTCCCACTCGGCGGCGCGGATGTCATCGGGCAGCAGGTCGTCCGGGTCGGCGGCCGATCCCTCGGTCATGGCGCGGTCCGTGAAGACCAGGGGGCGTTCGGCCTCGGTGATCAGGTGCTTGACGACCTGCACGTTGCCGTTGACGTCCCAGACGGCGATGCCCGGGGTGAGCGTCGGGATGATCTCGACGGCCCACCGGGGCAGGCCGATCACCCGGCCCGTCGCTCTGGCCTCGTCCGTCTTCTGCGCGTAGATCGTGCGGGTGGAGGCCATCTTGAGGATGGCCGCCGCTTCCTTCGCCGCTGCCCCGTCCACCACGTCGCTGAGGTGGTGGACGACGGCGACGAACGAGAGTCCGAGGCGGCGGCCGAACTTCAGCAGGCGCTGGAAGAGCTGCGCGACGAAGGGGGAGTTGATGATGTGCCACGCCTCCTCGACCAGGAAGATGCGCTTCTTGCGGTCGGGCCGGATCCAGGTGTGCTCCAGCCAGACGCCGACGATCGCCATCAGGATGGGCATCGCGATCGAGTTGCGGTCGATGTGCGAGAGGTCGAAGACGATGAGGGGCGCGTCGAGATCGATGCCGACCGTGGTGGGCCCGTCGAACATGCCGCGCAGGTCGCCGTCGACGAGCCGGTCCAGGACGAGGGCGACGTCCAGGCCCCAGGCCCGTACATCGTCTATGTCGACGTTCATCGCCTCTGCCGATTCGGGCTTGGGGTGGCGGAGCTGCTCGACGATGTCCATCAGGACCGGCTGGCGGTCGGTGATGGTCGCGGTGACGTAGGCGTGGGCGACTTTGAGCGCGAAGCCGGAACGCTCGTCGAGGCCGTGGCCCATCGCGACTTCGATGATCGTGCGGAGCAGGGCGAGCTGGCCGGTGGTGGTGATGGAGGGGTCGAGGGGGTTGAGGCGGATGCCGCCGTTGAGGGCGGCGGTCGGGTCCAGGCGGATGGGAGTTATCCCCAGCTCCTGGGCGATGAGGTTCCACTCGCCGACGCCGTCCTCGCCCTGGGCGTCGAGGACGACGACCTGGCGGTCGCGGAAGCGGAGCTGGCGCAGGACGTAGGTCTTCTCCAGTGCCGACTTGCCGTTGCCGGACTCGCCGAGGACCAGCCAGTGCGGGGCGGGGAGCTGCTGACCGTACAGCTGGAAGGGGTCGTAGATGTAGCCCTTGCCGCTGTAGACCTCGCGGCCGATGATCACGCCGGAGTCGCCGAGGCCCGGCGCGGCGGTGGGGAGGTAGACGGCCTGGGCCTGGCCCGTGGACGTACGGACGGGGAGGCGGGTCGTCTCCACCTTGCCGAAGAGGAAGGAGGTGAAGGCATCCGACAATGCGGACAGGGGGTCACGCATGGTGGGGTGCCCTCTCTGGTTGGGGTGCTTCCTGCGGGTGGACGGTGGTGACGCGGCGAAGGACGTGGTGGCCGGGCGGGACGCGGGGGTGGTGTCAGCGGCGGATGCCGGTGGCGAACGGGAGCGTGTTCACGAAGGCGCGGTGGTGTTCGCGGTCGCACCACTCCAGCTTGAGATACGACTTGCCGGCCGAGGCGCGGATCGTGCGCTTGTCGCGGGCGAGGGCCTCGGGTGAGCGGGACGACACCGTGATGTACCCCACGAGGTTCACTCCGGCCGCACCGCTGGCGAGATCTTCACCCCGCTGGTCGAGCCGGCCGTGGGCGGCGATGTCGCGGGGGTCGACCGTGCGGTTCATCTTGGCCTGGCGGCTGGCCTCGGCGTCGTCGTTGGTCTTCTCGGTGAGCATGCGCTCGATGGCGATCTCGGTGGGTTCGAGGTCCATGCAGACGGCGACGGTGCGGATGACGTCGGGGGTGTGGACGAGCAGCGGGGCGAGGAAGTTGACGCCGACGGGGGTCATCGGCCACTCCTTCACCCAGGCCGTGGCGTGGCACCAGGGGGCACGGGTGGTGGACTCGCGGGTCTTGGCCTGGAGGAACGTGGGCTCGACCGCGTCCAGTTCGGCGGGCCAGGCGTTGCGCTTGGTCATGGCCTGGATGTGGTCGATGGGGTGGTCGGGGTCGTACATGGAATGGACGAGGGAGGCGACCCGGCTCTGGCCGAGCGGCTGGCGGACCCGGATGTCGGCCTCGGCGAGGCGGGCGCAGATGTCGGTGAGCTCGCGGGCCATGACGACGGCGAGGCCGGCGTCGCGGTCGAGCTTCCGGCCGCCGTGCGGGCGGGCGGCGCGGGCCATGGCGTTGGCCTCGGCGGCGAGCTCGCGGCTGTAGTGCATGCAGGCGACGAGGTACGCGCGGTGCTGCTCGCTGGAGGTGGAGACCATGGACTGGAGCTGATCGTAGGAGTCCTGCAGCCAGTGGGGGGCGCCCTTGTCGCCGCGCTGGGCGACGTCCTTGGCGTGGGCGTCGGGGTCGGCGGGGAGGGTGCGGGCGAGCATCTGGAGGCGGGTGACGAAGCCGTCGCCGTTGGCCACGTGCTTGAGGAGGGTGCCGAAGCGGTCGACGAGGGCTTCCTGGTCCTCGCTGTCGCGGAGGCCGACGCCGGGGCCCTCGATCTCGATGGCGGCGGTGACGGTGCGTCGGTCGGCGTGGAGGAGTACGGCGATCTCGTCGGGGCCGAAGGGAGCGGCGAGCCAGCTGATCCGGCCGATGCCGGGGGGCGGGCCGATTTCCACCTCGCGGCCGTCGGCGTGGACACCGGCCTCCATGGCGCCGGAGCGGTAGGCGGTGCCGCGGCGCAGGGAGCGCTTGAAGGTGCGGTTGATCTCGAACCACTTGTAGAAGGTGCGGCCCTTGTAGGGGACGTACACGATGGCGAGGGCCAGCATCGGGAAGCCGACGAGGCAGACGATGCGGAGGGAGAGGAGGGGGACGAGGAGTCCGCTCATCATGCCGAGGAACGCGCCGACGATGATCAGGGCGATCTCGCCGGTCTCGCGGTTCTTGCCGACGATCGCGTTCGGCCGGGCGCGGCCGATGAGATACGTGCGGCGGGGCGTCATCGTGTGGGACTGGGTCGTCAACGCCCTCCACCTCCTGTGCTCGAGTTACCTGTGGTGCCGAAGCCGCCTCCGCCTCGGGGGGAGCGGCTGCTGTGGGGGGTGGCGGAGGTGGGTGCGGAGCCGCTGCGGGGCGAGGGGGCGGCGGAGGGGACAGATCCGCCGCCGGCCCCGCCGCCGCCTCCGCTTCCGCCGGAGGTCCGGGAGCTGTGCGCGGCGACGCCGCCGCTGGCCGGGTTGGCGGGGCGGGCGCCGCCTCCGCCGCTGTTCTGGTCGTTGCGGCCGCTGTGGGTCTTGATGCCCTGGGAGACGAGGGCGGCGGGGGAGCTGATGAGGGCGGCGGCCTGGGAGCCGTCGGTGGCCTGCTTGCGGTTGGTGCGGGCGCCCTGGATCTCGTCGCCGAAGCCGGGGACGAAGCGGTAGATCATGGCGGAGGCGAAGATGGCCAGGAGGATGATGGAGAGGCCGGAGACGACGGCGGAGAAGGCGTCGGGGCCGTCGCCCGAGGAGAGTGCGCCGGCGAGGCCGAGGACGATGACGATGACCGGCTTGACCATGATCACCGCGATCATGATGCCGGCCCAGCGGCGGACGTGGCCCCACATGTTCTTGTCGACGAGTCCGGCGTAGACGACGATCCCGAGGAGCGCGCCGACGTAGAGCAGCGCGGCGCGGATGACGAGCTCCAGCCACAGGATGCCGGCGGCGAGGATCGAGACGAGCGAGACGACGATCAGCATGATGGGGCCGCCGCCGATGTCCTCGCCCTTCTTGAGCGCTTCGGCGAACGAGCCGAAGAAGACGTCGGTCTGGCCGCCGGTGGCGGAGGAGATGATCTCGGTGACGCCGTCGGTGGCGGAGACGATCGTGTAGAGGATCAGCGGGGTGAAGGCGGAGGCGAGGACGGTGAGCCAGAGGAAGCCGACGGCCTCGGAGATCGCGGTGGTGAGGGGGACGCCGCGGATGGCCCGCTTGGCGACCGCGAGGAGCCAGAGGACGAGGGTGAGGATGGTGGAGGCCGCGAAGATGACGGCGTACTGCTGGAGGAACTTCGGGTTCGTGAAGTCCACGTTGGCGGTGGAGTCGACGGCCTCGCTGAGCTTGCCGACGATCCAGGAGGCGGCGTCGGCGCAGCCTCGGGCCAGGGAGGAGAGGGGGTCGAGGGACTCCGCGGGGTCGGGAGATCCGGGGACGCTGCCGGGACTGCTCGCGCCGTCCCCTTCCTCGCAGAACTTCTTGACCTCGCCGAACAGCAGGCTGCAGTCTTCGTTGGCGCTCGGTGAAGGGGTCGGGGTCGGGCTCGGGGTCGGGGTCGGGTCCGCGGCGGCACGTCCGGCGAACGCCAGCGCGGCTGCCTGCAGTCCGATCAGCGAGGTCGCCACCGAACGGAAGCGGTACTTGGGGTCACCTGGCATAAGTGAAGCCTCCGTACTCTTCTACGGCCTTGCTGATCGTGTCGGACTTCGAAGCCGCGACATCGCCGGGGACGGGCGCCGGGCCGTCGCTCTCGGAGGCGCTGGTCACCTTCCAGTCACCGTCCGACCATGACAGGTCAGCGGTCCATGTCTTCCAGGTGGTGCTCACGGGCTTGGTGGAGTCCTCGCCGGACATGCCGAGGAGCCCGGTGTACCAGACGGCTACCTTGGCGGTGTCGTTCTCGAATGCCAGCACCTTCGTGCCCACCGGAACGGTCCGTGAGATGAAGGTGCTGCCCTGCGGGGCCTTGCCGTCGGGGTCGAGACCGAGGAGTGAGAGGAACTCGGCCGAGTAGGCCCGGTCCTGGGGCGACCGCAGTTCCTCCGCCGCCGCGGGGGAGTAGACGGTGTCGAGAATGCGGTGGCGGCTCTCCTTCGTGAACATCTCCGCCGAACCCAGCGCCACCGCGTAGTTCGCCGCCGCGCTCTGGGCCCCCTGCTCGTCGCGGGCGAAGCCGGAGGGGATCGTTCCGTTCTTGCCTTCGACGGGCTTGGTGCCGGTGGCCGCGGTGGGGGCGCTTCCCGCCGCCCTCGAACTCTTGCCGCCCGGGGACGCGTCGTCGTCGCTGCCACCGCCCCGGTTGGCGAAGGCGATGGCGGCGACGAGCAGGACGACGACGCCCGTGACCATCACGAGCGAGCGGGAGTTGCGGACAGGGCGGCGCGCGTGAGGGTCGCCCGGGTCTCCGTCGGGGAGACGGGTACGGGTCTGACGGGTGCCGCCGAGCGTGCTGTACGGGTCGTCACCGCGGCCCCCCTGATCCCTGCCGCGGTAGTCGTGCTCGTCACCGGGACTCATGCCGCGCTCGCCCCCTCGGTCGTGTGCGGATCCGCGCAGGCCGACGGTAGCTGTGCTGGGTGCCGCTCGAACGCGGTGTGGTGACTTGACATCAGGGAAACGCAACCTCAGCCGGTGGGCACGACGGACGGATGGTGGGGAGCGGGCGGGGACGGCCCGGTGGGAGTCGGCCGACGGTGGGTCAGACGGCCATTCCGTACACGATGGTGAACAGGGTTCCGAGGGAGCCGATGATGAAGACCCCTGTCAGGCCTGCCACGATCAGGCCCTTGCCCTGCTCCGCGCTGAAGGTGTCGCGCAGTGCCGTCGCTCCGATGCGCTGCTTCGCGGCACCCCAGATCGCGATGCCGAGGCAGAGCAGGATGGCGATGGCCATCACCACCTCGATCATGATGCGCGCCTCGTTTCCCAGCGTCCCGAACGGCCCCCAGTCCGGGGCGATTCCGCCGATGATGGTGGTGATGTCGCCCTTCTCTGCTGCCAGGATCATGTAAGTCACCGCCCCTGTTGGGTAGTTCGCCGCCCGTGCCGTCCGGCATGGGTCGCCTTCTATCTTCGCTGATGAAACCGTGCTCGCACGACGCCTTCCCGGGTCTCTTTACCCGGATCTCGCACGCTTGACCGGGGCGGCCGCCCTGACCTGCGGCTCGTCCACTCCTCGTGTGTATGACTGGTTACTCTGTGTATCACGGGCTGTGACCAGGAGCAACGACGGTGGCCATGGGTTCTGATGCGGTCGCAGCGTTCGCGGGGCACGGCGTGTTCGTATGCGCCGTTCGAGAGCCGTTGGTGCGCCGGTCGGCATCCCGTTCGATGCATCGCCCGTCGTGTGCGGGGGAACGGTGCGCCGGGTGCCGCCCGGTAGGTCCGGTCGGTCCGGTGGGGCCGGGAGCCGGGACCGGGCGCGGGGCTGGGGCGTGGAGCCGGGGCCCGGCCTGGGGTCGGGGTCGGGGGCGCCGCGGTGCGCCGGGGTGTGTGCCCGTGTCCGCCTCCCCCTTCGTTCGGGTGAACCGGGTCGGCTTCGCCGGAACGGGACCTCTCGTTGCCCCGGCCGGGAATCCCGGGGACCGGATGGGTCGGGCGCCGGGGCCACGCGTGCTGGTATCCGGCATGTCGCGTACGGCGGATTTGGCACAGTGCCGCTCCACGATCAGGAGAACGGGGTGAGCGGTGTGGGCGGAGTGACCGTGGCCGGGCAGCCGGATGATGCCCTGGAGCGGGCGGGGGCCGGGGCCGGACCGGCGGGTGCCGAAGGGTCTGCGGGTGCGTCGGCCGGACCGCGGGGTGTCGAAGGGGCGGTGGGTATGTCGGCCGAACCGCGGGTTTCCGCAGGATCGGGGGGCGAGGTCAGGACAGGGGATCTCCGGCACAGTCGTGGTCCGTGGCTGCGGGCCGCCGGTGGGGCCGACCAGCTGGTCACGCTCCTCGGCCCGGTGAAGGGTGAACTGGAGGTGGCGCACCAAGGCGTGACCGCCGGGGCCGGAGCGCTGTCCGCGCTGGCGGAACTGGCCGCTGTGCGGGCCTCGTGGGAGCGCCGGATTCAGGACGCGCGTCGGGAATGCGGGAGCCTCGGCGGGAAGATGCGTGCGGTCGTCCAGGTCCAGGCGCAGGCGAACGAGGCGGTGAGGAGCGGCTTCGACGGAGTGAGGACGCCCGGCGTCGGTGGTGTGCGGTGAGCGGGCGGAGCGGTGGGGGGATTTCCGTTCTGACCTGGTCGGCGTTACGTGAGGTGAAGTGTGCCGAACTGGAGCAGGCGGCGGACGGCTGGGGACGGGTCAGCAACCGGGCGGACGCGGCCCGCGACCGTATCGAGGGGCAGCTCCTGCCGGGGCTTCGCGATACGCAGAAGGGGGAGGCGCCGGACGCGGCCGTGAGAGGACTGCGGAGGCTGGGGAAGAACTTCCAGTACATCTACACCGAGTGCGGACTGCTGCGGACCACGCTGAACAGTCTCGCCCATGAGATCAAGACCCAGCAGCGGGTGTTGCAGGGGGCGCTGGACGATGCGGCGGCGTCGAGGTTCACGGTGCACGCGGATGGTTCGGTGACGTATCCGGCGGCGGGCGAGGGGGTGGTCGACGGGAAGCCGTTGGCGGGTGGGACGGTGTCGGGGGTCCCGAACCCGGGCATGGTCCCGTCTTCGGGGCTCGTCGCGCCCAACCCGAACGCGGGCAAGGCTCAGGACATCGCGGACCGGGTGGCCCAGGCGGTGCGGGCGGCGGCCGATGCGGACTGGCGGTACACCAGGATCCTGCGGTCGCTGAAGGCGCACGAGGGGCTGGGTGTTCCGGTGGCGACGTGGACCGACGCGGCGGCCGATGCCGCGGCGGTGCGGGCTGCGGCGCGCGGCTACCTGAGAGACGCGATCCCGCACGATGCGAGTCCGGCGGAACGCAAGGCATGGTGGGCCGGCCTGACGGACGAACAGCGCGAGGAGTACCTCGCGGTGTACCCGGACCGGATCGGCAACCTGGACGGGATTCCGGCCCTGGTCAGGGACGCGGCGAACCGGGACAACCTTCAGCTGCTGATGGGGAAGCTGTCGGGGCGGGACGACGACGATGCGGCGACCAAGCTCGCGGCGCTGCGGGAGATCGACCGGCAGCTGCGGGCGGGGCCGAAGGCGGGGGAGCCGCCGATGTACTTGCTCGGGATCGGGGATCAGGGGAACGGCCGGGCGATCGTGTCGTACGGGAATCCGGATACGGCGCGGAATGTGGCAGCTTATGTGCCGGGGTTGAATACTTCGTTGGACGAGGATTTTGCCGACGGGGATCTGAAGCGAGCGCGTGATCTTTCCATTACGGCGAATCGACACGGAGCACCGACTGCTGTGATCACTTGGCTCGGATATGACGCACCGCAGTCGCCGGACGGGCGTGGGAGCCTAGCTGTTGCTGGAGGGGGCAGGGCGAACGAAGGTGGCTTGGCTTTCCGTGAGTTCATGAACGGTATGCAAGTGGCCAATCAAAACGCGGATCCGCATATGACGGCCATTGGTCACTCTTATGGATCTCGGACGGTGGGTGCTGCTGCCCAGGGAGAAGGTGGTATTCCAGGTGTAGACGATATTGTTTTCGTCGGAAGCCCCGGCGTGGGCGTGAATAGTGCCGACGATCTGGGTGTCGGGAGGGAGCATGTGTTCGTTGGAGCGGCTGCCAACGACATCGTGACGAAAATGCCATCCCGGGAGGAGTTTGCGGTCGGGGCGGTGGGGACGTTATACGGCGGCCCTGCGGCTTCCTATGTCTTCGGCGACCTGGCCGACAGAGGGGACGATGACATCTGGTTCGGCAAGGACCCGGCCAGTGAAGCGTTCGGGGCAAGGCGTTTCGAGGTGGGGGATGGGCCACCTTTGATCGGACAGGGAAAGCTTAATGTCGATGCGCATTCGGAGTACTTCGATCCTGAAATCGACAGGGCGTCGGTCGAAAATATGGCACTGATCGCTGTGGGGCATGCGGAAAGAATCAAGAGGGAAGTGCCGCGTTGATGGCCCGATTTCAATCGATGGTTTCGCTTCTTCTGGTGAGCTTTCTGCTGGCGGGGTGCGCCGAGGGGCGGAGTGAAGGTATGGATATGCAGGATGCCGCTGAGCGCGCGGATGAGATGCTCGACCGTGTTCTGGGCGAAATCGAGCCAGGTGTGCGTTGGGTGCATGGCCCGACCACGACGGGGGGTTGCGTCGTCACTCGCAGGCGAACAGTCATGACAGTGGTGTCGCCCCAACGGCGAGGTAGCTTGCTAGGCGTGGTGGACAGGTTCTGGCGGAAGAGCGGCTACCGCGTGACAGCCGTCAACAGTCATGTCGACGCCCCCGCGATCTTCGTGCGGACTCGCGATGGATTTCAGGTAAGCCTGACTGTCGCCGACAAGGGCCAAGTGCACTTCGACGTCGACAGCCCCTGCGTCCGCCACTCCGAGGTGGCCGATTCCACCAGCCCGGCCACCGCGCATCTCGCCCCCGACGCGGAGTTCATCCCCCGCCCCAACATCCACTCCGAGTTCTGGTCGGCAACCGGGTCCTGATCTGGCCACGATGGCTCAACTTCACTGCCAACCAGGGGCTTTGAGCCCCGCATTGGGCCCTGGGGCCCATGTCGCCTCCCTCGTCCATGTGGTCGCATGCGCGGAGTGACTGAACCGTCGCCCGTTCCGCCCACTCACGAGGTAGGGGACTGCTCTTGTCCGGCATACGAAGAAGCGCGGTCCCTGTTGGCGTCGATGTAAGCGCTGCCGACGTGGATGCGGGCGGCCGGCTCATGCCCCGGCCGTTGCAGGCGGCCCTGATCCTGCTGCACGTTCTCTTCGTGGCCACCCTGGTGGGCGCTCTCCGGGCCCTGTCGACGGCTGCCTCGGTGGACGCGGTCGACGGGTATCTCCTCGGGTTGCTGCTGTACGCGTCCTTACCCGGGGTCGCCGTCTTCGTGCTGTCGCTCTACGTCCGTCGGGGCGGGGTTCGCGTCCGGTACGCGCTCCTCGGCGTGCTGGCCTGGGTCGCCCTCGGCGCCCTCACCGAGCTGGGCGGCGGGGCCGAGGGCTTGGGCGTCGCGCGGTTGGCCGTACCGCTGGCCGGCATCGTCCTGCTGTGCCGCCCGGAGAGCCGTCGCTGGTTCCGCAGCGGCCCGGAGCAGCGGGCCGGACAACGGGTGTTCAGCTTCGCCCGGATGATGAAGTTCCGGCGCGACGGCGGGCAGACCGCGCTGGAGTACCTCGGCCTCGTCCTGGTCGTCGTCGCGCTCGTCGGTGGGCTCATGGCCACGGGCACCGGTCAGCAGCTCACCGCGGAGATCCGCAGCGCGATCTGTGAACTGACCGGTAGTTCGTGCCCGGCTCCTGGCCGCGATGCCCTGGCCGGTGAAGGGATCGGTGACGGGGGCGCCGACGGTACCGCCGGCGGGCCCCATGACCCTGCGGGCGCTGGTGCCGACGGAGGCGGGGGCGAGGGTGAGGGTGAGGGCGATTCCAGCCTTACCGGTGGTGTCGGCAGCACCGGCACCGGGGGTGGGAACGGAACCAGTGACACCGGCGGGACCAGTGGTGCCACCGGAACCAGTGGCACCACCGGTCGCCCCGGTGACACCGCCACCACCGCCACCACCGGCACCACCGGAGCCCCCAACTCCGCAGGCCCCGCAGGCCCCGCAGGCACCACCGGAGCCCCCACCACCCCCACCACCCCCCAAGCCCGCACGCCCTTCCTCCAGCGCGACCCCATCACCACGGTCGACGCGAGTAGACCCGCAGGCCCCGACGGCGGCGGCTTCCTCGGTGGGTTTCTCGGGGACGGGCTGGGGGGCGATGTCCGCGGGGTCGTCGACGCCGTTCTGCGGCCGGGGGAGGCCGGGCGGCGCATCGCCGAGCAGTGGAGGCGGGACACCCGTGGCGCGGAGGGGAAGTGGGCGCGGGGCGACTACATCGGCGCGGCCTGGGACTGGAACAAGGCCGTCGGCGGGGCCGGCGCCGGGCTGGCGATCCCCGGGTCCGGGGCGCGGGTCGACGCCGAGGTGCGGGACGCCGAGCGCGCGCACCTGAGCGAGCGGATCCCGCGGAACGCCGCCCCCGCCCAGCGCAAGGCGTGGTGGGACGGGCTCTCGCCCGAGGAGCGGGAGCGGTACGTCGAGCTCGTCCCGGAGCTGATCGGCAATCTCGACGGCATTCCGGTCCTCGCCCGGGACGCCGCCAACCGCCGCAACCTTCCGGCGCTGATCGACGAGCTGGAGGGCGTCGACACCGACAAGGCCCGTGAGCAGCTGGCCGGGCTGCGCGAGATCGAACGGCAGCTGAACGGCGACAGCAAGCCGCCGATGTATCTCATCGGGATCGGGGACGAGGGGAACGGGCGGGCGATCGTGTCGTTCGGGAATCCTGATGCCTCGCAGCACGTGTCCGCCTATGTGCCGGGGCTCAACACCTCCCTCGACGAGGAGTTCGCCAAGAACGACCTCGGGCGCGCCCGGGACACCGCGATCGGGGCGCAGGGGTACGACACGTCGACGGCGTCGATCGTCTGGCTCGGGTACGACGCCCCGCAGCTGCCGGACCGGGACGGGGTGGCGGGTTACTTCGCCGTCATGGGCACCGGGCGTGCCGAGAAGGGCGGCGCGGCCTACCGCGACTTCATGGAAGGGATCCGGGTGACCAACCGGAACGAGGACCCGCACCTGACCGCCATCGGTCACTCCTACGGGTCCCGGACGGTGGGTGCGGCCGCGGCCCGGCCCGGGGGGATTCCCGGCGTCGACGACATCATCCTCGTCGGCAGTCCGGGGGTCGGCGTCGATCACGCCGTGGACCTCGGCGTCGGCAGCGAGCACGTCTTCGTGGGGGCCGCCGCCAACGACCCGGTGACCCAGCTGCCCTCGAAGACCCAGGTCGTGGTGGGCGGGCTCGGGCTGGCCCTGGGCGGACCCGGCGGGGCGTACGTCGCCGGCGATCTGGCCGATCCGGGTGACGACGACCTCTGGTTCGGGAAGGATCCCGCGAGCAAGGCGTTCGGGGCCCGGCGCTTCCCGGTGGCCGACGGGCCGCCGCTCGTCAGCGGGAGCGGCATCAGTCTGGACGCGCACTCGAACTACTTCAGCCCGGAACGCGACGCCGTGTCCGCGGACAGCATCGCCCTGATCGTGTCGGGCAACGCCGACCGGATCAAGATGGAGGAACCGAAGTGAGGCGTGCGAAGCGGGCCCTGCCCCCCGTCGCGGTGGTTCTGGTGCTGGTCCTCGGGGTTCCGCTGGCCGGGTGCGGGGGCGCGAGCGGCTCGCGGGGGGACGAGGTGAGCGCCGGGAAGGAGAGCGGGACGACGATGGACATGCAGGAGGCTGCCGAGCAGTCCGACGCCATGCTCGACGCCGTGCTGGAGGGCATCGATCCGGATGTGCGGTGGGCTCATGGTCCCACCACCACCCGGGCCTGCGGGGTGACCCGTCGGCGTACCGTCATGACCATCGTCTCCCCCGAACGCCGGCAGACGTTCCTGGACCGCGCCGAGACGTTCTGGCGGAAGAACGGCTACCGGATCAAGGCGGTCAACAAGGACGAGACGTTCCCGGCGGTCTACGCGGTCACCAGAAGCGGATTCGGTGTCAGCGTCTCCTTCCGGGGGAAGGGGCAGGCCTTCCTGGAGGCCGACAGTCCCTGTGTGCAGGAGTCGAAGGTCGCCGCCCCCACCGCCGAGCCGAACGGTCCCGCCTACGAGGACGTCTATCCGCTGCCCCGGCCCAACGTCCGGTCCGACTTCTGGTCCGGAGGAGAGGACTGACCGGACGTCAGCCCTGGTGCCGGTGAGCCGTCGACGCCCCCGTGTGCTTCGGGTGCGCCGGTGGTGTGCCGCGGATGACTCGTACACACCCTCGAAAACACTCCTGAAGCGCGTCCCGATGGGGGATGGTTGAGGGGTGCGGAAATTCTGGGTGTTCGGTGGCATCGGCGTCGGCATGGTCATGTGCTTCCTGGCGCTGCTCGTCGTCGGTACGTACTCGGCCGCCGCCGGGCTCGCCGGGGCGGGGGGCGGCGGTGCCGTCGCGCTGGCCAAGGGGGCGGTGCCCGCGCGCTTCCAGTCGCTGGTGCAGAAGTGGGGCAACCTCTGTCCCGCCATCAACCCGGCGCTGCTGGCCGCGCAGTTGTACCAGGAGAGCGGCTGGAACCCGCGGGCGCAGAGTCCCGCCGCCGCGCAGGGCATCGCCCAGTTCATCCCCGGCACCTGGGCCACGCACGGGATCGATGGCAACGGCGACGGCAAGCGGGACGTGTGGGACCCGGCCGACGCCATCCCCTCGGCCGCTTCGTACGACTGCGAGATCGCCGGGTACGTGAAGAAGGTGCCGGGCGACCCGACGAACAACATGCTCGCCGCGTACAACGCCGGCGCCTACGCGGTGATCAAGTACGGCGGTGTGCCTCCCTACAAGGAGACGCAGAACTACGTCAAGATCATTCGGTCCCTGGAGAAGAGCTTCGCCCGGCCCGTCGGCCGGGTCGCGCCCTCCCAGCAGGCCGCCGGGGCCATCTACTTCGCGCAGAAGAAGCTCGGCACGCCCTATCTGTGGGGTGGCAACGGTACGCCCGAGCAGCAGGGGCGGTTCGACTGTTCCGGGCTGACGCAGGCCGCGTACCGGACGGTGGGCATCGAGCTGCCGCGGGTCGCCAACGACCAGTACAACGCGGGGCCGCACCCCTCGCGGGACGAGTTGCTCCCGGGGGATCTGGTGTTCTTCTCCGACGACCTCACCAATTCGCGGGCCATCCGGCACGTCGGGCTGTACGTCGGGGGCGGCTATATGATCAATGCGCCGTTCACCGGGGCGGTCATCCGGTTCGACAAGATCGATACGCCGGACTACTTCGGTGCGACGCGGGTGACCAAGGACGGGGCCGCCGCCCTTCCGACCGATCTGCCCGCGGGGTGACGTACGTCTCGCGCGGGCTTCCGGAGCGGCGAAGGGTGCTGACGGGCAGTCGGCCCTGGCGGGAACTCTCTGTGAAGCCTGGGCCCTGAGCTGCGACGACGAGTCACTCTTCGATAACGTCATAGTGATCATTCGGTGGAGAGCGGAACGCACGCGCCGCCCAGGCCGTTCCCTGGACGGGAACGGGAACACCGCGCGCACCGGCCGTGCGTCCCCGTGGGGCAGTGGCACCGCGGGGTGCCGGCACGGCGACGCGGCACCGATGCGGTGCGGCGGTGCGGTGCAGTGCGGTAACGGATCGCATCGGACACGGGGGTTCGACCAGGGCGGCGCGCAAGGACGCGCGTCGCGGCAGAGAAGCAGACAAGGCAAGGGGCCGCAGCAGATGGCTGGACTCGAACTCGACGGGTCGAACCCGGACGTCAGTCTGCTCTACGACATCAACGGCCTCGCGAAGGCCGCTCCGACCTGGTTCGACCGGGTCATGGAGTACGTCGGCGAGTACGGGATCATGGTCGGTCTCGTTCTGGTGGGCCTGTGGTGCTGGTGGAGCATGCGAGGGCGCGGGACGGCCGACGACGCCGTGACGGCTGCCGCCGCCATCGTCTGGGCGCCGCTCTCCGCCGCCATCGCCATCCTCATCAACATCCCGATCCGCGGTTTCGTCGAACGGCCACGCCCCTTCAACGACCACGAGGGCCTGGAAGTCCTGATCCACGGCAAGACGGACTTCTCGTTCGTCAGCGACCACTCGACCCTGGCCATGGGCATCGCCGTCGGCATCTTCGTGGCGAACCGGAAGTTCGGCCTCTATGCGATCGGCCTCGCGCTCTTCGCCGGATTCAGCCGGGTCTACATGGGCGTCCACTACCCGACCGACGTGATCGGCGGATTCGCCCTCGGTACGGCCGTCACCCTCCTGCTGGCCCCGCCGGCCATGGCGCTGCTCACCCCGCTGATGGCGGCGGTCGCCCGCTCGCCGCGCGTGGGCTGGTTCGTCCGGTCGAAGAGCGCGGCCGTGGTGTACGCGGACGAGCGCGGCGAGGCGGCCGGCATCCCCGAGCCGCGGCCCGGCTCCCGGCGGGGCGACCCGGGGGAGAAGGACCTGGCCGCCTGACGGCCCCGGGGTCTCCTCCCCCTCCCGCCCGCTCCGCCCTCTCTCCCCCCAGGTGCCCCCGGCGCCTGGGGGTTCGTGCTGTACGGGGGCGGATCCGCGGGGTGGGTCAGGGGGCGGCGAGGTGTTCGGCGGCGTCGGTACGGGCCCGGTCCCGGGACCTGCGCGCGGGGCCCGACCAGCCGCAGCTGCAGCGGGCCAGGCAGAACGAGCCCCGTTCGACGGTGGTGGTGCTGTGTTCGGCCCGCGGGCCCGGAGCGGGAGCCTCCGGCAGCGGTTCCGCGAGGGCGGGGGAGGGCCGGACGGCGGTGCGCGGCGCGGCGGTGGTGCGGGCCGCTGCGGGGGAGTCCTCATGCACGCGTCCACGGTACTGGCCGCGGCCCCCCCCCGTGGCGTGACGGTGGACGGCGGCAGTCGTTATGCGGAGCGGGTCAGGGCTCGGCCGGGCGGCAGTCGTTGGGGGTTGGCAGGCGATGGTGGTGCAGCAGTACAGGGACGGAGGCGGGGCCCGCGCTGTCGGTGCCCTCGCCGTGGCCGGGGTGATCGCGGTCACCGCCGGGTGTCTCGGCGCGGACGGCGGCGCGGGCGACGGATCCGGGCGGCGTTCCGTGGCCGCCGACCGGCCGCTCGACCTGCTCGGGCGGGCGGCGGACGCCCTCGTCGAGGCGGGCGGCGCGGAGACCCGTACGTCGATGGAGACGGCGGCCGGCGGTACCCGGGTGACGATCCGGGGGCAGGGCGCGTACGACTTCCGCAAGCAGATGGGGCAGCTCCGGGTGGTGCTGCCCAAGGACGCCGCGGGCAAGGACGCCGCGGGCGCGCAGGGGCACCGGCCGATCACCGAGCTGCTGGCCCCCGGGGCGCTGTACATGAAGAACCGCGGCGCCGGGGTGCCCGACGACAAGTGGGTCAGGATCGACACGACCGGGCTGAAGGACGGCAACCTCGTCAGCGGCGGGGTCACCGACCCGATGGCGGCGGCCGAACTGCTGCGCGGCGCGGCCGATGTGACCTACGCGGGCACGAGCGAACTGGCCGGGGTGACCGTGCACCACTACCGGGGCGTCGCCGATCTGGGCCGGGCCGCCCGCGCCGCCTCGCCGCAGTCGCGCGGGGCGCTGAGCGCGGCGGCGAAAGGGTTCAGCAAGGACACCGTGCCCTTCGACGCCTACCTCGACGAGGACGGCCTGCTGCGGAAGGTCCGGCACCGCTTCACCTTCTCCTCCGACGCCCGGGGGCCGGAGGTGTCGGTGGTCTCGACGCTGCTGCTGTACGGGTTCGGGCTGCCGGTCACGGTGACGCTCCCGGACGAGGACGCCATCTACACCGGCGAGATCCGGCAGGGCTGAGGCGTGATCCGGCGGGGCTGAGGCAGATGCGGCGAGGCTGAGGCAGATTCGGCCGAGCGGAGGCGGGGCCGCCGGGGTCGCGGGAGGGGGCGCGGGCGACGGATCTCCGGCCGCCCGCGCCGCCGGTGTCTCCGGGGCGTCCGCCTTCGACCGGTCCGCGACCCGGCGGGGGAGGGGCGGCCACCGGGACGGGCCGGGGGTGGGGCCGGTTGGGAGGAGCCCAAAATGGTCCGTCCGTGCCATGCGCGGCACCCGTCGCTCTCCTTACGCTGGGGAGTCGGTGTGCCAGAGGCCGGTGACGGCCGGGAGGACGGCAGAGAGAGGTGACGCACGTGGTGACGCTCAGCGCTCCGAACGCTCAGGACTGTGTGGCCCTCGCCGAGATCGAGCTGTGCGGCGAGCTGATGATCGCCGCGTCGGCCGCGGGCGAGGAGCGCCTCAGCCCCGACCGTATCGACGAGGTGCTCGACGTCCGGGGTGCGCAGTCGTGGGCGGCGGTCCCCCGGCAGGCCGCCCGCCGGGGGTGACGCCCGCGCGGCCGCGTGTCACGTGCGGAGCAGGCGGGCGATCGCCTTCGTGGCCTCCTCGACCTTCGCGTCGATCTCCTCGCCGCCCTTGACGGCCGCGTCGGCGACGCAGTGGCGCAGGTGCTCCTCCAGGAGCTGGAGGGCGAAGGACTGCAGGGCCTTCGTGGACGCCGATACCTGGGTGAGTATGTCGATGCAGTAGACGTCCTCGTCGACCATGCGCTGCAGACCGCGGATCTGGCCCTCGATCCGGCGCAGGCGTTTGAGGTGCTCGTCCTTCTGGTGGTGGTAGCCGTGGATGCCGCGGTCGTGGTCCGTGACGATGTCCACAGGTGCGCTCGCCTGCGGGTCCGGTGCGGCGGCGCCCGCCGTTTCCGTCCCCGTGATTCCGGCCCCGGCCCCGGCTCCGGTCGTGGTCATCTGCGTCCTCCCGTTGTCCTGATATACCCCTGCCGGGTATATCGTAACGAATCCTGTCGAAACGTGACCGGGGGTCCGTGCTGATCGCCTTGTCCTATGGGCGACACTGAAGAACGCCGGTTAGCCGTGGCCGGATGATGCGCCTAGCATCAGCCTGACCGAATCCAAAGCATCCCGAGGACCCCACGTGCGCTTTCGTCTGACCCCCAGGGAGACGAGCTTCTACGACATGTTCTCCGCCTCCGCGGACAACATTGTCACGGGCTCGAAACTCCTGATGGAACTGCTCGGGGCGGATTCTGCCTCCCGAGTCGAGATCGCGGAGCGTATGCGGGCAGCGGAGCACGCGGGGGACGACGCGACCCACGCGATCTTCCACCAGCTGAACTCCTCCTTCATCACGCCCTTCGACCGCGAGGACATCTACAACCTGGCGTCCTCGCTCGACGACATCATGGACTTCATGGAGGAGGCCGTCGACCTGGTCGTCCTCTACCAGGTCCAGGAACTCCCCAAGGGCGTCGAGCAGCAGATCGAGGTGCTGGCCCGGGCGGCGGAGCTGACCGCCGAGGCCATGCCGGGGCTGCGGACCATGGACAACCTCACCGAGTACTGGATCGAGGTCAACCGTCTGGAGAACCAGGCCGACCAGATCCACCGCAAGCTGCTGGCCCACCTCTTCAACGGCAAGTACGACGCCATGGAGGTGCTGAAGCTCAAGCAGATCGTGGATGTGCTGGAGGAGGCGGCTGACGCGTTCGAGCACGTCGCGAACACCGTGGAGACCATCGCGGTCAAGGAGTCCTGAACCTCGTGGACACCTTTGCGCTGGTCGTGACCATCGGTGTCGCGCTCGGCTTCACGTATACGAACGGCTTCCACGACTCCGCGAACGCCATCGCCACCTCGGTCTCCACCCGGGCGCTGACCCCGCGTGCGGCCCTGGCCATGGCGGCGGTGATGAACCTGGCCGGCGCCTTCCTGGGCCAGGGGGTCGCCAAGACGGTCAGCGAGGGCCTCATCGCCACGCCCGTCGGGCAGAAGGGGATGGGCATCCTGTTCGCGGCGCTGGTCGGCGCGATCATCTGGAACCTGATCACCTGGTACTACGGTCTCCCCTCCTCGTCCTCGCACGCCCTGTTCGGCGGCATGGTCGGGGCGGCGCTGGCCGGCGGGACGGACGTCATCTGGACCGGGGTGCTGGAGAAGATCGTCATTCCGATGTTCCTCTCCCCGTTCATCGGCCTGATCTTCGGCTATCTGGTGATGGTCGGCATCATGTGGATATTCCGGAAGGCCAACCCGCACAAGGCCAAGCGCGGCTTCCGGATCGCGCAGACGGTCTCGGCGGCGGGCATGGCGCTCGGCCACGGCCTGCAGGACGCGCAGAAGACGATGGGCATCGTGGTGATGGCCCTGGTCATCGCCGACATCGAGGGCCCGAACGACGAGATCCCGGTCTGGGTCAAGATCGCCTGTGCCGTGATGCTCTCGCTCGGTACGTACGCGGGTGGCTGGCGCATCATGCGGACGCTCGGCCGCAAGATCATCGAGCTGGACCCGCCGCAGGGCTTCGCGGCGGAGACCACCGGCGCCTCGATCATGTTCGGCTCGGCGTTCCTCTTCCACGCGCCGATCTCGACCACGCACGTCATCACCTCCGCGATCATGGGTGTCGGCGCCACGAAGCGGGTCAACGCCGTGCGCTGGGGCGTCGCGAAGAACATCATCCTGGGCTGGTTCATCACCATGCCCGCCGCGGCGCTGGTCGCGGCCCTCAGCTACGGGGCGATCCTGCTGCTCTTCGGCTGACGCTCCCGGCCGCCGTTTCCGGCCGGATGGCGGAAACCGGCTGCTGACACGTGTGGGTCCGCCCCCGTACTCGTACGAGTACGGGGGCGGACCCTTTCGCCTTGTGGTGGCACCGCCATGCAGCACCGCAAGGCCGTATCGGGGGGCGAGGCGCCGGGCGGCTCAGCCGAAGCGGCCGGAGATGTAGTCCTCCGTGGCCTGGACCGACGGGTTGGAGAAGATCCGCTCCGTCTCGTCTATCTCGATGAGCCGGCCGGGCTTGCCGACCGCCGCGAGGTTGAAGAACGCGGTGCGGTCCGAGACGCGGGCCGCCTGCTGCATGTTGTGCGTCACGATGACGATCGTGAACCGCTCCTTCAGCTCGCCGATCAGGTCCTCGATGGCGAGGGTCGAGATCGGGTCGAGCGCCGAGCACGGCTCGTCCATCAGGAGGACCTGCGGTTCGACCGCGATGGCGCGGGCGATGCACAGACGCTGCTGCTGGCCGCCGGAGAGTCCGGAGCCGGGCTTGTTCAGCCGGTCCTTGACCTCGTTCCAGAGGTTCGCGCCGCGCAGGGACTTCTCGACGATGTCGTTCAGCTCGCTCTTGCGGTAGCTGCCGTTCAGCCGCAGGCCCGCCGCCACGTTGTCGAAGATCGACATGGTGGGGAAGGGGTTCGGGCGCTGGAAGACCATGCCGACCGTGCGGCGCACGGCGACCGGGTCGACGTTGGAGGCGTAGAGGTTCTCGTCGTCCAGCAGCACCTTGCCCTCGACGCGGCCGCCGGGGGTGACCTCGTGCATCCGGTTCAGGGTGCGCAGGAAGGTGGACTTGCCGCAGCCGGACGGGCCGATGAAGGCCGTCACCGAGCGGGGTTCCACGGTCATCGAGATGTCCTCGATGGCCTTGTGGCTGCCGTAGTAGGCGGTGAGGCCGCTGATGTCGATGCGCTTGGCCATGGGAATCACTGCTTCTTTCGGGGGGTCGCTGATGGCCGCGTCAGCGACCGGTCTTCGGGGCCTTCCAGCGGGCGATGCCGCGGGCCACGAGGTTGAGGATCATGACGAAGGCGATCAGCACCAGGGCCGCTGCCCAGGCGCGGTCGTAGGACGCGGCCTCGCCGATCTTGTACTGCTCGTAGATGTAGAACGGCAGCGAGGACTGGGCGCCGTCGAAGGGGTTCGCGTTGATCAGCTGGCTGCCGAAGACCAGCAGGATGATCGGGGCGGTCTCACCGGCGATACGGGCGATGGCGAGCATGACGCCCGTGGTGATGCCGCCGATCGCGGTCGGCAGGACCACCTTCAGGATGGTGCGCCACTTCGGGATGCCGAGGGCGAGCGACGCCTCGCGCAGCTCGTTGGGGACGAGCTTGAGCATCTCCTCGGTGGAGCGGACCACGACGGGGATCATCAGGATCGTCAGGGCGAGGGCGCCCATCAGGCCGGAGGGCTCCAGGTTGGCGATCAGCATGATCGACAGGATGAAGAGACCGGCGACGATGGACGGGATGCCCGTCATCACGTCGACGAAGAAGGTCACGGCCCTGGCCAGCGAGCCCTTGCCGTACTCCACCAGGTAGACGGCGGTCAGCAGGCCGAGCGGGGCGGAGATCACCGTGGCGATGCCGACCTGCTCCAGGGTGCCGATCAGCGCGTGGTAGACGCCGCCGCTGGCCTCGGAGCCGAGCACGCCGGCCATCGAGTGGGTGAGGAAGTAGCCGTCCAGGCGCTCCGCGCCGCGGACGATCGTCGTCCAGAGCAGCGAGGCGAGCGGGACGACGGCCAGCAGGAAGCAGACCCACATCACGCTGGTGGCGAGCCGGTCCCGGGCCTGGCGCTGGTTCTCGACGACGGTCGTGGCGACGTAGGAGATGGCCAGGAAGAACAGGGCCGAGATCAGGCCCCACTGGATGCGGCTCTCCCAGCCGGCGGCCAGGGAGAGGCCGATGCCGAGCACGGTGGCGACGGCGGCGAAGCCGAGCGGCGCGAAGCGGGGCAGGGAACGGCTGCCGAGGCTGGTCTTCGGGGAGGGCGAGGCGGGCGACGGGCGTTCCATGACGCCGGTGGGTGCGTGGCTCATGCGTTGGCCCCCGAGTACTCCTTGCGGCGGGCGATGATGAGCCGGGCCGCGCCGTTGACCAGCAGGGTGAGGACGAAGAGGACGAGACCCGAGGCGATCAGGGCGTCCCGCCCGAACGAGTCGGCCTCGCCGAACTTGGCCGCGATGTTCTGGGCGAAGGTGCCGCCGCCCGGGTTGAGCAGGTGCAGCGAGATGAGGAAGTTCGGGGAGAGGACCGTGGCGACGGCCATCGTCTCGCCGAGCGCGCGGCCGAGGCCCAGCATCGAGGCGGAGATGATGCCGGAGCGGCCGAAGGGCAGCACGGAGAGGCGGATGACCTCCCAGCGGGTGGCGCCGAGCGCGAGCGCGGCCTCCTCGTTCATCCTCGGGACCTGGAGGAAGACCTCGCGGCTGACGCTGGTCACGATCGGCAGGATCATGATCGCGAGCAGGATGCCGACGGTGAAGAGCGAGCGGGCGACGCCGACCTCGGTCTTGTCGAAGATGTACGTCCAGCCGAAGAACTGGTCGAGCCAGAGGTTGAGGCCCTCCAGGTACGGCACCAGGACGAGGGCGCCCCAGATGCCGTAGACGATGCTGGGCACGGCGGCCAGCAGGTCGACCACGTACGCGATCGGGGCGGCCAGCTTGCGCGGCGCGTAGTGCGAGATGAACAGGGCGATGCCGACAGCGATCGGAACCGCGATGACCATCGCGATGATCGAGCTGACGATCGTGCCGAAGAGCAGGACGGCGATGCCGAAGACCGGGGGGTCGCCGGCCGGGTTCCAGTCGAAGGTGGTGAGGAAGTTGCCCTCGTTCTTCGAGATGGCGATCACTGAGCGGTAGGTGAGGAACGCGGCGATCGACGCCATGATCACGAGCAGCAGGATGCCCGAGCCGCGGGAGAGGCCCAGGAAGATCTTGTCGCCCATGCGCCCGGTGGACTTGGGGAGTCCGGTTGGTTCGGGCGGGGCCGGCGAGGCCGGCGGCATGTCTATGGGTGTGGTGGAAGCCATGGTCTTTCCGGTCTGTGTGGGGGAGCCGTGGCTCCCCTGGCGGCGGTGCACCGGATGGTCGGGGCGGCCGGGTCCGGGTGGGTGCCCGGCCGCCCCGGGGTGTTACGAGAGGGAGCCGATGGTCTCGCGGACCTTCGCGTTGATCTCGGCCGGGATCGGGGCGTAGCCGGCGTCGGTCAGGATCTTCTGGCCGTCGTCGGAGGCGGTGTAGGAGAGGAAGGACTTGACGGTGTCGAGCGTCTCGGGCTTGTTGCCGGTGTCGCAGACGACCTCGTACGTCACCAGGACCAGCGGGTAGGCGCCCTCGGCCTTGGTGGTGTAGTCCAGCTCCAGGGCCAGGTCCTTGCCGGTGCCCTTGATCTTCGCGGCGGCGATGGCCTTGGAGGCGTTCTCCGAGGTGGCCTGGACCGGGGCGGAGCCACCGGTGTTGATGTCCACGGTGGAGATGCCCTGGGACTTGGCGTAGGAGAGCTCGAAGTAGCCGATCGCGCCGTCGACCTGCTTCACCTGGGCGGCGATGCCGGACGAACCGGAGGCGGCCTGGCCGCCTGGGGCGGGCCACTTCTTCTCGGCCTCGTACTTCCACTCGCTCGGAGCGGCGGCGCCGAGGTACTTGCCGAGGTTCTGCGTGGTGCCGGAGTCCTCGGAGCGGTGGAAGGCCTGGATGGCCTTGTCCGGCAGGTCGACGCCCTCGTTCAGCTTGGCGATCGCCGGGTCGTTCCACTTCTTGATCTTCGTGTCGAAGATCTTGGCGAGGGTCGGGGCGTCCAGCACCAGCTTGTCGACGCCCTCCAGGTGGTAGCCGACCGCGACCGGGCCGCCGACCATCGGCAGGTTGATGCCCTGGCCGGACTTGCACATCTTCTTCGACTCGGCGACCTCTTCCGGCTTCAGCGCGGAGTCGGAGCCGGCGAAGCCGACGGTGCCCTGGTTGAAGGCGACGATGCCCTCGCCGGAGGAGGACGAGTTGTAGTTGATCTCCACGCCGGAACAGGCGGCCATGTAGTTCTTGACCCAGAGGTCCATGGCGTTCTTCTGCGCGCTGGAGCCGGACGCGCGCAGCTGGCCCTCGGCCTTGCCGCAGTCGACGTTCGACGCGGCGGTCGTCTTCTCGCCGGTGCCGGACGCGCTGCCGCCCGTGTTGTCGTCCGAACCGCACGCCGTGAGGACCAGGGCGCCGGAGACGGCGAGGGCACCGAGCGCGGTGGCACGAAGCCGGTTCTTGCGCTGAAGCTTCACTTTCGGGTGTTCCTTCCAGGAGCCGCCGTGGTCATCTCGTTCTACGACGGCGTGCGATGGGGAGGCGTGCTGCGGCTTGCCGCCGTGCACCTTGTACGTCCGAAATTAGGCAGAACAGGTGAAGCCGTCGACGGGGGAGAGTGAACGGCAGGTGAACCGTGTCCGGCAGGCGGGTGCGGGCGGGTCCGCGGCGCTGGTCAGGACGCGGGCAGAACGTCCAGCAGCGCGGTCAGCTGCCGCACGTCACGGGGCTGGGTGAGCCGGGCGCGGGCGGCATCGGGAGTCAGCCACAGAATCCGGTCGACCTCGTCGTTGGCGGAGAACGAGCCGCCCGTGGCCTCGGCCGCCCAGTAGTCGACGATCTTGGGGCGGCCGTCCACCACGTAGTGCGCGCTGGGCAGGCGGGCGCCCGGGGCGCAGTGGTGCCCGGTCTCCTCCAGCACCTCCCGTACGGCGGCGGCCAGCGGCTCCTCGTGGCGCTTGAGCTTGCCCTTCGGGAAGGAGAGATCGCCGTACTTCGGGCGGTGCACCAGGCACACCTCCACGCCGCCGCCCGGTCCGCGCCGCCACAGCACGCAGCCCGCGGCGCGGATCACGGGCTCCCGGGGGTCGCCGCTCACGAGGCCGTCAGGGCCGTGGCGTACGGCCAGGTCTCGCGGAAACGCGACCGCGCCGCCTCCACCTCGTGGCGCTGGTCCGCGTGGAGCACGCCCAGCGCGTACGCCGTGGCCGGGGCGATCCGCGGGGTGCGGGCCGCCGCTGCCGCCGCCGCGGCCGCCTCCACCGCGTCCCGGTGCAGGTCGAGGGCGTGCCCGCAGGCGGCGAGGGCCGGGGCGGCCGCGCCGAGGACGACCTCGTGGGCGTACCGGTGGAGCCGCAGCAGCAGACGGGCCTGGTGCCACGCCGCGTCCTGCGCCTCGTTGTACGGCTCCGAGTCGGCGGGCGGGAGGGCCGCCACCGCGGCGAGGAGGCGTTGCTCGGCGTGTTCGGCGGGTTCCAGGAGGGCCTCGGCGGTCCGGGCCGAGGTGCCGGGGGCCAGCGGTACGTCGGAGGCCAGGAGCGCGACGGCGTCGGCGACCGCGTGGAACCGGGAGGAGCCGAGCGCCTGGAGGGCCGCGGAGTGCGACCGGGTCCGGGCGAGGGTGAGGCGGCGTTCCAGCAGTGCCCCGGCGCGCGCGGCCCCGACCCCGAGGGCGGCGCGGCCCTGGGCGTCGGACGCGGCACTGTCCCCGGTGGCCCTCGCGCCCCGGGCGGCGGGGAGGGCGGGGCCGGAGAGCTGGTGCAGGGCCTCGACGAGCCGGGCGAGGCGGCCCGCGTAGGCGTGTTCCCGGGCGAGTACGCCGGAGAGCCAGGACAGCTCGGCGCGGAGCTGGTCGGCCCAGTGCGGGTCGAGGGCGACCCGGAAGGTGTGCAGCGAGCCGCTGATCCGGCGGGCCGCGCGGCGCAGGGCCCGGGTGGCGGCCGCGGCGTCGTGGCCGCCGGATTCGGCGGGCGCGCTGTGCTCGTGGTGCAGGCGCAGGCTGCGCAGGAAGTCGGCGGCCTGCCCGCGCAGGTAGGGCGCGAGGGCCGCTTCCGTGGTCGGGTCCCCGGCTGGGTGCACCGGAGCGGTGCGGGCTGTGGAGGGGCCGGTTCTGGCGGTGCTGCCCCGCTCTGCGGCCCCGTCCCGCGACGTGCCCGGCGCTGCCCCGTCCGGCGGGGTGCCCACCGGGGCGCCGGTGGCGTCCGTACCGGTCCCCGGGGCGTGATCCGCCGCGGGCCGGGTCGTCGTCTGCTGGTCAGGGCGTCGCACGCCTGCGCCTCCGGGCGTCGATGAGCATTTCCTGGACGTGCCGCAGCGGCTGGCCGTCCGCGTCCGTCGCGTGCCGGGTCCAGTCCCCGTCGGGGCCCAGGTGCCAGGAGGACGTCGTGTCGGCCATACCGGTCTCCAGGAGTCGGCTGAGTGCGGCGCGGTGGGCGGGGTCGGTGACCCGGACCAGGGCTTCGATCCGGCGGTCGAGGTTGCGGTGCATCATGTCGGCGCTGCCGAACCACACCTCGGGCTCGCCGCCGTTGCCGAAGGCGAAGACGCGGGAGTGTTCGAGGAAGCGGCCGAGTATGGAGCGGACCCGGATGTTCTCGGAGAGCCCGGTGACGCCGGGGCGGATCGCGCAGATCCCGCGCACCCAGATGTCGACGGGGACGCCCGCCTGGGCCGCCCGGTAGCAGGCGTCGATGATCGCTTCGTCGACCATCGAGTTGACCTTGAACCGGACATGGGCGGGGCGGCCGGCCCGGTGGTGGGCGATCTCCTTGTTGATCCGGGCGATCAGCCCGTCGCGCAGGGACTTCGGCGCGACCAGGAGGCGGCGGTAGGTCTCGCGGCGGGAGTAGCCGGAGAGCCGGTTGAACAGGTCGGAGAGGTCAGCCCCGACCTGCGGGTCCGCCGTGAGCAGGCCGAGGTCCTCGTACAGCCGGGCCGTCTTGGGGTGGTAGTTGCCGGTGCCCACGTGGGAGTAGCGGCGCAGCGTGTCGCCCTCCTGGCGGACGACGAGCGAGAGCTTGCAGTGGGTCTTCAGCCCGACGAGCCCGTAGACGACGTGGCAGCCCGCCTCCTCCAGCTTGCGGGCCCACTTGATGTTGGCCTGTTCGTCGAAGCGGGCCTTGATCTCGACGAGGACGAGGACCTGCTTGCCGGACTCGGCGGCGTCGATGAGGGCGTCCACTATCGGGGAGTCGCCCGAGGTGCGGTACAGCGTCTGCTTGATGGCCAGCACGTCCGGGTCGCCCGCCGCCTGCTCCAGGAACGCCTGGACGGAGGTGGAGAACGAGTCGTACGGGTGGTGGAGCAGCACGTCCCGCTCGCGCAGGGCGGCGAAGATGTCGGGCGCGGACGCGGACTCCACCTCCGCGAGGTCCCGGTGGGTGCCCGCGACGAACTTCGGGTACTTCAGCTCCGGCCGGTCCAGCGAGGCGATCGCGAACAGCCCGGTCAGGTCGAGCGGGCCGGGCAGCGGGTAGACCTCCGCGTCGGACACCTTCAGCTCGCGGACCAGCAGATCGAGCACGTACGGGTCGATGGACTCCTCGACCTCCAGCCGGACCGGCGGGCCGAAGCGGCGGCGCATGAGCTCCTTCTCCAGCGCCTGGAGCAGGTTCTCCGCGTCGTCCTCCTCGACCTCCAGGTCCTCGTTCCTGGTCACGCGGAACATGTGGTGCCCCAGCACCTCCATCCCCGGGAACAGCTCTTCCAGGTGCGCCGCGATGATGTCCTCGATGGGCACGTACCGCTGGGGCGAGGCCTCCAGGAAGCGGGTCAGCAGCGGCGGGACCTTGACCCGGGCGAAGTGCCGGTGGCCGCTGACCGGGTTGCGGACGACGACGGCGAGGTTGAGGGAGAGCCCGGAGATGTACGGGAAGGGGTGCGCGGGGTCGACGGCCAGCGGGGTCAGCACCGGGAAGACGCGCTGCCGGAAGAAGGTGAACAGGCGGGCCTGCTCCTTCTCGGTGAGGTCCGGCCAGCGGATCAGCTGGATGCCCTCGTCGGACAGGTCGGGGGCGATGTCCTGCTGGAAGCAGGCGGCGTGCCGGGCCATGAGCTCGCGCGAGCGGGTCCAGATGAGGTCCAGGACCTCGCGGGGCTGGAGACCGGAGGCGGAGCGGGTGGCGACGCCGGTGGCGATGCGGCGCTTGAGGCCGGCCACCCGGACCATGAAGAACTCGTCCAGGTTCGAGGCGAAGATGGCGAGGAAGTTGGCCCGCTCCAGGATGGGCGTGGACGGGTCCTCGGCCAGCTCCAGGACCCGTTCGTTGAACGCGAGCCAGCTGCGTTCGCGGTCCAGGAAGCGCCCCTGGGGCAGTTCGTCGCCGTCCCGGTCGGGCTCGTAGGCGTCCGCGTCGGCGTCGAGGTCGGGATCCAGGCCGACGGCGGTGGAGAAGCCGGCCCCGTGGGACGCGGCGGTGGCGTGCGGCCGGTGCGCGGCGAGCGAGCCGACGGACGGCTGGGCGGCGGGCTGGACGGGGACCTCGGAGCTGGGCTGCTGGCTCATGGACCTATTGTTCCGCGCGGAGCGCCCCTCAGGCGCGTCGGAGCCCTGAAAGATCGCGGAAGGCCCGGGGAACCCCGGGTCACGGGCTCTTCCGTTGCGGCGGGGGGCGGGCACAGCTGGCTGCATCCCGCGAGGGTCGCAAGAGCGTCTGAATGGCCGGTAACGGCGACATGACGTCCAGGAAGCGGTGTGCCTGCGGGTGGGCCTCGCGGTCACTGTACGTGTTCGGCGCGGCCGGCCGGGCGGTGGGCCGATGGAGGCGTACGCCGTCCGGGCCCACCCCTCGCGGGGCCCGGACGGCGGGTTTCCGGCAGGTGTGCGCTCAGCCGTGCAGGCGGCGCAGCACCCGGAAGGCGGCGAACACGGCGAGGGCGGCGAGGGCGAGGAGGATGCCGGTCTCGACGAGCTGGAGGGGCCAGTAGTGGGAGGCGGGGTGGTGGTCGAGGTAGCCGTGGTCCACGCCGTGCTCCGGCAGGCAGACTTCCGGGTCGGCGGAGGTGTGGGCGCAGATGTCGGCGGGCAGCACCGTGCCTCGGTTCGTCACCCAGCCCCACTCGACGATGGCGGCCCCGTCGGGCCAGACGTAGTCGTCACCCAGGGTGAAGGTGTCCCTCGCGGTCGGCCACAAGCGGTCGCGCAGCACGCCCAGGAACACCGTCACCAGTCCGGAGACGAGAAGGCCTGCCGCCATCGCGGGAACCGTGCGCCGCAGTGTCAGGCCGGCGAGGACACCGAGCGCGAGGCTCATCAGAGCACCGGCGGCCGGAACCGTTCCCGAGGCCCCGAAGACCGATATGTCGTGCCAGATGGCCGGGTACGGGTTCCCCAGCCTGCCTCGGGACCAGCTGAGGACGGCGGACAGCACGGTGATCCCGCAGACCACCAGCACGGCGGGCACGGCGAGCCGCGCCGTCAGCCACGCGGCGGGCGGGGACGATTGGGTCCAGGACAGCTTGACGTGGTTGCTCTCCCACTCCCTGGCAACCATCGGGCCCGCGGCGAAGGCCCCGACGACGGCGGGCAGCGCGATGAGGGCCAGCCCCGTGTCCGTCAGCAGCCGGCTGAGGTCGAGCATCCGGTCGGAGTAGTCGCGCGCCGGCTGGAAGCAGGCATCGACGGTGCTGCTCAGGGTGCATCCGGTGCCGGCGAAGTCCCCGGACACCTGGTCCGCCCGGAGCGCCACGGCGATCATGCCGATGACCGCGGCGGCTGCGACGGCCCCGGCGACCCACAGGGTCCGCCGGTGTACGCGCAGCAGCACGCGGGACGGCCCCCGCAGTGTGCGGACGTTCGCGAGCGTGCTCACGCCGAAGCCACCTCCCCCCGCACCCCGGCCGACGCGCTCGGCGTCAGCAGCGGCGGCGCGTCCGGGGAGCGCAGGTGGGCGAGCAGCAGCTCCTCCAGGGAAGGCTGGGTGACGGCCCAGGCGGCGGTGTCCACGGGGCCCTCCTTCCTGACGAGCGCGGTGAGCTGACGCCCCGTCGTACGGGATTCGATGACGGTGTGCGGGGCCAGGTCGCGGGCCCGGCCGGTGAGCAGGGCGTGGGCGTCGACGATGTCCTCGGCCTCGCCGCCGAGCCGGACGCGGCCGCCGTCGACGAACAGGAGGTAGTCGCAGGCGCCCTCCAGCTCGGTGAGGATGTGCGAGGACATCACGATCGTGGTGCCGCGTTCGGCGGTCTCCGCCATCAGCACGCCCATCAGGTCGTGCCGGGCCAGGGGGTCGAGGTCGGCCATCGGCTCGTCCAGCAGCATCAGTTCGGGCCGCTTGCCGAGTGCGAGGGCCAGCGCGAGCCGCGTGCGCTGCCCGCCGGAGAGCGTACGGACGCGGGCGCGGGCCGGCAGCGCCCCCGCGATCCGGTCGGCGGTGGCGCGGTCCCAGCGCCCGGGGTTCAGCTCCGCGCCGGCCCACAGCGTGTCCGCGACGGTGAGCTGCGGGTACAGCGGCTTGTCCTGGGCGACGAAGGCGATCCGGTCGCGTACGGCGGCGGGATCGGTGGAGCCGAGCACGGCGAGGGACCCGGCGCCGGGGCGGTCCAGGCCGGCCGCCAGGTTCAGCAGGGTCGACTTCCCGGCACCGTTGGGACCGACGAGGGCGCAGACGCGCCCCTCGGGCAGCCGGAACGAGCAGTCGTGCAGGGCGCGGTGGCCGCCGCCCCTGCGCCCGTAGGTCTTTCCGAGGCCGTGTGCCTCGATCGCGACGCCGGTCATCGTTCTTGGTCCCCCTTGTGCGAACGGTCCACGGTGTCCGCGCCGTTCGTGCTGTACGTGCTGTCCACTACGGCGGTGAAGAGTGCGCCGACGTCGTCCCTCTCCAGCCCGGCCGCCCGCGCCCGGCGGGCCCAGTCGGCGAGTTCGGTGCGCAGGGGGGCGTCGGCGGCGGTCGCGTCGGGCGCGCCGCCCAGTGTCCGGCGGACGAAGGTGCCGAGCCCCCGGCGGGCCTCGACGAGCCCTTCGCGCTCCAGCTCCCGGTAGGCCTTGAGGACGGTGTTCGGGTTGATCGCGGTGGCTTCCACGACCTCGCGGGCGGTCGGCAGCCGGTCGCCCGGTTCGAGTACGCCCAGGCGCAGGGCCTGCTTCGTCTGCTGGACGATCTGGAGGTAGGTGGCGACACCGCTGCGCCGGTCGATACGGAACTCGACCGCTGCGGGCTCGGCTGCCATGCGCAGAACCACCCTTTCACTAATTGAGTAGTGAAAGGGTGGTGCAAAGAAGGGGCGGCGTCAAGTGGCGCCGCCCCTGCCCTGACTGACGGAGTGTTCAGGACTCCGTGCGGTACATCAGGTCCACCTCGTGCGTGGTGAAACCGATGCGCTCGTACACCGTCACGGCCGCCGTGTTGTCCGCGTCCACGTAGAGCATCGCGGTGGGCAGCGCCTCGGCGGCCAGGTGGTGCAGGCCGATCGAGGTCAGCGCCTTGCCGAGGCCGCCGCCCTGGGCCTCGGGCAGGACCCCGACGACGTACACCTCGCCGACCTGTTCCTCGGCGTGCACCTTCGTCCAGTGGAAGCCGACGATCTCCCCGTCCCGCTCGGCCAGGAAGAAGCCCTTCGGGTCGAACCAGGGCTCCGCCTTGCGGTCGTCCAGGTCCTGCTGGGTCAGCGACCCCTGCTCCGGGTGATGGGCGAACGCCGCGCGGTTCACGGCCAGCCAGGCGGCGTCGTCCCGCCCCGGCTCGAAGGTCCGTACGGTGACGCCCTCGGGCAGGACCGGCTCGGCCAGGTCGAGCGGGATCAGGCTCCGCCGCAGCTGGCGCAGTTCGCGGAAGAGGGAGAGGCCGAGCACCTGGGCGAGGTGGCGGGCCGCGGAGGTGCCGCCGTGCGCCCAGACCCGCAGCCGCTTGCCGGTCGCGGCGAGGAGGGCGGCGCCGAGCGCCCGGCCGTGTCCGCTGCCGCGCCGGTCGGGGTGGACGACCAGCTCGGCGGCCGGGGCCTCGACCGGGTCGGTGTCCTCCAGCTGGGCGTATCCGGCGAGCGTGCCGTCGACGGTGAGCAGGAAGTGCCGTACGCCGTCGCGGTGTCCGCCCCGGATCCGGAGCCTTCCCTGCTCGGAGACCGCCTGCCGGCCGTCGGACGCGGCCGCGTCGGCGAGCAGCGTGAGGACGGCCTCGGCCTGTGCGGGGTCGAGCGCGTCGAGGGCCTGAATCTCGCGTCCGGGAGCGGGGAGGGGTGCGTCAGTCGTCATGCCTGAGAGCGTACGGCGAGGGCGCGCCCGGTGACGGCGCGGCGGGGCGGGTGCACGGCCGGGGGCGTCTGCGGCGGGGCGGGTGCGCGGCCGGGGGCCTCCGCGGCGGGGAGTTCGGCCCGCCGAGCGCCACCGGGGCGCGCGGGAGCCGTCGCACAGCAGCCGTCGCGGAAGAGTCATCGCCGAAGAGCCGTCGCGGAAGGGCCGTATGGAGCCATGTGGCCGGATGGCAACCAGTCCGTAACCCCGAACACCTGTTGCGCTACGCGCGTTGACTCTAGGCTGCGGCACGCAGGATGCAGTCGTGTGAAACCAGTGACACGACCGGCTGATGACCACTGACACCACAAGGGGACCGATGTCAGCGACTCCACAGAAGAAGCGCGCGTCCCGGCGGATGCTCGCCGCCGCGGCCGGTCTGGCCACCGTGGGCGCGCTCGTCGCCGCGATGCCGGCCGGGGCCCAGGACCGGGGCCACGGGCACGGGCACGGACAGGGGCACGGCCACAAGCCCCGTACCGTCGACGTGCAGTTGCTGTCGTTCAACGACCTGCACGGCAACCTGGAGCCGCCGGCCGGTTCGGCGGGCAACGTCTCCGAGAAGCAGCCCGACGGCACGGTGAAGGCCATTCCGGCCGGTGGCGTCGAGTACCTGGCGACCTCGCTGCGCACCGCGCGCAAGGGCAACCCGTACTCCGTCACGGCGGCCGGCGGTGACATGGTCGGCGCGAGTCCGCTGCTGTCGGGCCTCTTCCACGACGAGCCGACGATCGAGGCGCTGAACAAGCTCGACCTGGACGTCACGGCGGTCGGCAACCACGAGTTCGACGAGGGCGCCAAGGAACTGGCCCGCCTCCAGAACGGCGGCTGCCACCCGGTCGAAGGCTGCTACGAGAAGGGCAAGAAGTTCCGGGGAGCGGACTTCCCCTACCTCGCGGCCAACGTGACCAAGGAGAAGACCGGCAAGCCGCTGCTGAAGCCGTACACCGTCTGGAAGAAGAACGGCGTCAAGATCGGCTTCATCGGTGTGACCCTGGAGGGGACGCCGGACATCGTCACCGCCGAGGGCGTCAAGGGCCTGAAGTTCCACGACGAGGTCGAGACGATCAACAAGTACGCGCGCGAGCTGGACCGCAAGGGCGTCAAGTCCATCGTGGCCCTGATCCACGAGGGCGGGGCCCCGGCCTCCACCGCGTACAACTACGACTGCGACAGCCCCGGCGCGGGCGACGGTATCTCCGGCCCGATCGTGGACATCGCCAAGGGCATCACGCCGAAGGTCGACGCCCTGGTCACCGGCCACACCCACCAGGCGTACGTCTGCACGATCCCGGACCCGTCCGGCAAGCCGCGCATGGTCACGTCGGCCTCGTCCTTCGGCAAGCTCTACACGGACACCACGCTCACCTACGACCGCCGCACCAAGGACATCGTCCGTACGTCGGTGAAGTCCGCGAACCACGTGGTGACCCGGGACCAGCCCAAGGCCCCCGACATGACCCGACTGATCGACCGCTGGAACAAGCTGGCGGCCCCGGTCGCGAACGCGCCCCAGGGCTACATCAGCGCCGACATCAACGGCCGCGGCTCCACGGCCCCCGAGAAGCCCCTCGGCAACGTCATCGCCGACGCCCAGCTCGAAGGACTCGCCCCGGCCGACAAGGGCGGCGCGGAAGTCGCGTTCATGAACCCGGGCGGTATCCGCGCGGACCTGGTGTACAAGGCGTCCGGCGGTGAGGGCGACGGGGTCGTCACCTACGGCGAGGCGTTCACCGTGCAGCCGTTCACCAACATGATGAACGTCGTCGACCTGACCGGCGCGCAGCTGATCACCGCCCTCCAGCAGCAGGTCAGCGGCAGCAACGAGGCCAGCCCGAAGATCCTCCAGGTCTCCGAGGGCCTCACGTACACCCTCGACCTGACGAAGACCGGCGCGGACCGCGTGGTCGCCGACACCATCGAGCTGAACGGCGAGGCGATCGACCCGGCGCGTTCCTACCGTGTCGCGATGAACGAGTTCCTCGCGGGCGGCGGCGACGGCTTCTCGGTCCTCGGCCAGGGCACGAACAAGCTGGTCGGCCCGTCCGACCTGGACCTGTTCAACGCCTACCTGGCGGCCCACTCGACGGCCGACGCCCCGCTGGCCCCGCCGGCGACGGGCCGGATCACGGTCGTCCAGTAGCAGGAGTCCGAGGTACGGGAGGGGCGGCGGGCCTGCGGGCCGGTCGCCCCTTTCCTGTGGGCGCACGGCGCAGTGCCGGAGTGCCGGAGTGCCTGCTTTCCGGAGTGCCTGCCCGGCGGATCAGGCCGCGGTGTGGACGTCCGCGCCCCGGTGCTCGCGGGTTTCGCGGCAGTCGCGGCAGTGGCCGGGGGCGGGGGAGCGGAAGGCGCGGTCGCAGTCGTCGCAGGTCTGGAAGGGTGTGACGACGACGCGGGGCCGGGCGGGGACGACGAGGTCGCACGCCCCGGGGAGCGGCGGGGGCAGCAGAGCGGTCAGCCGGTGCCGGAGAAGTTTGACGGGATGACGCAGGGGCCGGGGCAGGTCGTCGGTGAGCGTGCGGCGGATGGCGTCCGGGTGAGCTTCGCGTTCGAGCCAGGCGGCGACCGCGGGGGCGAGCTGACGGATGTCGCCCTCGGAGAGGGTGAACCGGGGTGCGTGACTGCGTAGATCGCTCAGGAGCGCGGTGGCGGCGCGGTCGAGCTCAGTGGTGGGGGTGCCGGGCCGGGGGAGAGGGCGACGCGGCGGCTTGGGGGCGGTCGGGGGCGGGACGAGGGGCACGGAGGGCGGGGCGGGCGGCGGCGGTTGCACGGGCAGGGCGAGGGGGGCCCGGGGCGGAAGCGGAGCAGCGGGCGGTACGGGCGCGGGCGCGGGCATCTGCCCGGGTGCGGGTGCCGAGATCTGCTCGGGTGCGGGTGCGGGTGCGGGTGCGGGTGCGGGTGCGGGCGTTGGCGCGGGTGCTGGTGCGTATGCCGTTGCCGATGCGGGTTCGGGTGCCGTCGATGCGGGTCGGGGGCAGGGGTGTGGGTGTGGCTGTGCTGCCGGGTGGTGGGGGTGTGGGAGAGCGGTGGGTTGGTTGCAGAAGACGGTGCGGGTGATGACTTTCCTGTCGGTGAGCCGGTGTCGGATGCGTTGGAGGTAGCCGTGGGCTTCGAGTTCGCGGAGGGCGGCGGCGATGCGTTTCTCGCCTTCGCGGCAGCGGGCGGCGAGTGCCTTGATGCTGACTTCGGTTCCCTGGGGCAGGGACTGGATGAGTACGGCGATCCCGATGGCGGTGCAGCTGAGGTCGGGGTGCTGGGCGAGGTGGTTGCCGACGACGGTGAAGCGGTCGGTGTGCGGGATGACGACGTGGATGACGCCACGGGTGGGGAGAGGTCCGGGAACCTCTGCCAGGGCGCGGGTCAGGGCAGTATTCTGCTGGGTATCCATCGGGGAAGTCCGTTCTTCCTTGTTGGCCAGGCCCTCGATCGGGATTGCAGTCCCGGCCGGGGGCCGAAGTGTGTCGGTTGCGGTCTGGCGTGAGCATATGCCGGGCAACCTGCTGAAAAGCGAGCTGAGTTGGGAAATGTCACCCGTGCGAGTGACGAAGCCCGCGCAGGCTGCCGGACCCGCCCGGGAGCCCTGGGACGCGTCAGGTTCCCACCGGGTCGGGTGGGGTGGGGTTGGGTTCTTTCTTTGGTTCTTTGGGTAGTTGACGTCGCGCCGCCGTGGGTCGCGCCGGCGCACGACCCGGTGGGGCCGTCCCGGATCGCGCCCGCGCGCGACCCGGCCGGGGGCTTCCCGGGGCTTCCCAGGGTCTTTCGGGGCTTCCGCGGGCTTTTCGTGGCCCGCCCCGGATCGTGCGCCGACGCGACCCGGTGCCGGTCCGGGCCGGGCCTCTGCGAGCATGCGGGTATGAAGATCTCCGCGGTGCTCTTCGATGTGGACGGGGTCCTGCTGGACTCGGCGGGCGCGCACCGCAGGGTCTGGGACGCGTGGTCGGTGGCGCGGGGCCTGGACCCGGAGAAGGTGTGGGAGCTGACCTTCGGGCGGCGTCCTGAGGACACGGTCGGGGACGTGGCCGCCCACCTGGACCCGGCGGCCGAACGGCCTTCCTGCCGAACGAGGAGTACCTGACGAACTCGGGCCGGACCTTCGACGGGACCGGCCTTCTGCCGCACCTGACCGAACCGGTCTTCACGAAGGACGAGTTCGACGGGAAGAAGGACTCGGCGTTCGACCGGGCCGTGAACGTCCTGCGGAACCACGGCGGTGCAGAGGAGGGGCTGACCTGAGAACCATGAGAGCGGCAGCCCACCTTCTGACCAAGGGGGAGGGGGCGGGGCCCGCGCAGGACCCCGCCCCCTCACCGCCCTCGTGCGGTGTTCGCGATCAGGCGTCCGAGCCCGTCTTCCGGCGGCGGACGACGAAGACCGCCGCCGCGCCGAGCAGCACGGCCGCACCGCCCGCGAGAGCGATCGACGTGGTGGCGGAGGACGAACCCGTGGCGGCGAGGCTGCCGTTGCTACCGGTGGTCGCCGGGGTGCCGGAGGACGAGCCCTGCGGGGTGGTGCCGGTGTTGCCGGTGCTGGGCTTCGTGGTCGTGGAGGGCTTGGCGTCCTCCGTCTTACCGGGCTTGCTGCCGGCGGCCTTGACGTCGAACTCGTACATGTCCAGGTCGGGCGATCCGCCGCAGGTGCCGTCCTCGTTGAAGAAGTCGGCGGCGATGAACGCGACGCCGTTGCCGGCCGGCGTTGCCTTGTCGAGGGTGAGGCGCATCTTCACATCGGCGTGCGCGCCGGGCTTCAGCGCGCCCACGCCGTCGATGTAGTCGTCCGCGTCGACGTTCTGCCACTTCGGGGCGGACTTGGTGGACCACTGGAGGCGGAAGAACTTGCCCGTGTCCTTGAGGCCGGTCCTGTCGGTCGCGTGGACCGAGGCGAATGCGAAGACCTCGTCCATGTGCCGGTCGGAACCGTTGGTCACCCGGAGGGAGAAGTCGGTGGTCGTCCCCGCGACGAGCTTGTCCGGCAGGCCGGTCACCTCGGAGGTGAGGTCGAGCTCGGGCTCGCAGTCCCCGCCCTCCTCGCCCTCTTCGGCCTCCTTGATGGCCTTGGCCAGCGCTGCGTCGGCCGCGACCTTCACGGCGAGCGCGTCGTCCGCCGCCTTGGCGAGCACGTTCTGGGCGCGGAGCGCCGCGATCCGTGCGTCGTGGACCTTGTCCCTGGCCTCGGTGGCGGCGGTGTCGGCGGCGGTCTTGGTGGTGGCGGCCGTCGCCGCGGTCGCCTCGGCCTCGGAGAGTGCGGTCTCGGCCGCGGCCCTCTCCTCCTTCGTGGCGGTCTCGGACAGGGCGTCGAGGGCGGCCTTCGCGTCGGTGACGGCCTGGTCGGCGGCGGTCTTCGCGGCGGCGGCGTCCTTGGCGGCCTGCTGGGCGGCGGCGGAGGCCACCGCGAGGGGGTGGGTGCCGCCGTCCTCGAGAGCCTTGAGCGTCTTCTCCAGCTCGGCGTACCCGGCGGCCTTCGCCCGGGTGGCCTCGTCGTACGCCTTCTGCGCCTCGGCGGCCGCCTTCTCCAGTTCCTCGACGGTCTGCTTGCTCTGCCGGTCCTGCGTCTGCGCCGCCGGCTTGGCGTCGGCGTACGCGGGGCTCACGGAGAGCAGCGCGGCGGGGGTGGTCACGGCGAGGGCGACAGCGGTGGCGAGTACGCGGCGAATCTTCACAGGGTCCCTTGGGTCGGCTCCGGAAGGAGGTGGAGCGGCGGTGGCCGGCGGTCAGTGCGCGGGCACCGAGAGAGACGGCTGCCTCGGCGGTGTGGATCACGCGGGCGGCCTGCGCCGATCGTAAGGGGATTCCGTGACGATGCCGGGTGAATATCCGGCAGCCCGGGGGCGGGCCGGCGTCCCGCGGAGCGGACAGACTTCGCCAAAGTGCGCAGTTGCCCTCGTTTTCTGTGTTTTCGCTGTGACGAAGGCCATGCGCGATGCCGTGCGACGCCCCGCGGGCCACCCGACGGGCCGACGGGAGCGCGGTCGGCTCAGTGGCCCGCCGGGCCGTTCGCCGTCGTTGCCGCCTCGCCGAAGAGGCGGCGGTACGCGCCGGGCGTCGTGCCCACAGCGGTACGGAACCGCCGCCGCAGGTTGACCGCCGACGACAGGCCCACCCGCGCCGCGACCGTCTCGACGGGCAGATCGGTCCGCTCCAGCAGGGACCGGGCCGCGTCGATGCGCTGCTGGAGCAGCCACTGACCCGGGCTCACGCCGACCTGGCGGACGAAGCGGCGGGCGAAGGTGCGGGGGGAGAGACCGGCGTACGCGGCCAGCCGGCCGACGGAGAGGTCTGCCGCCAGCCGGGTCAGGGCCCACTCCAGGACGGGGGCCAGGGACGCGCCCCCGCCCGTGGCCGTGTGCGTGCCCGGGCCCGTGGCGGCGGGCGGGGGCGCGTACGGCAACTGGCTGCCGTCCCGGTGCGGCGGCAGCACCATGCTCCGGGCCACTTGGGCGGCGTAGGAGGAGCCCAGGTCGGACCGTACGAGGTGGAGGCAGAGGTCGATGCCCGCGCCGCTTCCCGCACTGGTCGCCACATCGCCGTGGTCGACGTACAGGACGTCCTCGGCGACGCTCACCTCGGGGAAGGCGGCGGCCAGTTGTCCGGTCCGCCGCCAGTGGGTGGTCGCGCGCCGCCCGTCCAGCAGGCCGGCCCGGGCGAGGACGAAGGCGCCCGTGCAGATCGACACGACACGAGCCCCGCGCCGGTGGGCCGCCCGCAGGGCGTCGAGGACGTCGTCCGGCACCGGCCCGCCGGGCGGCTGCCAGCCCGGTACGACGACGGTGTCCGCCCTCCGCAGGGCGTCGAGCCCGCTCTCGACGAGCAGCGGATACCCGGTGGTGGTCGGCAGAGGGCCGGGCCGCCGCGCGCAGATCTCGAAGGCGTAGCGCGCGGGCACCTCCGGGTGGACGCCGAACACCTCGGCCGCGCAGGCGAGTTCGAACGGCGTCTGCGGGTCGTTGAGGAGCGCCACCACGTGGTGGCGCCGGGATGCGGGCAGCGGTGTGGACATGGCAGGAAAGTACCCGAGGATGTCAGGACGGACACTCGCCCCGGGGGATCGCCCCGGGCGACGGTGGAGCCATGAGTGAGGACACGCGAACGAACGCGGTGAACACCCCGAGGCCCGGCCCTCCGAGGGCGGACCTTCGGAGGGCCAGCGCCCTGAAGACCGTCGTGCAGGTCGACGACGTCGAGCCGCACGAGGTGGCCCCGGGCATCTGGCGCCGACGGCTGCCCGGCACGGCGTACGCCCGGGGCTGGCTGATCGACTTCGCCCCGGGCACGGAGTGGCCCGAGACCGACGAACACGACACGGAGGAGCGGTACTTCGTCCTGAGCGGCGAGGTCATCGACGGCGGCGAGCGCCATGGGACGGGGGCGTACGTCGTGTTCGCGCCGGGCAGCGAACACCGCCCCCGTACGGAGACGGGGGCGCGGATGCTGGGCATCTCGCTGCTGAGCGCCTGAGCGCCTGAGCGCCTGAGCGCCTGAGTGCCTGTGTGTCTGAAGTGCCTGAAGTGCCTGAGGTGTCTGAGTGCCTGAGCCCCGGGCCGGTTGCCGGAGCCGGGGGCCCGCCCCGCCCGCCCGGAACAGGGGACCGGACGGCCGGGGCGGGCCCCATCCGTCTGCCGTGCGGCTACGAATCACTGGTGAGAGACCGACCGGCTCCCCTCGTACGGCAGGTGGGACCCATGACCGCACGCCAACTGCTCACCCCTGACCTTCCGCCCCGGTACGTCACGCCGGACCTGCCCGGAGCATGCGTCCCGACGGCGACGCCCACGAGGCCCCAGGACGCACCGCAGTCGCGGCGCCGGCCGTCGTCCCCGTGCCCCCCGCCCCGGCCCCGGGAGTGATCCGCCGCAGCCCGCCGGAGGCGTGCGCGCGCACGCCTCCGGCGGGCCGCTGTCGCCCGGTGCCGGACCGCCACCCGTGCCCGACGGCGGCCGGTGCGGGCGTGACGGGTGTGCGGGCGGCGGCGATGAGTTCCGGCCGCCTCCGGAGTCTCCTACGGCAGACGTGGTCACCGATTCGGGGTTCGGGTGGAGGCAGTCGTGAAGAGAGACGAGAAGCGCGGGATCTGGCACCTGGTGCATGCCGAGCGTGCGGCGCTGGTCGACGACCTCGCGGGGCTGGAGGACGGCCGGTGGGCGACGCCGTCGCTCTGTGCGGGGTGGACCGTGCACGATGTGGCCGCCCATCTCGTGGACACCGCGCTCACGACCCGTATCGGCTTCGTCGCCGGGCTCGTACGGGCGCGGTTCGACTTCGACCGGCAGAACGCGCGTGGGGTGGATCTCCGGCGCGGTGCGTCGCCCGCCGAGACGCTGGAGCGGCTGCGCCGGGTGGTGCCGCGCACGACGACGCCTCCGGCCCCGCTCGACACCCGGCTGGTCGAGGAGGTCGTGCACGGCGAGGACATCCGGCGGGCGGTGGGTCTGGTCCGTTCCTATCCGCAGGAGGCGGTGGTCCGGGCGCTGCGCCTCCAGGTACGGACTCCGGCGTCGTTCGGCGGAGCGAAGGAGGCGGTGGCGTCCGTCCGGCTGACGGCGACGGACGCCGGCCTGTCGATCGGGGAGGGACCGGAGGCGGCGGGCCCCGCCCTGTCCCTGCTCCTGGCCGTGTCCGGCCGACGGGTGGCGCTCGACGATCTGGAGGGGCCGGGGGCCGGGGCGCTCGCGGTGGCCGCCGGCTGAGAACGGGCGGCCGTCACCGTCCGGGGCAGGGGCAGGGGCAGGGGCAGGGGCAGGGGCAGGCGCCGCTGTCCGCGGCGGCCCGGCCGTTACGGCCGCTGCGGGGTCGGCCGCCGATCTCGAAGAGCTCGAACTGCTCCCAGGATCCGCTGACCTCCGGGGACCGCGCGCGCAGTGCGTACCGGAGCGGGCCCGTGTAGTTGTTCTCCATGGCGACGAAGCGGCCGTTCAGCGCGCATCGGGCCTGCCCGAAGGGCCTTTCCCCTGCGGCGCCGGCGGCCGAACCGACCGGGCAAGTGGGCCCGGAGTAAAGGCGTTTCGCCATTCCTGGCAGTTCATTTCATGCGACTTCGCTCATTCTGGTCCGCAGCGCAGTGGATATCCCGTTCCGCTGCATTCCGTTCATCTTGACGCGACGCGACGCGACGCGACGCGCCGTCGGGTCGGGAGGGTGTACGTCCTCTTCTCTGCATGACGTGTACCCGACAGAATCAAGGCGTTCCCGCCCGGTCGGGTACGGCCCGGTCCGACCGGGCGTCCGCCACTCCCCACGGCTCCTGGAGGCACCCCGCATGTCCACTCCCGCGCGCATGCCCGCGTCCCCGTCCCGGCCCTCCCGCAGAGGCTTTCTGGCCGGTGCCCTCGCCGTGTCCGCCACCGCGGTCGTGGGCACGGCACCCGCCGTCGCCGCCACCCGGAAGCAGGCGCGGGCGGTCCGGGGGACGCAGGACTGGATGGCCGCCCTGCCCGACGGCACCGCGCTGCGGCGGCTGACGATCCCGGGGACGCACGACTCGGGGGCCCGGTTCGGAGGACCCTGGTCGGAGTGCCAGAACACCACGATCGCCCAGCAGTTGACCAGTGGCATCCGCTTCCTCGACGTACGGTGCCGACTCATCGACGGCTCGTTCGCGATCCACCACGGCGCGTCGTTCCAGCGCATGATGTTCGGCGATGTCCTCATCGCCTGCCGGGACTTCCTCGCCGCGCGCCCGACCGAGACCGTGCTGATGCGGGTCAAGCAGGAGTACTCCTCCGAGAGCGACACCGCGTTCCGGGCGGTCTTCGACGACTACCTGGACCGGCGGGGCTGGCGTTCCCTGTTCCGCCTCGACTCCACCCTCCCCGACCTCGGCGGGGCCCGCGGCAGGGTGGTGCTGCTCGCGGACAACGGCGGGCTGCCCGGGGTGCGGTACGCGGACCCGGCGCTCTTCGACATCCAGGACGACTACATGGCCGAGCCGTTCGCCAAGTACCCGAAGATCGAAGCCCAGTTCCGCAAGGCGGCCGCGCAGCTCGGCGCCTTCTACATGAACTACGTCTCCACCGCCGCCCTGATGCCGCCCCGCTGGAACGCCGACCGGCTCAACCCGCAGGTGCACTCCTTCCTGGAGCGCGCGGAGACCGCCGGGTGGACGGGGCTCGGCATCGTCCCGATGGACTACCCGAACCAGCGGTCCGGGCTCGTCGAGTCGCTGATCCGGCACAACCCGACGGGGTGATCCCGCGGGGGTGGAGAGCCGGGGGCTGTCGGCCCGGGGCCCTTCATCCCCGGCCGGCGGCTTGCGTTTCTTTCGAATTCTGCGATGCTGGGTTCACTCTCAAAGGAGACAGAGCTATGCACAGCACTGCGGAAGACCGCACGCTTCTGCCTGAGCACCGTGAGGAAGTCGCCGAACTCCGAGCCTTCCTCGACCGGACGCCGGCGGCTGCCGAGCCTGCTCTGCTCCGGGGCCCCGACGGCGCGACGCACAGCCTCCCCCCGGAGGTCTACGAGGCGCTCATGGTCGTGGTGCGCGCCCTGGCGGAAGGCAAGGCGGTGACCGTCGCGCCTGTGAACACCACGCTGACGACGCAAGAGGCCGCAGACCTGCTCGGCGTCAGCAGACCGACCTTCGTCAAGATCCTGGACGAGGGGGGCCTGCCGTTCAACCGTCCGGGACGGCACCGCAGGGTCCTCCTGGCAGATGTCCTGGACTACAAGGAGAAGCGGCGCACACAACGTCGCCGAGGGCTGGACGAGCTGGCCGGACTGACCGAGGAGTCCGGCCTCTATGGCGACTGACCGCCCGAATCCACCGAGCTGACTGGAGCGATGTGCAGCGCGTCCTCCTGGACACCTGTGTCCTGTACCCGAACTACCTCAGGGACACTCTGCTCCGGCTCGCCGAGGCCGAGCTCTACGAGCCGCTCTGGTCGGCCGACATCCTGGACGAGCCGACCAGGAATGTCGCTGAGCGGATCGGGGATCAGAGGGCGAAGGGACTCGTCGATGTCATGGCGGGTGCGTTCCCCGAGAGCCTGGTTTCCGGTTACGCGGCGCTCATACCCGCCATGACGAACGACCCCAAGGACCGGCATGTCCTGGCAGCGGCGATCGGTGGGCACGCCCATGCTGTCGTCACGCTGAACCTGCGGGACTTTCCCCCGGCGGCGGCTGATCCGTACGGGATCGAGGTGCTGCACCCCGACGAGTTCCTGCTGGACATGCTCGACCTTGCTCCCGTCGAGGTCGGCATCGTCCTGCGTGCGCAGGTGAACAGCTACCGGCGTGAGCCCCGCGATCTGCATGGCCTGCTCGACCGGATCAGCGTCGGCGGAGCGCCCCAGTTCGCTGCCGAGTTCCGCCGCCGTCCCTGAGAGCCCGGGCCGCCCCGCCGGTCCGGGCTCGTCGAGTCGCTGATCCGGCACAACCCGACGGGGTGAGCCCGCGGTCTTCGGCCCCTCACATCTCCGGCGGCGGCGTAGGCGCCCCCGGCAGCGTCAGCGCCGCCACCGTGCCGGGCCCCCCGTCCGGGGCCGGGCGCAGGCCGATCGTGCCGCCCGCCTGGTGCACCGTACGGGCCACGATGGACAGGCCCAGGCCCGAGCCGGGGAGCTGGCGGGCGGTCGGGGAGCGCCAGAAGCGCTCGAAGACGTGGGGGAGTTCCTCGGCGGAGACGCCGGGGCCCCGGTCCCGTACGGTCAGCTCGCCCCGGTGCAGCCGCACGTCGATCGTGGCGCGCGGCGGGCTGAACTTCACCGCGTTGTCCAGGACGTTGACGATCGCCCGCTCCAGCGCAGCCGGCTCCCCCCGTACGTACCAGGGGGCCAGGTCCTCCGTGATCGTCAGCTCCGGGCCGCGCAGGCGGGCGCGGCGCAGGGCGGTGCGGGTGATCTCGTGCAGCGCCACCACCTGGAGCGGGCCCGGCCCGGCCGCGTCCGGGCGGGCCAGCTCCTGGAGGTCGCCGATCAGCGCGGCCAGCTCCGTCATCTGCGCCTTGACCGAGGACATCAGGGCCCTGCGGTCCTCCGGCGGGATCACCCGGCCCGTCTCGTCGCTGCGGGCCAGCAGCTCCACGTTCGTCCGCAGCGAGGTCAGCGGGGTGCGCAGCTCGTGGCCCGCGTCCGCGATCAGCTGCGACTGGCGGTCGCGGGAGGAGGCCAGCCGGGCGGCCATCGAGTTGAAGGAGTTCGACAGCCGGGCGATCTCGTCCTCGCCGTCGACCGGGATGCGCACGGTCAGGTCCTCCGTGCGCGCCACGTGCTCGACCGCCTCGGTGAGTTCGTCCACCGGGCGCAGCCCCGCCCGCGCCACCCACAGCCCGGCCGCGCCCGCGCCGACGACGCCGATGCCGCCGACGAGGGCCAGCACCCAGGCGAGCGTGGACAGCGGCGCGTCGATCTCGCTGAGCGGGCGGGCCACCGACACGGCGAGCTCGTTGTTGGCCTGGCCGGAGCTGACCACCGGCGGCAGCTTGCGGGTGTAGACCCGCATCTCCCTCCCGGCGTCGTTCTCCGTCGTGTGCAGCGCGTCGGTCCTCCGCCCCGCGGCCACGGCGACGTCGCTGGGCTGGGCGGGGACGGGCGTGGTGTTCGGGGCGGTGCAGTAGTCGCCGTTCGCCGCGACGATCTGCACGGTGTACTGGCCGGGGAACTCCTGGGCGGGCAGCTGCCCGCCGCTCAGGCACGAGGTCAGCAGATCGCGCATCGGCGCGTTGTCCATCTTCGCGTTGCGCAGCGAGTCGTCGAGCTGGTCCTCCAGCTGCTCCCGGGTCACGAACCAGCACGCCGCAGCCACCGCCGCGACCGCCACCGCGACCGCCGTGGCCACCAGCAGCGCCAGCCGCGAGCGCAGGGGCAGCGCCCGGAACCGGCGCAGCGGGTTCCGGCCCCGCCCGCCCGCGACGGCCGTCGACCCGCCGGCGCCGGCCTGCTCCCGCCCGCCCGCGACGGGCGCCGGCCCGCTCACGCCTCTCCGCTCCCGCCCGTACGCAGCGCGTAGCCCACCCCGCGCACGGTGTGGACGAGGCGCGGCTCGCCGCCCGCCTCCGTCTTGCGGCGCAGGTACATCACGTACACGTCCAGGGAGTTGGAGCTCGGCTCGAAGTCGAAGCCCCAGACGGACTTGAGGATCTGCTCCCGGGTCAGCACCTGGCGCGGGTGCGACAGGAACATCTCCAGCAGCGTGAACTCGGTGCGGGTCAGCTCCACCCGCCGCTCGCCCCGGGTGACCTCGCGGGTGGCCAGGTCCATCCGCAGGTCCGCGAAGGACAGGATGTCGTCGTCGGGGGCCTCGGCGCCCGCCGCCGCTGCCGACGCGTACGAGCTGCGGCGCAGCAGGGCGCGGATCCGGGCGAACAGCTCGTCCAGCTCGAACGGCTTGACCAGGTAGTCGTCCGCCCCCGCGTCGAGACCGGTGACCCGGTCCCCGACGGTGTCGCGGGCGGTGAGCATGAGGATGGGAGTGGTGGAGCCGGTGGCGCGGATGCGGCGGGCGGCGGTGAGCCCGTCCATCCGGGGCATCTGGATGTCCAGGACGATGAGGTCGGGGGCGTACGCCTCGGCCGTCGCCAGGGCGTCGTACCCGTCGACCGCGACCTCGGTCCCGTACCCCTCGAAGGCGAGGCTGCGCCGCAGCGCCTCGCGCACGGCCGGCTCGTCGTCGACGATCAGGATGCGCTGGGGATCGTCTTCGGCGGGGCTCATCGCTGTCTCGTCCTCATCTCGTGTCGACCGGGTCCGGCCGCCCTGCGCGGGCGCGCTCTCAGCCTTGCACGGCGGGGGCGCCGCGCGGGATCAGGAGCCGTTCCCCGCGCGCAGGGTGTCCAGGTCGGCCTTGAGCGTGTTCACCGGGATCGCGAAGCCGAGCCCCACGCTGCCCGCCGAGGAGCCGCTGCCCGCCGCCGAGGAACTGGGAGCGTACATCGCGGAGTTGATGCCGATGATCTCCCCGTTCATGTTGATCAGCGCGCCGCCGGAGTTGCCGGGGTTGAGCGAGGCGTCGGTCTGGAGCGCCTTGTACGTGGTGGTCTCCTCGCCCGTGTCGCCGTTGAACTGCTGCCCGCCGAACTCGAACGGCCACTCCCGGCCGCCGCCCTGCCGCCCCTGATCCTGCCCCGAACTGCCCGAGTCGTCCTTGGCGACCGTGACGTCCCGGTCGAGCGCGGAGACGATCCCGCTGGTGACGGTGCCGGTCAGGCCCTCGGGCGAACCGATCGCCACGACCTCCTCGCCGACCTTGACCTTCGAGGAGTCGCCCAGCGTCGCCGTCTTCAGCCCGCTCGCGCCCCGGAGCTTGATGAGCGCCAGGTCCTTGTCGGGGTCGGTGCCCACGACGTCGGCGGTGTACGTCTTGCCAGTGGAGAGGGTGACCTGGATCTCCTGCGCGCCGGAGATCACGTGGTTGTTGGTGACGATCTCGCCGTCCTCGGTGATCACCACACCCGATCCGGTGGACCTGCCCGCCGAGGAGGCCGCGCCGATCTCCACGATCGCGGGCGACACGGCCTCCGCGACGCCCGCCACGGTGCCCTTGCTGCTCTGCGAGACGCTGGTGCCGTTGACCGCGCCGCCCGATCCGGTGGCGGCGGTGTTCTGGCCGTTCAGCTGCCCGACGAGGGTGGCGGTGCCGCCGCCGATCACCCCCGCCGCGATCGCCACCGCCGCCAGCAGGGCCACCGGCCGCTTCGCCTTGCGCCTGCCGGTGGTGGGGGCGTACGGGGGCGGCGGAGGGTAGCCCCCGGCGGCACCGGTGTACGCGGTGCCGGTGTGCGCGGTGCCGTCGTGAGCCGTTCCGCTGTGCGCCGTTCCGTAGTGCGGGTACGACGGGGAGGTGTACGGGTACGAGGTCGGGTCCTGGTCCGTCGAGTGCGCGCCGCTCGGGCGAAGGTTCTCCGTCATGTCCATCAGGCTGATCGGCGAAGATGAGAGCGGCCTGAGTGCGTCCTGAGAAGCCCGGAAGAACCGCGTATGCCCGCTGTAAAGGCGCAGGGCCGGAGGCGGGCGTGCGCGAGCCGGTTCGGAGGCGGCCGGGCCGGAGAGGGTGTCGAGCGGGCCGGGGCGGTGTCGAGCGGGCCGGGGCGGGCGGAGGCGGCTCGGAGGCGGTGCCGAGCGTGCCGGAGGGCGTGCTGAGCGGGTTGGAGGCGGGCGGGCCGGAGCGGTCCGGAGCGCGGGCCGGACGGGGGCTGGACGGGCCGGATGCGCCGGGGCGTGCGGAGCCGGTTCGGAGGCGGCCGGGCCGGAGAGGGTGTCGAGCGGGCCGGAGACGGTGTCGAGCGGGCCGGGGCGGTGGGCGGTCAGGCGGACGCGGAGGGTTCCCCGCAGCCGCACGAGCGCCGGACCACCAGCGCCGAGGGGAACTGCTTCAGCCGCTCCCGCCGCGATCCCGAGACCCGCAGCGCGTCGTCCAGCACCAGGTCCACGGCCGCCCGCGCCATCGCCGGGCGGTCGGAGTACACCGTGGTCAGCGGCGGGTCCGTGAGGCCCGCCTCCTTCACGTCGTCGAAGCCGGCCACCGCCAGCCCGCCCGGCACGTCGATGCGCAGCTCACGGGCGGCCCGCAGCACACCGAAGGCCTGGTCGTCCGTGGCGCAGAAGATCGCCGGCGGCCGGTCGGGGCCGGACAGCAGGCCGAGGGCGACCTGATAGGCGTCGTAGCGGTTGTACGGGGCCTGAAACAGCCGGCCCTCCGTGGAGCGGCCCGACTCCTGCATCGCCCGCCGCCAGCCCTCGACGTGGTCGGCGACCGGGTCGCCGACCGACGGGGTCTCCTCCGTACCGCCGAGGCAGGCCACGTACGGATGGCCGTGCTCCAGCAGATGCCGGGTGGCGAGCTGGGCGCCGCCCACGTCGTCGGTGACGACGGCGACGTCGTCGATCGCCTCGGGGCGCTCGTGCAGCAGGACGACCCGGGCGTCCCAGGCCTCGATCTCGGCCGCGGCGCGCTCGCTGGGGCCCTGGCTGACCAGGATCAGCCCGGAGACCCGCATGCCGAGGAAGGCCCGCAGATAGTGGACCTCGCGCTCGTCGCGGTAGTCGGAGTTGCCGACGAGCACCATCTTCCCGCGCTCGGCGGCGGCCTGTTCGACCGCGTGCGCCATCTCCGCGAAGAACGGCTGCCGGGCGTCCGGCACGATCATGCCTATGAGGTCCGTGCGGCGCGAGGCCATGGCCTGGGCGACCCGGTCGGGCCGGTAGCCCAGCTGCTTGATCGCGGCGAGCACCCGCTCGCGCGTGGCCGGGGCGACCGGCCGGGGTCCGTTGTTGATGACGTAGCTGACGACCGCGGTCGACGTCCCCGCCAGTCTCGCCACATCGTCCCGCGTCACCTTGGCCACGCGCGGCAGTCTACGCGGATGGACCTATCCCTTGGCAGCCCGGACCGGGGCTTCCTCCTCCGCCGTGGCCGAAGAGGACTGCTCCGACCGGGCGACGTCCCGGGCGCCGGCGCCGTCCGCCTTCGGCCGTCCGCCCGCCCGCTCCTTCGCCTCCTCCGCCGCGCGCTCCACCTTCTCCGGCACGACGAAGCGGTAGCCGACGTTGCGGACGGTTCCGATCAGCGACTCGTGCTCGGGGCCGAGCTTGGCGCGCAGCCTCCGCACGTGGACGTCGACCGTCCGCGTACCGCCGAAGTAGTCGTACCCCCAGACCTCCTGGAGGAGCTGGGCGCGGGTGAACACCCGGCCCGGGTGCTGGGCGAGGTACTTCAGCAGTTCGAATTCCTTGAAGGTCAGGTCCAGGACCCGGCCCTTGAGCTTCGCGCTGTACGTCGCCTCGTCGACCGAGAGGTCGCCGTTGCGGATCTCCATCGGGGAGTCGTCCGAGGTGATCTGCTGGCGGCCCATGGCCAGGCGCAGCCGCGCCTCGACCTCCGCCGGTCCCGCCGTGTCCAGCAGGACGTCGTCCACGCCCCAGTCGGCGGTGACGGCCGCGAGACCGCCCTCGGTGACGACGAGGATCAGCGGGCAGCCGGGGCCCGTGGACCGCAGCAGCTGGCAGAGCGAGCGGACCTGCGGAAGGTCGCGCCGCCCGTCGACGAGGATCACGTCGGCGCCCGGGGTGTCCACGAGGGCCGGGCCCTCGGCGGGCGCCACCCGCACGCTGTGGAGCAGCAGCCCCAGAGCGGGGAGCACCTCCGTCGACGGCTGGAGTGCGTTCGTGAGGAGCAGCAGAGAACTCATCGCCGCCCACCTGCCTGGTTCGGTCGATCGTGTTGCACGGTTCGCTCGCCCATTACGTCGGTCCTCCTCGTTCCCTGCGAGAGGGGCACTCCCGGGCCGGACCCGGGGGAGTATGCGGCACTGCTTCGTACGTCAAGCGGGTGTTGCGTGCGGTCCCGCGCCCCGGGGACCGCTGAGCTTGTGGAAACGTCGTCGTAACAACGCCCGTAAAGCACAAAAGGACCCGGGGGCTGCACTGCCCGGATCCTCTTCGCAGCAGAATAGCCCACATGAGTTCCGTGTCCGAGGGTCGATTCCGGGCTTCCTCTGTTCCCTTGCTCACGCCACCTCCACGATTCGCCACATTGCTGACGGATGACGGCGTGCCGGTCGAAGCGGTGTACGAACCGTGTACGGCGGGCTCCGGAGCCCCGGGCGGCGAGGCGGCCGGAGGCCTTCCCGCGCCCCCGGCGGCGACCCCCGTGATCGTCGTCGCGCACGGGTTCACCGGGTCGGCCGACCGGCCCGCCGTGCGCCGTGCCGCGCGGGTGTTCGCGCAGCGTGCGGCCGTGATCACGTTCTCGTTCCGGGGGCACGGGCGGTCCGGCGGGCGCTCCACGGTGGGCGACCGCGAGGTGCTGGACCTGGCGGCGGCGGTCGCCTGGGCGCGGCGGCTCGGGCACACCCGCGTGGTGACGGTCGGGTTCTCGATGGGCGGCTCGGTGGTGCTGCGGCACGGCGCTCTGTATACGGCTCAGGCCGTCGCCGGAGGGCCGGAATCCGGGATCGGGGACGCCCCCGGCCGCGTCCCGGAGCGCGAGGGGCGCACAAGAGGCACGGGGGCGCACTCGGACGCTGTGGTCTCCGTCAGTGCGCCCGCCCGTTGGTACTACCGGGGGACGGCCCCGATGCGCCGGCTGCACTGGGTGGTCACCCGCCCCTCGGGCCGCCTCGTCGGCCGTTGCGGATTCCGTACCCGTATCGCGACCGAGGACTGGGACCCCGTCCCGCTCTCCCCGGTCGCCTCGGTCCCGCTCATCGCCCCGGCCCCGCTGCTGCTCGTGCACGGCGACCGGGACCCGTACTTCCCGCTGGACCACCCGAGGATGCTGGCGGAGGCGGCCGGACCCGGCGGCGCTGAGCTGTGGGTGGAGCGGGGGATGGGCCACGCGGAGAACGCGGCCGGCGACGCCCTCCTGGCCCGCATCGCCGACTGGGCGACGGACACGCCGCCCGCGTGACCCATCATGGAGAGCTGACGCACGAGGCGTCCGACGAACCGACCGACCGAAGGAGTGGCGCCATGGCAGCGGGCACGATCCGCTACTGGGCCGCGGCGAAGGCCGCCGCGGGCACCGCGGAGGAGCCGTACGCGGCGGCGACCCTCGCCGAGGCGCTGGACGCGGTGCGCGAGCGGCACCCCGGCGAGCTGAGCCAGGTGCTCCGGCGGTGCTCGTTCCTCATCGACGGGGACCCCGTGGGGACCCGCGAGCATGAGACCGTACGCCTTGCCGAGGGCGGCACGGTCGAGGTGCTCCCGCCGTTCGCAGGAGGGTGAACCGCAGGCCATGAGCAGCAGCGATCAGCAGTACCCGTATCCGCACGACCCCGAGCACCCGCAGCGGCCCGCGCCGCCGCACTGGCCCGACGGGACGGCCGGGCACCCCGTCGGCGCCCCGCCCCAGGACCCGGCCGCCTTCGACCAGGGCGGCACGCAGACGTGGCAGGCGCCGACCTGGGACACCCAGTACCAGCCGGCGATCCGGCCGGAGGGGGACCCGGGGCAGACACAGGGGTACGGGCAGGGCCACGGCCACGGTGAGCCGCAGCCCGCGTCGTACGGGCAGCAGCAGCAGCCGGATCCGTACGCACGGCAGCAGCCGTACGCACAGCAGCAGCCTCCGTCGTACGGGCAGTCCCCGTCGTACGTACAGCAGCAGCCCGCGCCCGATCCGTACGGGACGCCTCAGCCCCAGCCGGACCCTCCGTACCAGCACCAGCAGCAGCACCAGCACCAGCAGCACCAAGGGCAGCAGCACCAAGGAGAACAGCAGTACCAGGGGCAGCAGCACCAGCAGCACCAGCAGCACCAGGGGGAACAGGGGCACCAGGGGCACCAGAGGCACCAGCAGTACCAGGGGCAGCAGCCGCAGCAGGCGTCCCCCTCCTCGGCCGCCGACACCGCCTACCTGCCGCCGCAGGGGGCCTCGGGCTCCTACCCGCTGCCGCCCGAAGTCCCGGTCACTTCCGTCCCGCCGGCCGCTTCCGCTCCCGCTCCGGCCGCCGCCGTGTCCGAGCCGGTCACCGCGCCCGCCACTGCGGGGCCGGGCCCGGGTGACACCGGCTACAGCGCGCCCACGACGCTGGGCAACGCCCGGATCACCGACGCCCAGCGGGCCCGCGCCGAGGGGCGCTCGCCGATCATCGCGCCGGGCATCCAGCCCGCGGCGCTCACCGCCGCGCTCGGCCTGCTGCTGGCGGGCGGCGCGGCGATCGGAACGTACGGCCTGCTCGTCCCGGTGGTGCTCCTCCAGGCGGTGACGGCCGCCGGCTGGTTCCGCCTCAACGGCATGTGGCCCGCCCGTCAGGGCATCGCGCTCGCCTTCGCCGGGGGCGTGGTCGCCGATGTCGCCCTGCTCGCGGCGGGCCGGGAGCACGGCCCCGCCGCGCTGCTGGGCACCCTGGGCGTCTGGGTGCTGCTCACCGTGGTCCTCCAGCTCCGCAGCCACGCGGGAGCCGACGAGCGGATGTACGGCCTGATGGCCACCGTCGTCTCCGCGTCCCTCGCGGTGCTCGCGGGCGGGCACCTCGCGGCGGCCCCGGACGCGGTGGTCGTCGGCGGGGCAGCCGTCGCGGCGGCCACGCTCGTCCGTGCTCTTCCGCTGCCCGGTGCGGCCTCCCTCGCGGTTGCCCTGCTCGCGGGTGCGGGCGTGGGCGCGGTGGCGGGCGCGCTGACGGACCTCGGCGCGCAGGGCGCGCTGCTCGGTCTCGCGGCGGGCGGCTGCGCGCTCATCGGGCTGCGCGTGGCGAGCTACGACTACCCGTCCCGGTTCGTCCACATGACCGCCGGGGTGGCGCTGCCGCTGACCCTGGCGGCCCCGGCCGTCCACCTGGTCGGCCGCGCCCTCCTCTGACCGCCGACCGCTGCTCCGCACGGCCGGCCCACCGGCTTGCGCGGCCCCCGCTCGGCACGGCCGGACCGCCGGCTGGCCGGCTCGCGCCGGCCCGTGGTCCGCACGGCCGCCGACGGCCCCCCGGGAACCACCGGGGGGCCGTCGCTCGTCGATCATCCGGGGCGTCCACTCCTGCCGCAGTGGGCTCACGGGCGCCAGGGGGACCGATCGGCTCAGGGTGGGGAATCGAGACATGCGCGCACTGCGAATACTGCTGGTCCTGGTGGTGGTGCTCGGCGGCCTCTTCATCGCCGTCGACCGCGCGGCCCTCTGGTACGCCGAGTCCGAGGCCGAGGACCGGGTGACGATCAGCGGGGGCGGCCCCGCCACGACGGAGATCTCGATCAAGGGCTTCCCCTTCCTCACCCAGCTCGCCGGATCACAGCTGGACCAGGTCGACGTCAGCCTCACCGGCATGCAGACCAGCGCGGCGGGCCGCGCGATCCGGGTCAGCGAGGTCCGGGCCCGGCTGTACGACGTGAAGCTCGGCTCCGGCTACCGCAGCGCGACCGCCGCCCGCGCCACCGGCACCGCGCTCGTCACCTACGAGGACCTCACGGCGGCGGCCAGCGACGGCGTCGCCGTGGAGTACGGCGGCAAGGGCAAGGCGAAGGTCACCGGCACGGTCGAGGTCCTCGGCCGGCCCATCTCGCGCAGCGTCCTGTCCACCGTGACCCGCGTCGACGGCCACACGATCAAGGTGCGCGCGGACGAGGTGCCGGGTTCGGGCATCCCCGGCGTCGAGGAGCTCGTCCGCAGCAGGACCGACTTCGAGGGCGACATCGACGGGCTGCCCCGGGGCCTGGAGCTCCAGCAGGTCGAGGTGACCGAGAAGGGCCTGGAGATCTCGGTGACCGGCTCGGACGTCTCCCTGACCGGCTGACGAGCCGATCGGCCGGCCGGGTCGTCAGCGGGTCGGGCCGCCGGGTCGTCAGCCGGACGGAGCGGTGGTCGGGCAGTCGGCCGGATCGGCCGATCCAACCGGCCGATCCGGATGGTGAGACACCCGTGTCCGGTCCGCAGATGCGGGGAAGGTCCCAGGGAGCCCGGCAGCGGATCCCGGGCCGAATCACCGCTTCCGCGTCTCGCATCACGGATGATCGTGTCTCACCATGCGACACAACGGTGACATCTCCGTCCGTACCTCCCTACGATCGGACCCATGAAGCGACAGGCGGATCTCACGAAGCGGCGGGCAGTAGACCTGTGCCGCGTCGCCGCCATGCTCTGTCGCACCGTCTGAGCGGGACCGCTCGCACCGTCGCAGCCCCCGCTTTCCCCGGCCCTCCGACCGTCGCCCCTCGGCCGTCGGCCAGGGCCGACCCCGTGCCCGTACGCGCCGCGTTCCGTGCCTCCGCGCGTACAGCCGCACCCAGCAACTCCGCATCTCGCACCACCCCGCCGCAGACTGCCCCGGAGGAGAACAGCATGAGCCGCAGCGACGTCCTGGTAGACGCCGACTGGGTCGAGGCCCACATCGACGACCCGCAGGTCGCGATCGTCGAGGTGGACGAGGACACCTCGGCGTACGAGAAGAACCACATCAGGAACGCGATCCGGATCGACTGGACCAAGGACCTCCAGGACCCGGTCCGCCGTGACTTCGTCGACCAGGCCGGCTTCGAGAAGCTGCTCAGCGAGAAGGGCATCGCCAACGACACGCTGGTCGTCCTCTACGGCGGCAACAACAACTGGTTCGCCAGCTACGCCTACTGGTACTTCAAGCTGTACGGCCACGGACCCGTCAAGCTCCTCGACGGCGGCCGCAAGAAGTGGGAGCTGGACTCCCGCGACCTGACCGACGTCGTCCCCACGCGCCCGGCCACCCAGTACACGGCCAAGCCGCAGGACGAGTCGATCCGCGCCTACCGCGACGACGTCGTCAAGGCCATCGGCAACCAGAACCTGGTCGACGTGCGCTCGCCCGACGAGTTCAGCGGCAAGCTGCTCGCCCCGGCCCACCTCCCGCAGGAGCAGTCGCAGCGACCCGGCCACGTGCCGAGCGCCCGCAACATCCCGTGGTCGAAGAACGCCAACGACGACGGCACCTTCAAGTCGGACGACGAGCTGAAGGCCCTCTACGAGGCCGAGCAGGTCGACCTGTCGAAGGACACCATCGCCTACTGCCGCATCGGCGAGCGCTCCGCGCTCACCTGGTTCGTGCTCCACGAGCTGCTCGGCCAGGAGAACGTCAAGAACTACGACGGTTCCTGGACCGAGTACGGCTCCCTCGTCGGCGTGCCGATCGAGCTCGGCGCCAACAAGTAACCCCATCGACCAGCACCACGACGACCCGAAGGACACGACATGTGTGGAGCACAGGCCGGTGGCCCCGACGCTTCGACGATCAAGCCCGGTGAGACGACCATCCAGGGCAGTGTGACCCGCGACGGCGAGCCCGTCACCGGTTACGTGCGCCTCCTGGACTCGACCGGCGAGTTCACCGCCGAGGTCCCGACCTCCGCGACCGGACAGTTCCGCTTCTACGCCGCCGAGGGCACCTGGACGCTCCGCGCCCTGGTTCCGGGCGGCAGCGCCGACCGCACGGTCGTCGCGCAGACCGGCGGACTCTCCGAGGTCGCCATCGCCGTCTGATCCTCCGGGACCGACGACCGCCGCTCCGGACGGACCACGGTCCGGGAGCGGCACGCCGTACGGGCGACGCGCCGTCGCGCACCGCGCACCGGTCGCGCACGCCACGCCGTTTCCCACGGCACACCGAACGGCCGGAGGGCCGCACCCCAGGGGGTTGGACGCCACCTGACGCGGGGTGCGGCCCTTCGTGCCGTCCGGCGGCCGGAGCCCTACGCTGGAAGCATGTACGCCCGACGCAGGAGGAACTACTTCCTGATGATGGGCGGATGCATCGTGCTCTTCGTGTCCGCCTGGGCCGTGGTGCGCCTGTGGTCCATGCCCGCCGCCATCGCCATGTGCGTCGTCGCCATGGTCATCCCGCCGATCGCCGCGATGGTCGCCAACCGGCGGGGCCCGGAGGACCGTTGGTGGGACGACCCCTCCGGCGACCCCGAGTCCGACGCCTGGTGGGACGAGCTGGACGGCAAGAAGCGCCGCTGAGGCCGGCCCTGCTCGGTGCGCGGCCCGCCTCCCGCCGTCAGTAGACGAGCGCCTGAGTGTCGTCCGCCAGGGCCTCCTGCACGAACACCTGCGCACCGGCGATCCGTACGCCCTCCAGCACGTCCTTCTCCGCGATGTCGCGCCGGGCCGCGCACTGGGTGCACAGGGTGATCCGGCCGCCCGCCAGGATCGAGTCCAGCAGGTCGGGCAGCGGGGCGGCGTGCGGCAGTTCGAACGCGGCGGCCCGGCCCGGCAGCGCGAACCACGAGGACTCCCCGGTCAGCCAGAGCGAGACCCCCACCCCGCTGGCGACGCCCACGGCCGCCACGGTGAAGGCCTGCGAACAGCGCTCGGCGGCCTCCGGCCCGGCGGTCACCTTGATCACAAGCTTCTTCGGCATATGCCGAACTGTAATCGTCCAGGAGGCAACCTCTTCGCCGCGCTGAGGGTCACCTGTGCGCGCGGGTAACGAGAACCCGTGTGTCAGGCCTCCTGGGGGGAAACTTTTGCAACCGGACCACACCAGTCCTGCCGTACCACCGGGCGCCGACGGGCCGGCTGGGCCGCCCGCGACGCCCGTACCGCCGGCAACACCCGTCGTGCCGGCAGCATTCGCAACGCCGGACATACCCGCACCACCCGTACTGACCGCACCACCCTCACCGTCCGTAACGCCCGTACGCCGTCGGCCCCGTGGCCGTACGACGCTGATCATCGCGGCGGCGGCGCTGCTCGGGATCGCGGGCGGGGTCGCCGTGGGCTACGGCGTCCAGGCGGAGCGGGAGCCGACGCCGCTGACCGCTCTGTCGCAGCCCGGCCTCGGCTACCCCGCGAAGCCGCTCTCCGCCGACCGGGTCCCCGCCCCCCTGCCCGCCGCCCAGGACCGCCGGGTCAGGACGGACGGCGACCTGCGCACGCTGCTCGTCGACCGGCCCAAGGGCGCGCGGAAGGCGGCCACCGACGCACTGGGCATCGGGGACGGCTGGAAGCCCCTCGACGCGTACGCCGGGCACTACGAGGATCCGCACTTCATGTTCGAGACGCTGGCCGGGCTCGACCTGCGCCGGGTCGCCTCGGCCGCCTGGGAGCAGGGCGAGAACCGGCACACCGAGGTCTGGCTGCTCCAGTTCCGGTCCGGGGAGCAGCACGGCGCGTCGGCGCACTTCGACAACCAGATCATGTACATGCCCTGGGATGACGCCGCGGGCAACACGGGCGACGCGATCAAGGGCAGCCGCGAGGGCCGCTACTTCCTCTACCCGGTCGAGCGGAAGGCCGGATACCTCCCGTCCTACCAGGCCAGGGCCCTCGCCGTACGCGGCGACATCGCGCTCGACATCACCATCTTCGACACCTCCCCGATCAGCAAGAAGGACATCCGGGCGCTGGCCGAGCGACAGTTGGAGCGGCTGTGACCGACGACGACAGCAACACGAACCCCGTCACCGGGCCGGTGGCCGACGCCGTTCCCCGGCCCGCCTCCGACGCCGTGACCGGGCCCGCCTCCGACGGGGAACACCGGGGGCGCCGGGTACGCCGGGTGGTGCTGACCGCGCTGCCCGTCGTCCTGGTGCTCGGCGCGATCGGCGGCGCGGCCGGTTACACCAAGAACACCGTGGACTCCGCCGACCGGACGGTCACGACGACGATCTGGGACGAGGACCACGTACCGAAGGGCAAGGACCCGGCGGGTGATCCGTCCCGGGGCCGCCACGACACCGAGCTGGCCAAGCTGCTGCTCCCCGTGCCGGAGGGCTACCGGCTCGGCCCGGACATCGGCGACCTCGGCAACGACAGCGAGACGAGCGGCGCCAAGGCCACGGCCGCGATGAAGGAGTTGGGGCGCGGCCTGGCGGGGAAGGAACGCCGGGAGCTGGACACGTTCGTCGAGAAGCTGCGCATCCAGGGCATCGCGAAGCGTTCGTACCTCGCGGACTCCAACGACCTCCTCGTGAACGTCGAGGTCGTGAAGATGCGGGACAAGCGGGCCGTCCACCGGAACTACACGGACCGCAAGAAGCTGCTGGACGGCATCGACGCGTTCCGCAAGGGGCCGTCGGTCGAGGGCCACAAGAAGGCTGCCTGCTACCGGCTGCCCAAGGGTGACGAGGACACCATCGACGGCGTCCTCTGCCTCGCGTACGAGGGTGAGGTCTCGGTCTCCGTCTCGGCGAGCGGCAGCAAGCCGTTCAGCCCGTCCGAGGTCGGGGACCTGGTGAAGGACCAGCTCGACCACATCGCGTCCCCGGGGGAGTACATATGAGCGAGCAGACGGTGACCCCGGGGGCGGGAGTGCCCCCCGAGGAGCCGGGGGAGACCGAGCCGGCCGTCACGCCCGTCGCGCCGGCGGGTGTCGTGCCGCCGGAGACGCCCGGGACGCCCGAGGGTGCCGTGACGCCGGAGGGTGCCGTGCCGCCTGAGGCGACCGTGACGCCTCAGGGTGCCGAGCCGCCCGCCGCGCCGGAGGGTGCCGTGGCGCCGGAGACGCCCGGGACGCCCGAGGGTGCCGTGACGCCGGAGGGTGCCGTGATGCCCGGGGCGGCCGTGACGTCTGAGGCGGCCGTGACACCCCAGGGTGCCGAGGCGTCCCGGGCGGCCGACGTGCCCCAGGCGCCCGGCGTGCCCGGGGCGGCCGTGCCGCCCGTCCCGCACCCGCTGCCCGAAGGCGCCCCCGCTGCCCGGGACCCCGCCCGTGGTGGCCGGTGCGGTCGGCGCGGCGTCCGCGCCGCCCCGGCGGGTCCTGCGGGCCGTGGCGCGGTGGACGGCCGCCGCGCTGGCGTTCGGGGTGCTCGGCACCGGTACGGCCTTCGGGATCGCCTCGCTGGAGCGCACCGACGTCCCCGGGCTCGCCACCGAGGGCGACGGCCGCTGGGACTACCCGGAACTGTCCCTGCCCGCGCTCCCGGCCGGCTCGCCGCGGCCGTTCTCGCCCGGCAACCCGGGCGAGATCCACCACGCCGACCTGCGTGAACTGCTCCTTCCGGCCCCCGCCGGAGCGAAGCCCGACAAGAAGCTGACCGGCGGCTGGATCTCCACGGAGACCTTCCTCGACGCCTACCGGGAGCAGAACCGGCGGTCGGTGGCCCAGCTCCTGAAGGACACCGCCCCGCGCCACATCGCGGCCCGCGGCTGGACCATGCCGGACGGCACGACCTCCCGGGTCTACCTGGTGCGGTTCAACTCGACGGCGTTCGCGAGCCGCATGGTCGACGACCTGAACGTGGGGTCGTCGGCCGGTACGCCCCTGGCCCGTACGGACACCACCGACCTCGACCCCACCTGGGGCTCGGCCAACGACATCGAGAACCTGTCCTCGTTCGTCTTCACCGAGCAGGCGCCCTTCGGGGCCGAGCACGTCCGGCAGGCGTACACCCTGGCGGGGGACACCCTGGCCCTCGTCGTGCACGAGCGTCCCGGAAAGCGCGAGACGGCCCGCATCCCGTTCCAGCAGACGCTGATCCTGCAGAACCAGCTGCTCGCCTGAGCCGCGCGGGCGCGGCCCGCGACCGGCACCTGAACGAGAGGACCGGGCCCCCACCCATTAGGCTGGGGGCCCGGCCGCGTGGCCGCCGCCAACCGCTCGTCACGAGGAGCCCCCTGTGCTTGAGGCATTCTTCACCGCCCTGCTGGTCCTGGTCTGCGTGGGCGTCACCGCCTTCGCCGCGATCACCGTGAAGAAGCTGTACCAGGGCCAGCGCTGACCCTCGTCGCGCAACGGACTCCCCGCCCACCCCGCACCCTCACAGATCGTCTGAGCCGCTCATGATCGAGATTCCGTCCGACCTCCACCCGGACCTCGTCCCGCTGGCCTTCCTCCTCGGCAACTGGGCGGGCGCGGGCGTGTCCGACTTCCCCGGCGCGGAGAAGTGCAACTTCGGCCAGGAGGTCACCTTCAGCCACGACGGCCGGGACTTCCTGGAGTACGTCTCCCACTCCTGGGTCCTGGACGCGGAGGGCAGGAAGGTTAGGCCGCTGGAGACCGAGAGCGGCTACTGGCGCATCGACAAGGACCGCAAGGTCGAGGTCGTCATGTCCCGCGACCAGGGCGTCATCGAGATCTGGTACGGCGAGCTGGCCGACCAGAAGCCGCAGATCGACCTGGTCACCGACGCGGTCGCCCGCACCGCGGCCTCCGGCCCGTACAGCGGTGGCAAGCGGCTCTACGGGTACGTCAACAGCGACCTGATGTGGGTCGGCGAGAAGGCCACCCCCGAGGTCGAGCTGCGCCCCTACATGTCGGCGCACCTGAAGAAGGTCGTCACCCCCGAGGAGGTCGCCGAGATGGCGCGGAACCTCGACGACATGCCGGACGACGGCATCGCCTTCTTCAAGTAGGTCCGACAAGCGCCCGCAGGCCGGACCCGGCCGGGGTTTGACCGCACGCCCTAGACTGGGCGTGTGGTGACCACCGACTGGAAGACCGACCTCCGGCAGCGCGGCTACCGGCTGACGCCCCAGCGGCAGCTTGTCCTGGAGGCGGTCGACGCCCTGGAGCACGGCACTCCGGACGACATCCTGTGCGAGGTGCGCAAGACGGCGTCCGGCGTGAACATCTCCACGGTGTACCGGACCCTGGAGCTCCTGGAGGAGCTCGGGCTCGTCAGCCACACGCATCTCGGCCACGGCGCCCCGTCGTACCACCTGGCCGACCGGCACCACCACATCCACCTGGTCTGCCGGGACTGCAAGGACGTCATCGAGGCGGACCTCTCCGTCGTCGCCGAGTTCACGCGGAAGCTGCGTGCCGACTTCGGCTTCGACACCGACATGAAGCACTTCGCGATCTTCGGCCGCTGTGCGGACTGCACGGCGGCCCAGGCGCGGACGACCGCACAAGCGATGGCGCAGGCGACGGCGCAGGACGCCGTGAAGGACATCTCCGCCAAGTCGTAGGCTGGGCGCATGAAGAGCCCCCTGCTGTCCCTGCCCGGCGCCGTCCCCGCCGAAGGCCGCGACGAAGGTGTCGCCGCGCACTACGGCGACCTGTTCCGCGAGCAACGCGCCCTCGCCGACGGCAACGGCTTCGTCGACCTCTCCCACCGGGGCGTCGTCACCGTCACCGGCGACGACCGGCTGAGCTGGCTGCACCTGCTGCTGACCCAGCACGTCAGCGATCTCGCCCCGCACCAGGCCACCGAGGCCCTCATCCTCTCCGCCAACGGGCACATCGAGCACGCGATGTACCTGGTCGACGACGGCACGACGGTGTGGATGCACGTCGAACCCGACACCCAGGCCGATCTGATCGCCTACCTGGAGTCGATGAAGTTCTTCTACCGGGTCGAGGTCGCCGACCGCACCCCGGACATCGCCGTCGTCCACCTCCCGGCCGGTTCCATCGCGGAGGTCCCGGACGGCGTGACCGTACGGGAGACCCCGCAGGGCCGGGACGTGTTCCTGCCGCGCGAGGGGCTGGAGGCGTTCGCCGGGGCCCACGGGCCCGCCGCCGGGATCCTGGCGTACGAGGCGCTGCGCGTCGAGGGGCACCGGCCGCGCGTCGGCTTCGAGACCGACCACCGCACCATCCCGCACGAGCTGGGCTGGATCGGCACCGCCGTCCACCTCCAGAAGGGCTGCTACCGGGGTCAGGAGACCGTCGCCCGCGTCCACAACCTGGGGAAGCCGCCGCGCCGGCTCGTCTTCCTGCACCTGGACGGCAGCGAGGTGCACCTGCCCGGCCACGGCACGCCGGTACGGCTGGCCGCCGACGGGCAGGAGGGCCGCCAGCTCGGCTTCGTCACCACCTCGGCCCGCCACCACGAACTGGGCCCGATCGCCCTGGCCCTGGTCAAGCGGAACGTGGCCGTCGACGCGGAGCTGATCGCCGGGGACACGGCGGCCGCCCAGGAGACGGTCGTCGAGCCGTAGGGACTCCGTCGCGGCGACGGCACGCGCCCGGAGCCCCGCTCCGGCGGCGTACGGCAGGGGCCCCGCTCCGGCGGTGTACGCCGAGGGCTGTGTGCCGACAGCGTGCGCCGGGAGTCGTGTTCCGGCGGCGTGCGGCTACACCTCGATGATCACCGTGAACGGGCCGTGGTTCGTGAGCGAGACGCGCATGTCCGCTCCGAAGCGGCCCGTCTCCACGTGCGCCCCCAGGGCCCGCAGCCGCGCCACCACCTCGTCCACCAGCGGCTCGGCGACCTCGCCCGGCGCGGCGGCGTTCCAGGTGGGGCGGCGACCCTTGCGGGCGTCCCCGTAGAGGGTGAACTGGGAAATCACCAGGAGAGGCGCGTTCACATCGGAGCACGACTTCTCGCCCTCCAGGATGCGGACCGACCAGAGCTTGCGGGCCAGCTGGGCCGCCTTCTCGGGGGTGTCGTCATGGGTGACGCCGACCAGCACACACAGGCCCTCGCCGATGATCTCCCCGACGGTGCCCGGGGCCGCCGGGTCGTCCGTCGCCCCGGCGACGGCGACGCTCGCCCCGTCCACTCTCTGTACCACTGCACGCATACAGACCAACCTATCTTGGGCTGAACGGGTACAAGGTGCCAGCGGGGGCACGGCGATGGGTGGCACGATGCACGATGTCGGTGTGCCGACGCACCGGTCGAGGGGACAAAACAGCATGAGCACATTTGGAGCCGGACAATCTCCCGGTGCCGTACCGGGGGCCCGTACCAGCACCCTGAGGTCACCCGTACAGCGCAGTCTGCCGGGACATGTTCCCGTACTGCCACCCGCCACGCCCACCACCACCGTGCCGGAGCAGGCCGGCGGTGACGCGGGGTTCGGCGGGCTGCGGCTGCCGGAGCTGCGGACGCTGCGCCGGGACGCCCAGCGCGACGAGGCCGATCTCAGTTACGTACGCCGGCTCGTGCAGGGCCGGATCGACATCCTCCGCGCCGAACTGGCCCGCCGCCGGGACCCGGAGGCCCCGGTGGAGGACGCCGCGGTGGTGAGCCGGCTCTCGGAGATCCTGGCCGACACCCCGTCCCGGCACCGCTCCTCCGCCCGGCACGTCACGCTGACGACGCCGCGCGGCGACGAGTTCCGGCAGCTCGCCGCCGAGAACCTCGCCGAGGTCGAACTGTCCGACCTGGAGGCCCGGACGGACGAGGAGCTGCACACGGCGATGGGCCGGCTCGTCCGCTACGAGCAGCAGGTCTCCCGGCGCCGTCACGAGCTGCAGCGCACGGCCGACGATTGCGGCGCGGAGATCGCCCGCAGGTACCGTGACGGGGAAGCACAAGTGGACGACCTGCTCGCCTGAAGCGACCCTTCCGGGCGCGGGTCCCGCACCCCCGTCCCCGGAAGGTCACCCATGACGTCGAGCGACGCCCCGTCCGCCATATCCTCCGCCCCGGCACCCGCCCCGCCCGTCCTGGCCGAGGTCGTGCGCTCCGGGTTCACCGAGGGCCACCACCGGGGGGCGCTGGTCCTGCTGGCCGCCGACGGCAGTGTGGAGCGCGCGATCGGCGATCCGGCGGCTCCGGTCTTCCCCCGGTCCTCCAACAAGCCGATGCAGGCCGCCGCGATCCTGCGGGCCGGCCTCGACCTGTCGGGCGAACGGCTGGCGCTGGCCGCCGCGAGCCATTCCGGGGAGCCCTTCCACCTCGACCTCGTACGGAAGATGCTCGCCGAGCACGGATTGAGCACCGCCGACCTCCGGACCCCGCCCGACCTGCCGCTGGACCCGGTCGAGGCGGAGACGTACCTGGCGGCCGGGAACGTACGCGAGCGGATCACCATGAACTGCTCCGGCAAGCACGCCGCGATGCTCGCCGTCTGCGTCCGCAACGGCTGGGACACCGCCACCTACCTCGACCCCGCCCACCCGCTCCAGCAGCTCGTCGGCCAGGTCGTCGCCGACGCGGCGGGCGAGCCGGTCGCGTCGGTCGGCACGGACGGCTGCGGGGCGCCCCTGATGGCGATCGGGCTGACCGGCCTGGCCCGCGCGTTCCGCTCCTTCGTGCTGGCGGAGCCCGACAGCGCCGAGCGCCGGGTCGCCGACGCGATGCGCGCCCACCCGCAGTACGTCGCGGGCACCCGGCGCCCCGACACCTGGCTGATGCGCGAGGTGCCCGGGACGCTCTCCAAGATGGGCGCCGAGGCCGTCCAGGCGGTCGCGCTGGCCGACGGGCGGGCCCTCGCCTTCAAGATCGACGACGGGTCGGCGCGGGCGCTCGGCCCGGTGCTGGCCCGCGCCCTGGAACTGCTGGGCGTGGACGCCCCCGTGGTCGCCAGGATCGGACGGTCGCCGCTGCTCGGCGGGGCTGCCGAGGTCGGGGAAATTCGCGCGACATTCTGAACCGTGCCTGCCTAGCGTGGGGGAATGAGCCTCGATGTCCGCCCCGTCACCCGCTCCGAGATCGCCGACTGGATGAAGGCGGTGGGCACCGGCTTCCTGACTCCCACCGCGGAGAAGCCGGGTGAGGAGCTCGTCGCCGACCGGTTCGGGGACGCCGACCTCTCCCGGATGCAGGCCGCTTTCGACGACGGCCGGTGCGTGGCGACGTTCCGCTCGTTCGCCCAGGAGCTGACCGTGGTCGGCGGGGCCACCGTGACGGCCGACGCGGTCACCGGGGTGACCGTGTCGGCCACGCACCGCCGCCGCGGACTGCTCAGCCGGATGATGGCCACGGACCTGGCGGCGGCCAAGGAGCGCGGCGAGGTGGTCGCCTCGCTGATCGCCGCGGAATACCCGATCTACGGCCGGTACGGCTTCGGCCCCGCCGCCTGGGCCGCCGAGTGGGAGATCGCGGTGCACCGGGCCGGGCTCGACCCGCGCCGCTCCGGGCAGCCCGCGGACGGCGGCCGGATCGAGCTGGTGGACGGGGCCGACGTCCGCAAGACCGGTCCCGAGGTGCACGCCGCGCTGGCGGCCCGGCAGCCCGGCATCGTCGGCCGCGGGGAGCGCTGGTGGCGGATGCGTACGGGCGTCGCGCCCCGCGCGCCGCACGAGACGTGGACCGAGCCCTTCTACGTCGTGCACCGCGCCGCGAACGGCGAGGCCGACGGCCTGCTGGTGTACGGCGTGGACGACAAGTGGGGCGACTCCAAGCAGCCGCTGAACACCGCATCCGTACGGGACATGATCGCGCTGAACCCGGCGGCGGAACGGGCCCTGTGGCACTACCTCTGCTCGGTCGACTGGATCACCACGGTCCGCTCCGGCTACCGCGCCCCCGACGACCTGCTCCCGCTGCTGCTCCCCGACCCGCGTGCGGCCCGCATCGTCACCCACGCGGACTGGCTGTGGCTGCGGATGCTGGACGTGCCGCGCGCCCTGGAGGCCCGGACGTACGCCGTCGGGGCCTCGCTCGTCCTCGACGTCCGGGACGTGGCGGGCCTTGCCGGGGGCCGCTTCCTGCTGGACGTCTCGGACTCCGGCGCACGGTGCACCCCCACCACCCGGAGCGCCGATCTCGCCCTGGACGTGGCGGAGCTGTCCACGCTGTACCTCGGCGACGAGTCGGTGCGTCGGCTGGTGGACCTGGGCCGGGTGGAGGAGCTGCGGCCGGGGGCGGCGACGACGGCGGACGCGGTGTTCCGTACGGGCCGCCGGCCGTGGTGCCCGGACGTGTTCTGATGTCCGGCGCCCGGAGCCGGCGCGTCCGGAGCCGTGACCGCGCCGCCCTCGCGCCCCGAGGTCAGCGCGTCCGGATCCGGAACAGCGTCCCCGAGGCGCCGGCCGCCACGGCGAGCAGCCCCGCCGCCCAGGCGAGCGCGACCCAGGGGGTGTTGCCCACGTCCTGGCCGAGCAGCAGCCCGCGCAGCGACTCGATGGCCGGAGTGATCGGCTGGTGGTCGGCGAAGCCGTGCAGCCAGTCCGGCATGGTGTCGGTCGGGACGAACGCGCTGCTCGGGTAGGGCAGGAACGACATGAAGAACGTGAAGCCGCTCGCCGCCTCCGGGGTCCGGGCCAGCAGCCCGATCGCCGCCGAGATCCAGGACAGGGCCACGATGTAGGCGATCAGCACGACGGCCACCAGGAGCCAGCCGCTCCCGGTGGCGGCGGGGCGGAAGCCGATCAGCAGCGCGACGCCGAAGACGAGGGCGGTGGAGCAGAGATTGCGGACGGTGCTGGCCGCCACATGTCCGGCGAGCACCGGCGTACCGCTGACGTCCAGGGTGCGGAAACGGTCGATGATGCCGCCCTTCATGTCCTCGCTGACGGCGGTGGCGGTGGTCGCGGCGCCGAAGCCGGCGGACAGGAGCAGGACACCCGGGACGACGTACATGACGTACGAGGCGTGGTCCGTGCCGGTGTCGATCGCGCCGCCGAAGAAGTGGACGAAGATCAGCATCAGCAGGATCGGCAGGGCCAGGGACGTGATCAGCGCATCGGTATGGCGGCTGCTGATGCGCAGGGCGCGGGCGGCCAGGACGGCGGTACGGGTGAAGGGGCCGGGCCCGTGCCCGGGGGTGCGGGCTCGCTCAGGAAGCCGGCTGGGGCTGCTTCGCGGAACGGCGGTGTCAGACATGGGCGGATGCCTCCGGGGGAGTGGTCGTGTCCGGGGTGGTCGTGTCCGTCGCGCTCGTCGTCGCGTTCGGCGTGGGCCCGCTCGGGGAGGGCACATGCGCCGAGGGAGTGTCCGTGCCGGTCCTGTCCGTCGCGGTCCCGTCCCTCGCGGTCCTGTCCGTCCCGGTCCCGTCCGTCGCGGGCGCGTTCGACGTGAGGGCCAGGAAGACGTCGTCGAGGGTCACGCTGTGCAGGCTGAAGCGTTCGATGTCCCGGCCCGCCGGGTCGATCTCGTCGAGCAGGGCGCGCACCCGGGCCGCCGAGCCGTCGGTGGGGATGCCGAGCGTCAGGGTCTCGGGGGAGTGGTGGACGGCCCGGCCGGCGAGGCGTAGGTAGGCCTCCTTACTGCTGAGGACGGCGTCGAGACGGTGTCCGCCGACGCGGGACTTGAGGCCGGCAGGCGTGCCCTCGGCGGCGATCCGGCCCCGGTCCAGCAGGGCGATCCGGCCGGCGAGGTGGTCGGCCTCCTCCAGATACTGGGTGGTGAGCAGGACGGTCGCCCCGCGTGCGGCGAGCCCGCGGACGACCTCCCAGAGCTCCCGGCGGCTGCGCGGGTCGAGGCCGGTGGTCGGCTCGTCCAGGAAGAACACCCCGGGCTCCGGCGATCCGACGAGTCCGGCGGCCAGGTCGAGCCGGCGGCGCATCCCCCCGGAGTACGTCCGGACCGGGCGGCGGGCGGCCGCGGTGAGGCCGAAGCGTTCCAGCAGCTCCGCCGCCCGGCGTCGGGCGGCGCCCCGGGTCTGCCCGGTGAGCCGGGCCATCATCCGCAGGTTCTCCTCGCCGGTCTGGGTCTCGTCGACGGCGGCGAACTGGCCGGTGAGGCTGATGGAGCGGCGCACCGCGCGCCGCTCGGCCACGACGTCGTAGCCCGCGACCCGGGCGGTTCCGAAGTCGGCAGCGGTCAGCGTCGCGAGGATCCGCACGGTGGTGGTCTTGCCCGCGCCGTTCGGCCCGAGCAGGGCGAAGACGGTGCCGCGCCCGACCTGGAGATCGAGGCCGTCGAGAACCCGGACGGCGGGCTTTCCGTAGGACTTGGTGAGGCAGTGTGCCTCGATGGCGGCGGTGGCGTGTCCGCTCGGCCGGATCGGGTCGGTCATGGCCCGGACCTCCTTCTGCGTATGCCATACGCGTTACTGCGTAAGCCTTACGCATCTTTAGGATGGGGTCAAGGCGGACGCGGGTGCGGCGCAGGGCGCCGGCCCGGCCGGGAGCCGGGCGGAAGGGGATGCGGTGGCGCGGAGGAGCAGCTCGGGCGACGGCGATCTGCCGCCCAGCCTGGAAGCGGCCTGGGGCTTGCGGGACCGCCCGGCGAAGGGCCCGAGGCCCGGCCTGAGCCTGGAGCGGATCGTGGCCGCGGCGGTGGACGTCGCGTCGGCCGACGGGCTCGCCGCCGTGTCGATGGGCCGGGTCGCCCAGGAGATCGGCGCCTCCACCATGTCCCTGTACCGGTACGTATCCGCCAAGGACGAGCTGTACGTCCTGATGCAGGAGGCCGCCTTCGGCCCCCCGGAACCGCTGTCCGCCCTGGAGTCGGGCGCGGGCTGGCGGGAGGCGCTCGCCGAATGGGCGTCCGCGCAGCGGGACCGGTTCCACGCCCACCTCTGGCTGCTCCGGATCCCCGTCGGGGGCCCGCCGGCGACCCCGAACTCGCTGGCCTGGTGGGAGCAGGGGCTACAGGCGCTGGAAGGCAGCGGGCTCGGGGAGGGCGACAAGATCTCGGTGGTCCTGCTGGTGTCCGGCTTCGTCCGCAGCGAGGCGGGCCTGATGGCCGACCTGGCCGCCGCCGTGGCCGCGCGGGGGGTGTCGCCCGAGGAGGTGACGGCGTCCTACGAGCGCACCCTCAAGCGCCTGGTCGACCCCGCCCGCCACCCCGGGATCTCCCGGCTGTTGGAGTCCGGGGTGATGAGTGAACCGGGCGACCCGGACTACGAGTTCACCTTCGGGCTGGAGCGTCTGCTGGACGGGGTGGAGGCGTTGATCAGGCAGACGGACGGTGGCTCCGGCGGCCCGGCCGACGGCGTCGAGTCCGCTTGAGGCCGGGAGCGTACGCTTCATGGTCATGAACGGAGAGAACCCCGTGAACGCCAACCGTTCCGATTCCAGTTCCGGGTCCGGGTCCGGTTTCAGTTCCGTTTCTGGTTCCAGTTCCAGTTTCAGTTCCGGTTCTGGTTCCGGCGAAGGGCAGGCCCCGGTCGGTCTGCGGGAGCGCAAGAAGCGGCTGACCTATCAGGCGGTCTCCGACGCGGCGATCACGATGTTCCTGGAGCGGGGCTTCGACAAGGTGTCGGTGGCGGAGGTGGCCGCCGCGGCGGACATCTCCAAGCCGACGCTGTTCCGGTACTTCCCCGCCAAGGAGGACCTGGTCCTGCACCGGTTCGCCGACCACGAGGACGAGGCGGCCCGGGTGGTCACGGGGCGTTCCCCGGGCGAGACCCCGCTGGACGCGCTGCGCCACCACTTCCTCGACGGCCTCGACCGCCGCGACCCGGTGACCGGCCTCTGCGACGTACCCCACGTGCTGGCGTTCCTCCGCCTGCTGTACGGAACGCCGTCCCTGGTCGCCCGCCTGCACGCCTACCAGGGCCGCTCCGAGGCGGCCCTCGCCCGCGCGCTCGGCGGCGGACCGGCCGACCGGCTCGCGGCCGGGCAGATCATCGCGGTGCTGCGCATCCTGGCCCTGGAGAACTGGCGGCGGATCGACGCGGGGGAGAGTGCGGACCGGGTCTACGCGGGAGCGGTCCAGGCGGCCGAGGAGGCGTTCGTCCAGCTCCGGACGGGCCTGGAGCCTCTGTCGCAGCGGCGCGGCTGAGGGGCGCGGGCGGCCGGAGCCACGGCGGAACCGGCGCCCCTGAACGTGGGAAGTGAGGCTGGATCGGCCGGCGGGCGGGGCGGCGGCGCGCGGCCGCGACGCTGCTCAGTCGGCGACCGGGGCCGCGGTGTGCGCGGGGCGGTGGTCAGCCGGTGAGCAGGGCGGCGGTGAGGGCGGAGCGGTGATCCGCCAGCCAGTCCTGGTGCCGGTCCCACGCCGCACGCCCGCTCCGCTCGTACGCCGTCGTGTACGCCACGTCCCCTCGCTCCACCCGCCGCTCGACGAACGCCCGGCACGTAGCGGTCGCCTGCTCGATCACCTGGGGCAGGGCGGCCCGGTCCACGCGCCCCAGTCCGTAGCCGTCGGCCAGGACACGCAGGCGGTGCGCCGGGTCGAGGCCGGGGCGGCCGCGCATCGGCGCCCAGTAACGCGCCGCCATCGCCACGTCCCACACCGGACGGCCGGGCGCGGCCAGGTCGAAGTCGATGAGAGCGGCCGCACGACCGTCCCGGAACACCACGTTCTCCAGGCACACGTCGTTGTGGCAGATCACCGTGCCGGAAGCCGTCGCCCCCTCCGGATCGGCCAGGTCGTCGGGCCAGCCGGCCGTGCGATCGAACGGTACGTCCGCCGCCGCATCGTGCATGAGCCGGATCAGCGCCCCCACGGAGCGCAGGGTGCCGTTCGTCCAGGCCCATTCCGGATACGGAGTGACGGCGACCTCGCCGGGAACGTACGAGAGCCGCTCGCGGTGCCCGGAGGCTCCCAGGGGCACGGGCACGCCGGGGAACCCTCGCTCCCGGAGGGCCCGGAGGTGGGGGTGCAGGAGGGCGACGTGCGGTGGGGCGGGACGCTCGACGGTATCGCCGTGGCGCAGGACGGCCCCGGCGTTGGCCAGTCCGCCGGACAGCACTTCTGGCTCGCCGTCCGCCTCCGTATGCCGTTCCGCTTCCGGAACCTGGTGCTCTTCCGGTTCGCGGCTCGCGGGGCTCACGGCTCCCGCCCGGCGCGCTGCGCTCCCACCGCAGCACCCCCGGTCGCCACCTCCGCGCAGGGTCCCAACGCCTCCCGCAGATCGGCCGGTTCGCGGTAGAGGACGGTGGCCATACCGAGGTCGGCCGCCGCGTCGGTGTTCTCCCGGCGGTCGTCCACGAACAGGCACCGCTCCACCGGTACGCCCGCCCGCCCGGCCGCGATGCGGTAGATGGCCGGGTCGGGCTTGGCCACCTGCTCCACCGCGCTGCTCACGACCGCGTCCGCGAGATCGGTCAGGCCCAACAGCGCCAGGTCCGCGTCCAGTTGGAGAGTGGCGTTGGTGACGAGGACCAGCGGGACGTGGGTCCTGGCCCGGCGAAGCAGCGTCACCACCTCTTCGTCGGCCCGGAACGGCGCGTCCGCGAGCGCCCGGCCCAGCTCATGGGCCCGCTCCGCGCCGACCCGCTCGGTGAGAACGGCGGCGATGGACTCCACCCACGCGTCCGGGGTGATCCGGCCGAGCAGCAGCGGGAGGTCGGTCTCGGGCGCGTAGGCGATGTCCGTCGTGGTGCCTTCCGGCAGTCCGGCGGCCCGCTCCAGGGCGGCGAGAGGGGCGGTGTCGTAGAAGCGGATGACGTTGTCGAGGTCGCAGAGCACGGCGTCGAAGGCACGGCCGGCGGGTGCGGGTCTCACAGCCCGGCGAGTCCGGCGAGCAGTTCGGCCGCCGGCTTCGGGCGGACGAGCCAGCGCAGATGGCTGCCTTCGAGGGCCTGACGTCGAAGGGGTTGTCGGGGGTGAGTGCGTCGGCCTCGCGGATCATGCGGTCCTGCAGGGCGGGTGGGAGGCTGGTGTCGGCGTCCAGGCGCACATAGGTCCGGGGGATCCGGCCCCAGGTCGCGGCCTGCGCCCGGTCGGCCGACGTACCGGCGTCGAGGTTCTCGTCGGGCTGGAAGGAGTTGAGGAAGGTCCGGAACTCGTCATCGGTGAGATCGGCAGCGAAGGCCTGCTTGAACGCGGCGAGTGCCGCCGGATCGGCCGTACGGAAGTTGACCCTTAGTAGCCCGAGTTCGGCAGGATTCCCGACGAGTGCGAGGGCCAGTGCTCCCGCGTCGACGTCGGCCATCTCCGGCTCGGCGTAGTAGTCGTTCACGTCCAGATCGACGGGGCACCAGGCGGAGACGTAGACGATCCGGTCGATGAGGTCCGGCCGGGCGTTGGCGACGGCGGTGGCCGTGGCCCCGCCCCGGCTGTGGCAGACGAGGATCACGGGGCCGTTCCGCTTGGCGCGTTCGAGGACCTCGATCACGTGGGCCGCGTTGTCCGCGAGGGTGACGCCCTTGATGGTCCCCGGTTCCGCGGCCAGCGCACCGAGATCCTGGGGCGCCTGGTAGGCGGCGGGGTAGGTGGCGGCGAAGCCGTGCCCCGGAAGGTCGACGGCGGCCGATCGGTGCCCGAGCAGGGCGAGTTCGGCCTGGAGCGGCGCGAAGGAGAACGAGTTGGCGAAGGCGCCGTGGACGAGGACGAAGGTCGGTGGATTCTGCATGCTTCAGCCTCCAACAGAACGATCTTCGGGACAAGGGCCGCAAGGGGAGGTGCATGGGGGAGCGCGAGGAGGGGTGCATGGGGAGGCGCACAGGGGGCCTTCCGTCCTGCTTGACCTGGACCGAGGTCCAGGGGACAGGCTTGCGGCATGAGTGAGGCAGATGAGCTGTCCGGCATCGCGGAGGTCTCGGCCGCGATCGGTCTGGAGCCCGACACGTTGCGGTACTTCGAACGCCAGGGGGTCGTACCGTCCCCACAGCGCGACGCTGCGGGACGCCGCCGCTACACGACGGCCGACATCGAGCTGATCCGCATGCTGGTCCATCTCCGTGAGACGGGGATGCCCCTGGCCGACATCGCGCAGTTCACCGGGGCCGACGGGGAGGCTGCTGATCCGGCGCGGCTCCGGGTGGAGTTGCTGACGGCGCATCGCCGTCGCATCCACGACAGGCGCGCTGAGCTGGACCGTGCGCTCGACGTCATCACCCGGAAGATCGCGGACTTCAGCGACCGGATCCCGAGCCCCGTGGACCTGCTCGAACGACCCGACTGCACGATCGCGTTCGGCGTCCAGGGCGAGGGCCCGCTGCTGTTCCTGGTCGGCGCGCCCGTCGGGCGGGCCGGTTTCGCGGCGCTGGCGCAGGAGCTCTCCGCCCGGTTCACCGTCGTCACCCACGATCCGCGCGGTATCGGCGCCAGCCGTGCGGTCCCGGGGATGGCCGCGCCCACGCCCGAGGTCCTGGCGGAGGACCTCGCCGCACTGGTCGACAGGTTCACCGGAGGGCCCGCCCTGTTCGTCGGTACCAGTGGCGGTGCGGTGACGCTGCTGGAGCTGGGCAGGCGGCACCCCGGCATGGTCGGCCGGGCCGTCCTGCACGAGCCGCCCCTGGTGTCGCTGCTGGACGACGCGGAGATGGCCGCCCGGGCCGCGGCGGCGTTCGGCGTGGCGGAGGCCGACCCTCAGCGGGCCGTGCAGGAGTTCTTCGACCTGAGCGGCGCCGCCCACCGCACAGGGCCGGATCAGACACCCCCCGCCGCCATGGCGCTCCCCCCGCTACCGGCGGAGGAACTCGCCAAGAACCGCTACTTCCTGGGGCGGATGGCCGGCCCCTCGGTCTTCTATCTCCCCGACATCGAGGCCGTCCGCCGCGTACCGGTGACGCTGTGCGCCGGGGCGCTGAGCCACCACCAGATGGCGCGCCGGGCGACCGAGGCACTCGCCGGACTCCTCGGCCTGCCGCTGATCGACATGCCCGGCAACCACCTCGGCGCGGGCGCCGAGCCGGCGGCGTTCGCGCGGGCTCTGAGTCCCCTGCTCACATCCGGAGCACCTTCCCGGGGGCACCGCACCCCCACACCCGCCCCCGCCCGCGACACGTGACACTTTTGCAAGCGCCTGCTTGCAAAAGTTAGCAGAGGTGGTGCACCATCGGGTCATGGCATCACTCAACGTCGGCAATCTCGGCGAGTACCTGCGGGAGCAGCGCCGTGCAGCGCAGCTCTCGCTGCGGCAGCTCGCCGATGCCACCGGGGTGTCGAACCCGTATCTCAGCCAGATCGAGCGCGGTCTGCGCAAGCCCAGCGCGGACGTGCTCCAGCAGGTCGCCAAGGCGCTGCGGATCTCGGCCGAGACCCTGTACGTCCGTGCGGGGATCCTCGACGAGCGGGAGCGGGAGGAGCTGGAGACGCGGGCGGTCATTCTGGCCGATCCGTCGATCAACGAGCGGCAGAAGAACGTGCTGCTGCAGATCTACGACTCCTTCCGCCACGAGAACGGATTCGCGCCCGGGCCCGACGCCGACGTGAGCGCGGACGCGGAAACGGACGCCGGGATGACGGCGGACTCCGGTGCGAACGCCGACGCCGGTGCGGACGCGCACCCCGGCACCGGGAGCGACGCGGGCGGCGATGCCCGGTCCCGTGACGGCGACGACGCCGGTACGCGGACCACCACAGACCAAGACCCTCACAGCTAACAGCTGGTTCTGATGATCCGGGAGGACCACAGTCATGGCCATCACCGATGACCTGCGCAAGACCCTCACCGACCCCACCCCCCTCTACTTCGCCGCCGGTACGGCCGACCTGGCCGTCCAGCAGGCCCGCAAGGTTCCGGCGCTGATCGAGCAGTTGCGGGCCGAGGCGCCCGAGCGGATCGACGCCGTGCGCAACACCGACCCCAAGGCCGTGCAGGAGAAGGTGACCACGCAGGCCAAGGAGGCCCAGGCCACCGTGCAGGCGAAGGTCACCGAGGTGTTCGGTTCGTTCGACGCGGCCGACCTGAAGAAGCTCGGCGAGAGCGCTCAGGACCTGGCGCTGCGCAGCGTGGGCGTGGCCGCCGAGTACGCGATCAAGGCCCGTGAGACGTACGAGAAGGTCGCCGAGCACGGCGAGCAGACCGTCCGGACCTGGCGCGGCGAGACGGCCGAGGAGATCGTCGAGATCGCCGCCGTCGTCGAGGCCGAGCCGAAGGCCGCTCCCGGGCCCGCCTCCGAGGCCACGCCCAAGGCCGCTCCCAAGGGCGGGGCCAGGAGCACCCCGGCCGCCGGTGGCTCCGCGAAGACCGCCCCGGCCAAGCCCGCCGCGACGAAGGCCGCGCCCGCCGCCCCGGCCAAGCCCGCCGAGGCCAAGGCCGCGCCCGCCAAGAAGACGCCCGCGCCCCGCAAGCCCGCGGCGAAGAAGACCCCGCCGGCCGACGGCAAGTGACTCTCACGGGTCCTTGACCGAGGCGGTACGCGTGACCGGGACGCGGGGCGGGCACCTTTACGGGGGGCCGGTTCGTTGTCCCGGTACCTTGGCCCTTCCGGCCGCAGGGCGCTCATCCACTCACTAGGCGGTACACAGCATGTTGCTCTCAGCATTCGGCTCACTCCTCCAGCTGCTCTATCTGGCGATGCTGGTGCTGGCCGTGGTCGCGTTCGTCTTCGCGGCGACCGCCCGTGAGGACGCCTACCGTGCCGCCGACAAGAAGAAGAAGTCCTTCTGGCTGATCATTCTCGGTGTCGCCGTCGCGGTGAACCTCCTCATCCCGCTGCTCTTCCTGCAGCTCGCGGGCGTCGTCGCGTCGATCGTGTTCATGGTCGACGTGCGCCCCGCGCTCAAGGAGGTCTCGGGTGGCGGCGGTCGCCGGGGCGGCTCCAGCAGCGACGGCCCGTACGGTCCCTACAACGGCGGGCGCTGAACGCCCAGGGGGCGTGCGACGAGGGATGACGCGGGGCGGGAGCGCGGTGCGCTGCCGCCCCCTCGTCGTGTCCGCTCCGGATCGCGGCCCAGCAGCAGGACCGCCACGTCGTCGGTCAGCTCGCCGCCGTTCAGCTTCCGTACCTCGGCGACCGCCGCCTCCAGCAGTTCCTCGCCCGCCAGGCCCTGGTCCAGCCGGCCGTTGACCATCGCGACCATGCCGTCCTGGCCGAGCCGCTCGCTGCCGCCGGTACCCACCCGCCCCTCGATGAGCCCGTCGGTGTACATCATCAGGCTCCAGGCGCCGCCCAGCTCGACCTGGCGGCGCGGCCACCGGGCCCGCGGCAGCAGCCCCAGCGCCGGGCCGCCGTCCTCGTACGGGAGCAGCCGGGCCGGCCGGCCGTGGCGGGCGAGCAGCGGCGCGGGGTGTCCGGCCAGGCAGAGCCCGGCCCGCCGCCCGTCGGACGCGATGTCGACGGTGCAGAGCGTCGCGAAGATCTCCTCGCTCTGCCGCTCGTGCTCCAGGACCTGCTGGAGCGTGGAGAGCAGCTCGTCCCCGCACAGCCCGGCCAGGGTCAGCGCCCGCCAGGCGATCCGCAGCTCGACGCCGAGCGCCGCCTCGTCCGGGCCGTGGCCGCAGACATCGCCGATCATCGCGTGCACCGTGCCGTCCGGGGTGCGGACGACGTCGTAGAAGTCGCCGCCGAGCAGGGCGCGGCTGCGGCCGGGGCGGTAGCGGGCGGCGAAGCTCAGGCCGGAGCCGTCCAGCAGCGGGGTGGGGAGCAGGCCGCGTTCCAGACGGGCGTTCTCCTGGGCGCGCAGCCGGGACTCGGTCAGCTGGTGCTGCGCCATGTCGGCGCGCTTGCGCTCCACGGCGTACCGGATGGCCCGGCTCAGCACCCGGGCGTCCAGCTCGCCCCGGCAGAGGTAGTCCTGCGCCCCGACGCGTACCGCCTCGGCCGCCAGCTCCGTGTCGTCCTCGGCGGTCAGCGCGAGGACCGCGTGCAGCGGGGCGATGCGCAGGACGTGGGTGAGGGCCGCCAGTTCGTCGGCCCGCCCGGCGCCGGGGACGTCGCCGGGGCCGCCGTCGGAACCGGTGACCGGCAGGCCCAGGTCCAGCAGGATGCAGTCCACGTCGTCGGTGAGCAGCCGCGCCGCCTCGGTGAGGTTGCGGGCGGTCCGGATACGGACCCGGGTCCCGGCCGCCGCCGAGAGTTCGGGGACGGTGATGGTGGTGCCCGCCGGGTCGTCCTCGATCACCAGCAGGGTGAGGTCGCCGTGGGAGGTCTCCGCAGCGGGCACGGAGCGCTGCTGCGGTACGGGTACGGGCATCGGTTCTGGTTTCCTTCCCTCCCCCCGAGGGCGCGGCGGGTCGACGATCGACGATCCGCCAGTCGGGGACGATAGCGGTCCGCGGTGGGAGAACGGAATGGCACACGGGGACCGGCGCCGGTCGTGTACGCCGCCATAAGCCGCGTCCCGGCACGGATCCGGCGCGATGGGCTGCGGTACGGGGGCGGAAGGGCCCATGACAAACATCACGCGCCCGCGGACGGCGGCGTGGCCCCGCTCACAGACGCCCGGACGGCCGACGGCACGGGCCCGTTCCCGCGGCCCGGGGCACCCCGGCGGGCCCGCGCTCGCCCGGGTGGGCGCCTTCTCGTCCGGGCGGGCGCCCCCGCTTGTCCGGGCGGGCCTCCCGCATGTCTGGGTGGGTGGGCGCCTTCTCTTCCGAACGGCCCCGGGGCACCCCGGCTGGCCCGCGCTCGTCCGGGTGGGCCGCTACCTTGACCGGGCGGGCCGCTACTTGTCCGGGCGGACCACGCCGAGGATCTTCATCGAGCCCGCGCCCGCCAGCGTGACGTTGCGGCCGGGACGCGGGGCGTGCACGATCGTGCCGTCGCCGACGTACATCCCGACGTGGCTGGCGTCGGCGTGGTAGATGATCAGGTCGCCGGGGCGCATGTCCTGGATGTCGATGCGGGGCAGCAGCCGCCACTGCTCCTGCGAGGTGCGCGGGATCGGCCGCTTCGCCGCCAGCCAGGCCTGGGAGGTCAGACCGGAGCAGTCGTACGAACCGGGGCCCTCGGCCCCCCAGACGTACGGCTTGCCGATCTGCGCCGTCGCGAAGGCCACCGCCGCCGCTCCGGCCTCGCTCGCCTCGCCGCTCACGTCCTTGATCGCGCCGGAGGAGAGCCAGGCCGTCTGCGCCGCGTCGGCCGCGTCCTGCTCCAACTGGCGCAGCCGGTCGCGCTCCTTCTTCTCCAGCTGCGACTCGAGCTTCTCCGCCGCCTTGATCTGGGCGTTGATCTTCTTCTTCGCCTTGGCCTGCTTGACCCGGTTCGCTTCCAGCTTCTCCCAGTTGGCGCTGGCGTCCTGGGTGTAGGTCTCCAGGTCCTGCTGCGTCTGGTTCAGCTCGGCCAGCAGCGACTTGGAGGCCTGCTGGCCCTGGCGGACCTGGTTGATCCCGTCCAGGAAGAGCTTCGGGTCGTTGCTCAGGGCCAGTTGCGCGCCGGGCGGCAGGCCGCCGTTGCGGTACTGCTCGCGGGCCTGGGCGCCGGCCCGGTCCTTCAGCTCGGCGATGCGGGCCTGACCGTCGACGATCGCCTTGGCCAGCTTCACGATCTCGCCGGACTGCTTCTTCGTCTGCTCCTCGGCGAGGTTGTACGCGTCGGTCGCGGCGCCCGCTTTCCGGTACAGCGTCTCGATCTGCGCGCGGACCTTCTCCAGCTCCGCGTTGGAGTAGCGCTGCGGCGGGCCGCCCGGGGCGGCGGAGGACGAGGAGGGCGAGGGCTCCGGAACCGGGGCTGCCGAGGCCTGGCCCGTGGACGTCAGCAGGGCCAGCGCGCAGACCAGCGTGATGGCGGCCGTGGCGCAGTGGCGTCGGTTCACGGGCTCCCCCTCCGGGCGCACATCTGACTTACCGTCAGTAACTTTTCAACGACGTCGCGATCGTGCCACGTCGTCCTCCAAAGCAACAGAGGCCGGCGGCACCGGGCACGTCACACAGCGCTTGCACAGGACTACCCCGCCATCCCCCTCACAGGGACGAGCGATGCCCCCGCGGCGTTCCCGGTGCGGGCAATCTCCGCCCGGCCGACGAGAAGTCCGGCCACGCGCAGTACGGCTCTGTGTGGATCGGTCACGAGACGTTCGGGTACGTGCAGTTCAGTCACGAGAAGTTGAGGTACGTGCCGTTCGCGTGCGCGAAGTCCGGATACGTGTTCAGGTGCGCGTTCGGGGGCCGGCGCTCAGCGGCTGCCGGGGCGCAGCGCGTCCCACTCCACGGTGATCTCGCCCTGCCGCCAGCGCCGCACGCCGTCCGTCACCGGCCAGTCGGCCGCCACCGCCCGCACCGCCGCGATCCACCGCTGCCGCGCGCCCAGCGACGCGTACGGGGAGGCGGTGGCCCACGCCCGGTCGAAGTCCCGCAGGAACGCGTGCACCGGCTCGCCCGGCACATTGCGGTGGATCAGCGCCTTCGGCAGGCGTTCCGCCAGGTCGGAGGGGCGCTCCAGCGAGCCGAGCCGGGTCGCGAAGGTGACCGTGCGCGGCCCCTCGGGCCCCAGGGCCACCCAGACGTGCCGGCGGCCGATCTCGTCGCAGGTCCCCTCCACCAGGAGCCCGTCCGCGTCGAGCCGGGCACACAGCCGCCCCCAGACCTCGGCGACCTGGTCCTCGTCGTACTGGCGCAGCACGTTCGCCGCCCGGATGAGCAGGGGCCGCACCGCCAGAGGCACCTCGAAGCCCCCGTGCGCGAAGGTGAGCCCCGCACGCTCGTACGGCTTCGCCGCCGCGACCCGGTCCGGGTCGATCTCGATCCCCACCACGGCGGTGCGCGGCTCGGCGGTGCGCAGCCGGTCCAGCAGCTCGACCGCGGTCCACGGGGCGGCCCCGTACCCGAGATCGACGGCCACGGGCGTCCCGGCGCGGCGCAGGGAGGGTCCGTGCGCGTCGGCGATCCAGCGGTCCATGCGGCGCAGCCGGTTCGGGTTGGTGGTCCCGCGGGTGGTGGTGCCGATGGGGCGCTGGCGCATGGGTCGAGCGTAGGCGACGCGGCGGGGACACCCGCTCCCACCTGGGCCCCGCCGGCCGGGCGGGCACGCGGTGCGACGCGCCGCGCGGGTCGCGTAATGATTTGGCAAAGCGGAAATGAAAGACGGCATTCCACTGTTGCGGCCTTCGGAGGGACCTCACGCCCTTCCCCGCAGCATGCCCCTATCGAGGAGGACCGACGAGGTGAGCCAGTACGTCTCCCGGCTCGGCTCCACCCGGACGGCCGCGCGCCTGAGGTTCCCCGGAGGCTTCCCCGGGGCCTCCCGCAAGCCGCGCCGCATCGCGATGCTCTCCGTGCACACCTCCCCGCTCCACCAGCCCGGCACCGGCGACGCGGGCGGGATGAACGTCTACATCGTCGAACTGGCCAAGCGCCTCGCCGCGATCAACATCGAGGTCGAGATCTTCACCCGGGCGACCACCGGCTCCCTGGCCCCCGCGGTCGAGCTGGCCCCCGGCGTTCTGGTCCGGCACGTCGACGCCGGACCGTACGAGGGCCTCGCCAAGGAGGACCTGCCCGCCCAGCTCTGCGCCTTCACCCACGGTGTGATGCAGGCCTGGGCCGGCCAGCGCCCCGGCTACTACGACCTGGTGCACTCCCACTACTGGCTCTCCGGCCAGGTCGGCTGGCTCGCCGCGCAGCGCTGGGGCGTCCCGCTCGTGCACGCCATGCACACCATGGCCAAGGTCAAGAACGCCGCGCTCGCCGCGGGCGACACCCCCGAGCCGCCCGCCCGGGTCATCGGTGAGACCCAGATCGTGAACGCCTCCGACCGGCTGATCGCCAACACCGCCGAGGAGGCCGACGAACTCGTCCGCTTCTACGACGCCGACCCGGCCGCCGTCGCCGTCGTCCACCCCGGCGTCAACCTGGACCGCTTCCGCGCCGCCGACGGCCGCGCCGCCGCGCGCGCCCGGCTCGGTCTGCCGCAGGACGCGCTGATCCCGCTCTTCGCGGGCCGCATCCAGCCGCTGAAGGCCCCGGACGTGCTGCTGCGCGCGGTGGCCGTGCTGCTGGAGAGGGACCCGTCGCTGCGCTCGCGCATCGTGGTGCCGGTGGTCGGCGGGCCGAGCGGCAGCGGGCTCGCCAAGCCCGAGGGGCTCCAGAAGCTGGCCGCGCGCCTCGGTATCGCCGACGTCGTACGGTTCTGTCCGCCGGTGGGCCAGGATCTGCTGGCGGACTGGTTCCGGGCCGCGTCGGTGCTGGTCATGCCGTCGTACAGCGAGTCCTTCGGCCTGGTCGCCATCGAGGCGCAGGCGACCGGTACGCCGGTGGTCGCGGCGGCCGTGGGCGGGCTGCCCGTCGCGGTGCGCGACGAGGTCAGCGGCTTCCTGATACCCGGGCACGAGCCGGAGGCGTACGCCCGCGCGCTCGGGCGGTTCGCGGACGCGCCGGAGCTGGTCGACCGCATGGGGGCGGCCGCCGCGGCGCACGCCCAGTCCTTCGGCTGGGACACGGCCGCTTCGGCGACCGCCGACGTCTACACGGCGGCGCTCTGCGACCACCGCCGCCGCGCGAGGGCGCACCACGGCTGACCGCCCTGGGGTGCACCGCGCCCGACCGCCCTGGGGCGCACCGGGCCCGACCTCCGTGGGCGCGCCACGCCCGACCGCCCGGGGCCACCATGCACACCCGGGCCCCTCCTGCCGCCCGCGCCAGGCTGCCGTACGCTCGCTGCATGGCTGACGCACCCGACGAGACAGCAGCGGCCCAGGTCATCGAGGCGACGCTGAACGATGCCGGGCTCGCATGGGAGAGCCCGGAACGCGGCAACTACGTCGTGACCCTGCCGGGCACCCGCAAGCTGTCGACGACCTGTTCGCTGATCGTCGGCAAGCACTCCCTCTCCCTCAACGCGTTCGTCGTCCGGCACCCGGACGAGAACGACGCCGAGGTGCACCGCTGGCTGCTGGAGCGCAACCTCCGCCTGTTCGGCGTGAGTTACGCGATCGACTCGCTCGGCGACGTCTACCTGGTCGGCAAGCTCCCCCTGTCGGTGGTCACCGCCGATGAACTGGACCGGCTGTTCGGTGTGGTCCTCGAAGCGGCCGACGGGGCGTTCAACACCCTTCTGGAGCTGGGCTTCGCGAGCTCCATCCGCAAGGAGTACGCGTGGCGGGTGGCGCGCGGTGAGTCCACCCGGAACCTGGACGCGTTCCGCCATCTGACCCGGGGCGCGTCCGAGAGCTGACGCCCGACCCGGGGCGTACGGCGTCCGGGGCGGCGACGGGGCGAGGAGCGACCGACTCCCGTGACGTCCCTTCGTCCGCGGCGGGAGCCTCCGGGGCCTGGAGCCTCCTGCCCGCGTCCCGGAGAGGTTGCACAGCCGTTCCGCACCGTGCGTTCACAGGATGATCACAGCGGAATCACGATCACGGACGGGTGCTGCCCGACCGTCCTTCGCTCGCGGGTTCGATCGTAGAGTGTGGATCTCTGCGACGGCCCGTCCCAGGCGGCCTCGAAGTGTCGTGTGGAAGCAGGCCGGTTGCTCACCGAACCGGAGAGAAGAACCATGCGCGCCACTGCCGTACGACGTACCGCCCTCGCCGCCTCCGCGGCCGCCCTCACCCTCCTGGCCACCGCCTGCGGCGGTTCGTCCGACGCCGACGGCAAGGACGGCAAGGACGAGAAGGGCGCCGCGAGCGGGAGCAGTTCGGCACCCAAGGCCCCGGCCAAGGCGCTCACCGCCGCCGAGCTGGAGAAGGCCGCCCTCGCCCAGGGCGACGTCGAGGGCGCCAAGGTCACCAAGGCCGGCCCGGACGACGAGGTCCCGGCGGACGGCGTCAAGGTCGACAAGGAAGCCTGCCTGCCGGTCGCGCACGCCATGTTCGGCGTGGCCCAGGAGGGCGTGGTGGCCACCGCGAAGCGCAAGGTCATCGACGAGCCGAAGGCCGACGGCAAGAAGTCCCTGGAGGACGCGGCGAAGGGGGAGGGCGCCGACGCCTTCAAGGACGCCTTCAACCTGACGTCCACCTTCGTCGCGCTGCACTCCTACGACGGGACGGCCGGCCCGGACGCGATGGCCGCGCTGAAGAAGGCGGCGGCGGACTGCGCGGGCGGCTTCACCGCCACGGTCGCGGGGACGCCCACGAAGGTCGTCTCGATGACCGAGGAGAAGATCACCGGCGGCGACGAGGCCATGGCCTGGACGGTCACGTCCGAGGACGACGGCACCACCGCGCCCTTCAAGCTGGTGGCGCTGCGCAAGGAAGGCTCCGTCGCGACGTTCTTCGCCTTCAACCTGGCGGCGGCGGGCGGCAGCGACGTGACGTTCGAGGTGCCCGCGGAGGTCGTGGCGGCGCAGGACAAGAAGCTCGCCTGACGTGCGCTTGCGGCGCCCCTGTCCCGGTCCGCCACGGGGCAGGGGCGCCGCGTGCGTGGGGGATCAGGGCAGAGGGACGAGCCGGACGACGGTCACGGTCAGGACGGACCGGGAGACGTAGTAGAGGACGATGGCCCCGGCGACGGTCGCCTCACGCCGGTCCCGTTCGCTCTTGACGGCGGAGGAGGCGTGTCCGTACGGCTCCTCGCCGAGGGTGTGGACCATCGCGTCGCGGAAGGACTCGCCGCCGCGCATCTTGGCCAGGGTGTCGTCGGCGGGCGGTGCGTAGGAGATGCGGAAGCTCAAGCTACGCTCCGCCTCTCGGCCTCGTCCCGCGCCAGCCGGTCCAGGATCTTCTCGGCCTCGGGATCGGGGACGGCCTCCAGCATCCAGTGCCGCATGACGGCCTGGATCTCGTGCACCCCCGCTTCGTTGATCGCGAGGTCGAACTCCTCGCGTCTCTCCTCGGGGAGCGTCGCCCGGATGTCCGGGATGCTGTTGGGCACCTCGACCTCGGTACCGCCGACGAAGGTCTTCAGAGACTCACCCATGATCGCTCTCCTCGATCTCCTTGCCCCGGGGGATACCGCCGCGGACGGTGTGACGGCATGGGCTCACCGTAGTGCGTACGAGGGGTGCTCGGACCGCCCCGGCCGGGCACGGATCGGCCACGGATCAGGAACGGTCCGGTACTTCGGGCTCAGCCCCGCCCGAGCCTCGCCGCGACCCGGTCGCGCAGGATCGCGTACTCCTCCTGCAGCCGGGGCAGTTCGCCGGGCGGCCGGACGACGACTTCACCGCCCACGACGACCTCCTCGGGGCCGAACTGCTCCCGGGTCAGATCGATCTCGACGCCTATGCCCAGCCGGTTCCACCAGTGGAAGTCGGTGCGCACACCGCCGACATGGACCTCGCCCCGGATCAACTCGCCGCCGAGGAGGTCGTTCAGCACCATGGCCGTGACCCCGCACTGATCACGCGCCGGATTGTCCGGAGTCCAGCGGTCGCGGTACTCCGGGGTGCAGGTCTCGGCACTCCAACTGCTGCGCAGGGCCTGCTCGATGTCGGTGAGGAGGTGGATCGTCATGATGGGCATCGTGGCAGGGGGCACTGACAACGGGGCTGCGTCGGCGTGCGCCGTGGCGGGCCCCGGGAATTGCGTCGACAGAGATCTCGGGCCCCGGCACAGTGGTCGCCCGTGACGAGCAGCGAACTGTGGACCCGAGAGACCGCCGACCGCTACGACGCCGAGGAGGCCGAGAACTCCTCGCCCGCCGCCCTCGGACCGACCCTCGACTTCCTCGCCGAACTCGCCGGGGACGGCCGGGCCCTGGAGTTCGCCGTCGGCACCGGCCGTGTGGGCGTGCCCCTCCGGCGACGCGGCGTGCCGGTGACGGGCATCGAACTCTCCGAGCCGATGGCGGCGGTGCTCCGCCACAAGGTGGACGAGGAGACGCTCCCGGTGGTGATCGGGGACATGGCCACCACGGTCGTCCCCGGTGAATTCACCCTGGTCTACCTCGTCTACAACACCATCGGGAACCTGCTCACCCAGGACGAACAGGTCGCATGCTTCGAGAACGCGGCCCGCCATCTGGCCCCCGGCGGCCGGTTCGTCATCGAACTGACCGTACCGCCGCTGCGGTTCCTGCCGCCCGGCCAGGTCGCGGTGCCGTTCGACGTGTCCGAGCGGCACCTCGGCTTCGACACGTTCGACCTGGTCGGACAGACCCTCGTCTCGCACCACTTCACCCGTGACGGTGACGACGGCCGCTACCGCCGGGGCACCTGCCGTCAGCGCTACGCGTGGCCGGCCGAGCTGGACCTGATGGCCCGCATCGCGGGGCTGGAGCTGGAGAGCCGGGCCGGGGACTGGGACGGGACGCCGTTCACGGACGACTCCGCCAAGCACATCTCGGTGTGGCGCAAGCCTGCGGGAGGCCTCGGCCTCCCCGGCCCGGAGCACCGACGAGCCCCCTGCCGGTGGAGAATTCGCCAGGGCAGAGGGCAGAGGGCAGAGGGCAGAGGGCAGAGGGCAGAGGGCAGAGGGCAGAGGGCTCAAGGGATGAGCGAGGTGAGGTCCCACAGTGGACCCAGGCCGTGAAAATGCCCCCGCCCCGCGCCGTATGCGCAGGTCGGGGGCATGATCGCGAAAGTTACTTCTTCTTGCCCTGGTTCTTCACGGCCTCGATGGCGGCCTTCGCCGCGTCCGGGTCGAGGTACGTGCCGCCCGGCTTCAGCGGCTTGAAGTCGGCGTCGAGCTCGTAGGAGAGCGGGATGCCGGTCGGGATGTTGAGGCCCGCGATGTCCGCGTCCGAGATGCCGTCCAGGTGCTTCACCAGGGCGCGGAGGCTGTTGCCGTGCGCGGCGACCAGGACCGTGCGGCCCGTGAGGAGGTCCGGGACGATGCTGTCGAACCAGTACGGGAGCATGCGGACGACGACGTCCTTCAGGCACTCCGTGTCCGGGCGCAGCTCCGGGGGGAGCGTCGCGTAGCGCGGGTCGTCGAACTGGCTGTACTCGGCGTCGCGGGCCAGCGACGGCGGCGGGGTGTCGTACGAGCGGCGCCACAGCATGAACTGCTCCTCGCCGAACTCGGCGAGCGTCTGCGCCTTGTCCTTGCCCTGGAGCGCGCCGTAGTGGCGCTCGTTCAGGCGCCAGGAGCGGCGGACCGGGATCCAGAGGCGGTCGGCGGACTCCAGGGCGAGCTGCGCGGTGCGGATCGCGCGGCGCTGGAGGGAGGTGTGCAGGACGTCGGGGAGCAGACCGGCGTCCTTGAGCAGCTCACCGCCGCGGACTGCTTCCTTCTCGCCCTTCTCGGTGAGGTTGACGTCCACCCAGCCGGTGAACAGGTTCTTCGCGTTCCATTCGCTCTCGCCGTGGCGGAGGAGGATCAGCTTGTACGGTGCGTCGGCCATGAGCCCGAGCGTAATCGAACCCGTGCGACCCCCGCGCGCCCGCCCGTAACGCGGACAGCGCCGGGCCGCGGGCGCCGGGTCCGGTGCGCCCGCGGTGCGGACGATTGACGGGGGGCGTCAATCCAGTGGCGGGCGGGGAGCCCGGCTTCGTAATGTCTCGGACGGGGTCGGAGGTGTTACCCGAGAGCCCTGCCGCATACGGCTGCGTACGCACCCGCCGCATACGGATCTGCACCTGCCGCATCCGCATCCGTATCAGCAACCGCCTCCGCATCTGCTCCGCATCCGCATCCGCATCCGCATCCGTCCGAACGTCCCGTGGGGGGAATCCTTATGTCCGTCGCCGGTCTGCGCACCGCCGCCCGCGAGACCGTCTCCGGGATGCCCCGCGCGTTCTGGTGGCTGTGGACCAGCACCCTGGTCAACCGCCTCGGCGCGTTCGTCGCGACCTTCATGGCCCTGTACCTGACCCTGGACCGGGGCTACTCCGCCTCGTACGCCGGGCTCGTCGCCGCCCTCCACGGGCTCGGCGGGGTCATCTCCTCGCTCGGTGCGGGCGTGATGACCGACCGGCTCGGGCGGCGGCCCACCATGCTGATCGCCCAGACGTCCACCGCCGTGTCCGTGGCGGTGCTCGGGTTCATGCAGCACCCCTTCGCCATCGCCGCCGTGGCGTTCTTCGTCGGCATGGCGAGCAACGCGTCCCGGCCCGCCGTCCAGGCGATGATGGCGGACATCGTGCCCCCGAAGGACCGGGTCCGGGCCTTCTCGCTCAACTACTGGGCCATCAACCTCGGCTTCGCGATCTCCTCCGCCGGGGCCGGTTTCATCGCCGAGTACAGCTACCTCGCCGGCTTCCTCGGCGAGGCCCTGATGACCCTCGTCTGCGCGGTTCTCGTCTTCGTGAAGGTGCCGGAGTCGCGGCCCGAGGAAGCGGTGGCCGAGAGCGTCGGCGGCAAGCGGCCGAGGGACGAGGTGCGGCTGACCACCGTCCTGCGCGACGGGCGCTTCATGGGAGTGGTGGGGCTGTCGTTCCTGGTGGCGCTGATCTTCCAGCAGGGCTATGTGGGGCTGCCGGTGGCGATGGGCACGGACGGGCTCTCCAGCTCCGACTTCGGTACCGCCATCGCCGTCAACGGTGTGCTGATCGTGGCCCTCCAGATCCCCGTCACCCGCTTCATCCAGCACCGCGACCCGCGCCGGCTGCTGATCATCTCCTCGCTGCTCGCGGGGTACGGCTTCGGACTCACCGCCTTCGCGGGATCGGTCGCGGCGTACGCCCTCACCGTCTGCGTCTGGACCCTGGCCGAGATCGTGAACGCGCCCACCCAGACCGGCATCGTCGTCCAGCTGTCGCCCGCCCGGGGCCGGGGCCGCTACCAGGGCATGTACACGATGTCCTGGTCGGTGGCCGCGCTCGTCGCGCCGCTGATGTCCGGTTTCGTGATCGACCACTACGGCGCCGCGTGGCTCTGGGCCGCCTGCGCCGTCATCGGCACCGTCGCCGGACTCGGCTACTGGCTGCTGATGCGCAACCTGCCGCGCGCGGAGAACGCCGCGTCGGACGTCCTGCCCGAGCCCGCGCCCGTCCCCGCCGAGGCCCGCCCGGACCAGGCCGAACCGGAGGCCGCGCCCGCGGCGGCGGTCGAGCAAGCCCGCTGAACCGGCGGCGCGCGGAGCCCCCGGAGCCTGAGAACCAACAGCGTCCTCAAGCCGCTCCGGGGGCTCCGCGCGTTCGTGTCCGTACGGGATCCTGCCCGTACACGGCTGTACGGGTACGGGTCAGCCGCAGCAGCCGCCGCACTGGCACGGGGCGCCGGACTGGCACCCGCACCCGCAGCCCGACCCGCATCCGCAGGCGCCGAGCAGGGCTCGGTGCACCACTTCGGTCGGGGTCTCCTGCTGGGGTTCGGTCGTGGGGGAATCGGCCATGGTTCCTCCTCAGGGCATGCGGCTGGGCGGCGGACGCCGGTGCGCCGCCGCCGGGGACGTACGGCATGACCCATCGCTCACGGCCATGGCGCCGCCCCCGCCTCATTGCATGCCCATCCCGGCGGGCGCATCAACGGCGCACACGCGCAGGAACGTGAGTGCGACTCGCGTGCGCCGGTGAAGCGCCGGTGGTACGTCGCAGGCGTCCCGGTCCGTTCCGCGCGCCCTCGACCGTGCCCCGCCGGCAGCGCACAGTGGCTGCGCACCCGCGGCTACGCGCCCTCCACCGGGGCCGCCGCCTGGATCTCGTCCGCGTGCTCGCCCGTCACCAGGTAGACCACGCGCTTGGCGACCGACACGGCGTGGTCGGCGAAGCGCTCGTAGTAGCGGCCCAGCAGCGTCACGTCGACGGCCGTCTCGATGCCGTGCTTCCAGCGGTCGTCCATCAGGTGCTTGAAGAGCGTGCGGTGGAGCAGGTCCATCTCGTCGTCGTCCTGCTCCAGCTGGAGCGCCAGATCGACGTCCTTGGTGATGATGACCTCGGCCGCCTTGGCCATCAGGCGCTGGGCGAGCTGGCCCATCTCCAGAATCGTCGCGTGCAGGTCGTGCGGGACCGCCGACTGCGGGAAGCGCAGCCGGGCCAGCTTCGCCACGTGCTGGGCGAGGTCGCCGGAGCGCTCCAGATCGGCGCTCATCCGCAGCGAGGTCACCACGATGCGCAGGTCCGTCGCCACCGGCTGCTGCCGGGCCAGGAGCGCGATGGCGCGGGCCTCCAGGTCGTGCTGGAGGTCGTCGACCTTCTGGTCGCCGGCGATCACGTTCTCCGCCAGCGTCAGATCGGCGTCCAGCATGGACGTGGTCGCCCTGCCGATCGCCGAGCCGACCAGCCGGGCCATCTCGACCAGGCCTTCTCCGATCGAATCGAGTTCCTCGTGGTAAGCGTCGCGCATGGAAGTCCCTCTCCAGTTCCAACTGAGGCCGGGGTCTCGGACCGACCCCCACGGTGCCACGGTGGGGGTGGAACGCGTCCGGATCCGTCCCCCTAAGTGAACCGGCTCCTACCCCTCGGTGAACTCTGGGCGACGAGTGTTCGAGATGGCACTCGGACGGCTGGGAGTGACTCGTCGCACCCGCATAACCTTGAAGCATGGACGTGAACGCGGCGGTCGCCGCAGCTGCTGCGATTGCCGGTCTCCTGACCGGTGTGATCGCCATGCTGGCGTTCCGCTGGAGCGAGCGCGACCTGAAACGGCCCACGCGCACGTCGCTGCGGCCCGACAGCAACGCCGCTCTTCCCCCCGGAGTGGACACCGTCCTCTCCGTCCTCAGCTCCTCGGCCGTCGTCCTCGACGAGAGCGACGGCGTGGTCAAGGCCAGCTCGGCGGCGTACGCCCTGGGCCTCGTGCGCGGTGGCCGGCTGGCCGTCGAACCGATGCTCAACATGGCCCGGGACACCCGGCGGGACGGCGAGATACGACAGGTCGAGCTGGATCTGCCCCGGCGCGGTACGGGCCGGGGGGACACCCTCGCCGTCTCCGCCCGGGTCGCCCCGCTCGGCTCGCGGCTGGTGCTGCTGCTGGTGGAGGACCTCACCGAGGCCCGCCGGATAGAGGCGGTACGGCGCGACTTCGTCGCCAACGTCAGCCACGAGCTCAAGACCCCGACCGGAGCGCTCTCCCTGCTCTCCGAGGCGGTCATGGACGCCTCCGACGACCCGGAAGCGGTGGAGCGGTTCGCCGGGCGGATGCAGATCGAGGCGACCCGGCTCACCAACCTCGTCCAGGAGCTCATCGACCTCTCCCGGGTGCAGAACGACGACCCGCTGGAGGACGCCGAGCCGGTCAAGGTGGAGACCCTGGTCGCCGAGGCGATCGACCGCTGCCGCCAGCAGGCCGGCTCCAAGCAGATCACCATGGCCTCCGCGGGCGCCGAGGGCCTCACGGTCTGGGGCAACCGCGGCCAGCTCGTCGGCGCGCTCGGCAATCTCGTCGAGAACGCCGTCAACTACAGCCCCGCCCACACCCGCGTCGGCATCGCCGCACGCCGGCTCGCCTCGCCCGGCGGGGACCTCATCGAGATAGCCGTCACCGACCAGGGCATCGGCATCTCCGAGAAGGACCGTGAACGGGTCTTCGAACGTTTCTACCGCGTCGACCCGGCCCGCTCACGGGCCACCGGTGGCACCGGTCTCGGCCTCGCCATCGTCAAGCACGTGGCCGCCTCGCACGGCGGGGAGGTCACCGTCTGGAGCTCCGAGGGACAGGGCTCCACCTTCACCCTCAGGCTGCCCGAAACGGGTGTCACGAGGGAGCGCACCACCGGCGGACCGCTTATCGTCAACGGCGACGACGAGGGGCCGTACGAGACCGACACCTTTGACCCCTTCCCTGCCCCGGAGGCTCTTCCGTGACCCGAGTGCTTGTCGTCGAGGATGAGGAATCCTTCAGCGACGCCCTGTCCTACATGCTGCGCAAGGAAGGTTTCGAGGTCGCCATCGCGGCGACCGGCCCCGACGGGCTGGACGAGTTCGAGCGCAACGGCGCCGATCTGGTCCTCCTCGACCTGATGCTCCCCGGCCTGCCCGGCACCGAGGTGTGCCGCCAGCTCCGCAGCCGCTCCAACGTCCCGGTGATCATGGTCACCGCCAAGGACAGCGAGATCGACAAGGTCGTCGGGCTGGAGATAGGAGCCGACGACTACGTCACCAAGCCCTTCTCCTCCCGCGAGCTCGTCGCCCGTATCCGGGCCGTCCTGCGCCGCCGCGGGGAGCCGGAGGAGGTCACTCCGGCCGCTCTGGAGGCGGGCCCGGTCCGGATGGACGTCGACCGGCACGTCGTCACGGTCTCCGGCGGCAAGGTCGACCTCCCGCTCAAGGAGTTCGACCTCCTGGAGATGCTCCTGCGCAACGCCGGCCGGGTGCTCACCCGCATGCAGCTCATCGACCGGGTCTGGGGCGCCGACTACGTCGGCGACACCAAGACCCTCGACGTCCACGTCAAGCGCCTGCGCGCCAAGATCGAGCCCGACCCGGGCGCCCCGCGCTACCTCGTCACCGTGCGGGGCCTGGGGTACAAGTTCGAGCCGTAGACCGCGGGCCGCACGGTTCGGCGGTCCTGTGTACGCCGTAGGGGGGCTTCCCGGCCGGGAAGCCCCCCTACGACGTACATCTGGCGCGTGGCGGGCGAAGGCCCTCTCACGCGGGCTCCGGTCGCCGGAGCGGACGCCCCCGCTCATGGGGCGGTCCCCCGGCGCGGGTGACGGCGGGCGTCAGTGGGCCGCGGGCACCGAGGCGGCGTCGCCCGTGCTCTGCGTGTCCGTACCGCCCTGGCCGGCGGCGCCCTCGGCGTCCGTGCCGTCCGCGGGGGTGCCGGGCGTCCCGCCCTCGCCCGCGCCGGGGTTCTCCGCCTCGCCGGACGCGCTGCCGGACGGCGACGGGCTCGGCTCCTGGGAGGGGGCCTCGGCCCGCGGGCTGGGACCGAAGTCCTTGAAGTAGCCCTCGGCCGGGAAGACGCTCGCGCCGAGGCCGACGTCGCCGGTCCGGCTGAGCTTGAAGACGACCTGCTGGACGTCGCCGTCGCGCGCGGCCTCGCCGCTGTTCTCGATCACGGCGGCGGCGTTGCCCTTGCCGCCGATGATGACCCGACCGCCGGCCGGGACCACGATGGGGCCCTTGCCGTCGGCGGCCTGGAGCTTCACCTCGACGTCGCTGCCGGGCAGCGTGATCGCCTCCAGCACCTCGCGCTCGGTGCCGTCGTTGAACAGCGTCGCGGCGACGACGGCGGGGCCGTCCGCGCCGGCGCCGGGCTGCGTGATCACGTTGACGTTCTGGACCTTGATGTCCCCCACCGAGGTGGCCGGGTTGTCCGGCCGGATCTTCAGCGTCTCGGCGTTGTTGCCCGCCCCGCAGGCGGACAGGGCGAAGATCGAGAGCGCGGTGGCGGTGGCGGCGAGAGCGCCGTGTCGAAGGCTGCGGCTCACGGCGGCGGCAACTCCTTGAACGTTCGGACTGCGGACTTCGGACGTCGGGCTTCGAGCGGTGGTGTAAAGCCGCCCTAAGGGTGTGTCAGCGGCATCAGGCTACCGAGCCACCGCGCCCGCCCTGCACCCGACCCGCCTCTAGAGGGTGTCCCGTCGGCCGGGCGTGGGTCCGATCGTCGGCCGCGGGCGGGTCCGGGCCGCCGCAGGGGTGTTCTACCGGCCGGTAGGTCACGTGCCGTTCACATAATCCGCCTGATCAATTCTTCCGGGCGTCCCGCCGCTTCTTCGCGCTTTTCCGCCGCGCGGCTTCTTCGTCTTCGCGTTCCGGTTCGGCTTCCGGCGGAAAGTGCCCCGCGGCGCGTGGCTTGATCAAATTCATTGCGGGCGGGCGGTTACGGCCGTACGGGTGAGCGATCACCGAACGGAGTAGGGAATGATCGCCACTCCGAAACCGACAAAACGGGACTTTCGCCCTCTTCTGCAGGGCTTCCGGGCCGTGTGACGCGGATGTTTCACCCCGGGCGTACAGCGGCTCCGACCTGCGAATACCGTCCTCCGGATGCCTTCCGCAGCACGTTCCTGTTGCTGTTGTCAAGCCCCGAGATATGCCCTGACCTGCGAAAACGTCATTCAGGAGAGTCGATTCTCGTGTTACTCTGGATAGCCACGGAAGGGGTACCTGTCACATGACGTTCAAGGTTGGCGACACCGTGGTCTATCCCCATCACGGGGCCGCGCTGATCGAGGCTATCGAAACTCGCCAGATCAAAGGCGTGGACAAGACCTACTTGGTGCTCAAGGTCGCCCAGGGCGACTTGACGGTTCGTGTGCCGGCGGACAATGCGGAGTTCGTAGGCGTGCGCGACGTGGTCGGGCAGGACGGGCTGGACCGGGTCTTCGAGGTGCTGCGCGCGCCGTACGCCGAAGAGCCGACGAACTGGTCCCGGCGTTACAAGGCAAATCTCGAGAAGCTCGCCTCCGGCGATGTCATCAAGGTCGCGGAAGTCGTCCGTGACCTGTGGCGTCGGGAGCGCGAGCGCGGTCTCTCCGCCGGAGAGAAGCGCATGCTCGCCAAGGCCCGCCAGATCCTGGTGAGCGAGCTCGCCCTCGCGGAGAACACGAACGAGGACAAGGCCGAGGCCCTGCTCGACGAGGTCCTCGCGTCCTGAAACCGGATCACGCCGGTCGTATGAATATGCTGCGGTGCCCGCTGACCAGTCGTCTTCACGCTGTGTCGCCGGGCGCTGCGGCATGTTCGGACCCGTACCCGCACATCCCGAATCCGTGACCCACGCGCATCCGTGTGGACGGGGCCGTCGAGCACAGGTGGCCCCGTTGCTGTGTGAGCCCGGTGCGACCTGCGCTCGACCGGGTGAGTGATCACGGAAGGGGCCCGGTGCGAGTCAGGGCGTCGTGCCCGGCTCGCTGGGCCCCTACCCATGTCGGTCGTGGAAACAAACCTGCCGGACCTTCGGACCTTCCGTCCGGCCCCCGAACCCTCGGATCCCTCGGACCTTCGGAGTGCAACCGATGCCATCGACGCCACCCCCGGCCGGCCGGCCGCGCCCTCCCCGTACCGCCGCGGTGATCCCCGCGGCCGGGCGGGGCGTGCGGCTCGGTCCGGGCGCGCCCAAGGCCCTCCGGGCGCTCGGCGGGACGCCCATGCTGATTCACGCCGTCCGCGCCATGGCCGCGTCCCGCGCCGTCTCGCTCGTCGTGGTCGTCGCCCCGCCGGACGGCGCGCCCGAGGTGAAGCACCTCCTCGACGAGCACGCGCTGCCCGAGCGCACCGACTACCTGGTGGTGCCGGGCGGGGAGACCCGCCAGGAGTCCGTCCGCCTGGGTCTCGAAGCGCTGCCCGAGGACGTCGCCGTGGTCCTGGTCCACGACGCCGCCCGCCCGCTGGTGCCGGTCGACACGGTCGACGCCGTCGCCGCCGCCGTACGGGACGGGGCGCCCGCCGTCGTCCCCGCGCTGCCGCTCGCGGACACCGTCAAGGAGGTCGAGCCCGCCGCCACCCCCGGGGAGCCGGAGCCGGTGCTCGCCACCCCCGTCCGGGCCAGGCTGCGCGCGGTGCAGACACCGCAGGGCTTCGACCGGGACACGCTGGAGCGCGCCCACGGCGAGGTCGCGGTCGACGGCGAGGGCGCCACGGACGACGCGGGCATGGTGGAACGCCTCGGGCGGCCCGTGGTCGTCGTCCCCGGCCACGAGGAGGCGTTCAAGGTGACCCGGCCGCTCGATCTGGTGCTGGCCGAAGCGGTACTCGCCCGCAGGAGGGCCAACGATGGATTCTGACGTCTCCCGAGCGGTGCCCGCCCCGGTCATCCCGCTGGTCGGCATCGGCACTGACATCCACGCCTTCGAGGAGGGCCGCGAGCTGTGGTGCGCGGGCCTGAAGTGGGAGGGCGAGGGCCCCGGCCTGGCCGGCCACTCGGACGCCGACGTCGTCGCGCACGCCGCCTGCAACGCGCTCTTCTCCGCCGCCGGCCTGGGCGACCTCGGGCAGCACTTCGGCACGGGGCGCCCCGAGTGGTCCGGGGCCGCGGGCATCACGCTGCTCACCGAGGCCGCCCGCATCGTCCGTGCCGAGGGCTTCGAGATCGGGAACGTCGCCGTCCAGGTCGTCGGTCTCCGCCCGAAGATCGGCAAGCGGCGCGAGGAGGCGCAGAAGGTGCTGTCGGCCGCCGTGGGCGCCCCGGTCTCGCTGTCCGCCGCCACGTCCGACGGACTCGGCTTCACCGGCCGCGGCGAGGGCATCGCCGGCATCGCGACCGCCCTGGTCTACCGCACCCGCCGGTAGGGCCCGTCCGGCGGATCGGGGCCGGACAAGCCCCGGGGGCGTCCCCCGGGCCCCGCGGGCCGGGGCGCCCGCCGCGTCGTTCACCCTTACGGCCGGACGCGGCGGGATGGAAGCGGGACCGGGCGCGGTTGCCGGGTAGGAGCAGCATCGGAACACCGGACCGGTCCCGACGGACCGCAGCGCACAGGAGGACGTACGTATGACCGCCGCACTCTCCGCCGACCTCAAGAACCTGCTCGACACCCCCGTGTTCGTCAACATCGCCACCATCCAGCCCGACGGCAGCCCCCAGGTCTCCCCGGTCTGGGTCAAGCGCGACGGCGACGACGTCCTCATCTCCACCACCGTCGGCCGCCGCAAGGAGAAGAACCTCCGCCGCGACCCGCGCGTCACCGTGGTCGTCCAGCCCTTCGACGCCCCGTACAGCTACGCCGAGATCCGCGGCGAGGCGACGCTGACGACGGAGGGCGGGCAGGAGCTGATCGACGAGCTCTCGGTGAAGTACACCGGCAAGCCGTACGCGGAGTTCAACCCGAACTCCGGCGCCGACGACCCCCGCGTGGTCGTCCGGATCTCGCCGCGCAAGGTCGTCGGCAGCATCTGAGGCCGTACGAGGGGGAGCCCCGGCGCTCCTGGGGGCTCCCCGGGAACTGCCCTGGGCCTCCCGGGACTTCCCGGGACGGGCCCCGGGGCCTCCCGGGTGGCCGGAAAACGCTCTTCGGGCTGTCCGGAACCATCCCGGTACCAGAAAGTTGTCCCCGCGATCCCCAAGGGTCGCGGGGCACTGGTGTCGGCCTACTACCCTTGAGGCGTGACTATTCGCCTGCACGACACCAGCGCCCGGCAGATCCGTGATTTCGTCCCGCTCACCGCGGGCTGTGTCTCGATCTACCTGTGCGGCGCCACCGTCCAGGCGGCACCGCACATCGGCCACATCCGCTCGGGCCTGAACTTCGACATCATGCGCCGCTGGTTCACCTACCGCGGCTACGACGTCACGTTCATCCGGAACGTCACCGACATCGACGACAAGATCATCGCGAAGTCCGCCGAACAGGGCCGCCCGTGGTGGTCGATCGGCTACGAGAACGAGCGCGCGTTCAACGACGGCTACGAGGTGCTCGGCTGCCTGCCGCCCACCTACGAGCCCCGCGCCACCGGCCACATCCCCGAGATGATCGAGATGATGCGCGGCCTGATCGAGCGCGGCCACGCCTACGAGGCCGACGGCAACGTCTACTTCGACGTGCGCTCCCTCCCCGGCTACCTGGAGCTCTCCAACCAGGAGCTGGACGATCTGCGCCAGCCCTCCGGCGAGGGCGAGACCGGCAAGCGCGACCCGCGCGACTTCGCCATGTGGAAGGCCGTGAAGCCGGGCGAGCCCAGCTGGGAGACCCCGTGGGGCCGCGGCCGGCCCGGCTGGCACCTGGAGTGCTCCGCGATGGCCCACAAGTACCTGGGCTCCGCGTTCGACATCCACGGCGGCGGCATCGACCTGATCTTCCCGCACCACGAGAACGAGATCGCCCAGGCCAAGGCGTACGGCGACGCGTTCGCCAACTACTGGGTGCACAACGGCTGGGTCACCCTGGCCGGCGAGAAGATGTCCAAGTCGCTGGGCAACTCCGTCCTCGTCAGCGAGATGGTCAAGCACTGGCGCCCCATCGTCCTGCGCTACTACCTCGGCACCCCGCACTACCGGTCGATGATCGAGTACAGCGAGGAGGCCCTGCGCGAGGCGGAGTCCGCGTTCGCCCGGATCGAGGGCTTCATCCAGCGCGCCGGCGAGATGGCGGGGGAGACCGTCGACCCCGCCGCCGAGGTGCCGCCCGCCTTCGCCGAGGCGATGGACGAGGACCTGGGCGTCCCGCAGGCGCTGGCGATCATCCACACCACCGTCCGCCAGGGCAACAGCGCACTGGCCGCCGACGACAAGGAAGCCGTCGCGGCCCGCCTCGCCGAGGTCCGGGCCATGCTCGGCGTCCTCGGCCTGGACCCGCTGGACCCGCAGTGGGCGGGCGGGGGCGACCGGGGCGAGGACCTGCACGGCGTCGTCGACACCCTCGTGCGCCTCGTCCTCGACCAGCGGCAGTCGGCCCGCGCCCGCAAGGACTGGGCCGCCGCCGACGCCATCCGCGACCAGCTGGGTCAGTCCGGCCTCGTCATCGAGGACAGCCCCACCGGTCCCCGGTGGACGCTGGGACCGGGCTGAGCGCACCCTCCGAGCAGGGCAATGGTGCCGCCCGGCGATCCGGGCGGCACACTGATGAGACGTACACGGTCCACATCCGCATGCGGACCGCAGAATGACAGGAACAGGTAGGTCGAGGTCATGGCCGGCAACAGCCAGCGCAGGAACCGCCGCACGTCCAACAAGAAGGGCGCGCAGGTCGGCAGCGGTGGCAAGCGACGCCGTGGCCTGGAGGGCAAGGGCCCGACCCCGCCCGCGTCCGCCCGCAAGGGGCACAAGAAGAACCGCGTCGCCAACGCCCAGGCCAAGCAGGCCGCCCACCGCCGCCCCGCGCCCCGGCGCGGCGGCGCCAAGGGCACCTCGGAGATGGTCGTCGGCCGCAACCCGGTCTACGAGGCCCTGCGCGACGGCGTCCCCGCCGTGACGCTGTACGTCCAGCAGTACATCGACAACGACGAGCGCGTCCGCGACGTGCTCAAGCTCGCCGGTGACCGCGGCACCATCAACCTGATGGAGGCCCCGCGCCCCGAGCTGGACCGGATGACGAACGGCCTGAACCACCAGGGCCTCGTCCTCCAGGTCCCGCCGTACGAGTACGCGCACCCGGACGACCTGCTGGCCATCGCCGACGACAACCACGAGGACCCGCTGATCGTCGCCCTCGACGGCGTGACCGACCCGCGCAACCTCGGCGCCATCGTCCGTTCCGTCTCCGCGTTCGGCGGCCACGGCGTCGTCGTCCCCGAGCGCCGCGCGGCCGGCATGACCGCCGGAGCCTGGAAGTCCTCCGCCGGCACGGCTGCCCGCACCCCCGTCTCCCGGGTCACCAACCTCACCCGCGCCCTGGAGGGCTACCAGAAGGCGGGCCTCACGGTCGTCGGCCTGGCCGCCGACGGCGAGCACACGGTGGAGGACCTGGAGGAGCTGGACGGCCCGGTCGTCATCGTCATCGGCAGCGAGGGCAAGGGCCTCGGCCGGCTCGTCGGCGAGACCTGCGACTACCGGGTGCGGATCTCGATGCCGGGCGGTGCCGAATCCCTCAACGCCGGTGTCGCCGCGGGCATCGTCCTGTACGAGGTGGCGCGCCGCCGGTCCTAGCGGCTGCCGTCGACGCGCCCGGCCGCCGGGCCGCTCCGGCCCCGGCGGCCGGGCGCGTCGACGGGCGAACGCCGAACATCCATCCAGGATGCCCGAGTTTGGCCGGATCTTGACGGGTCTCGGACACATCCGGTGCGGTCAAGGCAGTGTCCTAACCACACGTCACTCGGTTAGATGAGTGTGGACACCAGAACGCCTCGGTTCGACGAGCAACCCGCCCTGAGCATGACCAAGGTGGACAGCGACCCCGCGCAGGTCATCGTCAACCACGCCAGCTTCCGGGTGCAGCTCGCCCCGGGCCAGCGCGCACGGCTGCGCGGTGCCCCCGCGGAAACGGCCCGCATCCCCGCCATGAGCGGCGCCGGCGGAGGCCGCAAGCGGGCACCCGTGGTCTGGAGCGGCAAGTCCGCTCCCGGCGACCCCGGCGCGACGGGCCTCCTCCAGGCCGTGCGCAACTCCACCGCCGGACACCTCGACGCCGGACTCGGCGCGGCCCCCGGCGGCGGGCACGGCCAGGAAGCGGGCGCGACCCAGGTCATCCCGCTCCTGGAGGAGACGCAGCCCAACCCCGTGCTGACCGCCCCCCGGCCGGGACGCACCGGCCCCCTGCTACCGCCCATGCGGCAGGCCGTCGGCGCGTACGACGACCCGCTCGACGGGCCCGACGGCCCCGGCGACGACTACGACGCCGCCGACGCGCCGGACTCCGCCGAAGCCGACTCCCGCGCCCGGCGCGGTTCGGGCGACCCCGTCCGGCACGCCTACTACCCCGGCCACCGGATGAACCTGGGCGTCGTCCTGCTCCCCATGCGGGTCCTGCTCGGCTTCATCTCCATCTACGCCGGCATGGGCAAGCTGTGCGACCCCGTCTACTTCGACGGCGGCGAGCGCGGCTCCATGATGAAGTGGCTGACCTCCCTGCACCCGTGGGCGGTGGCCGACCCCCTGCGCGACTTCGCGCTCTCCCACCCGGTCGGCGCCGGGCTGACCGTCGCCTTCCTCCAGGTCGTCGTCGGGGTCCTCACCGTCCTCGGCCTCTGGCAGCGGGTCGCCGCCTCGATCGGCGCCCTGCTCTCCGCCGCGCTCCTGGTGACGGTCAGCTGGCGCACGGTCCCGGTGTACGACGCCCCCGACATCATCCTGCTGGCCGCCTGGAGCCCGCTGATCATCGCCGGCGCCCCCGTCTACTCCGTCGACGGGCGTCTCGCCGGGGAGGCCTGGCGCAAGCTCGGCCCCCGCTCCGAGATCTGGGACCTGCGCCGCCGGGTGCTGCGCCGGGGCACCGTCGTCGCGACCGTCGTCGTCGGCCTCACCCTCCTCATCGGCTCCATCCTCGGCGGCGCGGTCCGCTCCACCGAGGTCGTCACCGTCCCCGGCCGCAACGACAACCCCACCAACCGCCTCCCCGGCATGCCGCTGCCCCAGGAGTCCACCGGCGAACGCCAGGCCTCCCGCACCCCGGAGCAGCAGCGACAGCCCGAACCCACCCCCTCCGGCGCGGCCGACACCCCCGCCACGGGGCAGGCCAGCCCCGGCGCCACCCGCGACTCCGGCGGCCAGAGCACCGGCCAGGGCACCCAGCCCAGCCAGACCCAGGGCACCGGCCAGGCGCCCCCGCAGCAGACCACCCCGCAGCAGCCCCCGGCCGCCACCAGCGCCGGACCCACCTCCTCCGGCTCCACCAGCGGCGACGCCTCCGCGGGCGGCGGCGGCGAACCGGCCCCCACCGGCGGCTCCACCTCCTCCGGAGGCGAGGGATCCACCTCGGGCGGCGGCGGCCGGAACCCGATCGGCGGCCTCCTCGGCTGACCCCCGCCCGCCACACGAAGGGCGCCGTCCACCCGGTTCTCCCGCCGGGTGGACGGCGCCCTTCGTGCGCGCGTGACGGGTGGCGTCAGGCGCCGTGGGACCCCAGCTCGCGGGCCGCCTCGGTGAGATCCTTCGCGGTGTCGATGGCCCGCCAGTACGCGCCGTTCGGCAGCGGATACCCGGCGAGCCGGCGCTCGCGGGCGAGCCGCGGGAACGTGGTCCGCTCATGGTCGCCGCGGTCCGGCAGCAACCCCGTGAACGCGGGCGAGAACACGTACACCCCGGCGTTGATCAGATACGGGGACGGCGGCGACTCGATGAAGTCGGTGATGTGGCCGAACGCGTCCGTCTCCACCGCACCCCACGGGATGCGCGGCCGGGCGAGGGCCAGCGTCGCGGTGGCGTCGCGCTCCGCGTGGAAGGCTGCCATCTCCCGCAGGGAGAAACGGGTCCAGATGTCACCGTTCGTGGCGTACCACGGCTGATCGGCGTCGGGCAGCCGCTCGGCCGCGTACCGCAGCCCGCCGCCGCGCCCCAGCGGCTCGGTCTCCACGACGGTGGTGACCCGGAGCGGCAGCACAGCCTCCTCCAGCCACTCCTGGAGCACCTCGGCCAGGTGCCCGCAGGAGACCACGGCGTCGGTGACCCCCTCGGCGGCCAGCCAGGACAGCTGATGGCCGATGATCGGAGTCCCGGTCCCGGGGATCTCGACCATCGGCTTGGGGCGGTCATCGGTGTACGGCCGCAGCCGCGACCCCTGGCCACCGGCGAGGATCACGGCCTGCGTCGGATACGTATGCATGGCACGCACGATAGGCGGTGCACGCCGAAGGGAGGCGGCGCTCGACGCGACCGCCTCCCGGGCTCAGTCTCCGGAGATCAGCTGAACTGGGCGACACCCGAGGCGAACGAGGTGTCGCAGACCGGGCGCGAGAAGCGGTGCGCGCGGGTCGGCCCGTACTGCTCGACGGCGGCCTTGCCGAGCGCCTTCGCGATCGACATGCAGTGACGCGCGAGCGACGGGCGCCGCTCGACGGCGCGCTGGAGGGAGGTGAGGGCGGTGCCCGGGTCCTTCTCCTGGAGCTCCACGAGGAGCTTCTCCCGCAGGACGTCCTGCGGGGCGTACGGCTTCGCGGGCTTGGACACGGTCTCCGAGGAGGCGGCCAGCAGCTGGGAGTCCTTGTCCGCCGCCGCCCACGGAACGCTGGTGACCGCGAGGGTCCCGGACAGAACCATGACGACGGGCAGGACGAGAGCGAGGGATCGGCCGATGCGGCGAGCGGTGTGGGTCACGCAGCGAGCGTAGCGGCCGGTGATGACTTGGCGACAATTCGTCACTCTCGCGGGGGATGGTTCGACGCGTCCTTTCGAATGCGCGGTTGACGCTCGGGGGCGAAATGCCCAGTGTGCCGGGGTATTTGACTCTGTGCGCCGCCGAAACCCCAACCCGCCGGGACCACGCAAACGGCCCCGCGCCGCCGGGCGGTACCGGCGGACGCGGGGCCGTGCGTACGGCAGGGGGCGGGTCAGGCGGTGAGCCGCTCGCCGGTGGAGGTCGCGAAGACGTGCAGCTCGTCCGGGCGCGGGACGACGTGCAGCTCGGTGCCCTTCTCCGGGACGGCGCGGCCGCCGACGCGGACGACCAGGTCCTTGTGCTCGCCGCCGACCTGCGTGGAGCCGTAGACGAACCCGTCGGCGCCGAGCTCCTCGACGACGTTGACGGAGACGGCGATCCCGGCCGGCTGCTCGGAGGAGTCCTTGGCCAGCGACTTCGCGGCGGCGCCACCGTGCTCGACGATGTCGAAGTGCTCGGGCCGGATGCCGACCGTGACGGTGGTGTCACCGCGGTCCGCGGCGGCGGAGAGCGCCTCGCGCGACACCGGCACGACGCTGTTGCCGAACTTCACGCCGCCGTCGGTGATCGGGACCTCGACGAGGTTCATCGCGGGCGAGCCGATGAAGCCGGCGACGAAGAGGTTCGCCGGGCGGTCGTACATGTTGCGCGGCGAGTCGACCTGCTGGAGCAGCCCGTCCTTCAGCACCGCGACCCGGTCGCCCATGGTGAGGGCCTCGACCTGGTCGTGGGTGACGTACACCGTGGTGATGCCGAGGCGGCGCTGCAGCGAGGCGATCTGCGTACGGGTGGAGACGCGGAGCTTGGCGTCGAGGTTCGACAGCGGCTCGTCCATGAGGAAGACCTGCGGCTCCCGCACGATGGCCCGGCCCATCGCCACACGCTGACGCTGACCACCGGAGAGCGCCTTCGGCTTGCGGTCCAGGTACTCGGTGAGGTCCAGCATCTTGGCGGCCTCTTCGACCTTCGCCCGGATCTCGGTCTTGTTCACACCGGCGATCTTGAGCGCGAAGCCCATGTTGTCCGCGACGGTCATGTGCGGGTAGAGCGCGTAGTTCTGGAACACCATGGCGATGTCCCGGTCCTTGGGCGGCAGGTGCGTGACATCGCGGTCACCGATGCGGATCGCGCCGCCGTTGACGTCCTCGAGACCCGCGAGCATGCGCAGGGAGGTCGACTTGCCGCAACCGGAGGGACCGACGAGGACGAGGAACTCACCGTCCGCGATGTCGATCTCGAGCTGGTCCACGGCCGGCTTCGTGGAGCCGGGGTAGACGCGGGACGCCTTGTCGAACGTGACACTGGCCATGATGGATCTTCTCCTCAACCGGCAGGAACGTGCCGGACGATCCGAGTAGGGAGTGGTCTGGTCCACTGAGGGAACCTGCGGTGACGCTACCTGGCCTTTCCCGATCTGTCAGTAGTCCGGAGCACAGGGAAATCGCGGACTTCGAAGGCCCGGGGTTGGTTAGACTGCTCCGGCACGCCTCCTTAGCTCAGCTGGCCAGAGCAACGCACTTGTAATGCGTAGGTCGTCGGTTCGAATCCGACAGGGGGCTCAGCGCGAAGCCCGGGCCGGATCTTCTCCGGTCCGGGCTTCTGTCGTCGGTCTGCGGGGGCGGCGCGGCGGTGTCTGCGGCAGAGGGGTGGGGGCGGGCTCTGCCGGGTGCGTGGCGCGATGCTCAGCCGCGGATCGGGGCGCCGATGGTCAGTTCCACCTCGTCCCCTTTCGGCGCGATGCCCTTGACGGCCCAGGTGCGGTCGGCGATGGGGGTGCCGGCCGCGGTGGTGTGTGCGGCGACCGCGAGGGCCGGGCCGGCCGTGGGCTCGGTGCGGAACTCGGCCGGGGTGGCGGTTCCGTCGGACAGCCACAGGTGGATGTCGGCCGGCTCGGGGGCCGACGCGAAGGCCCTCGCGTCGGGCAGGCCCTGGATGCGGCAGCGCGCGCCCGGGAACAGGTGGGTGTGGCCGACGAGGGCGGCGTAGGCGTTCGGTTCGGTCATTCCGGGCTCCCGGGGCCGGGGTGAGCGGGCTTTCAGTGTCGGCGGAGCGGCGGCTGCGGGGGCGGCGGCGCTCCGTGGCGTCCTGCCGGTGGGGGTGGGCGGGGGCCGTTCGGGGGCTGACAGAATGCGGGCATGGTTTCGCCGTTGGAGCTCGACACCCGAGTCGCCCCCGGGTGCACCACCCTGACCATCGCGGGCGAGTGCGACCAGGACGATGCCGAGGTGCTGGAGCAGGCGCTCGCGCAGCTCGTGGCGGACGCGCCGCCGACCCTGGTCGTCGACGTGTCGCGCCTCGTCTTCGGCGATTCGGTCCTGCTGCACTTCCTGCTGTCCGTGCAGCGGGCGCAGACCGCTGCCGGAGGGCGGCTGGAGGTCCGGGGGCCGCTCGCCCCCACCGTGGAGCGTCTGCTGCGGGAGACGGGCACCTGGCCGGCCTTCACCATCACCGGTGCCGGGGACGCCCCGTGAAGCGGTGACGCCGTGCGGCGTTGGGACGGGATCGCGCCCAGGCCGTCGCCGCGGGGGCGGGGTCCGGGCGGCGCGATAGGTATTTTGAGGCGCGGAGCGGGTACCGGGGAGGGCCGGACCCCGTTGACCGGGTGAGCACGATTCTGTACGGAAAGGGTGAGGTGGCCGATGTCCGAGCTGACGGACGAGGGCTCCCGCCTTCCGGACTCTGATCCCGAGGCCGCTGGCGTACGGAGCCCGGGGCCGGAGGGGGATCGCGTACGGATCACCGGCCCGCTGAAGGCCCGCGGGGCGCGCGCGGAGGTGAGCCGGCTGCTGGCCGGTGCGGCCGGTGAGAGGTGTCTCAACGACGCGCTGCTGGTCGTCTCGGAACTGATCTCCAACGCCGACCGGCACGGGGGCGGGCTGCGGGAGTTCGCCGCGGGCGTCGAGGACGGGCACCTGTGGCTGGAGGTGGCCGATCACAGTGACGTGCTGCCGGAGAGTGCCGCCCACGATCCCCTGGTCCCGGGGGGCTTCGGCTGGTCGCTGGTGCGGCGGTTGTCCGCCGACGCGCGGATCAGGCCCCGGACGAATCAGGATGAGCCGGGCAAGACGATCGTGGTTTCCCTGCGTCTGGAGTGAGGCGCGGGCGGGCGGCGGTGTCGGAGCGCGTGCGTGATCGTTCAGCCGGGGGGTACACGCCCGTCACCCCGATACCGAGGAAGATCGATGAGCAGCAGCACAGCGGCCGACGAGCAGGGCGGCCCGGGGGCCGTGTGGTACCGGCGGGCCGTCTCTCCGGACGGTGGTGAGCTGGCGGTCTCGCTGGCGCTGTCCGGTGGCCGGGCGTCGGTCACGGCCGTGGGCGGCATGGAGTGGCGGTGCACCTGGCCGCTGGAGAAGGCGTTGGACCACACCTGTCTGGCGGCCACGTCGGAGACCCGGCTCGACCTGTCCGGTCTGGAGTTCGCCGACTCCTCCCTGCTCCACCTGCTGCTGGACGCCCAGCGGGTCCACCGGGCCAGGGACGCCCGTCTGGTCCTGGCCGGGGCTCTGCAGCCGGTGGTGGAGCGGCTGTTCGCGGTGACCGGCACGACCGCGTTCTTCGTGCGCATCCCGGTGTAGCGGGGTGCCGGGCAGCGGACGGGGGTCAGGCGTCGCCGTCGAGCTGGGGCGAAGGCCGTCCGTGGCCGCCGGGTTCGATGGTCGTGCCGCCCGCCGCGGTGCCGGGGGCGAGGTGTGCCAGGGTGCCGGTGAGGCGCAGGATCCGGTCGACCGTGGGGTGCAGGGGGCCCAGGCGCAGGGTGACGCGGGCGGCCGTGCAGCGGCGGTGGAGCATCAGGAGGGCGGCCAGGCCCATGGAGTCGAGCCCGTCGACCCCGGAGCAGTCCAGGTGCAGCGAGTCCGGGGCGGGGATCTGGTCGAGGCAGCGGGTGGCGAGGACCAGGAAGTCGTCGCAGGTGTCGTAGTCCAGGTACCCCTCCGCGCGCACCCGGACGGTCCCGGTGCTCCGGGTGGGGACGGGCGTCAGGGTGAAGGGGGACGGGGCGGACCCGTAGGGCGGCATCATGCGGGGTTCCTGGTGTCGGTGACGTGGACGGCGCCCGCACCGGTCAGGTGGTCCGTCGCCCGGTCGATCATGTGGGTGGTGCGGGGGAAGTCCTTGAGCTCGGCGCGCAGGAGCGCCAGCGCCGGGAGGAGCGAGTGGGTGGGGACGCCGCGCGCCTCCAGGATGCGTGCCGTCCAGGTCAGGAATCCGGTGAACAGGTCGGCCCGGTCGAGGTAGAGGGCCGTGGCCAGGAACTCCACGATGTGGGCGATGTCCTCGCCGGTGCGGTCGCGTTGGGCGCGGTCGTAGTCGCGCATCGGAGGAAACCGTTCCGCCAGGCCTGCCATGACCGTGCGCACGAGTGCCGGGCGGGTGCGGGAGACCAGGGTGTACTCCTGGTCCGACAGGTGGGGCAGGTCGTCGACGGGCTGGTGTGGCGCCGAGGGCCGGGGGAGCGGGCTCTGGTGCAGGCGGGCGGCCGCCGTCCGGGCGTCGGGGGCCCACAGGTCCGCGCCGAGCAGGGAGGCGTACTGTCCGCGGTCCCCGAAGGCGGCTCCGCCGACCAGGACGGGGGTTCCGGTGGCCTGCACGGCGGTGACGGCGGCGTGCGCGGTCGGCAGGTGGGTCGCGATGGAGCCGGAGAGGGCCACCGCCTCCGGGCCGGTGCGGTGGATGTGGGAGATGAGGTGGTGGGTGGGCACCTGGGCGCCGAGGTAGTCCACGTGCCAGCCGCGCAGCCGGAACACCTCCGCCACCAGGCGGGCGGGCAGAGCGTGCCACTCGCCGTCCACGCAGGCCACGGCCAGGCGTCTGGGCTGCTCCCCGGGCTCGGTGCGGGTGCGGTGCGACAGGGCGGCGATGGCGCGGTCGTTGATCGCCGTGGCCGCGTGTTCCTGGGCCACGGTGAAGCGGTTGGCGGCCCACTCCTCGCCGACCCTGCCCTGGACCGGGGCGATCAGGTCGAGCAGGATGCTCTCCGGCTCCCAGCCCGCGTCCAGGGCGCGCAGGACGAGGTCGGTGGCGGCAGACTCGTCGCCTTCCGTGACGGACTGCCACAGCTGTTCGATCCAGTGGGCGGGGGTGGCCGGGAGCGTGGTCGTCATGCGGTGAACCTGCCCCGGGTGTGGCCGTCCACCGCACTGAGGTGGTGCGAGCGGGGCGCCGCGATGGCCATGACGGCCATGTCGTCGTGCGCGCGGTCGCCGGTCCACTGGGCGGCGAGCATCTGTACGTGTTCGACGACGGCCTCCGCGGGCATGCCCGCGCAGTGGGTGAGGGCCTCGGTCAGCCGGGCCTCGCCGAACATCTCGTCGCCGAGCGGTCCGCCCCTGGCCTCGGTGATGCCGTCCGTGTAGAGCAGGCAGAACTCGCCCGGCGCGAGAGCCGTGCGGACGGTGGTCGCGGTGGCGTTCGGCAGGACGCCGACCACCGTTCCCTGGGAGGCGACCGGTTCCACGGTGCCGTCGGTGCGCACGACGAGCGGTGCGGGGTGCCCGGCGCTGGTCACCGCCAGCTGTACGGATCCGGCCTCGCGGAGTGTGGAGACCAGGACGAGCGAGGCGAAGCGGGTGTGGTGCGAGCTGAGCAGCGCCCCGTTCAGCAGGTCGAGCATCCGCTGGTGGTCGTCGGCCAGGGGCAGCAGGGCGTGCAGCGTGTTGCGGATCTTCCCGGTCAGCACGGCGGCTTCCAGCCCCTTGCCGCAGACGTCGCCCAGCACCGCGAGGGAGGCCTCCGCCTCGCCGGCGGCCGGGTGCACGTCGTAGAAGTCCCCGCCGACGCGCTCGTTGTTCTTCGACGGCCGGTAGCCGCCGGCGAACTCCACTCCGGCCACCCGGCGCAGTACCGGCGGCATCAGGTCCTGCATCAGGGTGTGGGCCAGTGAGGACTGCTCCGCGTAGAGACGGGCGGCCGACATCGCGGCACCGGCGCGGGCGGCGAAGATACGGGCGAAGACCTCCTCGTCGCGGCTGAAGGCGCCCGAGGCGTCCCGGCGCAGCAGGACGAGCGCCCCGGCGGGCACGCCGTGGCCGGGCAGGGGGGTGACGACGATCGAGCCGACCGGGCCGAATCCCTCGGGCTCCAGCCAGGCGGGTGCGGAGGCGGGGTCGATCCAGCGGGACGGCACCGGGGGGAAGCCCTGGAGCGCCTCGGCGAGCCCGGGTACCTCGTCCGGGTCCTCCAGACGTATCCCGGCGTGGGGCTGACCGTCGCGCAGGCAGGTCACCACCGGGTACCTCTTGCCGGTACGCGGTGTGATGACGAGGGCCGCGTCGGCGAGGTGCTGTGCCGCCAGCTGCGCGGTGACGTCCATGCACCGGTCGAGGTTCAGCGACGACAGCAGCGCGTTGGACGCCTCGCCCAGGAACGCGCTGCGCTGCTGCTCCGTCCGCAGCGCCCGGCGGGCCAGGCGGTGGTCGGTGTCGTCGACCAGCCACCAGACGACCGCGCCGTCGGTGTGGTCGCTCGGGTGCGCCTCGAAGTCGCGGTCACCGATGGTGCCGCTCGGGGGTGTCTCGTCGACGGACGGTCCTGCGGTGCGCCGGCGGTGTCCCTCGTTCAGCCAGTCGATCCCGGTCTCGGACAGGGGGCGGCCCCGGCGCAGCCGAGGTATCAGGACCCGGGCGGCGTCGTTGAAGAGGCTGACCGTGCCCCGGCGGTCCACCACCAGCGCGGGATACGGAGCCGTATTCCACGCCGAGGCTTCGGGGGGCCCGGCCGTGCGTGCGCTGGGAACCTGCGGAATTGACGTCACATCGGGGAGAGCCCGCTGGGCGAACTCCTCACCTCATTCGGTCGGAAACGTTGCCGTCCGGCAACCATCCACCCTCCTGGACTCCGTTGGCAAACCTTCCTGGTCGGTGGGGTGGGTGGGCGGGTGTCGGCTTCTCGCTCCGAGGGGCGCCCGGGGTGCGTCCGTTGTGCCCACGCGGAGTCATCTGGCTCCGAGGTGATGCCATCTTTGGCTCAGTCGGCGGCCCCGGTGGTGCCACCGCGTGTCGGTGGTAGGTGCGTTTTCCCAGGTCGTGGCGTTCTTCTCAAGGTGGCATCAGTTTGGCTCGACATGGTGCCAAGGGTGTGCCATGATGGCGTCATGGATCTCACCCCCTACGTCGACAACCTCCGGCGGGAACTCGCCGCCGCCGCGGATGCCAGCGGTGACGAAGCCCGTGCCCTCGCCGAGCGGCTCAGCGTTCCCCTGGAGTCCGCCGCCCGGCTGACCCTGCTCAACGTGCTCTCCGCGGCCATGGGAGACGTCACCCGGGAGCTGGCTCCCGGCTCGGTCGACGTGCGGCTGCGCGGGACCGACCCCGAGTTCGTGGTGACGCCGCCGCCGGCGCCCGAGCCGGTGCGGGAGGCGTGGGAGCCGACCGCGGCGCCCGTCGTGGCCGCGCCGCCCGCCGCGGAGGCCGACGACGGTGCCATGGTCCGGATCAACCTCCGCCTCCCCGCGCACCTCAAGGGCCGGGCCGAGGGTGCGGCGGCGGCCGAGGGCCTGTCGGTCAACGCCTGGCTCGTACGGGCCGTGGCCGTCGCCCTCGACGGAGGGGGGAACGCGAGCGGACCGGGCCGGGGCAAGGAGCCGGGCGGCCGCGGCTTCACCGGCTGGGTCCGTTAGCGGCCGCCGGATCACGCTTCACTTCACCGGCGGATCGCCGATCCGCCGACGTAACCGATCGGCCGTCGCCGGCCACTGACGGCGCGCAACCGATCCATCTGCACCGGACGCCGGCCGCGTGTCACCGGCCGGTCGACAACCCACCGAGCCAAGAGGACGGGACAGCCATGCCTTCTTTCGATACCCCTGAGCCGATCTCCGCCGTCGTCGAGCTGGACGCCGGCACCGCCCGTATCACCGCCGGCAAGCGCACCGACACGGTCGTCGAGGTGCTGCCGGGCAACGGAGCCGACCAGGGCGACGTACGCGCCGTACGGGAGACCCAGGTCTCCTGCTCGGGCGGTCGCCTCACCGTCAGGACCCCCAAGAAGCGGACCCTGTTCGGCAAGCCGGGCTCCGTCGTGGTGAGCATCGAACTGCCCGCCGGGTCCGATGTGCGGGGCACCTCCGCCCTGGGCGGCTTCTTCTGCGAAGGCCCCCTCGGCGAGGTGCGGCTGAAGACCTCGCTCGGTGACCTCCAGGTGGAGGAGGCGGCCCGCGCCGAGCTCACCACCGACCACGGCGACATCCGGCTGGCGCGTTCCACCGGGAACGCCGAGGCCGTCGGCTCGGGCCGGGTCGAGATCGGCTCGGTCGCCGGTGCGGCGGTCGTCAAGAACGGCAACGGCACCACCGAGATCGCCGAGGTCGACGGGGCGCTGAAGGTCAACGCGGCCAACGGCGACGTCTCCGTGGGCGTCGTGCGCGGCGACGTCGTCGCCAAGTCCGCCAACGGCCGGATCGAGATCGGCGTCGCCCACGCCGGGGTCGAGGCGGCCTCCTCCAACGGCCGCATCCGGGTCGGCGACGTGATCCGCGGGCGGATCGCTCTGCGGACGTCGGTCGGCGACCTCGAAGTGGGCATCCACGCGGGCACCGCGGCCTGGCTCGACCTGGACCCCAAGTTCGGCACCGTGCGCAACTCGCTCGGCGCCGCCGCCGGCCCCGAGGACTCCGACGAGACCGTCGAGGTGCACGCCCGGACCGGGACCGGCGACATCGTCGTCCGGCGCGCCTGACCCCGTCCCGGGGCCTTCGGGCCGGCACTCCGTCCCACCCCAGCCCGCCCCGCCCCGCTCCGCTCGACTCACCGCCTGCGAAAGGGAACCAGCATGACTGTCACCCGGGCCGATGCGCCGCGTGCCGCCCAGGCCGCGACGCAGGCGATCAGCGCCACCGGACTGCGCAAGTCCTACGGCGACAAGGTCGTCCTCGACGGCATCGACCTGTCGGTGCCGCAGGGCACCGTGTTCTCCCTGCTCGGCCCGAACGGCGCGGGCAAGACCACCGCCGTGAAGATCCTCTCCACCCTCATCACCGCCGACGCCGGTGAGCTGCGCGTCGGCGGCCACGATCCGGCCGCCGATCCGCAGGCCGTACGTGCCGCGATCGGTGTCACGGGCCAGTTCTCGGCCGTCGACGGGCTGATCACCGGCGAGGAGAACATGCTGCTCATGGCCGACCTGCACCACCTCTCCCGGCGTGAGGGGCGGCGGGTGGCCGCCGAACTGCTGGAGCGTTTCGACCTGGTGGAGGCGGCGAAGAAGCCCGCCGCCGGCTACTCGGGCGGCATGAAGCGCCGGCTCGACATCGCCATGACGCTGGTCGGCTCCCCGCGGATCATCTTCCTCGACGAGCCGACCACCGGCCTGGACCCCCGCTCCCGCCACACCATGTGGGGCGTCGTCCGCGAGCTGGTCGCCGACGGGGTGACCGTCTTCCTCACCACCCAGTACCTGGAGGAGGCCGACGAGCTGGCCGACCGTATCGCCGTCCTCAACGGCGGGAAGATCGCCGCCGAGGGCAGCGCCGAGGAGCTCAAGCGGATCGTCCCGGGCGGGCACGTCAAGCTCCGCTTCACCGACCCGGGCGCCTACCGGTCCGCCGCCTCCGCCCTGCGCGAGGCCGTCCGCGACGACGAAGCGCTGGCGCTGCGGATCCCCAGCGACGGCAGTCAGCGCGAACTGCGCTCCCTCCTCGACTGGCTGGACTCGGCCGGTGTCGAGGCCGACGAGCTGACCGTGCACACGCCCGACCTCGACGACGTGTTCTTCGCCCTCACCGCATCCGCCGCCCCCGCTCGGAACGACCAGACCGAGGAGAACGCCCGATGAGCTCGCTCGCCCTCGCCGCCCGCGACACCACCACCATGCTGCGCCGCAACCTCCTGCACGCCCGGCGCTACCCCTCCCTCACCCTCAACCTGCTGCTCACACCTGTCATGCTCCTGCTGCTTTTCGTGTACATCTTCGGCGACGTGATGAGCGCGGGCATCGGCGGCGCGGGGGCCGACCGCTCGGCGTACATCGCCTACATCGTGCCGGGGGTCCTGCTGCTGACCATCGGCTCCACGGTGGTCGGGACCGCGGTGTCCGTCTCCAACGACATGACCGAGGGCATCATCGCCCGCTTCCGCACGATGGCCATCCACCGCGGTTCGGTGCTCGTCGGGCATGTCGTCGGCAGCGTGCTGCAGAGCGTGCTGAGCGTGGTCGTGGTCGGCGCGGTCGGAGTGGCCATCGGCTTCCGGTCCGTGGACGCCACGGCCCTGGAGTGGCTGGCCGCGTTCGGGCTGCTCGTGCTCTTCTCCGCCGCCCTCACCTGGATCGCCGTCGGCATGGGCCTCGTCAGCCCGAACGCGGAGGCGGCCAGCAACAACGCCCTGCCGATGGTGCTGCTGCCGATGCTGTCCAGCGCCTTCATCCCGGTGGAGACGATGCCGGGCTGGTTCCGGCCGGTCGCCGAGTACCAGCCCTTCACCCCGGTGATCGAGACCCTGCGCGGTCTGCTGCTCGGCACCGGAGTCGGCCACAACGGCTGGCTGGCCGTCGGCTGGAGCCTCGGGCTCGTGGTCCTCGGCTACTTCTGGGCGACGGCGAAGTTCGCCCGGGATCCCCGGTAGCCGGCGCGCAAGGCCCTGGGCGGAGTGGGGAGATGTGGTGAGGTCCCGGGCCGATTTCTACCGAGGGGTAGGCGGCCCGGGATCCTTGTTATACCTTGCGTCTAACAAGCGGGTGGGCGCCCGGCCGGTGTCAGGTCCGGCACGGCCGCCCCGTACGGCAGGGACGTCGTCGTCCGCGTCTCACACGATCAAGGATCACCGCACTCGACCCAAGGAGCCGCAGCATGGCCGGCAGCACCGTTCCGTCGAAGGTCCAGCAGAGTCCCGAGGGTGACGACGTCGCGCGGCGGCTGCTCGGTTCGGCCGCCCAGCTGGCGTACGACCCCGCCACCGAGGTGGACTGGGAGACGCCGCTGGACAAGGGGTTCCACGGCGCGAGCCCGGAGTGGAGCAGCCTCTACGGGACCGCCTACTGGGGCGAGTTGACCGAGGCGCAGCGCAAGGAGCTGACCCGGCAGGAGGCGGCGTCGGTCGCCAGCACCGGGATCTGGTTCGAGATGATCCTCCAGCAGATGGTGCTGCGGGACATCTACATGAAGAACCCGGCGGGCGCGGAGTTCCAGTGGGCGCTCACCGAGATAGCCGAGGAGTGCCGCCACTCGATCATGTTCGCGCGCGGCGCGCAGAAGCTGGGCGCTCCTCACTACCGGCCGCGCCGTGCGGTGATGGAGCTGGGGCGGGCGTTCAAGACGCTGGCGTTCGGCGAGGCGGCGTACGCGGCGATCCTGGTCGCGGAGGAGGTCCTCGACGTGATGCAGCGGGACTGGATGCGCGACGAGCGGGTCGTGCCGTTCGTCCGCACCATCAACAACATCCACGTCGTGGAGGAGTCCCGGCACATGAAGTTCGCCCGGGACGAGACCCTCAAGCGGCTGGAGGGCGCGGGGTGGGCGCGGCGGCAGATCAACGCGTTCGTCGTCGCCGTCGCCTCGTACTTCATCGTGACCAGCATGGTGAACCCGGAGGTCTACCGGAGGGCCGGACTCGACAAGCGGCGCGCGCTGGCCGCCGCCAGGGCCAACGAGCACCACAAGTCGATGATGCGGTCCAGCTGTTCGGGTCTGATGGACTTCCTGGCCTCCGCCCGTCTGCTCACCAGGCCCGCCCTCGCGTTCTACAAGCGCGCGAACCTGATCTGAGCCGGGGCCATGACCTACGCCATCACCCAGACCTGCTGCAACGACGCCACCTGTGTGGCCGTGTGCCCGGTCAACTGCATCCACCCGACACCGGAGGAACGCGCCTTCGGCTCCACGGAGATGCTGCACATCGACCCCCGGGCGTGCATCGACTGCGGAGCCTGCGCGGACGCCTGCCCGGTGGACGCGATCTTCCCGGTGGACGCGCTGTCCGCCGGGCAACGGGAGTACGCCGACATCAACGCCGCCTACTACCGGGGCACCGAACCGCCCGCGGCGGAGGTCGAGGGGCCGAACTTCCATGTCTGGGGCGAGCCGGTCTTCGAGCGGAGCCTGCCCTCCGACTTCGGGCCGCTGCGGGTGGCCGTCGTCGGCACCGGCCCCGCCGGGATGTACGCGGCGCAGGACCTGCTGCTGCACACCGCCGCCGAGGTGACCCTGCTCGACCGGCTGCCGGTGGCGGGCGGGCTGGTGCGGTACGGGGTGGCCCCCGACCACCCCGCCACGAAGAAGGTCGGCGACACCTTCTCCCGCTTCCACTCCCACCCCCGGGTCCGGATGCATCTGGGCATCGAGGTGGGCCGGGACGTCACGGCCGAGGAACTGTCGGCCCACCACGACGCGGTGGTCTACGCGGTCGGCGCCTCCACCGACCGGCGGCTCGGGGTGCCGGGGGAGGAGACGCCCGGCTGCCTGTCGGCCACGGCCTTCGTCGCCTGGTACAACGCCCACCCGGAGGCGGTCGCGCAGGGCGTCGACCTCTCCGCCGAGCGGGTCGTCGTGGTCGGCAACGGCAATGTCGCCCTCGACGTCGCCCGGATCCTGGTCGCCGACCCGGAGGCCCTCGCGGCCACCGACATCGCCGCCCACGCCCTGGAAGCGCTGCGGGCGAGCCGGGTCCGGGAAGTGGTGGTGCTGGGGCGGCGGGGGCCCGAGGACGCCGCGTACACCCGCTCCGAACTCCTCGCGCTCAAGCATGTGCCGGGTGTGGAGCTGGTGGTGGACGACCACGATCCGCGGACGGCGGCGGCGATCGACGCGGCCGGAGCGGGCGACCGGGCCGGAGCGCTCAAGGGGCTCGCCCGGGTCCGGACGGACGCCGCGTCCCCCGCGGACGGCGGGCGCCGCATCGTGCTCCGCTTCCACTCCGAGGTCGTGGAGATCCTGGCGGCGGGCGGCGGTGTGGACTCCGTACGCGTCACGGACGGCGGAGGCGACGGCGGCGGGTCCGGGGCCGGTGGCGGGGACGCCGGCACGGTCGACCTGGCTGCCGGGCTGTTGCTGCGGGCCATCGGATACCGCGGACTCCCGGTCCCCGGGCTGCCGTTCGACGAGGCGTCGGGCACCGTCCCGCACGAGGGCGGCCGGGTGGCCGGGGTGCCCGGCAGCTATGTGGTCGGCTGGATCAAGCGCGGGCCGTCCGGCGGGATCGGCGCCAACCGCACCTGCGCCGCCGAGACGGTCGGCACGCTCCTGGCCGACGCGGTCGCCGGGGCGCTGCCCGCGCCGACGGGCGACGCCAGGGCGTTCGCGCGGCTGGCCCGGCAGCGCAACCGCCGGGTCGTGGACGCCCGCGGGCTGGCCGCGATCGACCGCGCCGAACGGGACCGGGGGCGGCGCGACGGTCGGCCCCGGGTGAAGCTCGCCACCGTCGAGGAACTGGTGGCCACGGCGCGGTCGGGGCGGTTGCCGCGGCTGACCCGGTGACCGTACGTCCGGGCCGCTGGCGTACGAAGTCCGGCCCGGGGCCCGGCGGTTGAAGCGCCGGGCCCCGGGCGTCGCTCAGGCCTTGGCCTCCGACGCCTCCGGCGCCTCCGCCGGTCCGGTCCCCGCGGCGGGCGGGAGCAGTGCGGTCGCCGGGCGTACGGGGATGAGCGCGGCGACGGCCGCGGCGGCGAGACCGACTCCGCAGCCGATCAGCATCGCGGCCCGGAAGCCGCCCTCGGAGGGCAGCGGGAAGCCGCCGAAGTCCGTGGTCATCCGCGCCAGGACGACGCCGATCACCGCCGCCGCGAAGGAGGTCCCGATCGAGCGCATCAGGGCGTTGAAGCTGTTCGCCGACGCGGTCTCGGACTGCGGGACCGCGCCCATGATGAGCGCGGGCATCGCCCCGTACGCGAAGCCGACGCCCGAGTTGCAGACGAGGGTGACGAGCAGCAGACCCCACGGGGAGTCCGAGCCGATGAGCGGTACGGACAGGCCGTAGCCGGCGGCGATGAGCAGGCTGCCGACGGCCAGGGTGACCTTGGGGCCCTTGGCCGCGGACACCTTCGCGCCGACCGGGGACATCGCCATCATCATCAGGCCCGCCGGTGCCATCCACAGCCCCATGGCGAGCATCGACCGGCCCAGCCCGTACCCGGTGGCCTCGGGCAGCTGGAGCAGCTGGGGCACGACGAGGGACTGGGCGTACATCGCGAAGCCGACCAGGACCGAGGCGGTGTTCGTCATCAGGACCTGGGGGCGGGCGGTCACCCGGAGGTCGACCAGCGGGTCGGTCTGCCGCAGCTCCCACCAGCCCCAGGCGGGCAGCAGCACCAGGGCGGCGGCGATCAGGGCGAGCGTGGTGGCGCTCCCCCAGCCCCAGTCGGCGCCCTTGGACACCGCGAGCAGCAGGCAGATCAGGGCGGCGCCGAGGCCGACGGCCCCGGGCAGGTCGAAGCGTCCGGACCGGGTGGCCGGGCGGTCCCCGGGGACCAGGGTCAGAACCAGCGCGCCGACCGCCAGGGCCAGCACGGCGACCACCCAGAACAGCACCCGCCAGCTGGTGTTCTCCGCGATGGCGGCGGCGAACGGCAGGCCGAGCGCGCCGCCCACGCCCATCGACGCGCTCATGATCGCGATGGAGGCGCCGAGCTTCTCGGCCGGGACCACGTCACGCAGCAGGCTGATCCCGAGCGGGACCACGCCCATGCCGAGCCCCTGGAGGCCGCGTCCGGCGATCATCGGGACCACGGACGAGGACAGGGCGCAGACCACCGAGCCGATGACCAGCGGGGCGAGCGAGAGCAGCAGCATGTGCCGCTTGCCGTACATGTCGCCGAGCCGGCCGGCCACGGGTGTGGCGACCGCCGCGGCGAGCAGCGTGGCGGTGATGACCCAGGAGGCGTTGGACGCCGAGGTGTCGAACAGCTTCGGCAGCTCCGCGATGAGCGGCACCACCAGGGTCTGTGTGAGCGCCGCCACGATCCCGGCGAAGGCGAGTATGCCGACCACGCCTCCCGGGCGCGGTGCGGGGGGTGAACTCTCCACGGGTACTGCTCCCTCTTGCCCCTCCGGGGCGGTCGACGCACTGCCGGTGTTCGACTGTGCAAGATACATGAGATATGCATCATGCATGGCATGTGCATTCTGCACATCTATGGTGGGGGCCGGGTCAACGAAGGAAGAGCGCGTGGACAAGCCCATCGACCGGATCGAACGAGAGACGATGCTGCTCGGCCGGTACATGCACATGGTCACCCCGCGCGCGGACTGGCAGCTCGACCGTTCCGCCTACATCCTGCTCAGCCGGATCGAGGCGGAGGGGCCCATGTCCATCGGGCAGCTCGGCGACGCCTTCCGGCTGGACGCCTCCACCCTCAACCGGCAGACGGCCGCGATGCTGCGGGCCGGGGTCGTCGAACGCATCCCGGACCCCGACGGCGGGATCGCCCGCAAGTTCGCCATCACCGAGGAGGGCGCACGCCGCCTCGACAGCGACCGGACCAGGAACGTGGCCGGCCTCGCGAAGGTCCTCGCCGACTGGTCCCCGCAGGAGGCGGAGCAGCTCGCCGCCTCCCTCAGCCGCCTGAACCTCTCCATCGAGCGCCTCGACGGGCGGCCCTGGCCCCGCGACTGATCCCGGGTGGCCCGGTCCTCTCTCAGTGGCGTCCCGCGATCCGGTCCGCCGCCTTCGCGATGGGGTCCGTGCCGGGCCGCGGCGAGGCCGTCTCGCGGCGGTCGGCGGCGCGGTAGGCCGCGTACATGCCGTGGACGCCGAGCCAGCGGAACGGCTCGGGCTCCCAGCGGCGCACCTTGTGGTTCACCCACGGCAGGGTGGTGAGGTCGGTGGGACCCGCCTGGCCGGAGTCCTGCTGGATCAGGTCGCGCAGGGTGCGGGCGGCGAGGTTGGCGGTGGCGACGCCCGAGCCGACGTAACCGCCCGCGTGTCCCAGGCCCGTGGAGCGGTCGAGCGTGACGGTGGCGCACCAGTCGCGCGGGACGCCGAGCACGCCCGACCAGGCGTGGTCGACGTGGACGCCCGCCGTGACGGGGAAGAGCCGGACCATCAGGTCGCGCAGGGCGGTGACGGTGGAGGCCCGGGTGCGGCCGTCGTTGTCGGTGGCCGAGCCGAAGCGGTACGGATGGCCGCGCCCGCCGAGCGCGATGCGGTCGTCGGCGGTGCGCTGGGCGTAGAAGTAGGCGTGGGCCATGTCGCCGAGGGTCTCGCGCCCCTCCCAGCCGAGCGCGTCCCAGATCCGGGCGGGCAGCGGTTCGGTGACGATCATGGAGGAGTTCATCGGCAGCCAGGTGCGCTTCTGGCCTTTGAGGCTCGCGGTGAAGCCCTCGGTGCAGCGCAGGACGTACGGGGCGCGGACCGTGCCGTACGGGGTGACGGCGTGCTTGGGCTTGATCTCGGTGACCGGGGTCGACTCGTGGAGGGTGACGCCGAGCGCCTCCACCGCGTCCGCGAGCCCCTTGACCAGCTTGACCGGGTGCAGCCGGGCGCCGTGCGGGGTCCAGGTCGAGCCGACGGCCCCGGTCACCCGGACGCGCTCGGCGGTTTCGCGGGCGCCGTACAGGAGCCGGTCGCTCTCCCCGAAGGCGATCTCGACGCTGTGGAAGTCCCTGAGGCGGGCGAGCTGGGCCGGGGTGTGGGCCACCTCCAGGACGCCGCCCTGGTGGATGTCGGCGTCGATCCCCTCCTCGGCGGCGGTCCTGACGACCTCGCCGACGGTCTCGTTCATCGCCTTCTGGAGCCGTACGGCGGCCTCGTGGCCGTGCAGCCCGGCGTACCGGTCGCGGCCCGCGATGCCGTTGTACAGCCAGCCGCCGTTGCGGCCGGAGGCCCCGTAGCCGCAGAACTTGGCTTCCAGGACGGTGATGTTGAGGAAGGGGACGGCCTTCTTGAGGTAGTACGCCGTCCAGAGGCCGGTGTAGCCGCCGCCGACGATGCAGACGTCGACGCTCGTGTCGCCGGGGAGCGGTTCGCGCGGGGCGGGGGTGCCCTCCTGCGCGTACCAGAACGATATGCCGCCGACGGCGGTACTGACGGTGCTCATGATGCCCCTGGTGTCCCTGTCCGGTGAGATGGCCGAGCGTACGTGTGGCGGGACGTTACTGCGCGCGCGGCGGTTTCGTCTCCGGGGGCTGCGGGCCCGGGGGGTTCCGGTTCCGGGGGCTGCGGCCGCGCGGGCTTCTGTGCCGGTCCCGTCCCGGGCACGCGTGCCGTTCCGGCTCCGCGGACTTGCGCGCCGGTCCCGTCCGGGGGGCTTGCGTGCCGTTCCGGCTCCGCGGACGTCGTGCCGCTTCCGTCCCGGTGAGCTCCCGTGCCGTTCCGGCCCTGGATATTCGCTCCTTACGCGACCCGTTCCTCCCTAGGATCGGCGGCGTGATCGACATTCCCGAGGAGCTCGTCGCGACCCAGTCCCGCTTCAACGGAGCGGCCGGGCGGGCCTTCGTCGCCGGGCTTCCGGACCTCGCCGCGCGTCTGCTGGAGCGGTGGGGGCTGCGGCCGGACGGACCGTCGATGTACGGGATGTGCGCGCTCGTCCTGCCCGTGGTGCGGGAGGCGGACGGGCGGCCCGCCGCGCTGAAGCTCCAGGCGGTGGACGAGGAGACGGCGGGCGAACCGGTCGCCCTGCGGGCCTGGTCGGCGGCGGGCGCGGGGGCGGTGGAGCTGCTGGGCCACGACCCGGAGAGCGGTGCGCTGCTGCTGGAACGGCTCGACGAGCGGCGGCCGTTGTCCGGCGAGACCGACGTGCGGGAGGCGGTGAAGACGCTCGGCTCGGTGCTGGCCCGGCTGGTGGCGGTGCCCGCGCCCGCGGGGCTGCGCACGCTGGGCGGCGTGGCGGAGCGGATGCTCGCGGTGGCGCCCGAGCGGGTGGGCCTGCTGGCCGACGCGGCGGACCGGCGGCTGCTCGCCGACTGCGCGGCGGCGGTACGGGAGGTGGCGGGCGAGCAGGGGGACCGGCTGCTGCACTGGGACCTGCACTACGACAACGTCCTGGCCGGGCGCGCGGACGCGGGACGAGCGGGGGAGTGGATCGCCCTCGACCCGAAGCCGCTGGCGGGGGACCCGGGCTTCGAGCTGTTCCCGGCGCTGGACAACCTCTTCGACGCGGACGAGGTGGTGTGGCGGTTCGACGCGTTGACGGAGGCCCTCGGCCTGGAGCGCGACCGGGAGCGGGCGCGGGCCTGGACGCTGGGCCGGGTGCTCCAGAACGGGTTGTGGGGTGCCGCGGAGGGGGAGGCCCGGCTCGCCCCCGACCACGCGGAGATCGCGCGGAGGCTGCTGGGGCGGTGAGGGCGGCGGCGGGACCGGGTGCGGCCGGGGGTGGCCGGGTGGTCGGGGACGGCCGGGAGGCCGAGCACGGCCGGACACCTGGGAGAACGGTGTGTGGCCGGGTGGTCCGGGAAGGCCGGGTGCTCCAGAACGGCTGTGGGGTGCCGCGGAGGGGGCGCCCGGGTGGCCGGGGACGGCCGCACACCCGGGAGAGCGGCGGGTGGCCGGGGTGGCCGGTTTGCCGGGGCATCGGCGTGTGGCCGGGCGGCGGGCTGTCTACGCTGCGTCCATGATCCGTATCGCCACACCCGACGACATTCCCGTCCTGCACGCCCTGGTGCGTGAACTCGCCGCCTACGAGAAGGCTCTCGACGAGGTCGTCGCCTCCGAGGAGCAGTTGGCCGAGGCCCTCTTCGGCGACCGGCCCGCCGCGTACGCGCACGTGGCGACGGCCGACGACGACGGCGGCGAGGTCATCGGGTTCGCCCTGTGGTTCCTGAACTTCTCCACCTGGCGCGGGGTGCACGGCATCTACCTGGAGGACCTGTACGTCCGCCCCGAGCGGCGCGGCGGCGGCCACGGCAAGGCGCTGCTGACGGAGCTGGCCCGGATCTGTGTGGAGCGCGGATACGAGCGGCTGGAGTGGTCGGTCCTGGACTGGAACGCCCCGTCCATCGCGTTCTACGCGTCGCTGGGCGCACGCCCGCAGGACGAGTGGACGGTGTACCGCCTGACGGACGGGGCGCTGGCGCGACTCGGGGGCGGCGGCACCTCCTGAGGGCTGTCCCGCAATCCCTGCCGGGCGCACGACGACAGCTACGGCGCCTCGCCGCGTTGTCGGAACGCCCGAATACATCCCGTATGCGGACGTCCCTCCGCGTTGCGATGCACCGCATCTGACGCCGCGCGCTGATCCGGCAGGGATTACGGGGCAGCCCTTGGCCGAGGTTCCCGGCGGCCAGGCGGCCCCGGGGTTGCCTAACCCGGGGCGGCTTGGCCCGGGGCTGCCTGGCCTGGGGCGGCTTGGCCCGGGGCTGCCGGGCCCTGGGTGGTCTGGCTCGGGGCCGCCTGGGGGCCGGGCGCCCCGGGCGCGGAGCGGTTAGGGCTCCAGGACCACCTTGCCCATCGTGCCCCGGGTCTCCAGCGCGCGGTGGGCGGCGGCGGCCTCGGCGAGCGGGAAGCGCTGGACGGCAGGGCGCAGCCGGCCGGCCGCCGCCTCGGCGAGGGAGCGGGTCTCCAGGGCGCGCAGGCCGCCGCCCCGCTCGATCATCTCCGGCCCGAGCACGGCTGTGGACGTGATGGAGCGTTCGGCCAGTTCGGCGGCGGTGAAGGTGAGGGGTTCCCCGCCGCGGAGCCCTTGGCCGGACCAGCCGTAGACGACGTGTTGTCCGCCGGGGCCCAGGAGGTCGACGGCGGCGCGGGCGGTGGTCCCGCCGACGGAGTCGTAGACGACGGTGGCCCGGGGGCCGGTCGAGTCGAGGTACTCCCGGGCCCGGAGCGGCCAGTCGGGCCGGGTGTAGTCGAGGGCGAGGCCGGCCCCGTTCTCCGTCGCCCGTGCCACTTTCGCCGGGCCTCCGGCCAGGGCGATCACGGTGGCGCCCGCGTTCCCGGCGTACTGGACGAGGAGCGTGCCGATGCCGCCCGCCGCCGCCGTGACGACGACCACGGAGCGGGGGCCGAGCGGGGTGAACCCGAGGATGCCGAGGGTGGTGCGCCCGGTGCCGATCATGGCGACGGCCGCGGCGGCGTCGAGCCCCCCGGGGATCTCGTGGAGCCGGTCGGCCCCGGTGACGGCGCGTTCGGCGTACCCGCCGGGCGCCGTGCCGAGGTGGGCGACGACGCGCTTGCCCAGCCAGCCGGGGTCCGTGCCCTCGCCCACCGACTCGACGGTCCCGGCGACCTCCCGTCCGGGGACGGTGGGCAGGCCGGCGGGGGCCGGACTGGGGCCCGCCTCCCCTTCCCGCAGGACGGTGTCCAGGAGGTGCACCCCGGCCGCGGCCACGGCGATACGGACCTGGCCGGGGCCGGGGACGGGGTCCTCGGTCCACTCGTACACGAGGTTCTCGGCGGGGCCGAAGGCGTGAAGGCGTACGGCGTGCATGACGGGCTCCTCAGGGCGCGGTCCGGCGGTCCGGTACGGCCCACCGCAGCGGCGGGCCGTGCCCCCACCCTCGTACCTCAGCTTTGGTTGAGGTCAACCCCGGACGTGGAGCGCCGTCCAGCGGCCCGCACGGCGAGCTCGGCGGCTTCGCGGCCGCTGGTGAAGGAGACCTCGCTGAGGAGCCCGGGGGCGGCGACCTGGTCGCCCGCCAGGAAGACGCCGTCACCCCGGACCACGGAGGGCCGGTCCCGCCAGGTGGTGCCGGGGCGGTCCACGGCTCCGGTACGGCCGTCGGCGAGGGCCTCGACGCGCCAGGTGGTCCGCTCCCGCCAGCCGGGGAAGCCGAGGTCGAGGAGGGCCTCGGCACGGGCGACGCCCTCCGCCCGCCGTGCGTCGGGGCCGATCGCGAACTGGCCCTGGAGCAGCTGCTCGCCGGCCGGGGCGAGCGACGGGTCCTGGGCGGTGAACCGCTCCAGCCAGCCCGGCGCGTCCAGGTCCGACACGACGAACGCGTCGCCGCGCCGGGTGCGTACCGCCAGGTCCACGAGCACGGTGCGGCCGCTCTCCCAGGTGAGGGAGGCGTCGTCGAGCAGGGCGCGGGCGGCGCCGAGGGAGGTGGCGACGACCACCGGGCCGGTCCGGGCCAGCTCACCGAGCGCGGCGGTGTCGACGCGGGCGGCCGTCTCGACCAGGACACCGAGGCCCCGGGCGTGCGCGGCCATCCGCTCGACGAGCCGGGCCCAGCCGCCGACCGGATAGCGGGCCTCGGGGGGAAGCGCGGTCAGCCGGCGCAGACGCTCCTGGACGAACCGTGCCGAGAGCGCGCCCGGGTCGTGGTGGAAGAGCGCGGTGGCGGCGAAGTTCGCGGCGGCCCGGGCCCCGTCCTCCCCGACCTGACCGGTGGCCCACTCCCGGAAGGCGCCGTCCACCGGGGCCGTACGGGGGTCCCGGCGGGAGAGCCGCAGCAGGGCGGCGGGCGGCAGCGTGCGGAGGGCCCCCGCCCGCCGGAAGCGGAAGCGGAGCCCTTCGCGGGGCGGTACGGCGACGACGGGGCCGAGCAGGTCGCGCCGGGCCAGCCAGGTGCCGAACGGCCCTCGGTGGTACACGGCGTGGGGCCCCTCGTTGGTGCGGTACGGGCCGTCGGCCGTCCGGGCCCGGCCGCCGAGGTTCCGGTGGCCCTCGTGCAGGGTGACGCGCGCGCCGGACTCGGCGGCGGTGATCGCGGCGGTGAGTCCGGCGAGACCGCCGCCGACGACGTGGACGTGCCCCGCCTGTCCCGACCGCCCCGTGCGCCCTGTGCGTTCCGTGTGTTCCCTGTGTCCCATGGCTGGATCTCCTTCGCTTCTTTGGTCATGCGACGGATCGGGGGCGGCGGCCCGTGACATCGGCGGCGGGGCGTTGTCAGTGGTGTGCGTCACGATGGAGGGCATGGCAGTGAGCGGCAGGAAGAAGAGCATGATGGGCGTGACGGCGGCGCGGCGGCCGGAGGTGCGGCTGCCCCCGCTCGTTCCGTACGACGGGGAGGGCCTGGAGCCGGACGGCGACTACGACGGGGTGCGGTTCGACGGGGTGGACCTGGCGGACGCCTCCGGCCGGGGAGCCCGCTTCATGGACTGCGCCCTGGACGGCTGCGCCCTGGACCGGGCGGAGCTGGCGCGGGCCCGTTTCATCGACGCGGTGCTGACGGGCGTACGGGGTGTGGGCACGGACCTCGCGGAGGCGTCGCTGCGGGACGTGGAGGTGGTGGACGCCCGGCTGGGCGGGGTGCAGCTGCACGGGGCGGTGCTGGAGCGGGTGGTGGTGCGGGGCGGCAAGATCGACTACCTGAATCTGCGCAAGGCCCGGCTGAAGGACGTCGTCTTCGAGGGCTGCGTGCTGGCCGAGCCGGACTTCGGGGACGCGCAGCTGGTCCGGGTCGAGTTCCGGGACTGCGTGCTGAAGCGGGCGGACTTCAGCAGTGCGCGGATGGAGTCGGTGGACCTGCGCGCGGTGGCCGAGCTGGACATCGCCCGGGGCGTGGACCGGCTGGCGGGCGCGGTGATCAGCCCGGCACAGCTGATGGAGCTGGCCCCGGCGTTCGCGGCGCAGATCGGGGTGCGGGTGGAGGCGTGAGGGCGTAGGTCCGCCGGAGCCTCACATACGGGGGAAGCGGGCCTGGAGGTCCCAGATCACGGGGTTGTCGGCGAGACCGTCGTGCATGTCGGCCAGGTCGGCGATCAGGTCGTGCAGGAAGTCGCGGGCCTCGCGGCGCAGGAGGGAGTGGCTGAAGGTGAGCGGCGGCTCGTCGCCGGGCATCCAGTCCGCCTCGACGTCGACCCAGCCGAAGCGCCGCTCGAAGATCATGACGTCCGAGGACTCGGTGAAGTCCAGTTCCGCGTACTGCCGCCGGTGCGAGCGGTTGCCGCGCGGGTCCTGGTCGATCCGCTCGACGATGTCGCACAGCGCCCACGCGAAGTCGAGCACCGGCACCCATCCCCAGGCTGTGGACAGCTCGCGGTCCGCCGTGGTGTCCGCGAGGTAGACGTCGCCGGAGAACAGGTCGTGCCGCAGCGCCCGGACGTCCGCGCGGCGGTAGTCGGTCTGCGGGGGGTCGGGGAAGCGGCGGGAGAGGGAGTAGCCGATGTCGAGCACGGATCGATGGTGTCATGCCCGCGAGGGGCGGATTTCCACGATCGGGTGAAGCATCCTGAATCTGCCTACGGCATATGCAAGACGCTTCTAGAGTCCGGTTCATGGTCAGTTCGTCGCACGAGGCTCATCATCGGATCTTCCAGAAGAATCCGGGTCTGTTCGCGAGTGCCTTCCGCACCTTGGGCATTCCCTTCCCGGAGCCCGTCGCCGTTTCGCTGATGGATACGGATCTCACGGAGATCAGACCGTTGGAACGGCATGTGGACACCCTTATGCGGATCGATCTGGAGGGCGGGGGCTCCCTGCTGCTCGCGATCGAGGCGCAGAGCAAGAAGGACCCGGACAAGCGCAGCAGTTGGGCGTACTACCTGGCCCACCTCTATGCGAAGTTCCGCTACCCGTGCGTTCTCCTGGTCGTCTGCCGGGACAAGGGGACCGCGGAGTGGGCGGCCGAGCCGATCCGTATCGGTCTCGACAGGCACCCGAGCCTGGTCGTCTCCCCTCTGGTGCTCGGGCCGCACAACGTACCCAGGGTTCTGGAGGCCGCAACGGCGGCCGAGGACATCCCGATGGCCGTCTTCTCGGCCATCACCCATAGTCATGATCCCGACATCGCTGCCATACTGGACGCGCTCGCCGAGGCGCTCCGGGGCACGGACGCCGATGCCGCGGCGGTCTTCGCCGAATTCACCGAGGCGGGTCTGGGGAACTCCCCGGCTCGTGAGATCTGGAGGAACCTCATGGGCACTGGTCTCAGCCACTTCCGCGGCTTCGTCGCCGAAAGCTTCCGCGACGAGGGCCGGACCGAGGGGCGGGTCGAGGGGCGCGCCGAGGACATCCTGCGGATTCTGGAGGTGCGCGGTGTCGCGGTGCCGGACGAGGCGCGCGAGCGCATCAGCTCCTGCACGGACCTCGCCGTGCTCGACGTGTGGTTCGAGCGGGCCGTCACCGCGCAGACCGCCGACGCGGTGTTCGGCGACGGCTGAGCGCTGATCCAGCACCGGCGGTATGCCTCGGCCGGCCGGCCGAGGCCGCGACTTCCGGCCGCAGGTTGCGTGAGCCCGGACGCGTCTCGCCCCCGGGCTCACGGCAGCAGTCGCTGCTCCTTCGCCACCGACACCGCGCCCGCGCGGGTGTCGACGCCGAGCTTGTCGTAGATCCGGCCCAGGTGGGTCTTGACCGTGGCCTCGCTGATGAACAGGGCACGGGCGATGTCCCGGTTGCCGAGGCCCTGGGAGAGCTGGGCCAGGATGTCGCGTTCCCGGTCGGTGAGGCTGGGGCGGGGGCTGCGCATCCGGGCCATCACCCGGCTGGCGACGGGGGCGGAGAGCGTGGTGCGGCCCTGGGCGGCGGACCGGATCGCGGCGAAGAGTTCCTCCGGGCGCTCCGCCTTCAGCAGATAGCCGGTGGCCCCCGCCTCGATGGCGCGGGTGATGTCGGCGTCGGTGTCGTACGTGGTCAGCACCAGGACGTGGACCGTGCCGTCGGCCGCGATGCGTCGGGTCGCCTCGACCCCGTCGATGCCCTCGCCGAGCTGGAGGTCCATGAGGACGACGTCCGGCTTCAGGCGCGCGGCGAGCACCACCGCCTCCTCACCGCTGCCCGCCTCGCCGACGACCTCGATGTCCGGTTCGCTGCCGAGGAGCGCGAGCAGTCCGGCCCGGACGACCGCATGGTCGTCGCAGAGCAGGATGCGCACGGCAGCGGGAGCGGGAGCGGGGGCTGGGTCGGCCGCGCCGGGCTTGGGGTTCGCCTCGCCGGTCATGTGGGGGCCTCCGTGGTGGTGAGCGGGACCTCGGCGGAGAGCACGGTGCCCTCGCCCGGCGCCGACTCGACGGTGAGCGTTCCGCCGAGCTGGCGCACCCGGGCCCGCATCGCCGGAAGCCCGTGGCCCCGGACGGCGCGGGCGCCGGGTGCGCCCTCGGGCTCCGCGGTGAAGCCCCGGCCGTTGTCGCCGACGTCCAGGACCACCCGGTCGTCGAGATGGGTCAGGGTCAGCCCGGCGGCGGTCGCCCCGGAGTGCTCCCGGACGTTGGCCAGGGCCCCCTGGGCGATGCGCAGCAGGGCGGACTGCACCCGGTCCGGCAGCGGGGCGTGCCCCGTGCCCTCCACATGGCAGTGGACGGTGAGCGCGCCCTCCGCCTGGGCGCTCTCGCGAGCCGCCAGTGCGTGCAGGGCCGCCTCCAGCCCGCCGCCCTCCGCGAGGTCGGCGGGGGCCAGGTCGTGGACGAAGCGGCGGGCCTCGGCGAGGTTGCGCTCGGCGATGCCCGTGGCCGTACGGACATGGCGGCGGGCGGCGTCCGGATCGGCGCTCCAGGTGCGGTCGGCGGCCTGGAGCAGCATCTGCTGGCTGGACAGGCCCTGGGCCAGGGTGTCGTGGATCTCCATGGAGAGCCGCTGGCGCTCGGCGAGGGTCCCCTCGCGCCGTTCGGTGGCGGCCAGTTCGCGCCGGGTCCGCAACAGGTCGTCGATCAGCTCGCGCTGGCGTGCGGCCAGTTCCCGCTGGCGTACCGCCTGGCGCTGCATATGGACGAAGACCGCGGTCGCCACCGCGGCGACGGCGGGCGGGGCGAGGACCAGGTTCGGGTCGAACCCGTCGGCCAGCCGCAGTTGCGCGGCCACGACGAAGACGGTGAGCAGCGCGACCAGCGCGAGGGCCGCACGCGGCGGCAGGATCCGCAGCCCGGTGTAGAACAGCGGCACCGCGCACCACGCGAAGCTCGGCGCGAGGACGACGAGCACCATCCACACGACGACGAGCACCGCGAGCCAGACGAGCCGGCGCGGGGTGGGACGCGAGCCGAGGACGGGGCCGAGGAGATAGAGCACCGCCAGGGTGATCGACAGGGCGATGATCCACGGAGTGCGGGCCTCGCCGGGGTGCCGCATCAGGAACCGGGCCAGCGAGGCGCCGAGCAGCAGGAAGAACGCGGCGTGCATGAGGAGCGCGAGCCAGCGGGCGTCGGGGTCGGGCCCGGCGGCCCCGGGACCACCGGCCTCGGCCCCGCCGTCCACAGAGCCGCCGGGGCTGCCATCGGCATGCGGGCCGACGCCGGGGCCGCTGTCGGCATGCGGGCTGCTGCCGGGTCCGCAGGGAACGACGCCGTCCGCCGGTCCGCCGGGGCTGCCGCCGTCCACGCGTCCTCCGGGGCCGGCGCCGGCATGCCGGCCGGCGCCGGGGCCGCCGGGGTCCGGCGAACCGCTGCGGTGCTCCACCACGTCCCTCGCGTTCCGTCGCTGACCTGCGTAAACCCCTCCATGGTGACCTGATCCGGCCACCCCCGCATCAACCGATCGGCTGACGGGGGCGTCGGCCGTCCCGCCCGCCGCTTCCAGCCGGTACGCCGACCGTACGGGGCCGGTTCCGCCCGGAGGATCGACACCGGAGCGAAACGCCGGACCACTCCGGGCCGCCTCGCACCGCACACCTCACCTCACCGGGCCGCCCCGGATCACCAAGGAGCCATCATGAAGAAGCTGTCGCTGCGTACCCGTGTCGTCACCAGCGCCGCCGTCGCTGCCGCTCTCGGGGCCGGGACGTTCGGCGCGATGTCCGCGAGCGCCTCCTCCCCGGCCGCCGCCCCCGCCGCCGCGGTCAAGGCCGACACCGGCAACCGGAACCTCCAGCAGACGACGCATCTGACCGTGGCCGCCGCCACGAAGGCCGCGCAGGCCACGCTGGACGCGGCGAAGAAGGAGAACCAGCGGATCTCCGTCGCGGTGGTCGACCGCAACGGCAACACCATCGTCTCCCTGCGCGGCGACGGCGCCGGGCCGCAGTCCCCCGAGTCCGCGGTGAAGAAGGCGTTCACCGCCGTCTCCTGGAACGCCCCCACCTCCGACCTCGTCGAGCGCCTGGAGCAGGCCCCGAACCTGAAGGACATCCCCGGCACCCTGTTCCTCGGCGGTGGTGCCCCGGTCCAGGTCAAGGGCGCCCCGGTGGCGGGCATCGGCGTGGCGGGCGCGCCCAGCGGCGACCTCGACGAGAAGTTCGCCCGAGCCGGCGTCGCCTCGCTCGCCCGGTAGCCACCCGCGCGCCTCGTCCCGGCGCCATCACCCCCGCTAGGCAGACGGAAACGGAGTCCCCATGAACGCCCTCGGTCACGCCCTGCTCACCGCCGCACGTACCGGCGGCACCGACCGGGTGCGCACCGCGACCGGGGGCGGCCCCCACGCGCTCCGACGCACGCCCGGATCGCGCGTCCGCCGCCTCGGCCTCGCGCTGATCGCTGCCGCCCTGCTCGCCGGGTGCGCCACCGGCACCACGGACGCGGACCCCGTCGTTCCGGACGCGGCGTCCGCCCCGACCGGCACCGAGGCATCCCCCGGCCCCTCGGGCGCACCCGCGGGCCGTACCCCCGACGGCACCCTCCTGGTCGCCGACTTCGGCAGCGACACCGTGACCTTCGTCGACCCCGGCCGGGACGGTTCCGGGGAGGGCGGGGCGCCCCTCGCCTCCGTGCAGGTCGGCACCGCGCCCTACGGACTCGTCGTCGGCGAGGACGGACGGGCCTGGGTCGCCACCGCCGAGGGCGTCGCGGTCGTCGACACCCGGCGGCGGACCCGGCTCGCGCTGATCCCGTACGTGACGGAGTCCGGCCCCGTCACCACGGGCGAGTACCGGGGCGGCGGCATGGGCATCGCCCTGGCCCCGGACGGGAAGCACGTCTACGTCGGGGTCAACGTGCCCGGCGAGGACGGCACGGTCGAGGTCGTCGACACCGCGACCCGCCAGGTCACCGGCACCGCGCCGGTCGGCAGGCGTCCCTTCGACGTGGACGTCTCGCCGGACGGCCGCGAGGTGTACGCCACCGGTCACGACTCCTTCGACGTGAAGGCCGTGGACGCGGACACGCTGAGGACCCGGCGGATGGAGGTCGCCCCGTACGGCACGGAGGGCGGGCTCGGCTCCTGGCTGAAGCCGCACTACGCCGTCGTCCGCCCCGGGGACGGCAACCTGCTGCTGCCCTTCGAGGGGGAGCGGCTGGCCGTGCTCGACCCGCGCACCGGTCGGGTGACGATCGAACGGATGACGGCCGGCACCCACCAGCACGGCGCGGCACTCGCCCCCGACGGCACCCTCCTCGTGGTCGGCACCGGCCCGATCGGCCCGGACGACGAGGACCCCTCGCTCACCGTCCGCGCCCCCGAGGGCACGGAGCGGGTCGTTCCGCTGGACGGGCCGCACGAGGACGTGGCGGTGTCGGCGGACGGCGGCACGGCGTACGTCACCGGCGGCTTCACCCGCGACGGCCACTGGAACGGGATCACGGTCGTCGACCTGGACGACGAGCGGAGCGAGCCGGTCCGCCTGCCGGCGGGCAACCGGCCACTCGGTATCGCCGTCCTCTGAGCCGGGAGCCGGGAGCCGGGAGCCGGGAGCCGGGAGCCGGGAGCCGGGAGCCGGAAGCCGGAAGCCGGAAGCCGGAAGCCGGAAGCCGGAGCCGGAGCCGGAAGCCGCCCGCCCGTCCGCCGAGGCGGGCGGGCGGCTGCCGTCCCCCAGGCGTGCGGCCCCGCACCGGAACCGCCCTAATATCGACCGGTGAACCACCGCGTACCGGCCTTCGCCCCCCTCCTGCTGTCCCTCGCCCTCCTCGGCTCGGGCTGCTCCGGCGGCGTCGAGGGGACCCCGGGCGCGGCCGGTCTGCGCGATCCCTACTTCCCCGGGCTCGGCAACGGCGGCTACGACGTCACCCACTACGGCCTGGAGCTCGACGTCGACCCCGCCGCCGGGCTGCTGCGCGGCACGGCCACGATCACCGCCCGCGCCACCCAGCACCTGAGCGCGTTCCACCTCGACCTCGCCGGGCTCGACGTGGAGAGCGCCACCGTCGAGGGGGAGCCCGCCGCCGTCAACCGGGCGGGCAGGGAGCTGACGATCCGCCCCGACGCGTCGGTGGACGACCGGATGCGCGAGGGCCGCACCTTCACCACCGTCGTGCGGTACTCCGGCTCCCCGCAGGCCATCACCGACGCCGACGGGGAGCAGGAGGGCTGGCTGCGGACGGCGGACGGCGCGGTCGCCCTCGGCGAGCCGACTGGGTCCATGGCCTGGTTCCCCGGCAACCACCACCCGAGCGACAAGGCCGTGTACGACATCGAGGTCACCGTTCCCGACCCGCTGACCGCCGTCTCCAACGGGCAGTTGGCCGCCCGGCGCACGGAGAACGGCCGCACCGCCTACCACTGGCGGACCACGGAGCCGATGGCGAGCTATCTGGCGACCGTGGCCGTCGGCCGGTTCACCACCGAGCAGGCGCGCACCCCCGAGGGCATCCGCCTGTTCACCGCCGCGGACCCCGAGTCGGCCGCGGAGAGCGAGGACGTGCTGGCGGAGATCCCGGCGGTGCTGGCGTGGTCGCGGGCCAGGTTCGGGCCGTACCCCTTCACCTCAGCCGGGGCGATCGTGGAGCGCACGGGCGATGCGACGTACGCCCTGGAGACCCAGAACCGGCCCGTCTTCCCCGGCCCGCCCGACACCGGCCTCCTCGTCCACGAGCTGGCCCACCAGTGGTTCGGGAACTCCGTCACCCCGAGGACGTGGCGGGACATGTGGCTGAACGAGGGCTTCGCGACGTACGCCGAGTGGCTCTGGGCCGCCGACCACGACGGCGTACCGGTCGCGGAGAGCTTCGACGAGGCGTACGAGGACGACGCCAACTGGGCCTTCCCGCCCGCCCGTCCGCCCGCCGCCCTCGATCTCTCCGACCCGCCGGTCTACGGGCGCGGGGCCATGGTCGTGCACCGGATCCGGCTCGCGATGGACGACGACCAGGCGTTCTTCGCGCTGGTGCGGGGCTGGACCGAGAAGTACCGGCACGCCAACGCCTCCACCGACGACTTCACCGTGTACGTCGAGAAGGAGACCGGCCGGGACCTCACCGGGCTCTGGGACGCCTGGCTGTACGGCGGAAGCCGGCCCGCCCGGGAGGGCTGACCGGCTTCCGTGTCGCGTACGGCCGGGGCTACTTGACGTTGACCCCGGTCCAGGTGGCCGAGACCGCCTTCAGCTCCTCGCTGTCCGCGCCGAACAGGTCGGCCGCCGCCTTCTCGGTCGCGACGCGCGCGCCCGCGTAGTCGGTGGTGGAGGTCATGTAGACGGAGAGCGCCTTGTACCAGATCTGGTACGCCTTCTCCCGCCCGATGCCCGTCAGCGTCGAGCCGTCGGAGGTCGGGGAGTCGTAGTCGACGCCGTTGACCGTCTTCTTTCCGCTGCCCTCGGCGAGCAGGTAGAAGAAGTGGTTGGCGACGCCGGAGGAGTGGTGGACGTCCAGGTCGCCGAGGTTCTCGTCCCAGAAGTCGGCGGAACTGCCGTCCTTGGAGGGCTGGTCCATGTAGCGCAGCGGGGTGCCGTCCCCGTTGATGTCGATCTTCTCGCCGATGAGGTAGTCCCCGGCGTCCGAGGCGTTGTCGGCGAAGAACTCCACCGAGGCGCCGAGGATGTCGCTGGTCGCCTCGTTGAGGCCGCCGGACTCGCCCGCGTATTCCAGGCCGGCGGTGGCGGAGGTCAGGCCGTGGGTCATCTCGTGGGCCGCGACGTCGATCGAGGTGAGGGCGTTCCTGTTGCCCTCGCCGTCGCCGTACGTCATGCAGAAGCAGCTGTCGTCCCAGAAGGCGTTGACGTAGTTCTCGCCGTAGTGGACCCGGGAGTAGGCGGCCTTGCCGTCGCCCGCGATGCCGTCACGCCCGAGGGCCGTCCTGTAGAAGTCCCAGGTCTTCGCAGCACCGTAGTGGGCGTCGACGGCGGCGGTCTGCCGGTCCTCGCCCGTGCCGTCGCCCCAGGTGTCGTCGTCGTCCGTGACGAGGTCGCCGGTGCCGGACGAGCCCTGGTTCAGGTCGTACGTCGTGTGGCCGCCGCGCTCGCCGTCGGTCAGCTCGAAGCCCGCGTCGGACGTCGTCGTGGTGAGCTCGACCTCGCCGCTGTACTGGCTGTTGCCGGTCCCGGTCTCGATCGCCTCGTAGCTGTGCAGCTTCTTGCCGGTGGTGGCGTCGGTGACGGTGTGGACGCGGCTGGGCGTGCCGTCCTTCTGCACGCCCTTCCTGACGGTCTCCCAGGCGAGCACGGACGCACTGCCGTGGCCCGCGTAGATCACCTTGCGGGCGCTCGCGGCGGCCTTCAGCTCCGGCGTCGTCGACGCCACGGCTATCTTCGCGTCGGTCGCCTTGTCGACGCTCTTCAGCTTTCCGGCGGCGGTGGTGTGGGTGACGAGGTCGCCGCCGAGTACGGGCAGGCCGTCGTAGGTGCGCTCGTAGCGGGTGTGGACCGTGCCCCGGGCGTCCTTGATGACGTCGCGGACGATCAGCTTCTCCCGGCCGCCCAGCTTCAGGGCTTTCGCCGCCGAGGAGGCCTGTGCCTGCGCCGACGTGATGGCCGTCGCGCGCTGCGCGGAGGGGTTCACACCGAGGGCGGCGGCCGTGGCGGGCTTCGCCGCGGAGGTGCGGGCGGTGTCGTCGGGCGTGGCGACGGCCGATCCGGCCTGGACGCCGGCGACGACCATCGCGGCCACGGCCGCGAGTGCCGCGAGCCGGCGAGTGGTGTGCGGGGTACGGGAGTTGTGGGGGGTGGTGTGGAGGTTCATGTGTGTTCTCCGTCGGTCGTCCTGTGGGGGGACTACGAGCGGAGAGCGTGCCACCGAATGAGCGAATTTGACGGTGTGCCGACAATTGCCTCACAAGTTTTTGACCAGTTCTTGTGCGAATGGAGTGTCCCGCTGTCCGGTATTCGGTGAAGTGGCGGATTTCTGCGGTGTGAGGGGCGCGGCCTGACGAGCGTTCACACAGGCCGGAGCCCCCGGCCGCGATCGCGGCCGGGGGCTCCGGTGGGACTGTGGTGCGCCGGGACGAGGTGTCAGAGGTTGACGCCGAAGTCCTGGGCGATGCCGCGCAGACCGGAGGCGTACCCCTGGCCCACCGCGCGGAACTTCCACTCGGCGCCGTTGCGGTAGAGCTCGCCGAAGACCATGGCGGTCTCGGTGGCGGCGTCCTCGCTCAGGTCGTAGCGGGCGATCTCCGCGCCGCCGGCCTGGTTGATGATGCGGATGAACGCGTTGCGGACCTGGCCGAAGTTCTGGCTGCGGGTCTCGGCGTCGTAGATGGAGACCGGGAAGACGATCTTGTCGACGTCGGCCGGCAGGCCCGCCAGGTTGACGTTGATCTGCTCGTCGTCGCCCTCGCCGGCACCCGTGACGTTGTCACCGGTGTGCACGATGGTCTGGTCCGGCGTCGACTTGTTGTTGAAGAAGACGAAGTGGCCGTCCGAGACGACCTTCCCGCCCGCGTCGACCGCGATCGCCGAGGCGTCGAGGTCGAAGTCGGTGCCGGTGGTGGTGCGGACGTCCCAGCCGAGGCCGACCGTGACGGCGGTCAGGCCCGGTGCCTCCTTGGTGAGCGAGACGTTGCCGCCCTTGGACAGGCTTACTGCCATGGGAAGTCCCTTTCCTCGTCGTGTGCGGGCTTCGTGCCATCACGAAAGCTACCCGTCACCCGTCATAACGCGTGCGGCGGACCACGAGGTTCCTGCTCGCTTTACTTTCTTTACGAACTTCCTCCGGGCGCGGGGGGCCCGAGCAGTGCAAAAGAAGGTGACGGGCGGGGTGCGGGGGAGGGACCATGGGTGTCATGTCCGGGCCCTATGTCATCCGCGGTTCGGTCTCCCTCCCGGAGGCCGAGCTCCTGTGGCGTTTCTCGCGGTCCTCCGGGCCCGGCGGCCAGCACGTCAACACCAGCGACTCCCAGGTGGAGCTGCGCTTCGACCTGGCCGCGACCGACGCGCTCCCCGAGGTGTGGAAGGCGCGGGCGCTGGAGCGGCTCGCGGGCCGGCTGGTGGGCGGGGTGGTCTCGGTGCGGGCCTCCGAGCACCGTTCCCAGTGGCGCAACCGCGAGACGGCCGCCGTGCGGCTCGCCGCCCTCCTCGCCGAGGCCACCGCACCGCCGCCCAAGCCCCGGATCAAGCGGAAGGTCCCGCGCGGGATCAACGAGCGCCGGCTGCGCGAGAAGAAGCAGCGCGGCGAGACCAAGCGCGGGCGCTCCGGCCGCGACTGGTAGCCCGCGCGGCCACGGGCGCGCCTCCCGGCGAGGACGTCCCACGCGGCCGGGCCTCCCGCGCCGGGTTCTCTGCGCCGCCGGGCCTCCAGCGCTGCCCCGGGCTTCCCGCGCGGCCGGGCCTCCCGCGCCGCCGGAACGGACCGTCAGCCCAACTGCCGGTAGCGCCCCTTGAAGTACGTCAGCGGTTCGCCCTCCGGGCTCGGCAGCTCCGCCGTGAGCACCCGCCCGATCACCAGGGTGTGGTCCCCGGCCACCACCCGCTGCTCGGTGCGGCACTCCAGCGTCGCCAGCGCCCCGCCGACCAGCGGCGCACGCGTCACCTCGCCCCGTACGTACGCGACGTCCTCGAACAGCAGCCGGTCGCTGATCCGGCCCTTCATGGCGAACCGGCCCGCGATGTGCCGCTGGCTCGCGGCCAGGACGGAGACCGCCCACAGCGGCTGCTCGTCCAGCAGGTCGTCCATCCGGGAGCCGTTGCGCAGGCTCACCATCACCAGGGGCGGTTCCAGGGACACGGACATGAAGGCGGTCGCCGTCATGCCCACGTCCTCGCCCAGACCGTCCTCGTCGAGGGGCGGTTCCTGGGCGGTGACCAGCACCACCCCGGCGGCCAGCCGCGCGAGGGCGGCCCGGAACTCGTCGTTGCTCACTCCCTCAGCATGGGGGATGGGCTCGGGGCGCGGGGTGGGAGTCGTCGTCTGGAGCACACCACGACGCTAACCGCGCGGCCCGGACGGCCGCATCGGCCCAGGGAACCAGGCAGGTCCTAGGACCCCGGAAGGGGCGACGGAGGGGGAAAGCGGAAGAGAGGGGGCGTACGCGGGCGCACAAGGGGAATCCGTTCCTCCCAGTGACCACGGGACGATCACCGTCGCCGTGAGTCACCGGCATCACCCGGTCATCTGTTGTGACTTGGGTCACAGAGTCCATTTTCTGCTGACCCTGTGTACCGGGTGCACAGCTCACTGTGATTCAGTGGCCGTGACACTGCGATAAGTACGTCGATATGAAACCTGGAGTTGCTGTCGAGGTCCCGGGGGTGCGAGCGATGGAGGCCGAGTCGGAGCCGTACGTCCGCCTGGCGACCATGCGGCAGCTGCACCAGGCCGTCGCCGATCTCAACACGGCGCGGAGTCTCGCGGACACGCTCCAGAGCGTGGTCGACGGGATCGTCGGGGGCCTCGGCTACGAGCTGGCCTGCGTCAACCTGGTCCGGCCCGAGGGTGACCTCGTCATCGCCGCCTTCGCGGGCAACGCCGCCGCCGAAGCCCTGATCACCGGCCGCGTCGGCTCCCGTGACTCCTGGGACCGCCGGCTCTCCATGGGCGAGGCGTGGGGCGGTCTCCGCTTCATCCCGCACACCGAGGGCTGGGTCCTCCTCGACGACGACGTACCGCAGTGGCACACCGAGGGACCCGAACCCCGGTTCGAGGACGAGTGGCATCCCCTCGACCGGCTCTACGCCCCGATGTACGCCTCGTCGGGCGAGGGCGACCTCCTCGGGGTCATATCCGTGGACCGGCCGCGCAACGGACGCCGCCCCGGCGCATGGGGGCGCGAAGCGCTCCAGATGTACGCCTCCCAGGCCGCCATCGCCATCAGCAACGCCCGCCTGCGGGCCAACATGCAGCGCGCCCTGGTCCGCCTGGAGCGGGAGCAGCAGGCGCTGCGTGCCAGCGAGGAGTCCTTCCGCCAGGCCTTCGAGTACGCGCCCAGCGGTATGGCCATCGCCGAGATGGGCGGCGACCAGCAGGGCAGGCTGCTGCGGACCAACGACGCCCTGTGCCGGCTGCTCGGCCGCCCGGCCTCCGTGATGCGCCGCTACTCCTTCGCCGACCTGGTCCACCCCGAGGACATCGGCACCCTGCTGCGGACCTCGGCAGAGGGCGGCCGGGCGGAGCTGCGCCTCAGCCGCCGTGACGGCACCTATCTCTGGGTCTCGCTGCGCAACTCGGTCGTCGCGGACACCGCCGACGGGCCGCGCTTCCTGCTCACCCATGTCGAGGACATAGAGGAGCGCAAGCGCCACGAGCTGAACCTCGCCCACCGCGCCTCGCACGACGCGCTGACCGGGCTGCCCAACAGCGCCGAGCTCAAGTCGCGGCTCAGTGCCCGGATCTGCGAGCGGCCGCACTCCTCCCCGGCCGCCACCGCGATCGAGGCGCTGGACGCGGCGTACGGGGACGTGGAGTCCTCCCTCACCCACGGCTACCAGGCCGACGGTTACGAGGGCGAGGCCGTCCCCGGCGGCGGGCCCTTCGACCACCACGTGCACACGCTGGCCCCGGATCCGGAGCACGACGACGGGACGAAGGGGCTCGCGGTCCTCTTCTGCGACCTCGACGGTTTCAAGTCCATCAACGACCGCTTCGGACACCACACCGGCGACGCCGTGCTCATCGAGGTCGCCCGGCGGCTGAGCACCTGTGTCCGGGACGGTGACACCGTCGCCCGGCTCGGGGGTGACGAATTCGTCGTCCTCGCCGACGGCCTCGGGGCGGCGGACGCCGCTGACCTGGCCGTTCGTCTGAGAAATGCCATCATTCCGCCCATAAGGGTCGACGGCCGGGCGGTCCGGGTCGGAGCGAGTTTCGGCATCGGATGGGCCGAGTGCGGCATGACCGTCGAAGAGGTGCTGCGCTCCGCCGACCAGCGGATGTACGTGGAAAAACGGTCCCGGTCGAAGGTTCACCGCAGGGCCGGATGACGTTCATGGCGTGTTCCTCCCCCTACCCCGTACCGGTTCCTCCGGCGTCGCCCCGGTGGGTGAGCGCAATTCGGGGGCTGCTCCGTTCGAGGTAGGCTCGGCCGGTCGGCGACGGCTGGCGAGATGGTGAGGAGTGACCCAGGGATGACGGCCGGAAACAACGGCGCGAGCAAGCCCGAGGACGACGATCCGTTCGGCTATCTGTACGCGGACGGACAGGCGGCAGGCGCCCAGGCGCCCGGCCAGGGCGGGTACGGCTACCCGGGTCCGGCCGCGCAGCCGGGCGTGCCCAGAACGTCCTACAACCAGGTGCGTGCCGTCGGGGAGCGCCAGTACGGCCAGCAGCAGGCGCCGCAGCAGCAGGGCGGTTACGGCTACCCGCCCCAGCAGACCTACGGCCAGCCCGCGCAGCAGTACAACCGGCCGAACCCGCAGTACGCGGCCCCCGAGACCTACCCCGGCGGCGCGTCCCACGGGCAGCCCCCGGCCCAGGGCGGCCACGGCGGCGGCACGGGCCGGGGCGGCCCGAACACGAAGGCGCTCCTGATCGCGGCGGTCGCCGTGGTCGCGGTCGTCCTCGTCGGCATCGGCGCCGCCCTGCTCACGGGCGACGACGGCGACAAGGACGCGAAGAACAACGAGGCGTCCTCCTCGCAGGGCCCCGCCGACGAGGTCGAGGAGTCGAAGAAGCCGGAGAAGCCGGAGGAGACCGAGGAGCCGGTCGAGCTGCCCAAGCAGGACGCGGCGACGCTGACGCTGGGCGGCACCGCGGCCCTGGACTCCACGGTCAAGGGCGCCAAGAGCGCGAACGGCAACTACATCAACCTGAACGAGGTCGGCCGGTCGGCCACCTGGTCGGTGGAGGTGCCCGAGGCCGGCCCGTACACGCTGTACGTGACCTACGGCGTGCCCGGCAAGGACGCGAAGACGACCCTGACGGTGAACGACCAGAAGCCCCGCTCCATCAACATGAAGAACTTCGCGAAGGCCGCCGAGGGCGACCTGGAGAAGGGCTGGACGAACACCTACGCGTACGTCCAGCTCGACAAGGGCGCCAACACCCTCAAGCTGTCCTGTGAGGAAGGCGACCAGTGCGACGCCAACCTCGACCAGCTGGAGCTGAAGGCGGGCCACTTCAAGAGCTGACCGCCCCCGCGCGCGTCCCACGCCCCGATCACCGCCCCGGTGGCCGGGGCGTCGGCGTGTGCGGGCGGTCGGTCAGGGGGCCGGGACGTGCGGCTCCACCGTGACGCGCGGCAGCAGCTCCGCGTAGGCCGCCGCGTCGAACTCGCCGGCCGCCGGGGCCAGCACCGTCGCCGTCGACAGGGCCACCGCCCGGGCCAGCCGCTGCGGCCAGGGCAGCCCCTCGGCCAGGGCGGACAGCAGCCCGGCGACCGCGGAGTCGCCCGCTCCGGTCGGGTTGCCGCGCACGGGTGCGGGCGGGGCGGCCCGCCAGACGCCGTCCGGGGTGAGCGCGAGCACCCCCTCCGGGCCGAGCGAGGCGACCACGGCGTGGGCCCCGCGCCGGCGGGCGTCCCCCGCGGCGCGCAGCGGATCGCGGGAACCGGTCAGCCGGGCCAGCTCCTCGGCGTTCGGCTTGACCAGGTCGGGGCGGGCGGCGATGCCCCGGCGCAGGGGTTCGCCGCTGGTGTCCAGCAGCACGGGTACGGCGGCGGCGCGGGCGATCCGGACCAGCTCGGCGTACGCCCCGACATGGATGCCGGGCGGCAGGGAGCCGCAGAGCGCGACCGCGTCGGCCCCGGCGACCAGCTCCTCGTACGTCCGCAGGAAGGCCGCCCATTCGGCGGGGCTCACCTGCGGTCCGGGTTCGTTGAGCTGGGTGGTGTCGCCGGTCGAGCGGTCGGTGATCGCGAGGGTGCGGCGGGTGTTCCCGGCGACGTGGACGAGGGCGTCGCGCGGCGGGAGCGGGGCGAGGAGGCCGCGCAGCACGTCTCCGGTCGCACCGCCGACGAAGCCGGTGACCACGGCGTCGTGGCCCAGCGCCCCCAGCACCCGGGCGACGTTCAGGCCCTTGCCGCCGGGACGTTCGGTGACCTCGCCGACCCGGTGGCTGCCGTGCGGGACGAGCGCGTCGACGGTGTACGTCACGTCGAGCGCGGTGTTCAGGGTGACGGTCAGGATCACCTGGTCCGGTCCCTCCCTCGGTGCGTGGCCCCAGCGCTGCGTGCCCCCGGCTCGTGGCACGATCCGATGATCATGCCAAAGCGGTGACGGCCGGCCCAGTCCTGAGGGCCGACCGCCATCGCTTCGTTACGTGCTCGCCCGCAGGGTGTCTCAGGCCGTCTTCGGCTCGATGATCCACTCGCCCCGGCGCATGACGCCCTTGAGGACGAAGTCCTCGTCGAGGACCACCAGGTCGGCGTCCTTGCCCGGGTCCAGCGAACCGACCCGGTCGTCGACGCCGAGCAGCCGGGCCGGGTTGGCGGAGATGGACCGGACGACGTCCTCGACGGGGATCGCGTCGAGGGTGACCGCCCGGCGGAACGCGGTGTCCAGGGTGAGCGTGGAGCCGGCGATCGAGCCGCCCTCCACCAGCCGGGCCACTCCGTCGGTGACCTCGACCGCGAGCGGACCGAGCTGGTACTCCCCGTCGCCGAAACCGGCCGCGTCCATCGCGTCGGTGATCAGCGCGACCCGGCCGGCGCCCTTGTGCCGGTAGGCCAGCTCCAGGACGGCCGGGTGCAGATGCGTGCCGTCGTTGATCAGCTCGACGGTGATCCGGTCGTCCTCCAGGAGCGCGGCGATCGGGCCCGGCTCGCGGTGGGCGAGCGGGGGCATCGCGTTGAACAGGTGCGTGGCGACGGTCGCGCCCGCGTCGATGGCCTCCACGGTCTGCTCGTACGTCGCGTCCGTGTGGCCGATGGCGGCGATGACCCCGTGCTCGGCGAGCAGCCGTACGGAGTCGATGCCGCCGGGCAGCTCGGTGGCGAGGGTGAACATCCGGGCGGTGCCGCGGGCGGCGTCCAGCAGCTTGCGGACCTCGGCCGGGTCCGGGTCCCGCAGCAGCCCCTCGCTGTGGGCGCCCTTGCGGCACGGCGAGATGAAGGGGCCCTCGAAGTGGATCCCGGCCAGGTCGCCCTGCTCGACCAGCTCGGACAGGACGCCCGCGCGCCGGGCGAGGAAGTCCATCTCGCCGGTGACGGTGGAGGCGACCAGGGTGGTGGTGCCGTGCTCGCGGTGCGTACGGATGCCGGTGAGGACCTCCTCCACGGTGCCGGAGGTGAAGGAGGCCCCGCCGCCGCCGTGGTTGTGCATGTCCACGAAGCCGGGGACCACCCAGTGCCCGGCGAGGTCGATGGTCCGGGCACCCTCGGGGGCCGAGGCGGCGATACGGGTGCCTTCGACGGTCACCCGGCCGTCCTCGACCGTGCCGCTGGGGAGCACCACCCGGGCGCCGGCGAGAACGGTGCTGTCTGCTGCGCGTGGGCCCATCAGGCGGAAACCTCCGTGGCGAGTAGATCCCAGGCGAGCAGCCCCGCGCCCAGGCATCCGGCGGTGTCCCCGAGGGCCGCCGGGACGATGTGGGGCAGCTTCTGGAACGTGACGCGTTCCTCGACGGCCGCACGCAGTGGTGTGAACAAGGTTTCCCCGGCTTCGGCGAGACCGCCACCGATGATGAGCGTGCCCGGGTCGAGCAGGGTGAGCGCGGTGACCAGGCCGGCGGCGAGCGCGTCGACCGCGTTCCGCCACACCTCGATCGCCGCCGGATCGCCGGACGCGACGGCCTTCGCGCAGTCGGCGGCGTCCGCCCCGGGGTCCCCGCACGCGGCCGCCCAGGCCCGGGTCACCGCGGCGGCGGAGGCCAGTGTCTCCAGGCAGCCGCGCTGGCCGCAGCCGCAGTCGGGGCCGTCCGGGCGGACGACGATGTGGCCGATCTCGCCCGCGTCCCCGTGGGCGCCGGACTCGATGGCGCCGCCGATGCCGATGGCCCCGGCGATGCCGGTGCCGAGCGGGACGAAGAGGAAGCGGTCCGTGCCGCGCCCGGCCCCGATGCGGCCCTCGGCGAGTCCGCCGGTGCGGACGTCGTGGCCGAGGGCGACCGGGATGGCGCCGAGCCGCTCGGAGAGCAGGGCGCGCAGCGGTACGTCGCGCCAGCCCAGGTTCGCGGCGTACACCGCGATGCCCTCGGCCGAGTCGACGATGCCGGGCACGGCGACCCCGGCGGCGACGGCGCTCTCGCCGAGGTGCTCCTCGCCGTGGGCCCGCAGATCCGCCGCGAACGCGAGGATCGACTCGATGACCGCTTCGGCGCCGCGCTCCCGGTCGGTGGCCCGCCGCGCCTCGTGAAGGAGGGTGCCGTCGGTCCCGACCAGTGCGGCCTTCATTCCGGTGCCGCCCACATCGAGGGCGATGACATGTCTCACGGGAGACAGTTTCGCCCGCCGACCCCCAAAAGGTCTAGTCCACTAGCGTGGTTTGTTGCGCACCCATACAAAATGACGAACGAGTGAAGGTGGCCCTTTTTCTCCCATGAAGTCACGAATGGGAACCCGGGATCGGCGGAATCCGGGCCAAAGGTCTGGACCAAGATACGGTTCGGGGTTCCCGACTTCCAGTGCCCGTAAGCCAGTTGTGGTGCTCCGGGCCCGTATACGTTGCCGAAGCGATACGCCGGTGGTGTAGACCTTCGCGTCGGCAATGGGGGAAAATCGCTGTTCATCCGGACGGTGCCAGGACAGGGCGGCGCTGCCGCGGCCGAGGCCGGCGGCGTGCGTCGTGCGCACCGCCCGCGGGCAAGGTGATCGACGAGGATGGGCGAGGCTGTGCAGCGGCGCTTTTTGGGTCTGACCGCGGCGGTGGCCGCGCTGGGAATGGCAGCAACGTTGTCGGCCTGCGGCGGTGATGCCGCGTCGGGCGACGTCACGCTGAAGCTGGTCGCCGCGGACTACGGCACCGGGCCGGAGAACAGCTCCGAGAAGTACTGGAGCGGAGTCGCCTCGGGCTTCGAGAAGGAGCACCCCGGCATCAAGGTCGAGGTCACCGTCCTCTCCTGGAAGGACGTCGACCGCGAGGTCGGCGCGATGGTCGAGGCCGGCAACGCGCCGGACATCGCCCAGATCGGCGCGTACGCGGACTACGCCAAGGCGGGCAAGCTCTACACCGCCGACGAGATGCTCGCGATCCGCACCACGGCCAACTTCCTGCCCTCGCTCACCGACGCGGGCAAGGTCGACGGCACGCTGTACGGCCTGCCCTTCGTCGCCAGTACCCGACTGCTCTTCTACAACCAGAAGCTCTTCGAGCAGGCGGGCCTGGACGCCCCCGAGACCTGGGACGACATCAGCAGCGACGCCGCGGCGCTGAAGGCGAAGGGCGTCGACTACCCCTTCGCCCTGCCGCTCGGCCAGGAGGAGGCCCAGGCCGAGACCATGATGTGGCTGCTCAGCGGTGGCGGCGGCTACACCGACGACGTCGGCTCGTACGACATCGACTCGGCCGAGAACGTCGCCACGTTCCGCTGGCTGCGGGACAACCTCGTCGGCAAGGGCCTCACCGGCCCGGTCGCGCCGGGCAAGCTGGACCGGGCGAAGGCCTTCGAGGCGTTCACCGACGGCGAGGTCGGCATGCTCAACGGCCACCCCACCCTGATGGACGAGGCCGAGGCCAAGGGCGTCAAGGTCGGCATGGTGCCGCTGCCCGGCACCGACGGCCCGACCAAGGGCTCCATGGGTGTCGCCGACTGGATGATGGGCTTCAAGGAGAACGGTCACCGCAAGGAGATCGGCACGTTCCTGGACTACGCCTACTCCGACGAGAACGTGCTGGAGTTCGCCGAGGAGTACGACCTCCTCCCGGTGACCGGCAGCGCCTCCGCCGCGATGGAGACCGACAAGAAGCACGCCAAGCTGCACGAGTTCCTGTCCGCGCTGCCCAACTCGACCCTGCCCCCGTTCGGCAAGACGTCCTGGGCCACGGTCAGCGAGGCGATCAAGAAGAAGATCGGCGGCGCGGTCGCGCCGGGCAGCAACCCCGAGAGCGTCCTGGGCGAGATAGCCGCCGAGGCGGCGCAGGCGCAAGCCGCCGAGTAGCGGCCGGTGGCCGCCGCAGGCCACCCGGACGGCGCCGGGCCGGCCGCGCGAGGCGCCGGGCCGCGCGGGGTGTCGGGGGCGGGTATTAGGTTGGACGGCATGACCGCCCCCGACGACGAGCACCACGATGCCCCGGCCGCGCCCGCGCCCGGTGCGGACGAGTTGTCCGTACGGGACCGGGCCCTGCTCGCCCTGGAGCGGCGGCCCTGGTCGGGGCCCGGGGCGAAGGAGCGGGCGATCCGCGAGGAGCTCGGGATCTCGCCGGTCCGCTACTACCAGCTGCTGAACGCGCTGATCGAGGACGAGCGGGCGCTGCGGGAGGACCCCGTCACGGTGAACCGGCTGCGGCGGGTGCGGGACGCGCGGCGCGGACGCCGCTGAGCGCTCCTGCCGCGGGTCCGGCCGGGGCCCGGCTGGTCCAGTGCCGCGGGTGTCGTCCCCCGGGGCCCGGCAGATCCCCGCCGCGGTGCCGCCCCCGGATTCCGCTGGTCCCTCGCCGCAGGTGCCTCCCCGGGTGCCCGCCGCTCCCTCGCCGCGGGCTCCCGCCCCGAGCCCCGCTGCCCGCCGCCGAGGGCTCCGCCCAGGGCGCCGCTCCTCAACCGCCGGTGAGGATCGATCTCTTCACGGCGCGGTGTCCAGCACCAGGTCCACCGCCCCGTCCAGGCGGCCCCGTTCGGCCTCCGTCAGATACGGGTTCTGCCGCTGGCGGGCGCGGGCCGGCGCCAGGTCGGCGGCCGACACGCCCCCGTCGTCGGCGAGTTCGGCCAGCAGCGCCGCCAGCAGCGGCCGTACGTCGGCCCCGGCCGGGAAGGCCGGGTCGAGCGCGATCCGGGCCAGGATCAGCGCCGACATCGCCCGGTCGAGGCCGGGCGGGCCCTCCGCCGCGCTGGACCAGTCGATCACCACCGCGCCCCCGTCCGTCAGCATCACGTTCTCCGGATGCAGGTCCAGATGGAGCAGGCAGTCCTGCGGGTCCGTCGAGACCCGGGCCGGTATCGCGTGCAACTCCCGCAGCAGGCGGGCGAGCAGGGCCCCCGCCTCGGCCGCCCCCAGCCGCCCCGTCAGCAGGGCCTCGGCCAGGGTCGGGCCGGTCAGCCGCTGGAGCACCAGGTCCGTGGGGCGGGCCCCCTCGGCGGGCGGGCCGATGCGCGGCACCGGAAAGCCGAAAGCGCCCACGTAACTCATCACGGCCAGCTCCTCCGTGGTGTCGGAGCGGTCCCGGTAGCGGCGCAGGACCCAGGAGCCGTCCAGCGCGTACACGTCGGCGGTGCGTCCCGAGCCCAGAAGTTGCCCTGTGTGCATGAGGGCGAACCTACCCGGGCCGTCCCGCCGGAGGGGAGACGGCTTCCGGTTCCAAGAGGGGCGTCCGGCCCCCATAACGCGGAGGGAGGGGGTGAACGGGATCTCCTGTGCCGGGTGCCGCCGCCGCTACGGTTTCGGCAATTCCCTGGTCCGGACCAATCCCCGCCGGATCCGGACACCCCCTGAACCAAGGAGAGTCACGTGGAGAGAACCACGCTCCGCAGACGCGCCCTCGTCGCCGGCACCGCCACGGTGGCCGTGGGCGCGCTCGCCCTCGCCGGGCTCACCGGCGTGGCGTCCGCCGACCCCGTGGGCAGCACCGCCGCGCCGGTCTCCGCCGGCAGCCTGTCGCCCGGACTGCTGGCAGCCATGGAGCGCGACCTCGGCCTGGACGCGGACGACGCCCGGAGCCGGATAGCGAACGAGTACCGCGCCGCCGCCATCGCCGCCGGTCTGGAGAAGTCCCTCGGCGCCGACTACGCCGGAGCCCGGGTCAGCGGGGCGAAGGCCACCCTGACCGTCGCCACCACCGACGCCTCCGACGCCGCCCGGATCACCGAGGCCGGGGCACGGGCCGAGATCGTCGAGCACAGCCTGGACCGGCTCGAAGGGGTCAAGGAGACCCTCGACCGGGCAGCCCTGCGCAAGGCCCCGAAGGACGTCCCCGTCTGGTACGTCGACGTCGAGGCCAACCGGATCGTCGTGAACGCCGCGAGCACCGCCGCCGGAGCCGCCTTCCTCACGGCGGCCGGGGTCGACAGCTCCCTCGTCACCGTCGCCCGCTCCGCCGAGAAGCCCCGCACCTTCGCCGACCTCCGGGGCGGCGACGCGTACTACATGAACGGCTCGGGCCGCTGCTCCATCGGCTTCTCCGTCAAGCGCGGCACCCAGAACGGCTTCGCCACCGCGGGCCACTGCGGCCGGGTCGGCACGACCACCACCGGCTTCAACCAGCAGGCCCAGGGCACCTTCCAGGGCTCCACCTTCCCGGGCCGCGACATCGCCTGGGTCGCCACCAACAGCAACTGGACCCCGCGCCCGACGGTCAACGGCTACGGGCGGGGCGACGTCACCGTCGCCGGCTCCACCGCGTCCGTCGTCGGCGCCTCGGTCTGCCGCTCCGGCTCCACCACCGGCTGGCACTGCGGCACCATCCAGCAGCTCAACACCAGCGTCACCTACCCGGAGGGCACCATCTCGGGTGTGACCCGCACCAGCGTCTGCGCGGAGCCCGGTGACTCCGGCGGCTCGTACATCTCCGGCAGCCAGGCGCAGGGCGTCACCTCCGGCGGCTCGGGCAACTGCTCGTCGGGCGGTACGACGTACTTCCAGCCGATCAACCCGCTGCTCCAGGCGTACGGGCTGACCCTGGTCACCAGCGGCACGCCCACCGATCCGCCCACCGACCCGCCGACCGACCCGCCCACCGACCCGCCGGGCGGCACCTGGGCGGCCGGCACCGCGTACGCCGTCGGAGCCACGGTGACGTACGGCGGAGCGACCTACCGCTGCCTCCAGGCGCACACCGCGCAGCCCGGCTGGACCCCCGCGGCCGTCCCCGCGCTCTGGCAGCGGATCTGACCGCGCCAGGACCGCCCAGGACCCGGCCCGGCGCGGCCCGGCCGCCCCGGGTCCGGGCTCCGGCGCCCCGTCACAGCACCTCCTGAACCTCCCCCGCCTCCCGCCTCCCCGCGTCGAGGCTCCCCGAGGACTCCGAGGAAACCGTCATGACCCCACCCATGGACAACGCACCCCCGCAGGAACCGGACGCGTCCGACGAGACGTCGGGCGGCCGGCGGCGGATCAGCCGCAAGGGCCTCCTGAAGGCCGCACTCGTCGCGAGCGCCGCGCCGCTGCTCGCCGGTGGAGGCGTCGCGCTCGCCCGCGACGCCGCCTCCACCGGGAACGGGCCCCTGGCCCCCACCCCGGAGTGCGACGACGGCGACGACACGACGCCGCCGCAGATGGAGGGGCCGTACTTCAAGCCCAACTCGCCGCGCCGCACCAGCCTGGTGACCCCCGGCACCCCGGGCGTACCGCTCACCGTGAGCGGTTACGTCTTCGGCCGGGCCTGCCGGCCCGTCGCCGGGGCCCTGCTCGACTTCTGGCAGGCGGACACGAACGGGGCGTACGACATGGCCCGGTTCGCCTTCCGGGGACACCAGTTCACCGGCGCGGACGGCTCGTTCAGCCTCACCACGATCGTGCCGGGCCTCTACCCGGGCCGCACGCGCCACATCCACGTGAAGGCGCAGGCGCCCGGCGGCCGCATCCTCACCACCCAGCTGTACTTCCCGAACGAGCCCCGCAACGCCACCGACGCCCTGTTCGACCCCGTGCTGCTGATGAACGTCCGCAGCGCCGGGAACGGGCGTCAGGGTTCCTTCGACTTCGTCCTGGACGTCGCCCAGACGCCGGACCCGACCGATCCGCCCACCGACCCACCCACCGAGCCGGGGACCAGCTGGGCTCCCGGTACCTCCTACCGCGCGGGCGACCGCGTGACCTACGGCGGGGTCGCCTACCGCTGTCTGCAGGCGCACCAGGCCATGGCCGGCTGGGAGCCGCCGAACGTCCCCGCGCTGTGGGAGCGCGGGTAGACGCCAGAAACAGCGAGCGCCCGGCCCCGCCCGCGCCCCGTTCACGCCGTCCGGCGCGTGAACGGGGCGCCTCTTCGCGTGCGGCCGGAAAGTTCTCGCGTACCGTCCGAAACATTTGCCCGGCCCCACCGCGTCGTAGAGGGGGAAGGGCGGAACACATGGACGGGGGAAGACATGAAGGGTGCGCGCACCGAGGAGTTCAGAGTGTTCGCGGCCGGCCGGGCCGGGCATCTGTTCCGCTCGGCCTGCCTGCTGACCAGCGGTGATGTGCATCTGGCCGAGGATCTGGTGCAGGAGACGCTGAGCCGGATGTACGTGACGTGGGGCCGCTCCCGCCGCATCGACAACCCGGCGGCGTACGCGCAGACCGTGCTGGTGAGGACCTTCCTCACCCATCGGCGGCGTCGCTCTGCGGGCGAACGCCCGCTGGCCGAACTGCCCGAGCGTGCTCCGGCCGCCCCCGACGACCCGGCACTGCGGATGACGCTGCTGCGCGCCCTGTCCCAACTGGCGCCGAAGGACCGCGCGGTCGTGGTCCTGCGCTACTGGGAGGACCGCAGCATCGAGGAGACCGCCGCCGCCCTCCAGGTCAGCCCGGCCGCCGTACGGACCCGCTGCGTGCGGGCGCTCGGCCGGCTGCGGGAACACCTGGGCGGCAGCATCGCGGAGTTCGCCGCCTCCTGACGTACGGGCACTCCCGCCCCGCGGTTCCGGAGAACCGTCGGTACGGCGGCTGCCCGCCCGCGGCTCCCCGGAGCCGCCGGTGAGGGCGCTCCTCACCCCAGGCCCCCGAGGGCCGTCGAACTGTCGAGCAATCCGATACGAGAAGTGGTGGTTCCCCATGCCCAACGAAGACGAGCTCCCGTTCGAGGACAGCTTCGGTTCTCAACTGCGCCGTGCCGGAGGGACCTTCGAGCTGTCCGGCCGCGCCGCCCTGGTGGACGGCGCGCTGGAACAGGGGCGGCGCACCGTGCGCCGCCGCCGCGTCGCCGCCGTGGCCGGAAGCGTGCTGACCCTGGCCCTCGTCGGCGGCGGAGTCACCTTCGCCACCGGCCAGCTGGGCCCCTCCGGGGACGGGGTGAACGTCGCGAGCAGCGGCCCGGTCGGGCATACCTCCACGCCCACGCCGACCGCCACGGACACCGCGACGCCGACACCCGCGCCGACGAGTGACCCGGAGAAGGCCGCGAAGGGCGCCCCTTCGCCCTCGGACGCGCCGACAGCCGGGTCCGCGTCCGCCACTCCCACGGCGGGTGCGGGCACCCGCGAGCCGTCGCCGGACCCGGCCTCACGCGGCACGCACGACGCCGGGATCCCGGCTCCGCCGCTCGACTACACGCTGCTGATGCCCACCTTCCGCGCCCTGCTGCCGGAGGGGCTGACGGTGACGGACGTGACGGACAGCGGGGGCGAGTTCGCCTCGGTCGTCGTCGACGACGGCAAGGGCCGCTCCCTCGTGCAGATCAATGTGCAGCCGGACATGCGGGACGTCGCGGGCGATCTCTACGGCGACGCGACCACCCGGCCCGACGGCACCCTGCTCGCCACCGCGAAGAAGCCCGGCGAGAAGGGCGGCGCGGGGGTCGTCATGTGGACGGCCGACAGCATGCGCCCGGACGGCCTGCGGATCGTCGTCTCGGCCTTCAACTCCGGTGAGCAGTCGAGTCCCGCCACCCGCAAGGCGCCCGCGCTCACCATGGACCAGCTCATCGCCCTGGTCATCAGCCCGGAGTGGCCGAAGCTCCAGCAGCGGTAGCCCCGGGCCCGAGGGGCGCCGCCCCGGCCGCCGTGTCCTGTGCCGCCGTGTCCCGTGCCGCGGTGTCCTGCGCTGCTGCGTCCTGTGCCGCCGCGTCCCGTGGGTTCTCGTTCCGCCCGTGGGTACGCGCCCTGTGAGTCCGCGCTCTGTGGGTCCTCGTTCCGACCGTGGGTCCGCGTTCTGCGGGTCCGTACCCTGAGGAGTCGCGCCGCCCCGGCCGCGGCGACGGAGGGGGAGCGCGGGCTCACTTCGCGTCCGAATACCGCTCCACCACCGCCGTCGTGAAGGGGAACCGCACCGGCGTCTCGCCGAAGACGGTCCGCCCGGCCAGCTCGCCCGCCGCCCGGATCGCCTCGGCGACGGCGGCGCTCTCCTCGGCCGGGCAGTGCACGATCACCTCGTCGTGCTGGAAGAACACCAGCTGCGCCCGCAGCCCCTGTGCGAAGAGGGACCGGCGCAGCCCCGCCAGGAGCAGCAGCGCCCAGTCGGCCGCACTGCCCTGCACCACGAAGTTACGGGTGAAGCGCCCCCGGGCCCGGGCCGTTCCGCCGCCGGAGGCGGACCCGGGGCCCGGGTCGTCGCCGGAGCCTCCGGGGTCCTCCTGGGGGATGCCCGCCTCCTCGTTCTGTCCCGCGGAGACGACCGGCGGGCTGGTGCGGCCCAGCCAGGTCCGCACCACGCGGCCCTCCTCGCCCGCCCGCGCCGCGTCGTCGACATAGGCGACGGCCAGCGGGAAGCGGCGGCGCAGCGCGGCCAGGTTCTTCAGCCCGTCCCCGGAGGTCTGGCCGTAGATCGCGCCGAGCAGCGCCAGCTTGGCGTGCTCGCGGTCGCCGGAGAACGCCCGGTCGGACAGGGCCTTGTAGAGGTCGCCGTCATGGCCGGCCACCTCCATCAGCCCCCGGTCGCGGGAGATCGCCGCCAGCACCCGGGGCTCCATCTGGTCGGCGTCCGCGACGACGAGCCGCCAGCCCGGATCGGCGACGACGGCCTGCCGGATCACCTTGGGGATCTGGAGCGCCCCGCCGCCGTTGGTCGTCCAGCGGCCGCTGACCGTGCCGCCCGGCTGGTACTCCGGGCGGAAGCGGCCCTCGCGCACCCAGTCCTGGAGCCAGGACCAGCCGTGCGCGGTCCAGATCCGGTACAGCTTCTTGTACGCGATCAGCGGCTCGACCGCCGGATGGTCCAGCCCCTCCAGCTCCCACCGCCGGGTCGACTTCACCGCGATCCCCGCCCGCGCGAACGCCTTCACCACATCGGCGGGCAGATCCGGGCGCACCCTCACCCCGGCTCCCGGAGAACCGGGGGAGGCCCCGCGGGCGAACGCGGCCGACACCTCGTCCGCCAGCTCCGCGAGTCTGCGGGGCTCGCCGCCGCCCGCGTACCGCTCGCCCAGCAGGCCGTTCAGCACCTCCCGGTGGACGTCGGCGCGCCAGGGCAGCCCGGCCCGGTGCATCTCGGCGGCCACGAGCATGCCCGCCGACTCCGACGCGGTCAGCAGCCGCATCCGGTCGGGGTGCTCGGCCGCGTCATGGCGGCGCAGCTGGTCCGCGTAGACCCGCAGGAGCCCCTCGAACGGCACGCCGGGCCCCGAGGACGGCTCGAAGAGGGAGGACTGCGCGCCCGGTTCGGCGGACCGGGCCGGCGGGTCGGGCGGCACCGGGGCGTCGTCCAGCCGGGCCAGCGCGGCGGCGGCCGACCGGGGCTCGCCGAGCCGCCCGGCGTGCCCGAGCAGCAGCAGCTCGGCGCACTCGATGTCGTAGCACCGCTCGACCCGGACCCCGGCGGCGAGCAGCCGGGGGTAGACCTCGGCGGTCGACCGCCACACCCAGCGCACCACGTCGGGGCGGGAGCGGACCGCCTCGACGAGGTCGGGCTCGGCGACGACGGGACCGGCGGGCGTGCCGTCCCGGGCGAGCGGCGCGAGCAGCGCCCCGCCCCCGTCCGCGGCCGCCACCGCCCACCGTCCGGTCATGGGGACGAGTCTGGCACCCGCCACTGACAACGCCCCGGAGCCGCGCGCCTACCCTTGGACGGATGGAATCCGTGATCGACCGGGCCTGCGCGGCGGCCCTCTACGCGGAGGGCGACGCCGCCCTGGACACCGGTGCCTCCCTGCTCGCCGCCGCCCCGGACGCCGACGACGCGGCGCACCGGCGCGGTGAGGAGTTCGTGCGCCGGGCGTGGGAGCGCGGCTGGCACCCCGCCGACCTGGTCCGGTTCGTCCGGCGGGAGCTGGACGAGCGGCGGGCGGCGCTGGCGGGGACCCTGGTCGTCGCCGAGACCGCCCGGTACCCGGAGCTGCCGCCCCGGTGGCGGCAGCAGCTCGCGGAGCTCCCGCCGCCCGTGCCGCGCAACCGGCCCGACCGGTTCTCGTACGCCGCCGGTCTGCTGGAGCTGTACCGGGTGCTGTTGCGGCTGCCCGCCATCGAGCCCGTCGGACCGCCGCCCGGGGCCGCCGCCGGCCTTCCGCACCGGCTGCCCGCCGCCGACGAGCCCCGCGTGCTCACCCGGATCCGGGCGCTGCTGGCGAAGGCGGAGGCGACCGGCTTCCCGGAGGAGGCCGAGGCACTGACCACCAAGGCGCAGGAGCTGATGGCCCGGCACACCATCGACGAGGCCCTGCTCGCCGCCCGGACGCGGAGCCGCGCGATGCCGGGGGCCTGCCGGGTCGGGGTGGAACCCCCGTACGAGAGCGACAAGGCGGTCCTGCTGGACGCCGTCGCCGCCGCGAACCGCTGCCGGGCCGTGTGGAACGAGGACCTCGGCTTCTCCACGGTCGTCGGCTTCGACGCGGACCTGGAGGCGGTCGAGCTGCTGTTCACCTCGCTGCTCGTCCAGGGGACGACCGCGATGACCCGGGCGGAGGCCGGACAGCGCGCCGGAGGGCGTAAGCGGACCAAGACCTTCCGGCAGGCGTTCTGGAGGGGGTACGCCCAGCGCCTCGGCCGACGGCTGGCCGCCGACGCCGAGCGGGTCACCGCGGAGGCCGGCACGGGCGGGGACGGCGGACTGCTCCCCGTCCTCGCGGCGCGTGACGTCGCCGTCGCCGACACCGCCGAGCGGATGTTCCCGCGGACCACGACCACCCGGCTGCGCGGGGTCGTCGATCCGGCCGGCTGGACGCACGGCACCGAGGCCGCCGACCGGGCCCGGGTGGGCGGCACGCCGCACCGACCCGACGGGGAAATCATGGCTTAAGTCGGGCTTGTCCGTGTTGGTCCCGTTAGGCTCGGCCCATGAGCTGGCTCCGGGCGCTGAAGGAGACCGCCCGCTCGGGGCTGGAGATCGAGCGGCAGAAACTGGAACCCCTCATCGCCGTCCGGGGCGCGGCCGGCCTCGCCCTCGTCATCGGCATCAGCCTCGTGCTGTTCGGCCCGGAGATCGCGGCGAGTTCCGCGTTCGGCGCGTTCCAGGCGGCCATCGCCACCTTCCAGCGCAGCTGGCGGCCGCGCCCCGTCCTGGCCCTGGTCTCCGGCGCGAGCCTCGCCGTCTCGACGTTCGTCGGGTACGTCAGCGGCGCGCACGTCGTGCTCTTCCTCTGCCTGCTCGGCCTCTGGACCTTCCTCGCCGGGCTCGCCTGGGCGGCGGGCCCCACGGCCGGCATCATCGCCGCGTCCAACGTCGCGATCATGCTGGTGACCATCACGCTGCCCACCTCGGTGGTGGACGCCGCCGTCCACGCGGGGATGATCGCCGTCGGCGGCCTCGTGCAGGCCGCGCTCATCGTCCTCTTCCCGGTCCGCAGATGGGGCGCCCAGCGCGACGCGCTCGCCGACGCCCTGGCCGCCGAGGCCGACTACGCCCGCCGCCTGCGCCACGACCCGGTCGCCCCCTTCGACCCGCTGCCCCTGATGACCGCCCGCAGCGCCGCCGCCGTCACCTCGCGCCAGGCCCGCCGCCGCCCCGCCGAGCTGCGCGGAGCCCGGGGCGTGGCCGAGCGGCTGCGCCCGGTGCTGGCCTCGCTGGCGGACCCGGCGATGGGGGTGCCCGGGGGCGGGCTGGAACGGCTCTGGGTCAACGAACTGCTGGGCGCGGCCGGATCGGTCCTGGACGCCGCCGCGCGGGCCGTCCGCCACGGTGAGCCCGTCCACCTCTCCGTCACCGACCTCGGCGTCCTGAAGACCCCCGACAACGACGTGATCCTCGTCGGCCCCGCCCGCCGCGCCGCCGACCGCCTCTCGGCCCTGCTCGACGACGTCCTGGAGATCGCGGAGGGCACCGGGACCGACAGCGGGATCCCCACGGACCTCGCACCGGACACCCGGCACCGGCCCTCGCTGCTGAAGCTGGTCCCGGTGGTGCTGGCCGCGATGCGCCGCGAGATGCACCACGGCTCGCCGGTCATGCGCCACGCGATCCGGGTGGCGGTGGTCGCCGTCTCCGGCTACTTCCTGGGCGAGGCGGTGCCGCTCGGCCACGGCTACTGGGCGCCGATGACCGCCGTCATGGTGATGCGGCCCGACTTCTCGCAGACGTACGCCCGCTCCGCCGGACGCTTCGGCGGCACCCTGGTCGGCGTCGGGCTCGCCACCGCGACCGTGCAGACCGCCCACCCCGACGCCCGGCTCTCCTCGCTCCTGGCGGTGGTCTGCGCCGGGCTGATGTTCCTGCTGATGGGCACCGGCTACGCGGTCGGCCAGGCCTGCGTCGCCGCGTACGTCGTCTTCCTCCTCGGCATGGCCGGCGACGACTGGTCCCAGACCGTCACCGAACGCATCGTGCTGACCCTCGCCGGCGGGCTCCTCGCGATGATCGCGTACGCCCTCTACCCGGCCTGGGAGACGCCGCGGCTGCGCAACCGGCTGGCCGAGTGGCTGGTGGCGGACGGCCGGTACGCGGCCACGGTCGTCGACCGGTACGCCGACCCCGCCTCCCGGGACGACGAGGACGTCCGGGAGGCGCTGATCGCGACCCGGGAGGCCCGCGTCGCGTGGCAGGAGGCGCTGGCGACCGCCCAGCACGAACCCGTACGCCACCGGGGCATCTCGCGGGCCGCGGCCACCGACGCCCAGCACGCGCTGGCCCAGCTGGGCCGGTCCGCGATGGTGCTGGAGGCCCATCTGCCGGCCCGGTCGGCCGACCCGGTGCCCGGCGCGGCCCAGTTGGCCGAGGCGCTGCGCCGGGCCACCGAGAAGGGCGCCAAGGCGGTACGGGAGCGGCGGCTGCCCGACTGGCAGCCGGTGGTGGACGCGGTGGCCCACTGGGACATGCCCACCCCGACGGACGACGGCACGACACCGGTCGGCGACCCGGTCGTGCGCCGGGGCGCGGCGCTGCTGCTGGACGCGCTGGAGGAGTTCACCCGCGCCCTGGACGAGCGCGGCGGCTCCACCCGCGTCAGCAGCACCCTCGCCGGGAACTGAGCGCCCCGGTGCTTCCCGGGCCGACAGGCCCTACGGCGCGGGGATCTCGGACAGGTCCGGGAGACCGGGAAGCGAGGGCATCCCGCTCGGCAGCTTGCCCGGGTCCGCCTTGGTGAGGGTGTCCTCGGCACCGCTGTCCCACGAGACGACCAGCTTCGAGCCGTCGACGGAGTCGATCGCGCCCATCGTCCGGTCGGCGCCGCCGCCGTCGGTGCACTTCAGCGCGAGCATCGGCGCGCCGTCCATCTCCCGCACGTCGCCCTGGCACACGGACCGGTCGGCGACGAGGGCGACCTTGCCGGAGGAGATGGAGACCGTGACGTTCCTGCCGTCCGTCAGCCCGGCCCAGGTGCCCTCCAGGGCGGCGGCGCCGGCGGTGCTCCCGCCGGATTCCCCGGAGCCGCCGTCACCGGTGCCGGGCGCCGCGCTCGCCGGCGCGTCCGCGCCGGAGTCCTTCGGTGCGTCGTCGCTGCCGCAGGCGACCAAGGTGAACGAGGCGGCCAGGGCGGCCACCGCGATGGCGCCGGTGCGTGGAGAGCTGGTCACGTGGAGTTCCCCCTTGTTGCTTTCCGGTCGAAAGACCGCGCCACGTTACCAAGGTCTTCACGGATCAACTCCGGTAAGCGGGAGCGAAATAGGCGTGCCGTTCGTCTCTCTTCCGGAGGCGCGGCCCGCGTGGATAAGCCTGTAATCGAAGGAACACCCGCCGTGCACGTGCATCTGCTCATGCATGGGCATATGAACAGAGCTATGATCCGAGCTAGTTGACACTTGCACCTTGCAACTCGGGGAGCGTCCTGTGCACCACGTGTACAACGGCATGGCGGCCACAGAGCTTCGCGGAGTCGTCTGGCAGAAGAGCAGGCACAGCAACTCCCAGGGTTCCTGCGTGGAGTTCGCGCGGCTGCCCGGTGGAAATGTGGCGATGCGCAACTCCCGTCACCCCGACGGGCCCGCTCTCGTCTACACGCCCGCGGAGATCGAGGCGCTGCTGCTGGGCGTCAAGGACGGCGAGTTCGACCATCTCGCGACCGGCGCCTGACGCCGGGCCCGGCCCCCGAGGGGCCGGACCGGGGCGTCGGTGAGCCCTACTCCGTCTTCTCCGGCAGGCGGAAGAGCGCCCATACGACCTTGCCGTACAGCGGTCCGGTGGGCAGCTCTCCGAGGGGCACGGGAGAGGGGTGCCAGCCCCAGCTGTCGCTGACGCACTCCACCAGGAACAGTCCGCGGCCCGATTCGGCGGAATCCGCCGCCTCGCCCGCCACCGGGCTCTCCCGGCTGGGGTCGCGCACCGCGCACACCAGCCGCGAGGTCCAGCGCATCAGGTGCAGCCGCACCGGCGGGTCCTGGAACTCCCGGGGCGGATCGCCGGGCAGCGCGTGCCGCAGGGCGTTGGTGACGAGCTCGGACACCACGAGGGCGACATCGTCGAACCGGTCGCCCAGCTCCCACCGCTCCAGGGTGGTCCGGGTGAACTTCCGTGCCCCGGAGACCGCTTCGTAGCGCGCGGGCAGGGCGCACGAGGCCGATCCGGCAACCCCCGAGGGGTCGGTGGGGGGAAGCCCCTGCCGTAACGGCTCGAGCATCGTCGATCCATTCGTCCCCATACGAGGCACTCCCGGGATTCGCGGCTGTAGCGGCACTGCCTGTAGCGGTACTGCGGGGGGTACAGCGGCACAACACGAGCACGCAGGTGCGCGAGGACCACTGTTCCGAATGCGCACAGCAGATGCAAGGGCAGATGCACGTGCACGCGCCGGACCTGCCCGATACCGTGGTGGTTGCGGGGCATTTCTTCCCGGGGCCAGTTTCGGAGCTTTCCGGACGTCTTCCCATTTCCGTAACCGAATGAGTACGGGCTGAAGCGTTTTGGTGGCAGAATCCGGCAGTCGGGGTTCCGGGGGGCTCCGGTGCCAGGGAGAGCGATGGGGAGGGTCGGGCCAGTGTCGGCAGGCGAGTCGAGTGGATCGGTGGTGCGGCGCATCCTCCTGGGTTCCCAGCTCAGGAGATTGCGGGAGTCGCGCGGTATCACCCGTGAGGCGGCCGGCTACTCGATCCGGGCCTCCGAATCGAAGATCAGCCGCATGGAGTTGGGACGGGTGAGCTTCAAGGCCAGGGACGTCGAGGACCTGCTCACGCTCTACGGAGTGGCCGACGAGGCGGAGCGGGACTCGCTCCTCGGCCTGGCCCGCGAGGCCAACGTGGCGGGCTGGTGGCACAGTTACGGCGACGTGCTGCCCGGCTGGTTCCAGACGTACGTCGGCCTGGAGGGCGCCGCCTCCCTGATCCGCATCTACGAAGTCCAGTTCGTGCACGGACTGCTGCAGACCGAGGCCTACGCCCACGCCGTCGTCGCGCGCGGGATGCGCGGCGCCTCGCCCGCCGAGATCGACCGCCGCGTCGCCCTCCGCCTGGAGCGCCAGAAGATCCTCGTGTCGGAGCGCGCTCCGGCGTTCCACGCCGTGCTCGACGAGGCGGCACTCCGTCGCCCGTACGGCGAACGCGAGGTCATGCGCGCCCAGTTGCGGCATCTGATCGATATGTCGGAGCAGCCGAACATCACGCTTCAGGTCATGCCCTTCAGTCATGGCGGTCATGCGGGCGAGAGCGGCTCATTCACGATGCTGCGCTTTCCCGAATCCGATCTGTCGGACATTGTCTATTTGGAGCAGCTGACGAGCGCGCTCTATCTGGACAAGCCCGAAGAAGTCGCGCAGTACGAAAAGGCGATGGCCGCCCTGGCCCAGGAGAGCCCGTCTCCGGAAGAGAGCCGGGATCTTCTGCGCGGACTACTCCAACTGACGTAATTTCTCGTTACGATGACGTCACATCAGGAGTCTGCGAACGCCTGCAGTAAGGGATTGCATGTCCTTCTTCCATGAACTGGCACACCAGTACATCGACGGTGAGTGGCTGACCGGCAGCGGCTCGTGGGACATCATCGATTTCAATCCCTACAACGGTGAGAAACTCGCCGCGGTCACCGTGGCCACCGCGCTGGAGGTCGACCGGGCCTACCGGGCGGCCGAGCGGGCGCAGCGGGAATGGGCCGGGGTCAACCCGTACGAGCGGCGGGCCGTCCTCGAACGCGCGCTCCGTATCACCGGCGAGCGCGCCGAGGAGATCACCGAGGCGATCATCGACGAACTGGGCGGCACCCGGCCGCGCGCGCGGTACGAGGTCGACAGCGCCGCCGAATTCCTGCGGGAGGCGATCCGCCAGGCGCTGCGGCCCACCGGGCGGCTGCTGCCCGCCGTGGGAGACGGCCGGGAGAACCGGCTCTACCGGCTTCCCGTCGGCGTCGTCGGAGTCATCAGCGCTTTCAACTTCCCTTTCCTGGTGACGATGAAGTCCGTCGCGCCCGCCCTGGCCCTCGGCAACGCGGTCGTCGTGAAACCCCACCAGAACGCCCCGGTCGTCGGAGGCGGCCTGATAGCGCGGATATTCGAGGACGCCGGGCTGCCGGCCGGGCTGCTCAACGTGGTGATCACCGACAGCGCCGAGATCGGTGACGCGTTCATCGAGCACCCCGTGCCCAAGGTCATCTCGTTCACCGGCTCCGACCGGGTCGGACGGCACGTCGCCGCCACGGCGGCCGGCGCCTTCAAGCGGACCATCCTCGAACTGAGCGGGAACAGCGCCCTGGTGGTGCTGGAGGACGCCGACATCGACTACGCGGTCCGGTCCGCCGTCTTCAGCCGCTTCCTGTACCAGGGCCAGGTCAGCATGGCGGCCAACCGGATCCTGGTGGACCGGTCGGTGGCCGCGGAGTTCACCGAGCGCTTCACCGCCGAGGTGGCGGCGCTCAAGGCCGGCGACCCGCGGGACCCGGAGACCCGGATCGGTCCGGTCATCAACGCCTTCCAGGCCGACGCGCTGGACGCCCTGGTGGACCGGGCGATCGCGGACGGCGCGACGGCCCTCGTCCGGGGCCGGACCGTCGGTAACGTCGTCGGGCCCACCGTCCTCACCGGCCTCGCCGAGGACTCCCCGCTGCTGACGCAGGAGATCCTCGGCCCGGTGGCCCTGCTGATGACGTTCGACGGCGAGGACGAGGCCGTGCGGATCGCCAACGAGGGCCCGTACGGTCTCAGCGGCGCGGTCCACACCCGGGACGCGGAGCGCGGTGTGAAGTTCGCCCAGCGCGTCGTCAGCGGGATGTTCCACGTCAACGACTCCACCGTGCAGGACGATCCGCTGGTCGCGTTCGGCGGCGAGAAGACCTCCGGGGTGGGGCGGCTGAACGGCGAGGCGGCGGTGGAGGCGTTCACCACCCAGCGGTGGATGTCGATCCAGCACGGCCGCTCGGTCTTCCCGTACTGACGCCACGTCCTGACGCTACGTCACGGAAGAGGCGCGGGTCCTCGGAACGTGGTGCGGTAGGCGCTCGGCGAGACGCCCAGCGCCGCATGGAAGTGCCGGCGCAGATTGGCCGCCGTACCGAGCCCGGTGCGCGCGGCCACCTGCTCCACGGGCGTGTCCGACTCCTCCAGCAACTCCCGTGCCAGTTCGATGCGTTGCCGGGTCAGCCAGGCCATGGGCGTCAGGCCGACCTCGTCCCGGAACCGCCGGGTGAAATGCCGCACGCTCATCGACTCGCGGGCCGCCAGCTGCCCCAGCGTGATCGGGTCCTGGAGCCGCCGCAGCGCCCAGTCGCGGGCGGCCGAGGTCCCCGGGGCCGACTGCCCGGGCACCGGCCGCCGGATGTACTGCACCTGGCCGCCCTCGCGGTGGGGCGGCACCACCGTGCGCCGGGCCACGTCGTTCGCGACGGCCGTCCCGTGGTCGCACCGGATCATGTGCAGGCACAGGTCGATCCCGGCGGCACACCCCGCCGAGGTCAGGACGGACCCCCCGTCGGTGTAGAGCACGTCCGGGTCCAGCCCGACGCGGGGGAAGAGCCGGGCGAACAGCTCCGTGTACCGCCAGTGCGTGGTGGCCGTGTGCCCGTCGAGGAGCCCGGCCGAGGCCAGCACGAACGCACCGGTGCAGATCGACGCCACCCGGACCCCGGGCCGGATCAGCGCGAGTGCCTCCGCCAGCGGGGCCGGTAGCGCGGGCGTCTCCTGGACGTAGTCCTCGTACGACGACAGGACGATCACCGTGTCGGCCTCGGCCAGCGCCTCGGGCCCGTGCGCGACGGCCACGGTGAAATCGCCGTCCGTCCGCACGTCGCCGGGTGCGGGGGAGCAGGTGGCGACCTCGTACAACGGCTCGCCGTCGGCCGACGCCCCCTGCCGGGCCTGGCCGAAGAGCTGGTGGACGATGCCCAGCTCGATGGGGAGCAGGACCGCGCGGGCGAGCACGGCGACGCGGTGCCGGCCGGGGCGGGTGAAGACCGTCATGGCCATATCCTTGCGCACCTGGTCCATCGGGACACTCGTGAGGGCGGGGCCCGCTCGCGACGCTGACTCCATGGCCTCATCGACCTCGACTTCGACCACGACCCCGCCCGCCCGAATCCACCGCGCATGGCTGATGGCCGCCGTCGCGGGCGCGGCCATCGTCACGGCGGGCGCGTTCACCACCGTGCCCGGCCTGCTGGTGACGCCGCTGCACCAGGAGTACGGCTGGGAGCGCGGGCAGATCGCGCTCGCCGCCTCGGTGAACATGGTGCTCTTCGGCCTCACCGCCCCGTTCGCGGCGGCGCTGATGGACCGGATCGGGGCCCGCCGGGTGGTCGTGGGGGCACTGCTGCTGGTCGCGTCCGGGGCACTGCTGACCGGGGTGATGACGCGGCCCTGGCAGCTGGTCGCGTACTGGGGTGTGCTGATCGGCCTCGGCAGCGGCTGCCTGACCATGACGTTCGCCGCCGGGCTCACCGCCCGCTGGTTCGACCGGCGGCGCTCGCTGGTGACGGGCGCGCTCAGCTCCGCGAGCCACCTGGGCCAGCTGTTGTTCCTCCCTCTCCTCGCCCGGTCCGTCGACCACCACGGCTGGCGTCCGCCGGTGGTGACGCTGGCGCTGGTGGCCCTGGCGGTGGCCGCCCTGGTGTTCCTGCTGCTGCGCGACCACCCGGCCGAGGCCGGCGTGAAGCCGTACGGGGCAACGGAGTTCGTACCGAAGCCGGCCCCGGCCGCCGGAGCGGCGGTGGGCACGCTGAAGGTGCTCCTGGGGGCGGCGCGCACCGGCCCGTTCTGGCTGCTGGCCGGGGTGTTCGCGCTCTGCGGGGCGTCCACCAACGGCATCATGTGGTCCAACTGGGCGCCCGCCGCGCACGATCACGGCATGCGGGCCACGGCGGCGGCCTCGCTGCTGTCCCTGATCGGGATCTTCTCCGCCCTCGGCGCGCTGCCGGCCGGCTGGCTGACCGACCGGTTCGACCCGCGCCGCGTGCTCACCGTCTGCTTCGCCGTCCGCGCGCTCACCCTCCTCGCCCTGCCCCTGGTGTTCGCCTCGACGGTCACCGTGCCGATGCTCCTGTTCACGGCGGTCTACGGACTCGTCGACGTCGCGACCGTGCCGCCCGTCATCGAACTGGCCCGCCGGGTGTACGGGGAGGACGGGCCCGTCGTCTTCGGCTGGACGAACGCCGCCCACCAACTGGGCGCGGGCGCCTCGGCGTTCCTCGGTGCCACCGCCCGGGACGCGTTCGGCACGTACGACGTGGTGTGGGCCGCGCTGGCGGCGGGATGCCTGGTCGCGGCCCTGCTGGCCCCCGCCGTCCGGATGCGAGGGCACACCTGCCGCCCGGACGCAAGCGGGCGGGGCTACCCTAGTCAAAGTTGAATACGAAGGAGTGCCATGTCCGCGATCCGGCTGCTGGTCCTCGGCGCGGTGCGCATGCACGGCCGCGCGCACGGCTACCAGGTGCGCAACGACCTGGAGTACTGGGGCGCGCACGAGTGGTCCAACGCCAAGCCCGGGTCGATCTACCACGCCCTGAAGCAGATGGCGAAGCAGGGACTGCTCCTCGCGCACGAGACGGCCCCGTCCACGGCCGGCGGCCCGCCGCGCACCGAGTACGAGGTCACGGACGAGGGCCTCGACGAGTACCGCACCCTGCTGCGGGACGCCGTCCGCTCCTACGACCGGAACCTGGACGTCCTCTCGGCGGCGGTCGGCTTCATCGTGGACCTGCCCCGCGAGGAGGCGGTCGCGCTGCTCAAGGAGCGGATCGAGGGCATCCGGGAGTGGCGGGACGCGGTCACCGAGTACTACACCCCCGCGGAAGGGCCCGAATCCCTCGGCCACATCGGCGAGATCATGAACCTGTGGGTGCACTCGGCGGACAGCGGCGCGGAGTGGACCCGGGGGCTGATCGCCCGCATCGAGGGCGGCGCGTACACCTTCGCGGGCGAGGGCGAACCGTTCGTCGGCGTGCTCGCCGAGGGCGAGGAGAACCCCTACGCGACCGGGGTGCCCGACCCCGGGGATCTCGACTGATCACGTCTGAGGCGGGCCGGACCGGAGTGCGTCATGTTCGCGCGGCTCGGCCGGTGGCGGCGGGCCGCCGCCTCAGTGGTGGAACCCCGTCGCGGCCGTCCGGTCATGGCTCACCGGATGCTTCTGCGCCCGCAGTTCGGGCAGGGCCAGCCTCAGGTCCTCGACCAGCAGCTCGGCCAGGTCGGAGGAGAAGCCGTTGCGGCACACCACCCGCAGCACCGACAGGTCCTGCCGGTTGGCGGGGAAGGTGTACGCGGGCACCAGCCAGCCGCGCTCCCGCAGCCGGCGCGACACGTCGAAGACGTCGTACGCGTGGACGTCCGCGGTCGTCGTGAAGGCGAACACCGGCAACTCATCGCCCCGGGTGAGGAGTCGGAAGTCGCCGAGGTCCTCCACCGCGCGGGCCAGCGAGCAGGCCACGTCCCGGGAGGCCTGCTGGACCGCCCGGTAGCCGTCGCGCCCGAGGCGCAGGAACGTGTAGTACTGCGCGACCACCTGCGCCCCGGGCCGGGAGAAGTTCAGCGCGAAGGTCGGCATGTCGCCGCCCAGGTAGTTGACCCGGAAGACCAGCTCCTCCGGCAGCTCGTCCGACGTACGCCACAGGGCCCAGCCGACCCCCGGATAGACCAGGCCGTACTTGTGGCCCGAGGTGTTGATCGACGCCACCCTCGGCAGCCGGAAGTCCCACACCAGCTCCGGGTCGAGGAAGGGCGCCACCATCGCGCCGGACGCCCCGTCCACATGGACCGGGATGTTCAGTCCGGTGCGCTCCTGGAGGGCGTCCAGGGCCGCGCAGAGGTCGGCGATCGGCTCGTAGGACCCGTCGAAGGTGGAACCGAGGATGCCCACGACCCCGATGGTGTTCTCGTCGCACAGCTCGGCGGCGGCCTGCGGGTCGAGGTGGAAGCGCCCGCCCTCCATCGGGACCTGCCGGGCCTCCACCTCCCAGAAGGTGCAGAACTTCTCCCAGCAGACCTGCACGTTGACGCCCATCACCAGATTGGGCCGCGCCGTCGCCGGATAGCGGTCCGCGTTCCGCTTCGCCCAGCGCCGCTTCAGGGCGAGCCCCGCGAGCATGCACGCCTCGCTCGACCCGGTGGTCGAACACCCCACGGCCGCCGCCGGGTCGGGTGCGTTCCACAGGTCGGCGAGCATCGCCACACAGCGCCGCTCCAACTCGGCGGTACGCGGGTACTCGTCCTTGTCGATCATGTTCTTGTCCCGGCACTCACCCATCAGGACGCCGGCCTGCGGCTCCATCCACGTGGTGACGAACGTGGCCAGATTGAGCCGGGAGTTGCCGTCGAGCATCAGCTCGTCGTGGACCAGCCGGTACGCCGTCGGCGGCGGCATCGGCCCGTCGGGCAGCCGGTGCCGGGGCGGCGCGGTGTTCATCGCGGCCGTCGGGTCCGCCTCGCCGAAGAACGGATTCAGCGCCAGCCTGCGCCGCTCCTCGGAGGGTTCGTCCTGTTCCGGGTGGGCACCGCGGTGCAACGCCATGGTGGGCAAGCCCTTCTCTCGGCCGGCGGGGTCGGTACGCGTCCGTGTGCGGGGTCAGTTCCCGGCGGCCAGGCCCGCCTTGATCGCCCGGGTGAACTTCACGACCCGCTCGGCCTGCACGCGGGTGGCGGTGAGGGTCTGCTCGCCGACCGGGAGGTCGCCCTGCCCGGCGATGTGCGAGGTGCCGTACGGGTTGCCGTCGACGAACTTCGTGGGGTCGGTGTACCCGGGGGTGACGAGGATGCCGCCGAAGTGGTGGATCGTGTTGTACAGCGCGAGCAGCGTGGACTCCTGGCCGCCGTGGGCGGTGGCCGTGGAGGTGAAGCCGCTGTAGACCTTGTCGGCGAGCTGCCCCGACTGCCACAGCCCGCCGAGCGTGTCGATGAACTGCTTCAGCTGGGCGGTGATGTTCCCGTACCGGGTCGGCGAGCCGAAGATCACCGCGTCCGCCCAGACCATGTCGTCCGGCGAGACCTCGGGGATGTCCGCGGTCGCCCGCGCGTTCTCCGCCCACGCCGGGTTGGAGTCGATCGCCGCCTGCGGGGCCAGCTCCGCCGCCCGGCGCAGCCGCACCTGCGCCCCGGCCCGTTCGGCGTCCTCGGCCATCGCCTTCGCGATCGTGGCGACGGTGCCGGTCGAGGAGTAGTAGACGACGGCGACGTTGACGGGCGTGGGCATGCGGGGAACCTCCGTCGAACCGGAATCGGTACAGGGCGGCGCAAAAGCGCACGAACCAGACGATACGGAGGTTCAGGGCGTCCGGCGCGCCGGACGGGGCCTTCCCCGTGACCGCGCACGCCGCCCGCTCAGCGCAGCGACTTCCCCTCCGCGTCCAGCTGCATCTGGGCCCGCCCCGTGACCAGCAGCCACGCGGGCAGTGTCGCCGCACACAGCAGCGGCAGCACGGACGCGTCGCTGACCAGCACCGCCGCGGTGAACAGGCTCACCCAGCCCTGCCGGGTGACGGCGAGCAGCAGGCCCAGCACCGCGCAGGACACCGCGAGCGACGGCGGGACCGCGTCGACCAGCGCATGGGCGCACAGCCCGAGCGACACCCCCGCGAAGACCGCCGGGAAGATCCGGCCGCCCCGGAACCCGCAGGTGGCGGCGATCGCGAGGGCGGCCATCTTCACCACCGCCATCCCCGCGAACTCCCCGGCCGACCACCCGTCCGGGTCACCGGCCAGCGTCTTCACCTCGTCGAGCCCCTTGAACAGCGTGAGATGGCCGCCCAGCGCGCCCAGCAGCCCCAGCACGAGACCGCCCGCCGCCAGCGCGAGCACCGGATGCCGCAGTGCCGCGAAGACCCGGTGCGCCACCGGGAACGCGTACACCGCGAGCAGGCCGAGGAGCGCGCCCGCCGAGGCGATCAGCAGGGCGGCGAGCAGGTCGCCCCAGTGCGGTCCGGCGTACGCGGGGAGGGCCAGGTCGAAGCTCGGCTCCGCGATCAGCGACATGGTCAGCGCGCCCGCCGTCCCGGCCGCGAGCGGCGCGAACAGGCGGTCCCAGAACGCCCCGGGGCCCGGCTGCGCGGCCAGCACCTCGGAGAGGATCAGCGCGGCGGCGATCGGCGTGCCGAAGAGGGCCCCGATCGTCCCGGCCGCCGCGAGCGCCACCCACACCTCGCCCGGTGCGCCGGGGGCGAACCGCCGGCCGAGCCAGAAGGCCAGGGCGATGTTGGCGGCGGTGATCGGGTTCTCCGGTCCGAGGCTCACCCCGCCCGCCAGTGCCAGGACGGTCACCAGGAGCAGCCCCGGCACGATGCCGAGCCGCATCGGGGCGTCGACCAGCCCGGTGGTGGCCGGATCGGGACCGCCGTGACCGGGCGCGGCCCGCAGGACGAGCCCGACCGCGAGGCCGGTCGCGGTGAGCATCACGACCATCCAGAGCGAGGAGAACCCCCCGACCCCGAGCGCGTCGGGCAGGGACTCCCACAGCACGTCCTGGAGCTGCTCCGCCAGCAGGCTCACCCCGAGCAGGATCAGCGCGCAGGCGACGCCGACCGCGATCGCGGGCAGCACGAGCGCCAGCAGCCGCCGGGCGGGGGCGGCGGGAGGCTGCGGGGGAGCGGGGGGTTCGGGGTCGGCCACCGGCTCACCATAGATTCACCATGGCGACTAAACGGGCATAACACCCCAATGGCGGCCCGGGTTGCGGTCAGCGGCGGTCCGGGCGGCGGCGCACCGCGGCAAGCCGCTCCCACCGCCGTCGGACCGTGCCGCTCCCCGCTGCCGCGCGCACCGATCAACCGCCGTCGGACCGTGCCGCTCCCCGCTGCCGCGCGCACCGATCAACCGCCGTCGGACCGTGCCGCTCCCCGCCGCCGCGCGCACCGCTCAGGAGACCGGGCCCTCGCCCGAGGTCACGTACGGGCGTGCCGGCCGCGCTTCGGCGCGGCGGCGGACTCCTCCGCCTGCTTGCGCTGCGAGCGGTGCTCCACCACGAGAACGCCGACGACCACGGCGGCGCCGAGCGCGAACAGGGCCAGACTCAGGCCGACCGAGCCGCTGGGCGCCAGCAGCCCGCGGTCGTCGTCCTGCCAGGGCCACAGCGCGCGCAGCGAACCGGCCATCAGGCCGGTCATCACGACCAGCGTCATGTGGTGGTGGTTCTCCAGCAGCCACTTCAGCAGCTTCACGAAGAGTGCGAGCCCCACGACACAGCCCAGCGCGAAGGCGGCGAGATAGCCCAGGTCGCGCTCGTTGACGGCGTCGATCGTCGGCTCGTACAGCCCCATGGTCAGCAGCAGGAACGAGCCGGAGATCCCGGGCAGCACCAGCGCGCAGATCGCGATCGAGCCGGACAGCGCCACGATCACCGGGTGGGTGGGCATCTCGCCCGGCGGCAGCCCCGTCAGGGTGAAGGCGCCCGCCGCGACGACCGCGCAGAGCACGTAGTTCCCGACGGTCCAGCGCCTCCCGGAGCCGGAGTACGGCACCCAGAGAGAGGCCAGCACCAGCCCGGAGAACAGGGCGTAGGCGGACTGGGGGTGCTCCTCCACCAGCGGCGCGATCAGTTTCGCCGCGAGCACCAGGGCCGCCGCCATGCCCACCAGCAGGGGAAGCAGGACCGCCCAGTCGACGTTCCTCAGCTCCTCCCTGGCGCGCGCGGACCCGCGGCCGCGCGGCAGGTCGGACGCGGCCATCCGCAGCGCGCTGGTGAGGTGACCGGCGCCGCCGATGAGCTTCTCGTACACGCCGGTGATCAGGGCGACGGTGCCGCCGCTGACGCCGGGGACGGCCTCCGCGGTGCCGATGAGAGCGCCGCGGAAGGCGTTGAAGATGTGGTGGCCGGATGGCTTCGCCATGATCTCCTGTTTCGACTGTCGGCTCTCTGCCATGGTGCGGCTTCCGGCCGTTGAGGGGAGCAGGCGACCATCCTAGGCGGCGCGCCGCGGGGGCCGTACGAGGGAGGGGCGCCGGCCGCCGCCCTCCCCTCAGAACCCCCTGGTCCGCTTCGCCGCCCGGCGGCTCGCCCCGCCGATCGCGCCCGGCATCCCCATGAACAGCCGGGAGATCTCGCTCCCCAGGTTCACCCCGATCGCGATGGCCAGCGCCGTCGCGACCGCCGTCGACAGCGAGGTGAGCCCGGTGTCCAGCTCGTTCTGCGCCACGCCCAGCAGACCGAAGTACGTCGCCGAACCGGGCAGCAGCGGCCCGATCGCCGCCGTGATGTACGGCAGCGAGGAGTGGAACTGGTAGCGCGAGAACAGCTGGCCGAACAGGCCGACCAGCCCGGCCGCCACCGCCGTCGCCGCGACCGGCGAGATGTCCCCGGTCCGGGCCATCGCCCCGAAGATGATCCAGGCGACGCCGCCGTTCAGGGTGACCGCCAGCACCGTCGACCGCTCCTGCTGGAGCAGTACGGCGAAGGCCAGGCTCAGCGCCATCGACGCCAGGATCTGGACCACCGGCTCGTTGTACGGCGTGAACCGGGCATCGGGATTGAGCTGCGCCCCCAGCTGCAGCCCCAGGTACAGCACGATCAGCACGCCCACGACGATCCCGATGAAGAAGTACATGACTTCGAGCAGCCGGGCCGAGGCGGTGATGTAGTAACCGGTCAGCCCGTCCTGCACCCCTGCCACCAGCGCCCGCCCCGGCAGCAGCGCGAACAGCCCACCGGTGATCACCGCGGAGGGACGGATGTCCGTCGAGTGGGTCAGCGTCAGCGCCACCCCCATCGCGGCCGGCGGCATCGCGGCCACGGTGAACTGGTAGAACTCCGGCAGCCCGCGCCCGGCGCACAGCCACGCCAGCCGGTCGCCGAGCATCGCGCCCGCCGCCGCCACGGCGAACACCAGCAGCCCACCGCCGACCAGCACGGAGGCCGAACCGGCCAGCAGCCCGGCGGCCGCCGTCAACACCCAGCCCGGGTAGGGGTGGCGGTTACGGCGGATCTCCGCGAGCCGCCGGTAGGCCTCCTCCAGCGACACCTCGGTGTCCGTGCTGGTGATGTCGTCGACCAGCCGGAACACCGCCGCCAGACGCGTGTAGTCGGTGCCCCGGCGGCGTACGGTACGGCTCGCCGTCACCGGGTCGTCGACCAGCGACGGCTGGTGCGAGATCGACAGCAGGGTGAACGTGACCGTCGGCTCGCTGCGGTCCAGGCCGTAGGACCGGGTCACCGCGAACATCGCCGCCTCGACGTCCTCGGCGCCCTCGCCGCCCGCCAGCAGCAGCTCCCCGATACGCAGGGTCAGGTCGAGCACACGCGGCACGGCCGGACCGGTGTCGTCGTCGGTGCGCTGGCTCGACTCCGCCGCCGGACGCTCCGTCACCGGCATCCGCAGCATCGTGCGCATCCGGTCCTGCCAGGGCGCCTCCTTGGTCAGCTTGACCATCGGAATGCCCTGCGCCGGAGTGAAGGCGGGCGGCGACTGCTGGGCCCGGTACGTGCTGGGCGGGGTGAAAGCGGAACTCAGCGTGTCGGAGTTCGGCCCGCCCCCGGAGCCGCCGCCCGACCCGGCCGGAACGTGCGGCTCCGGCTGCACCCCGGTCGGGATCGCGAACTCCGACGTCGGATGGTCCTCCTCGGGCGGTGACACCGGATACATCGTCCCGGCAGGCGGAGCGAAAGCGCTCCGCGCCTCGTCGGACTGGGGCTTCTGGTCCTCAGGACCGCCCGATTCCGCCACCGCTCGACCTCGTTCCTGCTCGACTGCACGTCATGGGGGGTGGCCCCGCCGCACGTCTGCCCAGTATGGCCACCGGCATGGCCCCGCACGCGCGGAACTGCGGGCAGCGGAACGGGCGGCACACCCGTGAAGGTGTACCGCCCGTTCGCAGACGGCCGTCCGGCTCACAAACGGAACCGGAAGAGGGACGTCAGTGCGCGCCGCCCTGCGCCTCAAGACGCTTGTAGGAGGCCTCGATCTCGGCCTCCGCCTCGGCGCGGCCGACCCAGTCCGCGCCCTCGACGGACTTGCCCGGCTCCAGGTCCTTGTAGACCTCGAAGAAGTGCTGGATCTCCAGGCGGTCGAACTCCGACACGTGGTGGATGTCGCGCAGGTGCTCCACGCGCGGGTCCGACGCCGGGACGCAGAGCAGCTTGTCGTCGCCGCCCGCCTCGTCGGTCATCCGGAACATGCCGATGGCGCGGCACTTGATGAGGCAACCGGGGAAGGTCGGCTCGTCCAGGATGACCAGCGCGTCCAGCGGGTCGCCGTCCTCGCCGAGGGTGTTCTCGACGAAGCCGTAGTCGGCCGGGTAGCTGGTCGAGGTGAAGAGTCGACGGTCCAGGCGGATCCGACCGGTCTCGTGGTCCACCTCGTACTTGTTCCGCGAACCCTTCGGGATCTCGATGGTGACGTCGAACTCCACGGGTGGCTCCTCCATGATCAACACATACGACTGGTGGTTAAGTGTCCCCCACGCAGAAGTGTGCTCGCGAAAGGGGCTGGTCAGCGGTGACCGAACAGGTGGAAGAACCGTCGATGCGCCCCTCGGACCCGCGGGGCGGGCCGAAGATCCTGACGAGGAAGCGCAGCGGTGCGTACACCTGGCAGGTGATCGCAGGCTCCGCAGCGCTCGGCCTGGTCGTCGCCGCCGGCGCCGTCCTCGCCGCCGGCCCCTGGGACAACGGTCAGCGTAAGGCCGAGCGGGCGCTGGCAGCCGCCGGTGACCGCACAGGTGGCGCACATCACGGGCGCCCCACGCCCGACGGCCCCCGCCCGGCCCCCAGCGCCCCGGCCGTCCTGCCCGCCCTCGGCACCACCACCCGTGACGCCCCCCGGGACCCCGCCGCACTCCGCGACACCCTCGCCCCGCTCATCGGCGCGCCCGAACTGGGGGACAAGGTCGCCGCGTCCGTCGTCGACACCGCCACCGGCGAGCAGCTGTACGGGCGGGGGGCCACCACCCCGATGACCCCGGCCTCCACGATCAAGATCGCCACCGCCACCGCGGCCCTCTCGGTCCTCGGGCCCGACCACCGCATCGCGACCACCGCCGTGCTGTCCCCCGACTCCCGCACCCTCACCCTCGTCGGCGGCGGCGACCCCACCCTCAGCAGGGCGGCCCTGCGCGCGATGGCCGCCGACACCGCCGACGCCCTGCGCGAGGAGGACCGGGACTCCGTTCGGCTCAGGTACGACGTCTCCCGCTACGCCGGCCCCGTACTCCACCCGATCGGCCCCAACGAGAACCTCGCACCCGTCACCGCCCTGATGGTCGACGAGGGCCGCGCCGACGACACGGACCGGGGCCCCGCCCCGCGCACCGACGACCCCGCGGGCGACGCCGCCCGCACCTTCGCCGCGGCGCTGAGGAAGGCGGGCGTCGAGGTCACCGGCGCCCCCGGCGAGGCCCGCGCGGCCGACGAGGCCCGCACCGTCGCCACCCACCGCTCGGCCCCGCTCTCCGCCCTCGTCGAACGCACCCTCACCAACAGCGACAACGACCTCGCCGAGGCCCTCGCCCGGCAGACCGCCATCGCCAAGGGGGAGAGCGCCTCGTTCGCCGGGGCCCGCCGCGCCGTCACCAACGAGCTGAAGAAGCTGGAGCTCCCGGTCGCGGGCGCCCGCTTCGCCGACGGCAGCGGCCTGGACCGCGAGGACCGGGTCACCCCCGCCCTCCTCACCGCGCTCCTCGCCCGGGTCGCCGACCCCGACCGCCCCGGACTCCGCCCCGTCCTCACCGGCCTCCCGGTCGCCGGCTTCAGCGGCACCCTCGGCGGCCGCTACGCGCCCGACGCCGACGGCACCGGACTGATCCGCGCCAAGACCGGCACGCTCAGGGGCGTGAACTCCCTCGCAGGCACCGTCGTGGACCGCCGGGGCCGGCTGCTCGCCTTCGCCTTCCTCGCTTCCGGCAGCCGCCACGCGGCCGAGGCCGAACCCGCCCTCGACGCCCTGGCCACCGCACTCGCCGGCACAGGCGGCTGAGGCCGGGGCCGCGCCCGAAGAGCGGTGCGCGGGGCGCCCCGCCGGCCGGACCCGGCCGGCAAGACCCCACCAAGGGACGACGGGCTCACGTACGGTTGACGCATGACGAGCATCGGTGGTGCCCAGATGGTCGACTGGAATCTCGCGGTGGCGACCGCGACCCGGCTCGTGCGGCCCGGACCCGACATCAGCCGCGAGGAGGCCCGCGCCGTCGTCGCGGAGCTCCGGCGGCACGCCAAGGCCTCCGAGGAGCACGTACGCCTCTTCACCCGGATGATCCCCGAGGGCGCCGAACCCGAGGACACCCCCGTCCTCGTCGTCGACCGCCCCGGCTGGATCAGGGCCAACGTCGCCGGCTTCCGCGAACTCCTCCATCCCCTGCTCGCCAAGATGGAGAGCCGCCGCTCCGGCGGGCCCGGCGGCGCCGTCCTCGGCGCGGTCGGCGGCAAGGTCACCGGCGTCGAGCTGGGCATGCTGCTGTCGTTCCTCGCCTCCCGGGTGCTCGGCCAGTACGAGACGTTCGCCCCCGCCACCAGGGAACTGCCCGCCTCCGCGAACGGCGGCGGCCGGCTCCTCCTCGTCGCTCCCAACATCGTCCACGTCGAACGCGAGCTGGACGTCGACCCCCACGACTTCCGGCTCTGGGTCGCCCTCCACGAGGAGACCCACCGGACCCAGTTCACCGGCGTGCCCTGGCTCCGCGACCACCTCCGGGGCGAGATCCAGACGTTCCTCGACGAGACCGACGTCGACCCGGCGACCTTCCTGGAACGCCTCCGCGAGGCCGCCCAGTCCCTCTCCGGCGGCCGCCCCGAGGGCGAACGGGGCGAGAGCGACGGCCGCAGCCTTGTCGACATCGTCCAGACCCCCGCCCAGCGCGAGGTCCTCGGCCGCCTCACGGCCGTCATGTCCCTCCTCGAAGGACACGCCGACTACGTCATGGACGGCGTCGGCCCCGACGTCGTGGGCTCCGTCTCCGAGATCCGCGAGAAGTTCCAGCGCCGCCGCGCCCAGGGCGCCGGCCGCCTCGACCAGGCCCTGCGCAAGCTCCTCGGCCTCGACGCCAAGCTCCGCCAGTACAAGGACGGCGAGAAGTTCGTGACGTCGGTCGTCGACGAGGTCGGCATGGACGGCTTCAACCGCGTGTGGACCTCGCCCAACACCCTCCCCACCAAGGCCGAGATCGCCCGGCCCGCCGACTGGGTCGCCCGCGTGCACCGCAAGGCCGAATCCTGACCCTCCTGGCCCACGGACCGCCCCGCCGGACCGATATTCGCCCCCCAATCACCCATCCGAGGGACCATGGAGGCCCGGGAAGGCGTGCAATGCTCGATGAACAGCCTGACTCTGTCACCATCGACGCACTCTGAGTGACGGGACTCACGCGTTCCGGCGCTCGACGCTCCTCCCGAACTCCACGAAGGGCACCGGACATGGGTCCCCATCCTGCGGTCGCGGCGATACGCCTGGCGGTCCGCCGCGTACTCCACGACGTCATCACCGACTGCCGGCGGAACGCCGGCCCCGACCGGCCCGCCGAAGCGGCCAGGCGCCCCGCGCACGCCGCCGGCTCCCCCTGTGCCGAGGCCGGCGCCGCGGGCGGCTCCCGCACCGCCCTCCCCGAACGGCCCCGCACCCCGCTCGTCCTGGTCGCCTGCTCCGGCGGCGCCGACTCCATGGCGCTCGCCTCCGCGCTCGCCTTCGAAGCCCGCAAACTCGACGTCCGGGCCGGGGGCGTCACCGTCGACCACAACCTCCAGCCGGGCTCCGGGCTCCGCGCCGCCGAGGTCGTCACCCGGCTCGCCGCCATGGACCTCGACCCCGTCGAGGCCGTCGCCGTGCACGTCGGACGCGAGGGCGGCCCCGAGGCCGCCGCCCGCGACGCCCGCTACGCCGCGCTGGACGCCGCCGCCGAACGCCACGGCGCCGCCGCCGTCCTGCTCGGCCACACCCGCGACGACCAGGCCGAGACGGTCCTCCTCGGCCTCGCCCGCGGCTCCGGCATCCGCTCGCTCTCCGGCATGGCAGCCGCCTCCGGGCCGGCCGGCCGCTACCGCCGCCCCTTCCTCCAGCTCGACCGGCAGACCGTCCGCAAGGCCTGCCTGGTCCAGTCGATCCCCGTCTGGGACGACCCGCACAACATCGACCCCGCCTACACCCGCTCCCGGCTCCGCCACGAAGGGCTGCCCGCCCTGGAGAAGGCGCTCGGCAAAGGCGTCGTCGAAGCTCTCGCCCGCACCGCCCAGCTCTCCCGCGACGACGCCGACGCGCTGGACACCTGGGCCGCCGAGGCCGAGCTGTCCGTACGCGACGAGGCCGGCCGTCTGGAGTGCGCCGCGCTGTACGCCCTGCCCCCCGCGGTACGCCGCCGGGTGCTGCGCCGCGCCCTGATCGAGGCCGGCGCGCCCGCCGGCTCCCTCTTCGCCCGGCACCTCGAAGAAGTCGACCGGCTGATCACCGGCTGGCGCGGCCAGCGGGCCATCAACCTGCCCGGCCGCGTCGAGGCGCTGCGGCAGGGTGGCAGACTGGTCATTCGGCAGAGCTGACGCGCGAGCGGCTGAAGTGCAGACGAACCGCCGCCGGCCCGGGCACCCCGGACCGGCGGGCCGGGCCGTCGGCAGCACAGAAAGAGACGTGGGTGAACGAGAAGGACATGGGTACCGACCTTCAGTCGGTGCTCCTCACCAAGGAAGAGATCGACGCGAAGCTCGTCGAGCTGGCCGCGAAGATCGACGCGGAGTACGCGGGCAAGGACCTGCTGATCGTCGGCGTCCTCAAGGGCGCGGTGATGGTCATGGCGGACCTGGCGCGCGCGCTGTCCACCCCCGTCACGATGGACTGGATGGCCGTCTCCTCGTACGGGGCGGGCACCCAGTCCTCCGGCGTCGTGCGGATCCTCAAGGACCTCGACACCGACATCAAGGGCAAGCACGTCCTGATCGTCGAGGACATCATCGACTCCGGGCTGACGCTGTCCTGGCTGCTGTCCAACCTGGGCTCCCGGGAGCCGGCCTCGCTGGAGGTCTGCACCCTGCTCCGCAAGCCGGACGCGGCGAAGGTCGCGATCGACGTGAAGTGGATCGGGTTCGACATCCCCAACGAGTTCGTCGTCGGCTACGGGCTGGACTACGCGGAGAAGTACCGCAACCTCCCCTTCGTCGGCACGCTGGCCCCGCACGTCTACGGCGGCTGACCCCCGGGGAACCCTCACCGCCTCCGGGCCGTTGGAGCTTCGAAAGCAGGTTTCTCCGCTGCACCCAGCGGTCGCGGGTGCCCATGCTGAGGTACCGTCCGAAGAACACTCTTTTCAAACAGCAGCATTTACCTACGGGCAGGAGGGACGGGGCGTCTTCGCTCCGTGTGGATGGACGTGAAGCGATACTTCCGTGGGCCGGTCATGTGGATCGTGCTGGCCGTCCTCGCCGTGGTCGTGTTGATGCAGGTCGTCGGCTCGTCGGGCGGCTACAAGACGGTGGACACCGCCAAGGTGGTCCAGGCGATCAGTAAGAACCAGGTGGAGCAGGCCAAGCTGACCACCGGTGACGAACAAATCCTCAAGGTCGAGCTGAAGGACGGCCAGAAGCTGCCGGGCGAGTCCGGCAGCAAGTTCCAGGCGAGCTACATCGGCAACCAGGGCGTCGAGCTCGCCGACACGCTCCAGCAGAAGTTCGAGGCGGGTGAGGTCGAGAAGGGTTACACCATCTCGCCGTCGAAGCAGTCCCCGTTCGTCTCGATCCTCCTCTCGCTGCTGCCCTTCGTCCTCATCGTCGTCGTCTTCCTGTTTCTGATGAACCAGATGCAGGGCGGCGGTTCCAAGGTCATGCAGTTCGGCAAGTCCAAGGCCAAGCTGATCACCAAGGACACGCCCAAGACGACCTTCGCCGACGTGGCGGGGTCCGACGAGGCCGTCGAGGAGCTCCACGAGATCAAGGAGTTCCTCCAGGAGCCGGCGAAGTTCCAGGCCGTCGGCGCCAAGATCCCCAAGGGCGTCCTGCTCTACGGTCCGCCCGGTACGGGCAAGACGCTGCTCGCCCGCGCCGTCGCCGGCGAGGCGGGCGTCCCGTTCTACTCGATCTCCGGTTCCGACTTCGTCGAGATGTTCGTCGGTGTCGGCGCCTCCCGGGTGCGCGACCTCTTCGAGCAGGCCAAGGCGAACGCCCCGGCGATCGTCTTCGTCGACGAGATCGACGCCGTCGGCCGCCACCGCGGCGCCGGCATGGGCGGCGGTCACGACGAGCGCGAGCAGACGCTCAACCAGCTGCTCGTCGAGATGGACGGGTTCGACGTGAAGGGCGGCGTCATCCTGATCGCCGCCACCAACCGCCCCGACATCCTCGACCCTGCGCTCCTGCGTCCGGGCCGCTTCGACCGGCAGATCGCGGTCGACCGCCCCGACATGCAGGGCCGCCTGGAGATCCTCAAGGTGCATCAGAAGGGCAAGCCCGTCGCGGAGGGCGTCGACCTCGGCGCCGTCGCCCGGCGCACGCCCGGCTTCACCGGTGCCGACCTGTCGAACGTGCTCAACGAAGCGGCGCTCCTGACGGCGCGCAGCGACAAGAAGCTCATCGACAACGAGAGCCTCGACGAGGCGATCGACCGTGTCGTGGCGGGCCCGCAGAAGCGGACCCGGATCATGTCCGAGAAGGAGAAGAAGATCACCGCGTATCACGAGGGCGGACACGCCCTGGTCGCGGCGGCCTCACCCCAGTCGGACCCGGTCCACAAGATCACGATCCTCTCGCGCGGCCGCGCCCTCGGTTACACGATGGTGCTCCCGGAGGAGGACAAGTACTCCACGACCCGCAACGAGATGCTCGACCAGCTGGCGTACATGCTGGGCGGGCGCGCGGCCGAGGAGCTGGTCTTCCACGACCCGACCACCGGTGCGGCGAACGACATCGAGAAGGCCACGGCGACGGCCCGCGCGATGGTCACGCAGTACGGCATGACGGAGCGTCTCGGCGCGATCAAGTTCGGCGGCGACAACTCGGAGCCCTTCCTGGGCCGCGAGATGGGCCACCAGCGCGACTACTCGGAAGAGGTCGCGGCCCTGGTCGACGAGGAGGTCAAGAAGCTCATCGAGACCGCCCACAACGACGCGTGGGAGATCCTCGTCGAGAACCGCGACATCCTCGACGCCCTGGTGCTCGAACTGCTGGAGAAGGAGACGCTCGGCAAGGACGAGATCGCCGAGATCTTCGCCCCCATCGTCAAGCGCCCCGCCCGGCCGGCCTGGACCGGATCCGCCCGGCGCACCCCGTCGACGCGGCCCCCGGTCCTCTCGCCCAAGGAGCTCGCCCTCACCAACGGCAGCGCCAACGGGTCGGGCACGCCGGAGATCGCCCCGACGGACCTGACGAAGGACATCACCCCGTCCACCGAGACGATCCCCGAGGACCGTCCCGAGAGCTAGCCCCGGCCCGCTCCGGTGAGACCCCCGTCACGGGGGCCGACCCGGTCCCGGAATGGATGCCGCGCCCCCCAGGTTTTAGCCTGTGGGGGCGCGGCTTTTCCGTATGCCCGCGATGTCCGATCGCGAACCCGCGCACGGAACAGCACAGAGGAACGAGGCACAGATGACCGACCCGGTGACGCTGGACGGCCAGGGTTCGATCGGCGTATTCGACGAGAAGCGGGCCGAGGCGGCCGTCCGCGAACTGCTGCTCGCCGTCGGGGAGGACCCGGACCGCGAGGGTCTGCGGGAGACGCCGGGGCGGGTGGCGCGGGCGTACAAGGAGATATTCGCGGGTCTGTACCAGCAGCCCGAGGATGTCCTGACGACCACGTTCGACCTGGGTCACGACGAGATGGTGCTGGTCAAGGACATTGAGGTGTTCTCGACATGTGAACATCATCTGGTGCCGTTCAGGGGCGTCGCCCACGTCGGCTACATCCCCGCCTCTACCGGCAAGATCACCGGCCTGTCCAAGCTGGCCCGGCTGGTCGACGTCTACGCCCGCCGCCCGCAGGTCCAGGAGCGGATGACCACCCAGATCGCCGAGTCCCTGATGTCGATCCTGGAGCCGCGGGGAGTCATCGTCGTCGTCGAGTGCGAGCACATGTGCATGTCGATGCGCGGGATCCGCAAGCCGGGGGCGAAGACCCTGACGTCCGCGGTGCGCGGCCAGCTCCGCGACCCGGCGACCCGCGCCGAGGCGATGAGCCTCATCATGGCGAGCTGACGCTCCGAGGGACGCACGAGGGCCCGGCAGGCCGCGCAAGCGCGCCTGCCGGGCCCTCGTCGGCGTTACGCCGCCGCCGCGCCCGTGCCGTCGTGGTCGTTGCCGTCCTCCGGGAGGCGGCAGACGCGTTCCAGGAAGAAGGCCGCCGCGATGACACCGATGCCGGCGATCACCGCCGCGCCCGCGTAGATGGCCTGGTCGCGGCGGGGCGGGACGTCGAGGTAGCTCAGGAGGAAGACCCCGGTGCCGCCGTACATCCCGGAGACCAGGGCCGCGACCAGGGCGCTCGCCTGGCCGAAGACGACCGCGCGGGCCGCGAACAGGGGCTCGACGCCCTTGGCGCCGGGGCGGCGTTCGCGCTGGGCACGGAGGCGGGCGCGGACGGAGAGGGCGGTCGCGAGGAGGATCACCGCGATCACGGCGAGCACGATCGACGCGGCCAGCGGGACGCTCGGCAGGGTGCCGAGGGAGTCCCAGAGGCGGGCCCCGCCCCAGGAGAGGACACCGGCGGCGGCGAAGAGGCCCGCCAGTACCCCGAGCCGTAGTTGCTTCACCGCGTGAGCCGCCCTTCGCGCCGCCTGTACCCGGTCCGGCCGTGCGCCGGACCACCGTCCGTCGAGCCTAACGATTACTCCGGCAGGCGCAGTTCCAGGTCGGCGCGGGGCAGCACGCCGTCGCGGCCGACCTGTGCGAGGAGCTGGGCCACCGGTCCGGCGCCGGGCAGCTGGGCCTCGGGGTCCACGTCGTGCCAAGGGGCGAGGACGAAGGCCCGCTCGTGGGCGCGCGGGTGGGGGAGCGTGAGCACCGGGTCGTCGGAGAGGACGTCGGCGTACGACACGATGTCGACGTCGATGGTGCGCGGGCCCCAGCGCTCCTCGCGGACCCGGTCGAAGGCCTCCTCGACGGCCTGGCCGCGCTCCAGCAGGGAGGCGGGGGGCAGCGTCGTCTTCACGAGGATGACCGCGTTGAAGTACGACGGCTGGGAGGCCGTCTCGACGCCCCAGGGCTCCGTCTCGTACACCGGGGAGACGGCCTTGACCCGCAGGCCAGGGGTGTCCTCCAGGGCGTCGACGGCCCCCTGGAGGGTCTCCAGGCGGTTGCCCAGGTTGGAGCCGAGGGAGATCACGGCCATCTTGGGGTTGGAGAGCGTGACGTCGGCGGCGTCCACCTGCCGGACGACGGCGGTCGGAACCGGCTGTACGGTCGGGTCGCTCTGCCCTTCGGTGGAAAATGCGGTCATGCTCGGCTCCGGGTGATGGTGATGGTCACGTCGTCGAAGGGGACGGTGATCGGCGCGTCCGGCTTGTGCACCACGACCTCGACCTCCTGGACGCCTTCGTGCTTCAGGCACTGCTGGGCGATGCGCTCGGCGAGCGTCTCGATCAGATCGACCGGCTCGCCCGTCACCACGTCGACGACCTCCTCGGCCACCACGCCGTAGTGCACGGTGCGGGCCAGGTCGTCGGTGGCTGCCGCGGGGCGGGTGTCGAGGCCGAGCACCAGGTCGACGATGAAGATCTGGCCCTCTTCCCGCTCCCTGGGGAAGACGCCGTGGTGCCCGCGGGCCTTGAGGCCGCGCAGCGCGACACGATCCACGCGAATCACTCCTGCTGTCGTTGGTCGAGAGACACCGGGCCGCGTGCGGGCGGCGGGGTGCCTTCTTTCGAATCTACCTGCGAGCACCGACAGTGCTCGCCCGTGGGTGCCATGGACTGCGCCTCACCGGGCTGGTAGCCGCCCCTACCCCTTGGTGATCGGTTCGAATCCCTATCGGTCCCGTACCCACTCGGGAGAGTGTTTTCCCCTCAGGAGGGGGTTTCCTCCTCGTCGTCCTCGTCGGACTCGGCCAGGACGGGCGACCCGTGGTGGGACCAGAGCTTCCAGCCGTCGGCGGTGCGCCGGAACACGTTCGTCGCGACGACCAGCTGGCCCACCAGGGGGCCGAGCGCGTCGCCCTCCTCGGCCGGGCCGCCGCTGAGGATGTTCTCCGTGCAGGTGACCAGCGCCGTGTCGCCGGTCATCGCGATGTTGACGTCGGTCAGGAAGAACTGGATGTACTCGGTGTTCGCCATGATCAGGGCGTAGCTGCGCAGCACCTCGCCCCGCCCGGTGAGCACCGGCCAGCCGGGGTGGACGCAGGAGACGGTGAGGTCCTCGCCGGGCAGCCAGCTGCGGGAGAGCTCCTCGTGGTCGCCGCGTTCCATCGCCTCGTAGAAGGCGGTGTTGGCCGCCTCGACCTCCGCGATGTCGGCTGCCGCCTGTGCGTGTTCCTCGTTCACGCGGCTCCCTCGACCGCGCGGGCGACACGGACCGCGTCGGCGGTGGCCCGCACCTCGTGGACCCGGACCGCCCAGGCGCCGGCCTGTGCGGACAGCGCGGAGACGGCGGCGGTGGCCGCGTCGCGTTCCCGGGCGGGCGGCGGGGAGCTGCCCTCGCCGGCCAGGACGCGGCCGAGGAAACGCTTGCGGGAGGCGGCCACCAGCAGCGGCCGGCCCAGGGTGTGCAGCTCGGCCAGGTGCGCGACGAGCCGCAGGTCGTGGTCGGCGTCCTTCGCGAAGCCGAGCCCGGGGTCGATCACGACGCGCTCGGGGGCGACCCCGCCCGCGATCACGGCGTCCATCCGCTGCCGCAGCTCGTCGAGGACCTCGGCGACGACGTCCTCGTACACCGCGCGGCTGTTCATGGACTCGCTGAAGCCGCGCCAGTGCATCACGACGAACGGCACCCCGGCGGCGGCGACGGCCGGGATCATGCCCGGATCGGCGAGGCCGCCGCTGACGTCGTTGACCAGGGCGGCCCCGGCGGCGACGGCCTGCTCGGCGACGCGGGCGCGCATGGTGTCCACGGAGACGGTGACGCCCTCGGAGGCCAGGCCCCGCACGACCGGGATCACCCGGCGCAGCTCCTCGGCCTCGTCCACCCGGCTGGCGCCGGGGCGGGTCGACTCGCCGCCCACGTCGACCAGGTCCGCGCCCTGGGACACGAGGTTCAGGCCGTGCTTGACCGCGGCCGTGGTGTCGAACCAGCGGCCGCCGTCGGAGAACGAGTCGGGCGTCACGTTGACGACCCCCATGACCGCGCAGCGGTCCCACTCCGGCAGTCCTCGGACCGTGCCCCGCGTGCGTGACGTACTCATACGACCAGACTAGGACCTGCCGCGTCCGCCGTACGACGCCTCACGCCGCGCTCACCTCGTGCTCGGGGCGCGTCCGCGCGGTGTGACCGCACGGGCGGGGGGTGCGGGCCCGGAACGGGCGGGGCGGCGAGAGGTTCACGAAGCCCTCCGCCCGCATCGCCGCGATTCCGATACGGGGCAGGTCCCGGCTGGTGCGGAAGACCACGAAGCGCGGCTCCCAGCGGGGCTTGAACTTGGCGTTGAACTTGTACAGCGACTCGATCTGGAACCAGCGCGAGAGGAAGATCAGCAGCCCGCGCCAGCAGCGCAGCACCGGTCCCGCGCCGAGCCGCTCGCCGCGGGCCAGCGCCGAGCGGAACATCGCGAAGTTGAGCGACACCCGCTCGACGCCGAGCTTCCCGGCGGCCTGGAGGGAGGCGACGATCAGGAGCTCGTTCATGCCGGGGTCGGCCGAGCGGTCGCGCCGCATCAGCTCCAGGGACATCCCGTCGCGACCCCACGGTACGAAGTGGAGGACGGCCTTCAGGTCGCCGTGCGGGGAGTCCTCCGTACCGGAGCCCGGCAGGTGGGCGGTGGCGATCACGCAGTCGCCGTCGGCGGGGTCGCCGATCCGGCCCAGTGCCATGGAGAAGCCGCGCTCGGTGTCGGTGCCGCGCCAGTCGGCGGCGGCGCGGCGGATCCGGTCCAGCTCGGCCTCGCCGATGTCACGCGCCCGCCGGACCCGGGTCTCGTAGCCGCCGCGTTCGATGCGCTTGACCATCTGCCGCACGTTTCGCATGGCCCGTCCGGCGAGGGAGAAATCCGCCACGTCCACCACCGCCTCGTCGCCCAGTTCCAGGGCGGTGAGCCCGGTCTCGCGGGTCCAGACCTGGCCGCCGGTCTCGCTGCAGCCCATCACCGCGGGGGTCCAGGAGTGCGCCCGCGCCTCGTCCATGAAGCGTTCGATCGCGCCCGGCCAGGCCTCCACGTCGCCGATGGGGTCGCCGCCGGCCAGCATCACCCCGGAGACGACCCGGTAGCAGACGGCTGCCTTGCCGCTGGGGGAGAAGACGACGCCCTTGTCGCGGCGGAGCGCGAAGTGGCCGAGCGAGTCCCGGCCGCCGTGCCGCTCCAGCAGCTCCCGCAGCCGGCTCTCGTCGTCCTCGGTGAGGCGGGCGGCCGGGTGTTCGGGGCGGAAGGCGAGGTAGATGGTGGTGACGGCGGTCAGCAGACCGAGCGCGCCCAGCGAGTAGGCCACGGTCCAGTCGGTCCTGCCCGCGTAGTCGACGGGGCCCTCGACGCCGAAGAGGCCGTACAGCACGTGCTGGAGGCGGTCGGCGATGGACGGGTCGCCGACGACCCGCCCGGGGTGGACGCTCACGATGATCAGCCCGAGGCCCAGCGAACCGGCCCCGAGCAGAACGAAGTTGGCGAGCGCCCGCCAGCGGCTGCGCGGGTCGGGCAGTGCCCGGAACTGCTCGCGGTGACGGACCAGCAGCCAGCAGAGCGTCAGCGGGACGAGCACCCCGATGACCGAGTGGCGGTACGCGAACTGGGCCGCGGCCCCCACGGGGAGCAGGACCACCGCCGCCCGCCAGGCCCGCCGCTTGTGCCGCTTCAGCCCGTGGGCGAGCAGCAGGAGCAGCACGCCCGCGCTGAGCGAGAGCGCGGCGGCGAACGGGCCGAGCGCCCCGGGGAGCACCTCGGCGAGGGTGTGCATCCGGCTGTGCCGGAAACGGGGGAAGACGCCGGCGGCGACGTCGATCAGCCCGACGACGGTGCAGGCGGTCCCGACGAGGGCCGGTACGGACTCGGGGCGCGGCCCGCGCAGCAGCCGGCGTGCACCGCGCGCCGCCCGCGTCCGGCGTGGAACCAATGGTGACTTGTCCCCATCTAGCGTGACAGACATCGTTTCCCGTGGCTTCGCGAGAGATTCTCCTGGTTCCGTCCGCGGGCCGGGCCCTGCGGACGATGTGCGCCCTCTAGGACGTGGGCCGGTACGCGCGGGTTCACCCGCATTCCGGAAATTTCCCGCATCCGTTCGTCCGCCCCCTGCCGAGGAAGCACGGAGAAAGCACGCTCATGGGTCTCACCAGCACCCCGGTTCTGGCGGTGGTGGCCGCGCTGGCCGTCGCGCTGTTCGCCGCCACGGTCGGGTACTGGCCGCGGCTGGCCCGGCCGGGAGCCGCCGCGGTGTCCGGCCGGATCGGGCTGCTGCTGGCCACCCAGCTGACGCTGTTCGCGGCGGTGGGTCTGGCGGCCAACAACGCCTTCCTCTTCTACGGCTCCTGGGCCGACCTCTTCGGACGGAAGCAGGAGCTGGGCGTCGTCACCGAACACGCGGACGGGGAGGCGGGCGCGGCCGGCTCCCGGCTCATGACGCGCGTGGGAACCCGGCACCCGGACGTGCCGGGCGGGCGGGTGCCCTCCGTCGGCGGGCGGATCGACCAGGTGGTCGTCTCGGGGCGCAGGTCGGGCATCGCGTCACCGGCGTACGTCTATCTGCCGCCGGAGTACTTCCAGGCGGCGTACGCCGGGCGGACGTTCCCGGCGGCCGTGGTCCTCACCGGCTACCCGGGCACGGCGGAGAACCTGCTGAAGGGGCTGCGCTACCCGCGGACCGCGCACGACCTGGTGAAGGCGGGGAAGGCCCGGCCGATGGTCCTGGTGATGCTGCGGCCGACGGTCGCGCCGCCCCGGGACACCGAGTGCGTGGACGTCCCCGGCGGCCCGCAGACCGAGACGTTCTTCGCCGAGGACCTCCCGGATGCGGTCACGGGGGCCTACCGGGTCGGGAAGGAGGCCCGCGACTGGGGCATCATCGGCAACTCCACCGGTGGCTACTGCGCGTTGAAGATCGGGTTGCACCATCCGGACCGGTACGCGGCGAGCGCGGGGCTCTCCGCGTACTACCGGGCCGCCGAGGACCCGACGACGGGCGACCTCTTCCACGGGAAGCAGGAGCTGCGGCAGCGGGCCGATCTGCTGTGGACCCTGGAGAACCGGCCGCCGTCCGGCGGGTCGTTCCTGGTGACGACGTCCCGGCGGGGCGAGGGCAACCTCGGGAGCACGATGGAGTTCATCGGGAAGGTGAAGGCGCCCGCGCGGGTGTCCTCCATCGTCCTCGACAGCGGCGGGCACAACTTCACGACGTGGCGGCGGGAGATCCCGCCGGCCCTCCAGTGGCTGAGCGCCCGCCTCGGCGAGCGCTGAACGGGGCCTGACCCGGGACCGGGCGCGGAGACCGGCCGGGCGGACTCCGGAAGCCGGGCCGGGCGTCCTTCGGAAGCCCGGCCCGGCCCGGGAGTCCGCGAGCCGGCCCGGCCCGGGAGTCCGCGAGCCGGTCCGGCCCGGGAGTCCGCGAGCCGGTCCGGGGGTCCGCGAGGCGGTCCGGCCCGGGAGGCCGGCCGGTCCTGGCGGTCCTACGCGGTCGCCACCGTCTCCACCGCGACCTCCGCGCGCGGTACGTCCTGGGCGTCGGCGTCGATCGAGCGGCGCAGGGCCTCGTGCAGCCGGGCGGGGGTCAGCACGCCGAGGAAGCGGCCCTCGCTCTCCTTGTCGATGACCGCGATCCAGCCCGCGTCGTGCTGGAGCATGGTCGCGAACGCCTGCTTGAGGGGCGCGCCGAGCGGCAGCCAGGCCTCCATCCGGCGGGCGTGCTCGCGGACGGTGCCCTGCGCGGCGGCGGCCGCGTCGGCGGGGATCCAGCCGTGGAGGTTGTCCCGGCCGTCCAGGACGACCGCCCAGCGCGCGCCCTCGGCCCTGAGCCGCTCGGTGGCCGTGGCCAGCGGGTCGTCGAGGTGGACGACCGGCGGCTGGTCGAGGTCGCCCTCCTCGATGGGGGTGACCGAGAGCCGCTTCAGCCCGCGGTCCGCGCCGACGAAGTCGGCCACGTACGGGGTCGCGGGGGCGCCGAGCACGGTGGCCGGGGAGTCGAACTGCTCGATGCGGCCCTGCCCGTATACGGCGATGCGGTCGCCGAGGCGGACGGCCTCCTCGATGTCGTGCGTGACGAACAACACGGTCTTGCGGACCTGTGCCTGGAGTTTCAGGAATTCGTTCTGGAGGCGTTCGCGGACGACCGGGTCGACCGCCCCGAAAGGCTCGTCCATCAGGAGGACGGGGGGATCGGCGGCCAATGCGCGGGCCACGCCGACGCGTTGGCGCTGACCGCCGGAAAGCTGTTCCGGATAGCGGTCACCATAAACGGAAGGGTCGAGTCCGACGAGGTCGAGCAGTTCGGCGGCGCGTTCGCGTCCCTTTCCGCGCTTCCAGCCCAGCAGATGGGGAACGGTCGCGGTGTTCTCCAGCACCGTCCGGTGCGGGAAGAGGCCGACCTGCTGGATCACATAGCCGATGCGGCGGCGCAGTTCGACGGGGTCGATGGTGGATATGTCGTCCCCGTCGAGGAATATCACGCCCTCGGTCGGTTCGATCAGCCGGTTCACCATCTTCATGGTGGTCGTCTTGCCGCATCCGGAAGGTCCGACGAGCGTGACCAGTTCCCCCTCGGCGACCTCGAAGGAAAGGTCGTCGACGGCGGTGGTGCCATCGGCGTACCGCTTGGTGACGTGCTCGAAACGGATCATGGTTCCCCATTGTGGAGGGCGATTCGTGAAGGCCATGGTGCCGGAATGCGACAGCCCTCCGCGATTGTCAGTGGTCGAGGATAGGCTCGCCAGTCATCAGTTCGATCCCGGGCGATCCGGGCAGACGAGGGAAAGCAGGAGGTGGGGGCGGATGGCCGAACAGAGCTGCCTGGTGACGAACGACTGGATCTGCGGTGAGTATCTGCGCTCCCGCGGCCAGGAGCTGGCCGACGCGACCGTGCAGCACATCGGCATCACGGTGGTCTCGGTGCTCATCGGGCTCGCGGTCGCCTTTCCGCTGGCGCTGCTCGCCCGCCGGGGTCCGCGCTTCGCCACACCGGTGCTCGGGCTGACGACCGTGCTCTACACCGTGCCCTCGCTGGCGATGTTCTCGCTGCTGCTGCCCCTGTTCGGGCTGTCGGCGGCGCTCGTCGTGACGGGGCTCGTGCTCTATTCCCTGACCATCCTCGTGCGCAACATCCTGGCCGGGCTGGCGGCGGTGCCGCAGGAGGCCAAGGACGCCGCCCGCGGCATGGGGTACGGGCCGGGCCGGCTGCTGTGGGAGGTGGAGCTCCCGCTGGCGCTGCCCGCGGTGATGGCGGGGCTGCGGATAGCCACCGTGTCGACGGTCGCGCTGACCACGGTCGGCTCGCTCGTCGGCAAGGGGGGTCTCGGCAATCTGATCGAGGACGCGCTGCCCAGCTTCTTCAAGGCCCAGGTGCTGGCCGCCTCGGTGCTGTGCGTGCTGCTCGCGGTGGTGGCGGACCTGCTGCTGCTCGGCCTCCAGCGGCTGCTGACGCCCTGGACCCGGCTGTCCGGGGCGGCCGAGGCCGCCCCGGCGAAGACGGACGCGGGACCGCCCGCCCCGGCGACCGTGAAGGCGGGCTGACCCGTGGGAGTCATCGGCGACGCCTGGACCTGGCTCACCACCGGGTCCAACTGGTCGGGCGACGGCGGGGCCGCGCACCGGCTCGGCGAGCATCTGTACGTGAGCGGGGCCGCCCTCGCGATCGCCTGCGCGATCGCCCTGCCGGTCGCCCTGTATCTGGGGCACATCGGCAAGGGCGGCACGCTCGCGGTGAACCTCTCCAACGTGGGGCGGGCCGTCCCGGTCTTCGCGGTGCTGGCCCTGTTCATGGTCACGTCCCTGCGCAACGCGGGGTACTGGCCCACGATCATCGCGCTGGTCCTGTTCGCGGTGCCGCCGCTGCTGACCAACGCCTATGTCGGTATGCGGGAGGTGGACCGGGCCGTGGTGGAGGCCGCGCGCGGCATGGGGATGTCGGGCGGGCAGCTCTTCGTCCGGGTCGAGCTGCCCCTGGCCTACCCGATGATCATGACCGGGCTGCGGTCCGCCGCCGTCCAGGTCGTGGCCACCGCGTCGATCGCCGCGATGGTGGGTCTCGGCGGCCTCGGCCGGATCATCACCGCCGGGTTCAACACCTACGACACCGCCCAGGTCTTCGCGGGCGCGGTTCTGGTCGCCGGGCTCGCCCTGGTGGTGGAGGGCGTGCTGGTGGGCCTGGACCGGCTGCTGTCCCCGTTGCGCCGCCGCAGGCCCGCGTGAGCGCACGGCACCTCGTTTCTGATCACCTTTCTTCTGTTCGGACGGAGAACAACACATGAGCAGGACCTCGCGGATAGCCGGAGCGGTCATCGGCATGGTGGCGCTGGCCGGGTCGCTCGCGGCCTGCGGCGGCGACAGCCTGGAGCAGGAGAAGAGCGGCTCCGGCTCCTCGGCCGGCGGCGACGGCAAGAAGGGGAGCCTGGTCGTCGGATCGGCCTCCTTCACGGAGTCCAAGGTGCTCGCCGAGCTGTACGCACAGATCCTCGGCGACGCCGGATACAGCACCTCGATCACCACGGTGAAGAACCGTGAGCTGTACGAGCCCTCGCTGGAGAAGGGCGAGATCGACGTCGTACCGGAGTACGCCGCCACGCTCGCCGAGTTCCTCAACGCCAAGGTCAACGGGGCCGACGAGGCCCAGGCCGAGCCGGTGGCCTCGGGGGACGTCGAAGCCACCGTATCGGCCCTGAAGCAGCTCGCGGAGCCGCTGGGCCTCACGGTCCTCCCGGCCGGAAAGGCCGTGGACCAGAACGCCTTCGCGGTGTCGGAGGAATTCGCCGAGAAGAACAGCCTCAAGACGCTTTCCGATCTCGGGAAGTCGAAGCTGAAGGTGAAGATCGCGGCGGGCGACGAGTGCGAGGTGCGGCCGTTCTGCGCACCCGGTCTGAAGGACACGTACGGCATTGACGTCACCGGGATCGACCCCAAGGGCGTCGGTACCCCGGTGTCCAAGCAGGCCGTCCGGGACGGCAAGGTCCAGCTGGTCCTGACGACCACCACGGACGCGGTGCTGGACGGGCTGGTGTTCCTGGAGGACGACAAGAAGCTCCAGAACGCGGACAACGTCCTGCCCGTCCTGAATACCGAGGACGCGGGTTCCCCGGAGATCGCCGACGCCCTCGGCAAGCTCACCGCCGCGCTCACCACGGAAGACCTCGCCGAGCTGAACCGCAAGGTCGATGCCGAGCGTGCCAAGCCCGCCGATGTGGCCAAGGAGTATCTCGAGTCGAAGGACCTGATCGGGAAGTAGCACCCGATTCCGTGGACCCGGGAGCTTCCGGTGATCCGGGAGCTCCCGGTGATCGCGGTGATCCGGGAGCTTTCGGATCTTCCGGAGAGCCCGGAGAGCCCGGAGAGCCCGGAGAACGTGGAGACTTCGGGAAAAGGGGTCCGGGCGCGGGGCCTTGGGGGACCGTGAGGTAACCGGCGGGGAACAGATTCCCGGGCGGCTCCCCAAGCGGCCCGCACACACGGTAAATTTCAGGCCATGCCACGTGGACGCCACCGCCATTCGCCGCCTCTCCACAGAATCCTGCCTCCCTCCGTGGTGGCGGGCGTGTCGGTCGCCGGCGCCGCCGGCGCCTGGCTGCTGGCCGAACCCCTGGCCCTGCGCGGCCTGGTGGCGGCCGTGGCGGCCGCCGCCGTCACCGGCGCGTATCTGATGCGCAGCTGGGACCGGGCCGCAGGGCTGCGGGTCGCCGAGCTGACCCGGGCCCGCGCCAGCGACGAATGGCGGGCCGAGGAGCGGATAGCCGAGCTGGAGCAGGATCTGGAGGAGTCGCGCGAGCTGCGCACCCGTCTGGAGACCAAGCTCCGGCGCAAGCGGGTGGAGCTCGCGGGGCTGCGCGGGGAGCACGCCGGACTGCTCCGCCGCTACGCCAACGCCGAGACCGAGCGGGCCAGTGCGCTGGAGGGCCGCAGGCAGCTCGCCATCGAGGCCGCGGCCCCCAAGGAGCTGCTGCCCGGCCGGTCCACGCCGACCCCCGAGTCGTACCGGCGCGCGGACGAGGCCCTGAGGAACCTCACGCGGAACGCGGCGCTCCAGGAGACCCGCCGCACGGTGGAGGCGGTCCGGCAGCGTCAGCTCGCCGTCGCCGACCGGCACCGGGATGCGGAGGCGGAGAGCCCGGAGGGGAAGAACGCGGCGGCCACCGGGGCGGGCGAGCACCGGAACCACCAGGACGGCCGCCCTTCGACCACCCCGCCCGCCCCGGCCACGACCACGCCGGACACCCGGGACACAGCCCGGAACACCCAGGACCCCGCGCCGAACACCGCGCCTAACACCCAGGACCCCGCACCGGACGTCCAGGACTCCGCGCGGAACACCGCCCCGGCCTCCACCGCGCCGGCGCCGCGCGCGATAGCGGCCGCCTCGGCCGTCGTCCCGTACGCCGCCCGCCGCCAGCCGGTCCCCCAGGGCAACTTCGACTTCTTCGGCGCCCAGAACGCCCCGAAGACGAACGCCGCGATCGAGTCCGTGCAGAACGAGGACCTCGCCGACGTCGTCGGTGAGGAGGCGCTCGCCGCCCACCGCACCGGGACCGTGGACAACCGGGCCGTCGGCAAGGTCATCGATCTCACCGCGCACGACGAGACCGAGCAGATGGACGTGGCCCGACTGCGCGGCGCGGTCTCCTGACGCGGACCCGCCCGGCCCCGCCCGCTACTTGTCGATGTCGCCGACGACGAAGAACAGCGAGCCCAGGATCGCGACCATGTCGGCGACCAGCGTGCCCGGCAGCAGTTCGGTGAGCGCCTGGATGTTGTTGAAGGAGGCGGAACGCAGCTTCAGCCGATAGGGCGTCTTCTCGCCCTTGGACACCAGGTAGTAGCCGTTGACGCCGAGCGGGTTCTCCGTCCAGGCGTAGGTGTGGCCCTCGGGGGCCTTGAGCACCTTGGGCAGCCGCTGGTTGATCGGCCCGGGATCCAGGTGGGCCATCCGGTCCAGGCAGGCGTCCGCCAGGTCCAGCGAGTTGAGGGTCTGCTCCAGCAGGCACTCGAAGCGGGCCAGGCAGTCGCCCTCGGTCCGGGTGACCACCTTCAGGGTGTCCCGCAGCTCCCCGTACGCGAGATACGGCTCGTCGCGCCGCAGATCGAAGTCGACGCCCGAGGCGCGGGCGATCGGCCCCGACACCCCGTAGGCGTGCACCGCCCCGGCGGACAGCACGCCGACGTCGCGCGTACGGCCCCGGAAGATCTCGTTGCCGAGGACGAGGTTCTCGTACACGTCCATGCGGGAACGGACGGAGGCGACGGCGTCCCGGACCCGCCCGGTCCAGCCCGCCGGGATGTCCTCCTTCAGGCCCCCGACCCGGTTGAACATGTAGTGCATCCGCCCGCCGGAGACCTCCTCCATCACCGCCTGGAGCTCCTCGCGCTCCCGGAAGGCGTGGAAGACCGGGGTGATGCCGCCGAGTTCGAGGGGGTAGGAGCCGAGGAACATCAGGTGGTTGAGGACCCGGTTCAGCTCGGCGAGCAGCGTCCGCGTCCACACGGCGCGTTCGGGCACCTCCATGCCGAGCATCCGCTCGACGGCCATCACGACGCCCAGTTCGTTCGAGAACGCGGACAGCCAGTCGTGACGGTTGGCCAGCATGACGATCTGCCGGTAGTCGCGGGCCTCGAAGAGCTTCTCGGCACCCCGGTGCATATAGCCGATGACCGGCTCCGCGTGCTGGACGCGTTCGCCGTCCAGCACGATCCGCAGCCGGAGGACCCCGTGCGTCGAAGGGTGCTGGGGACCGATGTTGAGCACCATGTCGGTGCTCTCCGCCGCTCCGCCGATGCCGATCGTCGTCTCCGTCATGCGGGACAGTATTCCTTGCGGCCGCTGTGCGGGGGCGGTCACCCGCCTTCCGGCGGTCCCACCCGGTGCAGCAGCCAGCCGAAGTCGCCGAGGCCGCCGCGCGCGGTCAGCTCCGCCGCCTCGCCCGCCGCCGCCAGCGCGCGGACGTAGCCCGCCGGGTCGGTGGCGGCCAGGCTCAGCGGCGGCCGGTCGCCGCCGACGCCGAGGCGGTGCAGCGCCGTGCGCTGGTCGGTCAGTTCGCAGCTCACGTCCGCCCGCGCCCGCGCGACGGCCGCCGCGCAGGCGTCCAGGGCCACATGCGCGGTCAGATCGCAGGAGCCGTCCGGCACCGGCCGCACCTCGTGCCCGTCCCGGAACCCGGTCAGCGTTCCGAAGGGCGGGCGGCCGCCCCGTACATGCGTGTAGTCCACCGCCACCGCGAGTCCGGCGCGCAGGGAGCCCACCGCCCCGGCCCAGGCGGCGTCCCGGGGGCGTCCGATCTCCGCCCGCTCGCCCGGCGCGGACAGCGGCCACCAGCGCTCCAGCCACGCGGCGTCCGCCCCGGTCACCTCGGCGCCCAGGCGCTCCGCACCGTCCGAGGTCCGCACCCGGACGTACCGCGGAACGCCCTCCGCGTCCGCCTCCGCCACCTCCACCGGGACGTTGTCCAGCCACTCGTTGGCGAACAGCAGCCCGGTGACCCCGGCCGGCGGTTCGGCGCACCACTCGATCCGGGGATCCAGGCCCGGCGGCCGGGCGGCGACCTCGACGGCGTACGGCGTCACGTGCACCCCCTCCGGCCGTGCGGCCAGCGCGTCCAGCACTCCGGACAGCAGCTCACCGCGCCCCGCCCCCACGTCGACCAGCGCGACCGTGCCGGTGTCCAGCTCCCGCGCGATTCCGGTCAACAGCTCGGCCACCGCCGTCGCGAAGAGCGGCGAGGCGTGCACCGAGGTACGGAAGTGGCCCGCGGGCCCCTTCGGGCTCCGCACCGGGCTGCGGTAGAAGCCCTCGTCTCCGTACAGAGCGGCCTGAGCCGCCTCCCGCCAACCACGCCACTCGTCCGTCACGTAGGCAAGTCTCCACCTTGGGGAGTACGGTCCCAGGACCCGGATCGGCCCTCCGGTTGACCCGGGCACCGATCGCCTGTCCCTACGCTTAGTAACGTGCAGCGCCTCTACGACTTCATCCGCAGACACCCGACGGGCGTCGACGGCTTCTGGGCCGTCTTCCTCCTCGGGCTCTCCGGCATGTCGTTGGTCTCGGGCATGTACGACGCCGGGCGCGAGGAGATCGTCGCGGTCCCGGTCGCGCTGGGGTTCTCCACCGTCGTGGCGCTGCGCCGCAGGGCCCCCGAGAAGATGCTGCTGCTCGCCATCCTGGTGGGCTTCGTGCAGCTGGTGCTCGACGTCCGGCCGGGCATCGGGAACTTCGCGATGCTGGTGATCACGTACACGGTGGCCACGATCGGGGAGCGCTGGGCCTCCCGGCTCGCCCTGATCTGCAGTCTGAGCGCGGCGGCCCTGTCCCAGCTGCGGTGGGAGGCCGAGCCCGGCGGGTCCTGGGCCCAGGTGGTCTTCGTGACGGTCATCATGACCGTGCCGTTCGTGCTGGCCTGGGTGCTGGGGGACTCGCTGCGGACCCGGCGCGCCTATTTCGACCAGCTGGAGGAGCGTGCCGCCCGGCTGGAGCGGGAACGGGAGGCGCAGTCCAAGGTCGCCGTCGCCGCCGAGCGGGCCCGGATCGCCCGGGAGCTGCACGACGTCGTCGCGCACAACGTGTCCGTGATGGTGGTCCAGGCCGACGGTGCCGCCTATGTCATGGACGCGGCCCCCGACCAGGCCAGGCAGGCTCTGGAGACCATCTCCAGCACCGGCCGCCAGGCGCTCGCGGAGATGCGGCGGCTGCTCGGGGTGCTGCGGACCGGTGACGCCCCGGAGAGCGGGGAGTACGTCCCCCAGCCCGACGTCGAACAGATCGAGGACCTGGTCGCGCAGGTGCGGCAGACCGGCCTGGAGGTCGACTTCAAGGTCGAGGGCACCCCGCGCCCGCTGCCCAGCGGCGTGGAGCTGACCGCCTACCGGGTGGTGCAGGAGGCCCTGACGAACACCCGCAAGCACGGCGGACCGGACGCCGGGGCCAGCGTCCGGCTCGTCTACTTCGACGACGGACTCGGGCTGCTGATCGAGGACGACGGCCGGGGCGCGGCGCACGAGCTGTACGAGGACGGCGGCGCGGACGGCGCCGGGCACGGGATGATCGGGATGCGGGAGCGGGTCGGCATGGTCGGCGGCACCCTGGACGCGGGTCCCCGTCCCGGCGGCGGATTCCGGATCAGCGCCCTGCTGCCGCTGAAGCCCCCGGGCTGAGCGACCCACGGCCTCCTCGGCCACGACCGGTCCCCCGGAACCGATCCCGGGACCGGCCCCCGTAACCGACCCCCAGGACAAGGACACGATCCCCATGACCACCGCCATCCGCGTGATGCTCGTCGACGACCAGGTGCTGCTGCGGACCGGCTTCCGGATGGTGCTCGCCGCCCAGCCCGACATGGAGGTCGTCGCCGAGGCCGGGGACGGGGCGGAGGCGATCGAGATGCTGCGGTCCACCGCCGTCGACGTGGTCCTGATGGACGTCCGCATGCCCCGGCTGGACGGGGTCGAGGCGACCCGCCGGATCTGCGCGCAGCAGGACGCGCCGAAGGTGCTCATCCTGACCACCTTCGACCTCGACGAGTACGCCTTCTCCGGGCTGAAGGCGGGGGCCGGCGGCTTCCTGCTCAAGGACGTGCCGCCCGCCGAACTGCTCGCCGCGATCCGCTCGGTGCACAGCGGCGACGCGGTGGTCGCCCCGTCCACCACCCGCCGGCTGCTCGACCGCTTCTCGCCGATGCTGCCCGGCGGCGAGAAGGAGCCGAAGAACAAGCACATCGGCAAGCTCACCGAGCGCGAACGGGAGGTCATGCTCCTGGTCGCCCAGGGCCTCTCCAACGGGGAGATCGCGGCCCGTCTGGTGCTCTCCGAGGCGACGGTCAAGACGCACGTCGGCCGCATCCTCACCAAGCTGAACCTCCGCGACCGGGTCCAGGTCGTCGTCCTCGCCTACGAGTCCGGCCTGGTCCGAGCGGGCGGCGGCGCGGGCTGAGGGACCGGGGCCCGGGTACCCGCGGCTCAGCGCAGGACGCCCTCCAGGAAGTCGCTGCCGAGCCGCGCGACGACCGTCAGGTCCAGCTGGTGCAGGACGTAGCGGCCGCGGCGGCGCGTGGTGACCAGGCCCGCCTTCTTGAGCACGGAGAGATGGCGGGAGACCTCGGGTGAGGTGATGCCGTTGGAGTCGGCCAGCTCGCCCGTGGTGTACGGGGAGCGGGCCAGGTTGCGGCAGAGCCGCATCCGCATCGGGTGGGCCAGCGCCTCCAGCCGCAGGCGCAGCAGTTCCACGGAGGCGGGCGCCGGCAGGTCGGGCAGATGGACCGGGTAGTGGATCACCGGCCGCCAGCCCGGCGCGTGCAGCACCATCAGATGCGGCCAGCCGAAGCTTGTCGGGATGAGCGTCAGACCGGCGCCGACCTCGGGGTCGGTGGCGGTGGTCCGGGCTTCGGAGAGCTTGTCCACACTGACCCGGGTGCCGCTCGGGTCGAGCGTCACGGCGGGCGACACGGCCCCCATCGCGTCGGCGAGCCCCTTGCGGCGCAGCAACTCCGTCTTGTGCCGGGCGTCGGCGGTCATCTGGACGGAGACCCGGCGCCAGGTGTCGGCGAAGAACGCCTGGTCGCAGTCCTCGAAGAGGCGCCGGATCCAGCCGCGTACGGAGGCGGGGTCGGCCAGCAGCCGCCGGGTGAAGTCCATCTGCTGCGGGCCGCGCGCGGCGGCCAGGTCCAGGGCGCGGTCCCGCATCGCCGCGTCGCCGAGCGGTGACGGCGACCCGGCCCCGTAGTGCCCGGCGCAGGTGAACTCCAGCGCCGCGCCGACGAAGCGCTCGTCGTCCAGCTGGTCCAGCAGGTCCAGGTCCTCGGTCAGGCTCGCTCCGGTCCGCCCGTCGCCGCCCCGGACGCCGGCGAACGGCATGAACACATCGGAGAAGGTGTTCCGCCAGAGGAACTCCGCCTCCAGCATCCGGTCCGCGAGGTCGGGCTCCAGCGCCGCCGCGGTGGCCGTGGCCCACCCGTGCAGCCCGGGGTGGTGCCCCGGCTCGGACAGCGCATGCAGGGCGAGCCCCAGCTCGGCCAGGGGCGAGGTCGCGAAAACGACGCTGTCGGCGGGGAGCCCCGCGATGTCTATGTGCACGCTCACCCCTCCATGGTGGGGGTACGGTCCCGGGCCGACGTTTCGATTGACGGGGCCCGTCAATCGGCGCGCGGGTCCGACGTGAGCCGCCCAGGCTGAAGGCATGGACGCCATCCAGCAGCACCTGCTCGACACCTACCGGGCGGCCCGGCTCTCGGAGCCCGCCCCTCCGCCCCCGGGCCGCCACGACCGCGCGGTCCTGCGCGACCTGTACCGGCACTGGCTGACCCACCCGCCGGTCCACCGCACAGCCGATCCCGGCGTCTCCGGCCCACCGGACGCCGCCAGCCCGTCCGGCGGGTGAGGACGCATGCCGGGGCCGGGGTCGGGGGCGGCGCCGTCCGGGGCCCGCCCGGGACAGGCCCGGTGCGTGCTCGACCCGTTACGCCGTTCGAGGGCGAGCTCCGCGGCCGGGGCGGTACGGACAGGGCCCCGGCGCTTCCCGCCCGTCGGGCGTTCGCGGGCACGGCCGCGAGATCGGGCGGCCCGCACCGGACAGGACCCGGGGGCGGTTCCCGGTCGCCCTACGGCGGACAGGGCCCCGGCGTTTCCCGCCCGTCGGGCGTTCGAGGGCACGGCCCCGGGACCCGATGGCCCGCACCGGTCAGGACCCGGGGGCGGTTCCCGGTCGCCCTACGGCGGACAGGGCCCCGGCGTTTCCCGCCCGTCGGGCGTTCGAGGGCACGGCCCCGGGACCCGGCGGCCCGCACCGGTCAGGGCCCGGGGGGCGGTTCCCGGCGGCCCTACGCGAGATCCCGCACGAATCCCGTGAACCCCGCCACCGCGTCCCGCACGTCCCGCGCCGACCACTCCAGCCCCGCACGCCCCACCGTCACCTCGGTGAACGAGGTCCCGGGCGGCAGCCCCGCCCCGCCCGTCCCCGCGAACCAGCGCCGGAAAAGGGCCACGCCGGTCTCCTCCGCCTGCCGCACCGACGCCTCGTCCAGCACCTCCGTCCCGTACGGCAGCCACACCTGGAACTGATGCGTGTGCGGCGGCTCCGGATACACCCGGAACCACGGCACCCCCGCCGCCGCGAACCCCTCCGCCAGCGCCCCGGCCACCACCTTCGCGTGGGCCACGTACGACGGCAGGCGCGGCAGCTCCCGCTCCAGGCCCAGCAGGGCCGACAGCGCCGCCGGGAACTGCTGGAAGAGCTGGCCCCCGTACCGGTGACGCCACACCCGCGCCTCCTCCACCAGCACCGAAGGCCCCGCCAGCACCGCCCCCGAGAGCCCGTCCAGCGACTTGTAGAAGGACACGTACACGCTGTCCGCGAGGCCCGCGATCTCCGACAGTTCGCGCCCGAGGTGCGGACCGCACTCCCACAGCCGCGCCCCGTCGAAGTGGACGACCGCGTCCCGCTCCCGGGCCGCCTCGACCACCGCCGTCAGCTCCTCCCAGGACGGCAGGACGAATCCGGCGTCCCGCAACGGCAGCTCCAGCATCAGCGTGCCGAACGGCTCCGGGAACCCCCGGACCTCCTCCGCGTCCGGCAGCCTCGGCTCGGTCGTCGGATGCACCGTGCGCAGCCCGCTCACCACCCCCAGCGCCCCGCCCTCGTGCACCTCCGGGTGGGAGAGGGGGTGCAGCGCCACCGTCGCGTTGCCCGTACGCCCCGCCCAGCACCGCAGCGCGACCTGCTGGGCCATCGTCCCGGTCGGGAAGAACGCCGCCGCCTCCATCCCCAGCAGCCCGGCCGTCCGCCGCTCCAGATCGGCGACGACCCCGCCCCCGTACACATCGGTCCCGTCGTCCGGATCGTGTACGGACGGGGTGTCGGCGGCCAGCGCCGCCAGCCGTTCGCCCAGCGTGCCGTCCGCGCCCACCCGGGCCAGCACCCGTCGCGCACCCCGCCACGCGGTCAGCCTGCGCCGCCGCTGCTCCTGCTCATCCATGGTCGCCATGGGACGATCATCACCCGGACCTTCGAGAGCGCGCCCGCGGCTTTCCGTCCCGCCCGGAAAGTTATCCACAGGCTGTGGGCGGTGGCGGGGCTTCCCCGAAACGCTGGCGTAGCATGCAGAGAAGTCGTCCGGTACCCCCCGCGGACTGGAACGGAAGGCCATCGCCGCGTGAACGCATCAGTTTCGAAGGAACCCCTCGACGCGAGGGACCGCCCCGCCCGTCTCACGGTGGGCGTTGTCGGTGCGGGCCGGGTCGGTCCCGCCCTCGCCGCGTCGCTCCAGCTCGCCGGACACCGCCCGGTCGCCGTGTCCGGTGTCTCCGACGCCTCCCGCCGCCGCGCCGCCGCGCTGCTCCCCGACGTGCCGTTGGTGGAGCCGGCCGAGGTGCTGGCCCGCGCCGAGCTGGTGCTCCTGACCGTCCCCGACGACGTGCTGCCCACGCTGGTCGAGGGCCTCGTCGAGACCGGCGCCGTACGGCCGGGCCAGCTGCTCGTCCACACCTCCGGACGGTACGGGGCACGCGTGCTGGACCCCGCGCTGCGGGCCGGGGCGCTGCCTCTCGCGCTGCACCCCGCGATGACGTTCACCGGCACCGCCGTCGACGTCCAGCGGCTCGCGGGCTGCTCCTTCGGCGTCACCGCCCCCGAGGAGCTGCGGCTGGCGGCCGAGGCCCTGGTCATCGAGATGGGCGGCGAGCCCGAGTGGATCGCCGAGGAGGCCCGCCCGCTCTACCACGCGGCCCTCGCGCTGGGCGCGAACCACCTGGTCACGCTGGTCGCCCAGTCGATGGAGCTGCTGTCCACGGCCGGGGTCGCCGCCCCGGACCGGATGCTCGGCCCGCTGCTCGGCGCGGCCCTGGACAACGCTCTGCGTTCCGGCGACGCGGCGCTGACCGGCCCGGTCGCCCGGGGGGACGCGGGCACGGTCGCCGCCCACATCGGCGAGCTGCGCGCCCACGCCCCGCAGGCGGTGGCCGGGTATGTCGCCATGGCTCGCGCCACGGCCGACCGGGCGCTCGCCCACGGCCTGCTCAAGGCCGAGCTGGCCGAGGACCTGCTCGTGGTCCTGGCCGACCAGGAGCGCCGCCCCGGCGGCCCCGGACCGGGGGAGACCCGATGACGCCGCCCACCGGCGGAACCAGCACCGTCCGCACGACCACGGGCGGGACCGCCACCGTCCGCACGACCGCCGCCCGCACGACCGTCGTCCGCCCGGTCACCGTCCGTACGACCGCAGGCGGGACCGCCACCGGCCGCACGACCATCGGCCGGATCAGCACCGTCCGCACGACCACCGGCCGGATCAGCACCGTCCGGACGACCGCCGGCTGCCCGGCACCGGGGGAGACCCGATGACGCGCACCACGCGACCGGCCCTCCTGCGCACCGCCGCCGAGCTGGACGCGCTGCCCCGCCCCGCCGGGGCGGAGCGGGCCGTCGTCATGACGATGGGCGCGCTGCACGACGGCCACGCCACCCTGATCCGCGCGGCCCGCGAAGCGGCAGGCCCCGACGGGCAGGTCGTGGTCACCGTCTTCGTGAACCCGCTCCAGTTCGGCGAGGCCGCCGACCTGGACCGCTATCCGCGCACCCTGGACGCCGACCTGGAGACCGCGGCGGCGGCGGGCGCCGACGCGGTGTTCGCCCCGGGCGTCGACGAGGTCTATCCGGGCGGCGAGCCCCAGGTCCGGATCACCGCGGGCCCCATGGGCGAGCGCCTCGAAGGAGCGTCCCGGCCGGGCCACTTCGACGGGATGCTCACCGTCGTCGCCAAGCTCCTCCACCTCACCCGCCCCGACGAGGCGTTCTACGGGCAGAAGGACGCCCAGCAGCTCGCCCTGATCCGCCGTATGGTCCGGGACCTGAACTTCGGCGTCCGGATCACCGCTGTCCCCACCGTCCGGGACGCGGACGGCCTCGCGCTCTCCAGCCGCAACCGCTTCCTCTCCCCGCAGGAGCGGCACACCGCCCTCGCCCTGCCCCGGGCCCTGTTCGCGGCCCGGGACCGGCTCGCCGCCCAGCAGGCCCTGCACGAGCGGGCCAGGGCCACCGCGCCCGGCGGCGACCGGGCCGCCGGGCTCAACAGGCTCGGCGAGGCGAGGGCCGCCGCCGACGCCCAGGCCGTGGCGCTGGTCCGGCCGGGCGGGGCGCCCGCGGCCGTCCGCGCGGCCGCCCGGACGGTCCTGGACGAGGCCGCAGCCCGGAACCGCGTTCCGCTCGCCCTGGACTACCTGGCCCTGGTGGATCCGGCGGACTTCACCGAGATCCCGGACGACCGCGAGAGCGGCGAGGCGATCCTCGCCGTCGCGGCCCGGGTCGGGAACACCCGCCTCATCGACAACATCCCCCTCACCTTCGGAGCCCTGACGTGACCGGAATACGGCTGACCGCCCCCGCCCCCGGCTGGGCCATCGACGCGGACGTCGTGGTGGTCGGCTCCGGTGTCGCCGGGCTCACCGCCGCCCTGCGCTGCGCCGCCGCCGGCCTGGACACCGTCGTCGTCACCAAGGCCCGCCTGGACGACGGCTCGACCCGCTGGGCCCAGGGCGGTATCGCCGCGGCGCTCGGCGAGGGCGACACCCCCGAGCAGCACCTCGACGACACCCTCGTCGCGGGCGCGGGCCTCTGCGACGAGGAGGCCGTGCGCACCCTGGTCACCGAGGGCCCCGACGCCGTACGCCGGCTGATCACCACCGGCGCCCACTTCGACACCACCGACAGCGGTGACATCGCGCTGACCCGCGAGGGCGGCCACCACCGCCGCCGCATCGCCCACGCGGGCGGCGACGCGACCGGCGCGGAGATCTCCCGCGCCCTGGTCGAGGCGGTCCGCGAGGCCGCCCTGCACACCATCGAGAACGCACTCGTCCTGGACCTGCTCACGGACGCCGAAGGCCGTACGGCGGGCGTCTCGCTGCACGTCATGGGCGAGGGGCAGCACGACGGCGTCGGCGCGGTCCGGGCTCCCTCGGTAGTCCTCGCCACCGGCGGCATGGGCCAGGTCTTCTCCGCCACCACCAACCCCTCCGTCTCCACCGGGGACGGGGTCGCGCTCGCGCTGCGGGCCGGGGCGGAGGTCTCCGACCTGGAGTTCGTCCAGTTCCACCCCACGGTTCTCTTCCTCGGCGCGGACTCCGAGGGGCAGCAGCCGCTGGTCTCCGAAGCCGTACGGGGCGAGGGCGCGCATCTCGTCGACGCCGACGGCGTCCGCTTCATGCTCGGGCAGCACGAGCTGGCCGAGCTGGCGCCGCGCGACATCGTCGCCAAGGGCATCACCCGCCGGATGCACGAGAAGGGCGCCGAGCACATGTATCTCGACGCCCGGCACTTCGGGGCGGCCATGTGGGAGCAGCGCTTCCCCACCATCCTGGCCGCCTGCCGGGTCCACGGCATCGACCCGGTGACCGAGCCGATCCCGGTCGCCCCCGCCGCGCACTACGCCTCCGGCGGCGTCCGCACCGACCTGCGGGGCCGCACCACCGTCCCCGGCCTGTACGCCTGCGGCGAGGTCGCCTGCACCGGAGTGCACGGGGCCAACCGCCTCGCGTCCAACTCCCTGCTGGAGGGACTGGTCTTCGCCGAGCGCATCGCCGCCGACATCGCCGAGGTCCGCCCGCCCCGCACCCCGCCGGCCGAAGCCTCCCGCGACGCGGACGACCTGACCCCGCTGCTGGCCCCCGAGGCCCGTACGGCGATCCAGCGCACGATGACCCGGGGCGCCGGGGTCCTGCGCTCCGCCGGTTCCCTGGCCACCGCGGCCGGGGAGCTGGAGGCCCTGCACCGCGAGGCCGCCGCCGACGCGGAGGCGGACGGGGCGAAGACGGTCGTCCCCGGGGTCGACGCCTGGGAGGTCACCAACCTGCTCCTGGTCTCCCGGGTCCTGGTCGCCGCGGCCCGGGAACGCGAGGAGACCCGCGGCTGCCACTGGCGCGAGGACCGGCCCGACCGCGACGACGCCCACGGCCGCCGCCACCTGGTCGTCCGCATCGGCCCGGACCGCACCCCGGTCGTGAACCGCACGCAGACCGCCGCATTCCCGCCCGTACGCCCGTCGGATTGAGCAGACTGCTGGGAGCAACCGCTCCGCCGCACCCCCGGAGCAGCACCAGCACCAGCAGCCCACCCGGCACCGGCCGGACCGGCACCACCCGAAGCACCAGCCACACCCCGCACCACCCGCCACGCCCCCGAGGAGCCGACACCGTGAGCACGCCCGAAGAGAATCCGCGCCCCACTCCCGTGGACGTACCGCTGATCAGCGTCGGCACGCCCGCATCGTCCGCACCGGCGGAAGGCGGCTGCGGCGACAACTGCGGCTGCGGCGGCGCGGAGGGGTTCGACCTCGACGCCCTGGAGTGCGGCCTCGACCCCGCGCTCGCCCTGCTGCTGGCCGAGGCGGGGCTCGACCCCGTCCAGGTCGAGGACGTCGCGCACGTGGCGATCGAGGAGGACCTCGACGGCGGCGTGGACGTCACGACCGTGGCGACCGTCCCCGAGGACGCCGTGGTCACCGGTGACTTCACCGCCCGCGAGGCCGGCGTGGTCGCCGGGCTCCGGATCGCCGAGGCCGTCCTGTCGATCGTCTGCACCGAGGCGTTCGAGGTCGAGCGGCACGTCGAGGACGGCGACCGGATCGTCCCCGGCCAGCGGCTGCTGACCGTCACCACGCGTACCCGCGACCTGCTGACCGGCGAGCGCAGCGCGCTGAACCTGCTCTGCCGCCTCTCGGGCATCGCGACCGCCACCCGCGCCTGGGCGGACGTGCTGGAGGGCTCCGGGGCCAGGGTCCGCGACACCCGCAAGACGACGGCGGGGCTGCGCGCGCTGGAGAAGTACGCGGTGCGCTGCGGCGGCGGCGTCAACCACCGGATGTCGCTCTCCGACGCGGCCCTCGTCAAGGACAACCACGTGATCGCGGCGGGAGGCGTGGCGGAGGCGTTCCTGCGCGTGCGCTCCGCGTTCCCGGAGCTGCCCATCGAGGTCGAGGTCGACACCCTGGAGCAGGTCCGCGAGGTGCTGGACGCGGGAGTCGACCTGATCCTGCTGGACAACTTCACCCCGGCCGAGACCGCCGAGGCGGTCGCCCTGGTCGACGGCCGGGCGGTCCTGGAGTCCTCCGGCCGCCTCACCCTCGACTCGGCCCGTGCCTACGCCGACGCCGGAGTCGACTATCTGGCGGTCGGCGCGCTCACCCACTCCTCGCCGATCCTCGACATCGGCCTGGACTTCCGCGACGCGGACGCGTCGGCCTCCGCCGGGGACGGGGCCGGGGTCTGATGCTGCTCACCATCGACGTCGGCAACACGCACACGGTCCTCGGTCTCTTCGACGGCGAGGAGATCGTCGAGCACTGGCGGATCTCCACCGACGCCCGCCGCACCGCGGACGAGCTGGCCGTCCTGCTCCAGGGGCTCATGGGCATGCACCCGCTGCTCGGCGTGGAGCTGGGCGACGGCATCGAGGGCATCGCGATCTGTGCCACCGTCCCCTCGGTCCTGCACGAGCTGCGCGAGGTCACCCGCCGGTACTACGGCGACGTCCCCGCCGTGCTGGTCGAGCCCGGGGTCAAGACGGGCGTGCCGATCCTGATGGACAACCCCAAGGAGGTCGGCGCGGACCGCATCATCAACGCGGTCGCCGCCGTCGAGCTGTACGGGGGCCCTGCGATCGTCGTCGACTTCGGCACCGCCACCACCTTCGACGCGGTCTCCTCGCGCGGCGAGTACGCGGGCGGGGTGATCGCCCCCGGGATCGAGATCTCGGTCGAGGCGCTCGGTGTCCGGGGCGCCCAGCTCCGCAAGATCGAGCTGGCCAGGCCGCGCAGCGTGATCGGCAAGAACACCGTCGAGGCCATGCAGTCCGGCATCATCTACGGCTTCGCGGGCCAGGTCGACGGCGTGGTGGCCCGGATGAAGAAGGAGCTGGCCGCCGACCCGGACGACGTCACCGTCATCGCGACGGGCGGCCTTGCTCCGATGGTGTTGGGGGAGTCCTCGGTCATCGACGAGCACGAGCCGTGGCTGACGCTCATCGGGCTGCGCCTGGTGTACGAGCGGAACGTGTCCCGCGCGTAGGGGCGGCCGCGGGGCCCCGGCGTACCTGCGGGAACGGCCGGGGGCGGGGCCACCGGTCCGTTCCGCGACGCCGCGCCACCGACGACCAGTTAAACGGATTTTGTCCATTTAGCACGTATTGTCGCGTCATGCCCACGCCCTACGGTTCACGAGGCGGCATGGCGTTCAGCGCGGACGAGCTGCGGGTGCTCCGACGTGCCCTCGCCATCGCCCTCCACCCCACGCCCCTGTCCGACGAGGACGTCCAGGACTGCCTGCGGCTCGCGGGCTCCGTGGACGAGGCGGTCGGCGAGGCGGGTCGGCTGCGGGCCTTCCTGCTCGCCGATCTCGCCCGCTACCGCAACGCCCTTCCCGGCTCCGCCGCCGGCTATCTGGAGCTGCTCCAGGACGCCCTGGCGGCCGGTTACGACCCCCGCCCGGACGACCTGGCCGCCCTGCGGGCCCTGCGCGGGGGCCCGCTCGCGGCGGCCCTCCTGGAGCGCTGCCAGGTGCTCGCCGAGCGCTCCGTGCGGGCCCGGCTCGCCGGCCGTTCCGCCGGGTCCGCGGCCCCGGCCCCCGCAGCCGGCTGCTCGCCCTGCCCGGCGGCCGTGCCGCCGCCCGGGAGCCGGAACGGCCCGCGAACCCGGCGGCGCCGAGCGGCCCGCGGAAGCCCGGCGACCGCCCCATGCCCAAGCCTTCCGAGGTCTTCCCGCCGCGCCGGCGGCCCGCACCGCCCCCGTCCGAGGAGCGGGCGGCCGGCTGACTCCCGGCACTCTCCGACGCGGCGGCCCGCACCGGGAGGCCGCCGCGTCCGGCCGCCCGGGGCTCGCTACTCTGGACGGCATGGACTACGTATCCGCGCTCGTGCCCCCCGTGGTGATGGCCGTCTTCTTCGTCTCCCTGATCGTGATCATCGTCAAGAGCCAGGGTGGTCCGAACAAGGCCAAGGAGGACGACGCGGTGGACGCGGCGATCGCCCGCGCGGAATCCGCAAAGCAGACCGCTCGTCCGGAGAATGTCTGACCGCGGAGCGGCTCCGCCCGCCCCGCTGCCTTCCCGGCGCGCGTCCCCGGCGCACGGCTCGAGAGAGCCGTGCGCTTTTTGCTGCGCCAAGAGCGGAACATTCGGGACATCTAGCACTAAAGTGATCGCGTGCCCCGTCAATTGGGAGACCTCGAAGACGCCGTGATGACGCGTGTCTGGCAATGGAACCGACCGGTCACGGTGCGGGAAGTCCTTGAGGACCTTCAGCAGGAACGGTCCATCGCCTACACGACCGTGATGACGGTAATGGACAATCTCCATCAGAAGGGCTGGGTCCGCAGGGAAGTCGACGGCCGCGCCTATCGATATACGGCCGTCTCCACCAGGGCCGCCTACTCGGCCGCACTGATGAACGAAGCCTGGTCACAGAGCGACAACCCCGCCGCAGCGCTTGTCGCCTTCTTCGGCATGATGTCCGCCGAGCAGCGCGAAGCCCTGCAGGACGCCGTTCGTATGGTTTCCCCCAATCTCGCGGAAACCGCCCCCGGCCCGCCTGCCGAAACTGCCCCGGGCAACCCCGCGGAACCGGCCGCAGGCGCCGCCGGAGATGGCGCCCCGGCCGATGGCGCGACGCCGGAGAGCGGGCGATAGCGTCGGGGCATGTCCTCAGAGCAGCCGCAAAGCGATCCCGATACCGAACTCCATACCGACCCGTCGGTAAATAAGCCCGCCATCACCGTCCGGCGAGCCAGGACGAGTGATGTCGGGGCGGTTCGACGACTCCTCGACGGGTACGTCTCCGGGGGCATCCTGCTCGACAAAGCGACCGTCACCCTTTACGAGGACATCCAGGAGTTCTGGGTCGCGGAACGCGACGAGGACGCGACCGTCATCGGCTGCGGCGCACTTCATGTCATGTGGGAAGACCTGGCGGAAGTGCGGACCCTCGCCGTCGACCCCCGCATGAAGGGGGCGGGAGTCGGGCATGACGTGCTGGAGAAGCTCTTGCAGACCGCGCGATGGCTCGGTGTCCGCAGGGTTTTCTGTCTCACCTTCGAAGTGGACTTCTTCGCCAAGCACGGCTTCGTCGAGATCGGGGAGACGCCTGTCGACACCGATGTCTACAGTGAGCTGCTGCGTTCCTACGACGAGGGCGTCGCGGAGTTCCTGGGCCTCGAACGAGTGAAGCCGAACACCTTGGGCAACAGCCGGATGCTTCTGCACCTGTGATCGACAGAAGGTCCTGCCTCCCTATGTCCGAATCGCGTACGTTTCCCGTCTTCCCGGGCTGCTGAACCTCTCCGGAGGGTTTGTGTTTTCCCGGGAAAAGCGGTTTCCTTTCCGCGTACTCCATTTTCGATGAAAGGAAATCCCGTGGCACAGAAGGTTCAGGTCCTTCTTGTCGATGACCTCGACGGTGTCGAGGCCGACGAGACCGTCACGTTCGCCCTCGACGGCAAGACGTACGAGATCGACCTCACCACGGCCAACGCGGACAAGCTTCGCGGCCTTCTCGAGCCCTACACCAAGGGTGGACGTCGCACCGGCGGCCGTGCCGCCACGGGCCGCGGCAAGGGCCGCGCCGCCGCCGGCGGTAACAAGGACACCGCGGAAATCCGCCGGTGGGCCCGGGAGAACGGCCACAATGTGAATGACCGCGGCCGCGTTCCCGCCGAGATCCGCGAGGCTTACGAGAAGGCCAACGGCTGACCTGCCCCACCTCTTGTCAGCACCCCTGTCGGCACGCCGGTGCGGGCGTGCGACAACCGGACCCGATGGCATTCCGTGGCCGCCGCGTCCACCAGGCGTACGAGATCGGGGGCATCCCCACCGCTGCTCCCGAAGCCCGCGAGGGCCGGCAGCGCCGGGCCGGGCGTCTGCCTCGGCTCTGGGGGCCGCAGCCATACAGCGGCCCCCGTCGAGCCCTCCGTCGATCCCTCCGGGCAGCCCGGGAGGGGCGGGGCCGTGACCCGGCCCCCCGCGCCCACGGCGGTCAGGTCCGGAGCGAGAGGGCCCCACTCCAGCCAGTCGAGCAGCCCCGGCAGCTCGTCGGCGCCGCCCGCGGCGACCAGCAGTCCCATCCGCATACCGGACAGCAGCACCGGGCCGGTGCGCACACCGCGCCGCAGCACGGCGTGACCGGCCTCGGCGGGCACCTCCAGCACGTCGAAGGACTCTCCGGTGAGCAGGTGCAGCGGACCCCGCCCCGCGGTGGCCCAGCCCAGCTCCCGCGCGTACCGCAGGGCGAGTGCGGCGTCGGCGGAACCCGGAGCGGCATCGGGCGACGATCGGGGCTGCGGGACGGTGCGCGTCATGTCCGATGAACCGCCGAACCACCCCCGGAGTTACGCACGGTCCGCGCTCCGTCACGCCACGTTGCGGCGGAGGGGGCGCTCGGGAGCGTTCGGCGGCGCAAGGATGTTCGCCCGTAGCGGAGGGAACCGGGGTGCGCCGCATGGACTGTCCGTGATTGCGGGTAAGACTTTCCTAGTGGGAAGGGGCGACACGCTGGCCGAGACGTCTCACGTTCGCCATCGGCGTACTGGCGAAAGGGGTATCTGCCTGGCCTGCGGGAACATCGTCTCGCACCATCGGGTTGGAGCAGTTGTCAGCTGTTCGGCAGTAAGAATCCCCGCCCGGCGCGGGGTGATCCGGACGGATGTCGGCAGTTGGAATGAGCTGTCCCGTCCTGCGGGACTAGCATGCGGAAGGACTGGGAGGGGACCGACCCCTCACTGACCGACCGCTCTGAGGAGCGATTAACGATGTTCGAGAGGTTCACCGACCGCGCGCGGCGGGTTGTCGTCCTGGCTCAGGAAGAAGCCCGGATGCTCAACCACAACTACATCGGCACCGAGCACATCCTCCTGGGCCTGATCCACGAGGGTGAGGGTGTCGCCGCTAAGGCCCTGGAGAGCCTCGGGATTTCGCTCGAGGCGGTCCGCCAGCAGGTGGAGGAGATCATCGGGCAGGGGCAGCAGGCTCCGTCCGGGCACATCCCCTTCACCCCGCGAGCCAAGAAGGTCCTGGAGCTGTCGCTCCGCGAGGCCCTTCAGCTGGGCCACAACTACATCGGCACCGAGCACATCCTGCTCGGCCTGATCCGCGAGGGCGAGGGCGTCGCCGCCCAGGTCCTCGTGAAGCTGGGCGCCGACCTGAACCGGGTCCGGCAGCAGGTCATCCAGCTGCTTTCCGGTTACTCGGGCGGCAAGGAGACGGCGGCCGCGGGCGGCCCCGCCGAGGGCACGCCCTCCACGTCCCTGGTGCTCGACCAGTTCGGCCGGAATCTCACCCAGGCCGCTCGTGAGTCCAAGCTCGACCCGGTCATCGGGCGCGAGAAGGAGATCGAGCGGGTCATGCAGGTGCTGTCCCGCCGGACGAAGAACAACCCCGTCCTCATCGGCGAGCCCGGTGTCGGCAAGACGGCGGTCGTCGAGGGCCTGGCCCAGGCGATCGTCAAGGGCGAGGTGCCCGAGACCCTCAAGGACAAGCACCTCTACACCCTGGACCTCGGCGCCCTCGTCGCCGGTTCGCGGTACCGGGGTGACTTCGAGGAGCGCCTGAAGAAGGTCCTCAAGGAGATCCGCACCCGCGGCGACATCATCCTGTTCATCGACGAGCTCCACACGCTGGTCGGTGCGGGTGCCGCGGAGGGCGCCATCGACGCGGCTTCGATCCTGAAGCCCATGCTGGCGCGCGGTGAGCTCCAGACCATCGGCGCCACCACGCTCGACGAGTACCGCAAGCACCTGGAGAAGGACGCCGCTCTCGAGCGCCGCTTCCAGCCCATCCAGGTCGCGGAGCCGTCGCTGCCGCACACCATCGAGATCCTGAAGGGTCTGCGCGACCGCTACGAGGCCCACCACCGGGTCTCCATCACGGACGAGGCGCTCGTCCAGGCCGCGACCCTGGCCGACCGGTACATCTCGGACCGCTTCCTGCCGGACAAGGCGATCGACCTGATCGACGAGGCCGGTTCCCGGATGCGCATCCGCCGGATGACCGCGCCGCCGGACCTCCGCGAGTTCGACGAGAAGATCGCGGGCGTCCGCCGCGACAAGGAGTCGGCCATCGACTCCCAGGACTTCGAGAAGGCGGCTTCCCTCCGTGACAAGGAGAAGCAGCTGCTGGCGGCGAAGGCCAAGCGGGAGAAGGAGTGGAAGGCCGGCGACATGGACGTCGTCGCCGAGGTCGACGGCGAGCTGATCGCCGAAGTCCTGGCCACCGCCACCGGTATCCCGGTCTTCAAGCTGACGGAGGAGGAGTCCTCCCGTCTGCTGCGCATGGAGGACGAGCTCCACAAGCGCGTCATCGGCCAGAAGGACGCCATCAAGGCCCTCTCGCAGGCGATCCGCCGTACGCGAGCCGGCCTGAAGGACCCGAAGCGCCCCGGTGGCTCGTTCATCTTCGCCGGCCCGTCCGGTGTCGGTAAGACGGAGCTGTCCAAGACGCTCGCCGAATTCCTCTTCGGCGACGAGGACGCGCTGATCTCCCTCGACATGTCGGAGTTCAGCGAGAAGCACACGGTGTCGCGTCTCTTCGGTTCGCCCCCCGGATACGTGGGCTACGAGGAGGGCGGCCAGCTCACCGAGAAGGTGCGCCGCAAGCCGTTCTCCGTCGTCCTCTTCGACGAGGTCGAGAAGGCCCACCCCGATATCTTCAACTCCCTGCTCCAGATTCTGGAGGACGGTCGCCTGACCGACTCCCAGGGCCGGGTCGTGGACTTCAAGAACACGGTCATCATCATGACGACCAACCTCGGGACCCGGGACATCTCCAAGGGCTTCAACCTGGGCTTCGCCGCCCAGGGTGACGTCAAGACCAACTACGAGCGCATGAAGGTCAAGGTCAACGAAGAGCTCAAGCAGCACTTCCGGCCGGAATTCCTCAACCGTGTCGACGACACGGTGGTCTTCCACCAGCTGACCGAGGAAGACATCATCGAGATCGTCGACCTCATGCTCGCCAAGGTCGACGAGCGTCTCAAGGACCGCGACATGGGCATCGAGCTCAGCGGCGAGGCCAAGACGCTGCTCGCGAAGAAGGGCTACGACCCCGTGATGGGCGCCCGGCCGCTGCGCCGGACGATCCAGCGGCAGATCGAGGACGTGCTCTCCGAGAAGATCCTCTTCGGAGAGCTGCGCCCCGGTCACATCGTGGTCGTCGGCACGGAGGGCGAGGGTGACGACAAGACGTTCACCTTCCGCGGCGAGGAGAAGTCGGCTCTGCCCGACGTCCCCCCGATCGAGCAGGCGGCAGGCGGCGCCGGCCCGAACCTCACGAAGGACGCGTGACGCGCGGGTAGTGCACCACTGAGGGGCTGCCCCGGAACCGGTATCCGTACCGGTCCGGGGCAGCCCCTTTTTTGGTCAGTAGGTGAGGACTCTGAGGCGGTCCCCCAACTGCTCCCACCCGAGGATCAGCGGCGTGTGGCCCCTGCGCACTGTCACCTGGAGATCGGGCAGCGCCAGCAGGGGTGTCAGGTCGAGCTCGGGGGCGGAGCGGCGTGCGGACAGCGTGAGACGGGTGATCCCGGGGAAGAGCCGACCGAGCAGTGCCAGGTGCGCGCTGTCCTGCGGGGCGGTGATGGCCAGTTCCCTGAGCGACATGACCGGCCGGTCGTCGGACACGAGGCCCTTCCAGGAGGTGAGGCCGAGCCTGAGCCGTGTGATCCGGCCGTGCTGCCGCACCGCAGCCACCGCGTCGTCGAGCGATACGGCCCGGGAGACCTGGAGATCCCGGAGGGACTCCCAGGCGGTGAGGCCGCCCAGGGCCACCGGGCGGTCGCTGCTGACTTTCAGGTGAGTCACCCCGGGATGGACGGGGAGCCGGCTCACCTGGCCCGACGCGAGGCGGCTGACCTCCAGGTAGCTCAGCGTGGGAAGGCCGGGAACGGGTGCCAGGAATTCGGTGGGCCGGTTCATGGCGTCCACGCTCAGCGCGATGAGTGAGGGCAGCTCGGCCAGCGCCGTGAGGCTCTGTACCGCGGGACAGGTGTCCAGCCCCAACTGCTGGAGGGTGCTCGCCTGTGCGCCGAGTGCGGAGAGGTCGGTGACATGCGGGTTCATGTGCAGGTAGAGCACTTCCAGCCGGAGTTCCGAGAGCGCCGTACGAAGCTCGTCCTGCGGCAGTTCGCCGGAGACGACGAGGTGCCTCAGGGACGGCAGATGGCGCAGGGCGCGCAGTTGTGCCCGCTGGGCCAGCACGAAGTGCTCGGCGAGGTCGTAGTGGGCCAGTACCCCGGCGGCGAACTCGTCCGGCGGGAAAGCGGACCAGTTCGTCGCCAGGCGGCTGACCGCCGAGGGATGCGCGGCCGACCACTCGCGAGCGTGCGGGATGGCGGCGCTGCCGCCGATCCTGCCGAGCAACTGCACCACGTGCCGGGCGAGCGGGCCATCGGTCGCCAGGCTCTCGGGCGGGGGCAGGAGGGCCAGTGCCGATTCGCCGAGCCGGGCGAGCGCGTGCACCTGGTCGTCGTCAGCGGGCGGGAACACGCCCTGCAGGGTGCACTGGACCCGCTCCCGTACCGGGCCGTCCAGCCAGGCCGCGTGCTGGGCGCACAGCGCGGCGAGGACCGGCAGGGTGGTGCGCTGGGCGGACTCCTCCGTGTGCGCGTTGCCCGCGTCCAGTAGACCGCTGACCAGCGAACCCAGCTCACGCCGTCCGCAATGCCCCGCCGCCAGCAGGATCACGTCCTGCCAGGACTCCTCGTCCGCGTGCCGCAGCAACTCGCCCAGGTGCTCGTCCTCGATGAGCTCCTTCGCGGCCAGGTAGTCCTGGAAGGTCCGGTGGATGAACTGGTAGGTGCCGTCGCCGTGCTCCTGGAGCAGGCCGCTGCGGTTGAGCAGGTGGGTGAGGATCTTCTCCGGCGGGCCCTGGGTGCTGACCCGTTCCATGCCCGCCAGCGCGCGGCCCAGCTGGCGCAGAGCCTGGTCCCGGGTGAACTCCGACTGGCCCTCGCGGACCAGCCAGACCGCGATCCGCTGGAGGAGTTGCGTGTGCTCCTCGACGGTCAGGTCGATGCCCTCGGGGTTCCCGATCCGGCGGCGGTGGTCGCGGTGGCCCAAGAGCATCTCCAGAGCCGATCGGTACAGCTTCCAGCGGGTCTCCGGAAGCAGGCCGTCGCGCAGGCGGTGCAGGGCGCAGATCACCGCACAGAGCAGTGGCGTACGCGCCAGGTCGCGGAGCGTGGAGTTCTGGTCGAACTGGCGGGAGAGGCCGCGTTCCAGTTCGTCCAGCCGCTCGTGATCGTCCTCCTCCGACAACCGGGCCGCCCGGTGCCAGGACGCCGCGAACGCCTGGATGTCCTCGTTCCGCATCGGCAGCAGACGTAACTCCGCGAAGTCCTCGGAGCGCAGCCAGTCCGCCTCGACGGCGAGCGGCCGTACGGTCACGACGCACCGGGTCTCCGGGTAGCGGGCCAGCAGCTGCGAGAGCCAGGTGTGCGCCTGCTCGCGCTCCTCCGGCGGCACCTCGTCCAGCCCGTCCACCAGCAGGAGTGCCCGGCCCGATTCCAGGACCCGGCCCGCCCAGCCCTCCGGGGCCGTATCGACCACCAGACCCGCCGCACCCGACAGCTCGGCCGGACCCGGGAACGTCATGCCTCGGGCCCGCAGGGTGCGCAGGGGAACCACGAAGGGGATCAGGCCGTTGAGCGGGGCCAGCGCGTCGCCCAGGGTGCGGGCCGAGGCGTGGGCGGCCAGCCACCACAGCAGCGTCGTCTTGCCCGCGCCCGCGTCGCCGCGGAGCAGCACCCGGGGGCGGTCCGCGAGGAGGTCGTCGATGCGCCGGGGGAGGGGCGGGCCGCCCGGGGCGGCCCGGTCCTGAGCCTGGGCCTCCAGGCTCAGATACGCCGTGTCCAGGTCCCATTCCCGGTCGTGCCGGCTCAGCTCGTCCAGCCCGAAGATCTTCGTCCGGCGGTAGGCGACGCCGAGCGCCTGCGCGTACTCCGCCTCGTACCGCAGGTCCTTCGGGAAGCTGCCGTGGACGCGCTCCTGGCGCAGGTCGATCCCGGTCCGCCGGCAGACGAGGCGGAAGGGCTTCGCGGCGAGGACCGGGCCGAGCGGCACGCATTCGACCCGCCGGCCGTCGCGCTGCCGGGGCACCTGGCGGGCCACGCCCAGGAGCACGTCCCCCATGAACACGGGGCCCCCGGAGAGTCCGGACAGGGCGGCCGGCTCGTCGTCGGGGCGGGCGGCGGGCGGGCCGTCCAGATCGCAGACCAGCAGGTCGCGGACCTGGCCCGCCACCGGCAGGACCGTCGCCGTGTACTGGTCCGCCTCCAGCCGCCGGTCGGGGCCGTAGCGCTGGACGCGCGGGAAGCCGGTGATCTCGCAGCCGGGTATCGCCTGGCGGGTGTCGACCACACCGAGCCGTACGGGCGGGACCGGACGCACCGGCTCGACGGTCTCCAGCAGGGCCACGTCCAGTCCGTAGTCGATCCAGGCGACGGTGGCCCCTACCCGGTCCGAAACCGCGGGATGCGCGACCAGGACGGACCCGGACTTGACCACATGGGCGCAGGTCAGGACGAGCCGGTCGGCGATGAGGACGCCGCTGCCCTGCTGGATCGCGGTGACGACCACCGTACGGTCGGCGGGGTGGACGGCGGGCGGGCTCACGGACGCGAGGCTCCGTCGCCGAACCCCGCCGTGGAGCCGTCGGGGGCGGCCCTCTCACCGGGCTCGCCCCCGGACCCCGCCGTCGCACCGCCGAACCCCGCCGTCGACCCGTCGTCCTCGGTCCCGATCTCCCACGCCTCGCCCGTCGCGGCGTTGCGCGGGGTCAGGGTGAAGGCGACCTTGTGCGTGCGGCCCGTGGCGCGGGCGGCGTCCGCGCCCGCCTCGACCACCCAGGCCTTCACCTTGCCGCCCGCCTTCGCCTCCCGGCGCAGTTCGAGGGTGAACTCCATCTGGATGTCGCCGACCGCGAAGGACACGGGGTGGTCCGTGGCCCGGGTCGCCGCGTCGATGAGCTGGTTGCGGATGGACGCGACGGCGTCCGCGAGCTCAATTCCGTCCAGTGCGTGGCTGTTCGCGGTCGTCATGGGGTCCCCCGGGGTGCGGTGCTCTTTCCCGTCAGCGTAGTGAAGCAGCGGGCCGAAGGTCCCGAATCGGACGGACTGAGGTCCCACCGGCGGTGACAAGGCGCACAGCCCGAAACATGCCTACTACCCGGGCCCGTAGCAGGGGCCGTGATCGGCCGCGGGACCTTCGGCCCGGTGTCGCCAGGCCCTTCGAGGTTCTGGGCGATACGGCCTTTTCGCGGTGCCATGTCCGGAAAAGGGTCCATGGAACAGGCGCTAAACGTCTTTCGCGCAAAGGATTCCGTCGCCCGCGGCGACCCCTTACGGAGGGACAAACTCGGTCAATTCCCCCACCCCTCTCTACGGCTTTTCTTCGTAGATGGGGTGTTTGAGCATCGGCCGGGGGGCGGGTTACCAAGGTTGAGCAAGCCCGGACAGCACGCCGGGTCCACTCACCTTCGGAGGACTTCCCCGTATGAAGCGCGCAACGAACCAGCACACCATCCGCCCGACCGCCTTCCGCGTCCGTGGTGCCGTCCTGGCCGCCGGCCTGGGAGCGACCGTGGTGCTGGGTGCCGGAACGGCGTTCGCCTCCAGCGGCACCGCCGCCGCTGCCCCCCTTGCCACGAGCACGACCGCCGAGTCGGTCGCCCAGCAGGCGGCCGCGCAGGCCAAGGCCGCGGACGCGGCGAAGAAGGCGGCCGCGAAGAAGGCCTCCGACGCCAAGAAGAAGGCCGAGGACAAGAAGAAGGCGGCGAAGAAGAACGCCGCCTCCTGGAAGGCCCCGGTCAAGAAGTACAAGCTGACCGCCAGCTACGGCACCGGCGGCGCCCGCTGGGCCGCCAAGCACTCCGGCCAGGACTTCGCCGTGCCGGTCGGCACCAAGGTCGTGGCCGCCCACACCGGCACCGTCGTGAAGGCCGGCCCGAACGGCGCCGGTGACGGTCCCGCGTACGGCAACGCCGTCGTGATCAAGCACTCCAACGGCAAGTACTCGCAGTACGCGCACCTGTCGAAGATCAACGTGAAGATCGGCCAGAAGGTCAAGACGGGCCAGAAGATCGCCCTGTCCGGCAACACCGGCAACTCCAGCGGCCCGCACCTGCACTTCGAGATCCGCACCACCCCGAACTACGGCTCGGCGCTGAACCCGGCCGCGTTCCTCCGCTCGGTGCACGTCTCCATCTGATCCGGCCGGCGTAACCGCGCGGCCGCCCCCGGGCCGGAGCCCAGGCGCCCAGCGCCGCACGGCTCCCGGCCCTCGCAGGGACCCGGCACCCCGGCCCTCGCAGGGACCCGGCACCCCGGCCCTCGCAGGGACCCGGTATCCCGGCCCTCGCAGGGACCCGGTATCCCGGCCCTCGCAGGGACCCGGTATCCCGGCCCTCGCAGGCACCCGGTATCCCGGCCCTCGCAGGCACCCGGTATCCCGGCCCTCGCGGGGACCCGGTATCCCGGCCCTCGCAGGGACCCGGCACCCCGGAGAGCTCTGCGCCTGTCGGCCGCGCAGCACAACCGAAGAGCGTTCAGTGGACCCGTTACACCCCGGTACCCGGGGCGTGCGCCCGGGTCACCCGACCGACGGCGACGTCGAGGACAGCCTCACGGCTCACTCCTCGGGGTCGCCGTCGGCGTTCCCCCCTTTCCCCGCCGCCCCTTCACCCGTGGGCGCGGGTCAGTCCGAGGGCTGCCGCTGGTCCGCCATCCGCAGCACCGGGAAGCTCCCCGTCACCGTCGGCGCGTGCTCCGGCAGCCACAGCACCGCGATCGCCCCGCCCGTGCCCTCCGCCGCACCCGAGGGCGCCGCGTTGCGGAAGGTCAGCCGGGCCCCGAGCACCCTCGCCTGGCCCGCCGCGATCGTCAGCCCCAGCCCGTGTCCGTGCCCGGCCCGGTCCACGCTTCCGGTACGGAACCGGCTCGGCCCGTCCCGCAGCAGCTCCTCCGGGAACCCCGGACCGTGGTCGCGGACCCGGACCACCCGGCCCTCGACCGAGACCTCCACCGGGGTCGAGCCGTGCTTGGCGGCGTTCCCCAGGAGATTGCCGAGGATGCGCTCCAGCCGGCGCGGGTCGGTGGAGACCCACGACTCATGGATGACCCGCACGGTCACATCGGGGTCCAGCAGGGCGATCCGACGGCTGACGAACTCCCCGAGCGGCAGCTCCTGGAGTTCCGCCCGCTCCGACGCGCTGTCCAGGCGGGCCACCTCCAGCACGTCCTCGACCAGCGTCCGCATCGCCTGGGCCCGGTCCCGTACCAGCTCGGTGGGGCGCCCCGGCGGAAGCAGCTCGGCCGCCGTCAGCAGCCCGGTCACCGGGGTGCGCAGCTCGTGGGCGATGTCGGCGGTGACCCGGCGCTCCGCCTCGATCCGCTCGTTCAGCGCGTCGGTCAGCGCGTCGACGGCCCGCGCCAGCTCGTCCGTCTCGTCACGTACGACCCCGCCGACGGCCTCCCTGACCCGTACGTCCGTCTGCCCCTGGGCGACCCGGCCCGCCGCGGCCGCCGCCTTGCGCAGCCGCCGCGAGAGCTGGCCGCCGATCAGCACGCCGAGCGCGCAGCCGCCGAAGACCACCGAGACCGAGCCGATGATCAGGGCCCGGTCCAGATCGTCCATGATCGTGGCGGAGCGGTCCGCGAACCGGGTGTGCAGGGACAGCACGTCACCGCCCGCCAGCGGCACGGCCGCCCAGACCTCGGGGACCCCGTCGGCCCCCTGCTCGACATGGGTGGCCCGCCGGTTCTTGCGGACCTCGTCGCGCAGGCTCGGCGGGATCGTCGGGTCGTTGAGCTTCGCCCCGAACTTCGGCCCGCCCTTCTGCATGCTCGTCGCCTCGTAGAAGCGCTGGGCCCCCAGCAGCCGCTCCAGCTGCACCTCGCGGGCGTTCTCGATCATGGAGACCCGGGCCGCGTTGTGCACCACGAGGCTCAGCGCCACCGCGACGAGCGCGCCGACCGTCGCGATGGCGATGCTGATCTTCCAGCGGACACCGGTCCGCAGGGCCAGCCGCTTCACGGGCCCACCACCGGCCGCTCCACGCGCGAAGGCCGTGTCTGTGCCTGTGTCTGTCGCGTCCGCATGTGCGAGGGCAGCGTCCGTGCCTGTGCCTGCCGCGTCCGCACCCGCGACGGCCTCGTCCGTGCCGGTGCCCGTCGCACCCGCGACGGCCCCGGCCGCACTCGTGCCCAGCTCATCCGCACTCGTGCCCGTCCCCTCCGCACTCGTGCCCGGCTCATCCGCGCAGCTTGTAGCCGAAGCCGCGGACCGTGTCGATCCGGTCCTGGCCGATCTTGGTGCGCAGCCGCTGGACATGGACGTCCACGACCCGGGTGTCCCCGCCCCAGCCGTAGTCCCACACCCGCTCCAGGAGCCGGTCACGGGACAGGACCGTGCCGGGTGCGGACGAGAACTCCAGCAGCAGCCGCATCTCGGTGGGCGTCAGCGCCACCTGCTCACCGGCGCGCCGCACCTCCATACCGTCCGTGTCGACCTCCAGATCGCCGAAGACCAGCACCCCGCCGAGCGCCCCCGAGCCCTCCGCCTCCGTACCGGCCGGACCGGCGCCGTCCGGTCCGGCCGCGTGGCCGAAGCGGCGCAGCACCGCCCGGATACGGGCGACCAGCACCGCCCCGTCGAAGGGCTTGGTCACGTAGTCGTCGGCGCCGGCCTCCAGGCCGAGCACCACGTCGATCGAGTCGGCCCGCGCGGAGAGCATGATCACCGGTACGGTCGACTCGTCCCGGATGCGGCGGCACAGGCTCACCCCGTCCAGGCCCGGCACCATCACGTCGAGCAGGGCGATGTCCGGCCGGTGGGAGCGGAACGACTCCAGCCCCTGGAGCCCGTCGGGCATCGCGGTGACCGTGAAGCCGACCCGCTCCAGGGCGAGCTGGGTGGCCTCGCGGATCACGTCGTCGTCCTCGACAAAGAGGACGTGGGTCTCAGCCATGGGGCTGCTTCTCGCTTTCCGTTCCCGCCCGGTTCCACCGGCGCGACATCGTTCCCGTCCGGGGCCGCCGTACGGCTTCCCGCTCAGCTCCACCGGTTCGGCTCCCCGGCCGGGGCCACCGTCACGGCGTTCCGTCCGGTGTCACCGTCACGGCGTTCCGCCCGGGGTCAGTTCCTGCCCGGATTCGCCGGCCCGTCCCCCGGATCCGGTTCCACCGGTTCCGGCTGCACGGGCAGCTCGCCGTCCGTGCCCTCGACGGCACGGCTGAAGTCGTTGTGCACCCGGTCGTGCTCGGTGAAGCGGTCGCTCGCCCAACGGTAGGTGACCACTTCCGAGCCGGACGGGGACGCCAGCGGATCCCTCGATCCGTAGACCTGGGTCGTCACCACCAGATCGCCCCGGTCGATCGTTCCGTACACGGCCGGAACCTCGGCGGTGAAGACGTTCTCGTACGAGCCGTCGTCGTCCGCCCGGTACACGTACGTTCCGACGCTCACCGAGTCGGCGCAGCTCATCACGTTGACCACCACGTCCGCGGCCGGGCCGCCGGTCATCGACCCGTAGGAGGTGTCGATCGGATAGGCCTTGCCCGCGCAGGGCTTGAGCCCCTCCCTGACCCGCTCGCCCACCTTGGGGTCGTTCCGCAGGAGGCGCACGGCGTCGACCCGCCGCACCGGCGGGGTCGTCCCGGACGGGCTGGGCCGCTGGGTGATCTGGGCGACCGGCTGACTGCCGGCCGGGCCCTCGTCTCGGGTGCCGGTGCCGCCCGTGGAGCAGCCCACGCCGAACAGCCCGAAGGCGACGAGTCCGGCCAAGGCCGTGCCACTCGCCGCCGTACCGCCCCGGAAACGCGGCCTCCGGGGCGGTCTCCCCGGCTCCTCGCCGTCCCCGGGACCGCCGTCCCCACCGCTGCTGCCGCTCAGGCCGCGCACCGCTCCATCCCCCGCTCGTCGTGGCGCCCGTTCCGCTGCGCCGGCGTGTGTGCCTTCGCCCCCGGCACCGACGTGAGCGGCGACCGCTGGGCGGGGACACGGGCGGAGGTGACCGGCGCCACGCCCCGGTGCTCCCGGGCGACCGCCTCGCGGCTGTCCAGCTCGCGGCTCTCCAGCTCCTGGCGCAGCCGCGCGAGGGCCCGGTGCAGCGTGCTCTTGACCGTACCGGCCGACATGCCGAGCGCCGCGGCCGTCTCCTCCGTGCTCATCTGCTCCCAGTGTCGCAGCACGACGACGCTCCGCTGCTTCGGAGCCAGAATCCCGAGGATGTCCATCAGCAGGGCGCGGTCCGCGCGCTGCTCGCTGCCGTCGTCGACGCTCGCGTCGGGCAGCTGCTCGGTCGGGACCTCTTCGAGCTTGCGCGCCCGCCACCACTCCGTGCGGGTGTTGATCATGACGCGGCGCAGATAGGCGTCGGCCAGCGACTTGTCGGCGATGCCGTCCCACCGGCCGTAGGTGCGCACCAGGGCGGTCTGGAGCAGGTCCTGGGCGTCGACGGGATCGGGAACCAGACGGCGCGCGCTGCGCAGCAGCGCGTCCTGCCGTGTGCGTACGTAGTCCTCGAACGCGAGCACCTCGCCCTGCGCCATGACAACCGCCTCCGTCCCCGATGAACCCCGTGGTCACTGCTGTCCCAGAGGCTACGGAGGCGTTGTCACGGCGTTGTGCGGAGCAGCCGTAGGCCGGTGCACGGCTGCCCATCGGTTGTGTAACAGCGGGGGCCGGAGCCCCGAGGACGTCGGCGGGACGGTGGGGCCGGAGCCCCCGGAACGTCGGCCGGACGGTGGGGCCGGAGCCCCGGAGACGTCGGCGGGACGGTCAGGTGCGGGGCCCCGGAAGCACGGGCGGGATCAGGTCAGCGGCAGCCGGTACCGGCCGTCGGCCAGCGGTTCGACCAGGCCGTCCGACACCAGCCCGTCCAGCGCCCGGGCCCGCTGCACCGGCTCCTCCCACACCGCGTCCAGCGCCGCCTGCGGTACGGGGTTCACCGCGTCCCGCAGCACCGCCAGCAGCCGCCCGCGCACCTGGCGGTCGGTACCGGCGTACGTCTGGCCCTTGCGCGGCGGACCCTCGTGCGCGGGCTTCCCGGCCAGCCGCCAGGCACACCGCGAGGCGATCGGGCACCGGTCGCAGTCCTCGTTGCGCGCGGTGCACACGAGGGCGCCCAGCTCCATCGTGGCCGCCGCCCACTTCGCCGCCCGCTCGTCCTCGTCCGGCAGGAGTGCGCGGGCGAGCTTGCGCTCGGCGGCCGTCGTCGCGTTCGGCGGGTACTGCACCCCGGTCGCGGCGCGGGCGAACACCCGGCGGACGTTCGTGTCGAGCACCGCGTGCCGCTGTCCGTACGCGAACGAGGCCACGGCCGCCGCCGTGTACTCGCCGATCCCGGGCAGCGCCAGCAGCTGGGCGTGCTCGCTCGGCACGTCGCCGCCGTGCCGTTCCGTTATCGCCTGCGCGGCGCCGTGCAGGCGCAGCGCGCGGCGCGGGTAGCCGAGCCTGCCCCAGGCGCGGACCGCCTCACCGGGGGCCTCGGCGGCCAGGTCGGCGGGGCGGGGCCAGCGGGCGAGCCACTGTTCGTACACCGGCAGGACCCGGCTCACCGGGGTCTGCTGCAGCATGAACTCGCTGACCATCACGCCCCAGGCGCCCGCTTCGGGGCGGCGCCAGGGCAGATCGCGGGCGTGCTGCTCGAACCACCCGATGACGGGGGTGTGGAGGGAGGCGGCGGCGGGGGGCGTCTGGGGTGAAGGGGAAGTCATGGCAGTCATGGCACTGACGATCCTGGCACGGAAGGCGGGGCGGGTGTCACGGACGCGGGGGTGTCGTCCCGCGCGGCGGGCCCACGGGGTGACAACGCCACCCGTTCTGTCCCCTGTGACCGGGTCGCGGCCCCGTTCCCGTGATGATGATCGGCAAAACTTGTGAGCGGAGCGGCGGGTGAGGCCAGACGCGGCGCGGATCTCTCGTAGAGTTCGGCCCGTGGGATCTATGCGCAATCCGGTCGGTCCGCTTCCCTCCAGCATCTACTGGCGACGAAGGGCGGTAGCGGGACTTCTGGTTGCGCTGATCGCCGTGTTGATCGCCTGGGCGGTGACATCCGGCGGCGGTGGCGGCGGCGGGGGCGACGACGCCAAGCCCGGCGGCTCCGACCCGGTCGAGTCGATCACCCCCGGACCGGGCAGCTCCGGTCCCGCGATCAGCCAACAGCCGGGCGGCCGCGACGAGTCGGACGACGAGGACGGCTCGGGTGGCTCCTCCGGCGGTTCGGCTGACGGCGGCGCGTCCGACGGATCGTCAGCAGGCGGTGCTGATACGGGCGCTGCGGATGCGTCGGGTGCGGGGTCGGCCGGTCCGGACGGCGACGGCGGTGCGGGCCGGCAGGTTCCGGCCGGGTCCCCGCTTCCCGAATGCAAGCCCGCGGCGGTGGAGTTGAGCCTGCGGACGAAGGTCAGTTACGGCCCCGACGACAAGCCGAAGTTCGAACTCATCGCGAAGAACACGTCGTCGACGACGTGCAAGGCCGACTTCGGCCCGAAGAACGCGGTGCTCACCGTCACCGAGGCGGGCGGCGAGGACGACGACCCGATCTGGTCCTCGAAGGACTGCCCCGCGGCGGCGGGCCCGCTGTTCCTGAAGGTGCCGGCGGGGGCGACGGTGATCCACACGGTGGACTGGAACCGCACCCTGTCCGCGCCGGGCTGTGCGACGCCGCCGTCCGGGAAGGCGGGCCCGGGAACGTACCTCCTGGAGGCGAAGGCCCCCGGCGAGCCGGTCCAGCGGGCGTCGTTCGTCCTGGCGAAGGACTGAGCCCGGTCCCCTTGCTCAGGGGGCCGGGCGGGCCCGGAAACCCGGTCCGTCCGGCGCTCGGGGACGGAACCGTCTAGCCGGGCGGGCGCTGCCCCTACGGGGCCGGCGACGATGCGGGCCCGTCCCCGCGTTCGGGGACGGAACCGTCCACGCGGTCGGGCCCTGCGCTCACGGCCCCGGGCGGGCCCGGAAAACCAAGCCCGTCCGGCGCTTGAGGGCCCCACCCTCCGCGGGGACGAGCGCTGCGCCGAAGGGCCCGCGCCGGTCCCGTACAGGCACCGACCAGCGGACCGCGGGAGTCCGCACCCGCACCGTGTGACGGGCTCCGGCCGCGCGGCCGGGCCTCAGACGTACCGCTCCAGGATCGACGACTCCGCCAGCCGTGACAGCCCCTCGCGAACACTCCGCGCCCGCGCCTCGCCGACCCCGTCCACCGCCTGGAGATCGTCCACGCTGGCGGCCAGCAGCTTCTGCAGCCCCCCGAAGTGCTCCACCAGCCGCTCGATGATCGCCCCCGGCAGCCGCGGCACCTTCGCCAGCAGCCGGAAGCCCCGCGGCGACACCGCCGAGTCCAGCGTCTCCGGCGAGCCGCTGTAGCCCAGCGCCCGCGCCACCACCGGCAGCTCCAGCAGCTCCGTGTGGGTCAGGGAGTCCAGCTCGGTCAGTGCCTCGGCCACCGTGCGCGACCGTTTCGCCGTCGGCTCGGGGACGTAGTCCCGGACGACCAGCTCCCGCTCCGGCTCCACCCCCGCGATCAGCTCGTCGAGCTGGAGGGAGAGCAGCCGTCCGTCGGTGCCGAGCTCGACCACGTACTCCGCGATCTCCGTCGCGATCCGCCGCACCATCTCCAGCCGCTGCGCCACCGCCGTCACGTCCCGGACGGTGACCAGGTCCTCGATCTCCAGCGCGGACAGCGTGCCCGCGACCTCGTCGAGACGCAGCTTGTACCGCTCCAGCGTGGCGAGCGCCTGGTTGGCCCGGGACAGGATCGCGGAGGACTCCTCCAGGACCCGGCGCTCCCCGTCCACGTACAGCGCGATCAGCCGCATCGACTGGGAGACCGAGACGACGGGGAAGCCGCACGCCTTGGAGACCCGGTCCGCCGTACGGTGCCGGGTGCCCGTCTCCTCCGTGGGGATCGACGCGTCCGGGACCAGCTGCACACCGGCCCGCAGGATCTTGGTCATGTCCTTGTCGAGGATCAGCGCTCCGTCGAGCTTGCACAGCTCGCGCAGGCGCGTCGCCGTGAACTCCACGTCCAGCACGAACCCGCCGGTGCACATCGACTCGACGGTCCGGTCCATGCCCAGCACGATCAGGCCGCCGGTATTGCCGCGCAGAATGCGCTCCAGGCCGTCCCGCAGGGCCATACCGGGCGCGACCGCGCTCAGCGAGGCGCGCATCAGCGCCTCGTTACCGGTGCCTTGGCCGGACTTTCCGGGCGTCGTCGCCCGGTCGTTGGCTGCCACTGCACTCCTCCGGTCACAGGTTTGCGGTGCCCTTGCGTCCCCCATGCCGTGTCCACGGGCGGGCGAGACCAGGGCAAAGTCTACCGGCGCGTGTTGTCTTCCTGACGAGGCTGCGGCGCCTCCTGGCGAGAGCGGCGCGGGAGGACCCGCAGGGCGTCGCCCATGTCGGCGACTTCCGTGACCTTCATACCGGCCGGGACCCTCCCCGGGTCGGTCGGTACGAGGGCGTGGGTGAAGCCCAGACGATGGGCCTCGGCCAGCCTCCGCTGCACCCCGGTGACCCTTCTGACCTCGCCCGCGAGCCCCACCTCGCCGATCGCGACGAGGTTCTTCGGGAGCGGGGTGTCGCTGGCCGCGCTGGCCAGCGCGAGGGCGACCGCCAGGTCGGCGGCGGGCTCGGTGAGCTTCACGCCGCCCACCGTCGCGCTGTAGATGTCCCGCTTGCCGAGCGCGCTGATCCGGCCCCGCTGCTCCAGCACGGCGAGCATCATGGAGACCCGGGAGGTCTCCAGGCCGGAGGTCGTGCGCCGGGGCGAGGGGATCTGCGAGTCCACGGTGAGCGCCTGGACCTCGGCGACCAGGGGCCGCTTGCCCTCCAGCGTCACCGTCAGGCAGGTGCCCGGCACGGCGACGTCGCGGCGGGTCAGGAACAGGCCCGAGGGGTCGGCGAGACCCGTGATGCCCTCGTCGTGCAGCTCGAAGCAGCCGACCTCGTCGGTCGCCCCGTAGCGGTTCTTGACGCCGCGCACCAGCCGCAGCCGGGCGTGCCGGTCGCCCTCGAAGGACAGCACCACGTCCACCAGGTGCTCCAGCAGCCGGGGCCCGGCGATCGCGCCGTCCTTGGTGACGTGGCCGACGAGCAGCGTGGCCATCCCGCGCTCCTTGGAGGCCCGGATCAGCGCCCCGGCCACCTCCCGGACCTGGGCCATCCCGCCGGGCGCGCCGTCGATCTCGGGCGAGGCGACCGTCTGCACCGAGTCCAGGATCAGCAGCGACGGCTTGACCTCGTCCAGATGCGCGAGCACCGCCGACAGGTCCGTCTCCGCCGCGAGGTAGAGGTGGTCGTTGATCGCCCTGATCCGGTCGGCCCGCAGCCGGACCTGGCTCGCGGACTCCTCGGCGGTCACGTACAGCGTGCGGTGGGCGTCGCTCGCCGCCTTGGCCGCCACGTCCAGCAGCAGCGTCGACTTGCCGACGCCCGGCTCGCCCGCCAGCAGAACGACCGCGCCCGGCACCAGCCCGCCGCCCAGCACCCGGTCGAGCTCGCCGACGCCGGTGGAGCGCGCGGTGGCCGTCCGGCTGTCGACCTGGCCGATCGGCAGCGCGGCGGTGGAGACCCGGCCCGCCGCGGTCGTGCGTACGGCGGGGGCGCCGCCGAACTCCTCCACCGTCCCCCAGGCCTGGCACTCGGGGCAACGGCCGAGCCATTTGGCGGTCGTCCAGCCGCATTCGGTGCAGCGGTAGGACGGCCGGTCCTTCGCGGATTTCGTACGGGCAGCCATGGCGTCACCGTATCGGTGGGGTACGACAACACCGCCCCGGCGGTCGGCGTGCCCAGCCCGGCCGTCGGCCCGCACGCCCCGGCGCTCGCCCTGCACGCCCCGCCGCGCGCAGGGCGCACGGAAGCACTCCGGAGCACTTCGGGGGGAATCCAGGATCTCTGTCCGCTTTCCCAACTCTTTCGAGGGATACATTCACCCGTAAGGATTAAATGTACTCAAGGGGCACTTGAGGCATGCGCTCCGTTGCCTACGGTCGCCGGGTGACGAGCAGCAGGCTGGAGACCCCGACGCACACCACCGGCGCACACCGGGCGCACCGCCGAGGAACCGACGCCCCGGCACAGCGACCGCCCGCACGTTGCGAGCCGTATCTCGACGGCCTCTTCACGTACTGCCTCTCCGTGCTCTGCGACCACGACGCGGCCACCGAAGCGCTCGGCGCCGTCCTGGCGATCGCGGACCGGCAGGACGCCCGGGGCCCCACCGCCGAGGAGGAACGTCAATCCTGGCTCTACGCGCTGGCCCGGTGGACCTGCCGGCGGGCGCTGACCGAGCGCAGGCGCGGCCGTCAGGCCCACCGCCGCCCCTCGGGGACGGTCAAGCCACCCCGTACGGCCAAGGCCTCCGAGACCCGCAACGAGACCAGCGCCACTGCTCCTACCGGCACCGCGACCGGAAGCACCCCCGGGGCGCGCACCGCCCGCCGCACGCCGGAGCACACCGCGCCCGCCACCCCCGCCACCCCCGAGGACGCCGCCACTCCCGCCCCCGCCGAGTCACCGGCCGCCGAGGCCCGCCGCAGGGAACTCGCCACACTCGCCTGGCCCGAGGCCGCGGGCACCACCCCCGAGCAGCGCGAAGCCCTCGAACTGGCCGTACGCCACCGCCTCCCCCCGCGCGCCGTCGCCGCCGTGCTCAGTCTTGAGCCGGCCACCGCCCGGGAGCTGCTGGCCGCCGCGGCCTGCGAGGTGGAGCGCACCCGCGCCGCCCTCGCCGTCGTCGAGGGCGGCGACTGCCCCACCGTCGCCCGGCTCACCGGCGACCACCAGGTGCTGCTCTCCGCCGCCCTGCGACGCGAGCTCGTCCGGCACGTCGACGACTGCCCCCGCTGCCGCCGTGCCGCCGAACGCGCCGACGCTGCGGGCCCCTGGCCCGGAGCGGCCCTGGCCCCCGTCGCCGCCCTGCCCCTCGTGGAGGCCCCCCGCCCCTCCGTGTACGTCGCGATGGCCCAGGCCCACCGCTCGCGCGCCGCGGGCCCCCGCTTCGACCGGAGCGGCTATCCGCTCGACCCCAAGGACCAGGCCGCCCGCCGCGACCGGCTGCGCGCCCGGGTCGTGACGACCACGGTCGTCGCGACCGTGGTCGCCGCCCCCGTGATCGCCCTCTGGGCCGCCTACCGGGGGGCGCCGCAGACCGGCGAGGGCCACGACGGCGCCTCGGTCACCGCCACGGAGGTGGACGGCGCCGACGGTATGAGCGGTGACCCGTACGACCCCGAGAACACCGGCCACGGCCGCCCCGGTGACCGCTTCGGCGCCCGTGTCCCGGACGTCACCGCCGAGGTGGTCGGTGCCGGTGGCGCGGAGCGGGGCGACGCCCGGCTGACGGTGACGGCCCGGACCTCCGGGGCCGTCACGACGATCACGCTGACCAACCCCGGCCGGGAGCCGGTCGGCTGGTCGGCGGCGACGGACGCCTCGTGGCTGCGCCTGAGCCGTACGGCGGGCACGCTCGCGGCCGGGCGGTCCACCACGATCGCGGTGTCGGTGATCGGGGACGCGCAGCCGGCCGGGCCGTGGCGGGCCCGCGTCTCGCTGACCCCCCAGGGTTCCGCCGTACTCATCGACGGCCACGGCGTCACCGCTCCGCCCACGGGCGGCCCGCGCCCCACGCGCCCCGGTGCGGAATCGCCCCGCCCCACGGATCCCGGTCCCACGGATCCCGGCCCGACCGACCCGGGCCCCACGGATCCCGGTCCCACGGATCCCGGCCCGACCGACCCGGGGCCCACCGACCCCGGTCCCACCGATCCGGGCACCCCCGACCCCACGGACCCGCCGGACCCGACCGATCCGCCCGACCCCACGGACCCGCCCGAACCGACGCCGGACCCGACCGACCCGAGCCCCACGGACCCGTCCCCGGCCGATCCGGCCCCGACGAGCTGAGAGAAGAGGGTCCGGGGGAGGGGGCGGGAGGGGGGAGAGGGCTGAGGGAAGGGGAGGACGACGGGGCCCGGGAGATGGCCCGGCAGATGTGGCGTCCTCCCGGCCCGCTTCCCCCGACCCGCTTCCCGGGGCCCGCTACCCCGGACCCCGGGCTGAGGCCCCGGTCCGGGCCCCGGCTGCGGCTGCACCTCCGGTCCTCAGCCCCGACTCCCGGTCCCCCCCCGGCCCCCAGCCCTGACCCTCAGCCAGGCTTCAGGTCCGCCGGCCCCCAGCCCCCCGCCCCGGCCCCCGCCCCTCAGCCCCGGCCTCAGGCGCCCGGGGCCTCAGGTCGCCCGGGCCCCGGCCCCGCCCCTCAGCCCTTCTTCCTCGCCGCGGGCAGCGGCGGGTCCGCCGGGTGCGGGGCCATCGGCAGCAGCGAGGACAGCCGTTCCTCGCACAGCTCGGCCAGCCGGTCGTAGCCCTCCTTGCCCATCAGCTCGATCAGCTCCGGGCGGTAGGACACGTACACCGGGTCACCGGCCCCGTGCGCCGAGGTGGCCGAGGTGCACCACCAGTGCAGGTCGTGGCCGCCCGGCCCCCAGCCCCGGCGGTCGTACTCCCCGATCGTCACCTGGAGCACCCGGGTGTCGTCCGGCCGGTCGATCCAGTCGTACGTCCGCCGCACCGGCAGCTGCCAGCACACGTCCGGCTTGGTCTCCAGCGGCTCCCTGCCCTCCCGCAGCGCCAGAATGTGCAGCGAGCAGCCCGCTCCGGCGGAGAATCCCGGCCGGTTCTGGAAGATGCAGGAACCCTCCCAGCGGCGCGTCTGGCGTTCGCCGTCCTCGTCGACGCCGACCCAGCCCGTCTGAGTACCGACGTCGTGGAACTGCCACAGCTCCGGCGTGAGCCTGGCCACGTGCTCCGCGACCCGCTTCTCGTCGTCCTCGTCGGAGAAGTGCGCGCCCAGCGTGCAGCAGCCGTCGTCGGCGCGGCCCGCCTGGATGCCCTGGCAGCCGCTGCCGAAGATGCAGGTCCAACGCGACGTCAGCCAGGTCAGATCGCAGCGGAAGACCTGTTCGTCGTCGGCCGGGTCGGGGAACTCCACCCAGGCCCGTGCGAAGTCGACGCCCTTCTCGTCGGCCGGGTCCGGTCCGTTCGCCTCCGGCGGTGACGTCTGCTTGTTCGCCTTCGGCTTCTTCGTGGCTTTGTCCTGCTTAGCCTTTTTCGTCTTTGGCACGCGCCCAGAGTAAGTCGCGCGGCGCAGTAGCGTTCCCGTATGAGACTCGGAGTCCTCGACGTGGGATCGAACACGGTTCATCTGCTGGTGGTCGACGCCCACCCCGGCGCCCGCCCGCTGCCCGCGCACTCGCACAAGGCCGAGCTCCGGCTCGCCGAACTCCTCGACGAGACCGGCGCGATCGGCCCCCTCGGCATCGACCGGCTCGTGTCGACGATCGCCGGTGCCGTCCAGGCCGCCGAGGACAAGGGGTGCGAGGACGTGCTGCCGTTCGCCACCTCCGCCGTGCGCGAGGCCACCAACGCGGACCAGGTGCTGGAGCGGGTGCGGATCGAGACCGGCGTCGACCTCGCCGTCCTCAGCGGTGAGGAGGAGGCCCGGCTCACCTTCCTGGCCGCCCGGCGCTGGTTCGGCTGGTCCGCGGGGAAGCTGCTGGTCCTGGACATCGGCGGCGGCTCCCTGGAGATCGCCTTCGGCATCGACGAGGAGCCCGACACCGCCGTCTCCCTGCCGCTCGGCGCGGGTCGCCTCACCAGCGCCTGGCTGCCGGACGACCCGGCCGGCCCCGAACAGGTCAGGGCGCTGCGCCGGCACGTCCGGGCCAGCATCGCGCGGACGGTGGGCGAGTTCAGCCGGGCCGGCCGCCCCGACCACGTCGTCGCCACCTCCAAGACCTTCAAGCAGCTCGCCCGGATCGCCGGAGCCGCCCGCTCCACCGAGGGCCTGTACGTCCAGCGCTCGCTGAGCCGCACGGCGCTGGAGGACTGGGTGCCCAAGCTGGCGGCGATGACCGTCGAGGAGCGCGGCCGGCTCCCCGGAGTCTCCGAGGGCCGGGCCGCCCAGCTGCTCGCCGGGGCGCTGGTGGCCGAGGGCGCGATGGACCTGTTCGGCGTCGACGAGCTGGAGATCTGCCCCTGGGCCCTGCGCGAGGGCGTCATCCTGCGCCGCCTCGACCACCTCCCGACGGAACGCGCCGCCCTGCCCGGCTGAGGCGGGGTGAGCCGGGCGGAGCCGTACCGGACGCGCCGCTTCGGTGACGTACGGTCACGGGTCCATGGCCCTGATCACTTTCGGCCAGGACCACTCGGAGTGGCGCATCGCTGCCCGTAGGCTGTCCAGGTGGCAGAACCAGTGGTGCGCATCCCCGATGCGAAGGTCGCCCTGTCGACGGCCTCGGTCTACCCCGAGTCCACGGCGACGGCCTTCGAGATCGCCGCGCGCCTGGGGTACGACGGCGTCGAGGTCATGGTCTGGACCGACCCCGTCAGCCAGGACATCGAGGCCCTGCGCCGCCTCTCCGACTACCACCGGGTGCCGATCCTGGCGGTGCACGCCCCCTGCCTCCTGATCACCCAGCGCGTCTGGTCCACCGACCCCTGGGTCAAGCTCCAGCGGGCGAAGGCCGCCGCCGAGAAGCTCGGCGCCTCCACCGTCGTGGTGCACCCGCCGTTCCGGTGGCAGCGCACCTACGCCCGCGACTTCGTGACCGGAATCTGGCGGATGGCCGGCGAGACCGACGTCCGGTTCGCCGTCGAGAACATGTACCCCTGGCGCTACCGGGACCGCGAGATGCTCGCGTACGCCCCCGACTGGGACGTCACCAACGACGACTACCGGCACTTCACGGTCGACCTCTCGCACACCGCGACCGCCCGCACCGAGGCGCTCGCCATGGTGGACCGGATGGGCGACCGGCTCGCCCACGTCCACCTCGCCGACGGCAAGGGGTCGGCCAAGGACGAGCACCTGGTGCCCGGCCGGGGCGACCAGCCGTGCGCGGAGCTGCTGGAGCGCCTGGCCCGCACGGGCTTCGACGGCCATGTCGTCGTCGAGGTCAACACCCGCCGCGCGATGTCCTCCGCCGAACGCGAGGCCGATCTCGCGGAGGCGCTGGCCTTCACCCGGCTCCACCTGGCCACCTCCGCCGCCCCCGGCCCGTCCCCGAAGATCCACCGCCCGTGACCGGGGAACGTGATCCCCGGCCCGTGACCGAGGAGCCGAACCTCCGCCCGTGACCGAGGAACCCGTCCCGCCGACCGTGACCCCCGAAGCGCCCATGACCGAAGACGCCCCCGCCGCCCCGCGCCGCCGGGGCCGCCCCTCCCGCAAGGCCGCCGCCGAAGGCCCCGACGCCCGTACGCGCATCCTGGAGGCGGCCCGCGCGGAGTTCGCCGAGCGCGGCTACGACAAGACGTCGATCCGGGGCATCGCCAAGGCCGCCGGGGTCGACGCGGCCCTCGTCCACCACTACTTCGGTACGAAGGACGAGGTCTTCGCCGCCGCCGTCGAGGTCACCTTCGAACCCGCCCTGGTCCTCCCGGCCGTCCTCGGCGGCGATCCGGACGGCCTGGGGGAGCGGCTGGCGCGCTTCTTCCTCTCGGTGTGGGAGGATCCCGGCACCCGTACGCCCCTGCTGGCGATCCTGCGCTCGGCGGTCACCCACGAGGCGGCCGCGAACGTCCTGCGCGACTTCGTGCTGCGCCGGCTGCTGGAGCGGGTCGCGGCCGAGCTGGCCGTACCGGACCCGACCCTCCGGGCCGAGCTGGCCGCCTCGCACATGCTGGGCATCGTGATGCTCCGGTACGTGGTCCGCGCCGAGCCGCTCGCCTCCGCCGACCTGGAGGACATCGTCGCGATGGTGGCGCCCACGCTCCAGAGATACCTGGGCGAGGGCTGAAGCGGCGGGCGGAGACGGCGCGCACGCACCGGTGGGGGCGACCGCCCACCGGCCACCGCGTCCCGCATTCCGGACCGTCTGTCCAGATCTTGGATCCGGGGCGTACGCTCGAAGGCAGCCTTCTCTTCAACTGTCGGAGGCAGGTCCCCTGCCGAAGGAGCGAGCGACGATGCCCCAGCTGAGGTCCCGCACGGTCACCCACGGACGCAACATGGCGGGCGCGCGCGCCCTAATGCGCGCGTCGGGCGTAGCGAGCGCGGACATCGGCAAGCCGATCATCGCCGTCGCCAACTCGTTCACCGAGTTCGTCCCCGGCCACACCCACCTCGCCCCGGTCGGCCGGATCGTCTCCGAGGCGATCCAGGCCGCGGGCGCGGTCCCGCGCGAGTTCAACACCATCGCCGTGGACGACGGCATCGCGATGGGCCACGGCGGCATGCTCTACAGCCTGCCCTCCCGCGACCTGATCGCCGACTCCGTGGAGTACATGGTCGAGGCGCACTGCGCGGACGCCCTGATCTGCATCTCCAACTGCGACAAGATCACCCCGGGCATGCTGAACGCCGCCATGCGCCTCAACATCCCGACCGTCTTCGTCTCCGGCGGCCCGATGGAGGCCGGCAAAGCCACCCTCGTCGACGGCACCGTGCGAAAACTCGACCTGGTCAACGCGATCAGCGACGCGGTCGACGAGTCGATCTCCGACGAGGACATCCTCCGCATCGAGGAGAACGCCTGCCCCACCTGCGGCAGCTGCTCCGGCATGTTCACCGCCAACTCGATGAACTGCCTGACCGAGGCCCTCGGCCTCTCGCTCCCCGGCAACGGCTCCGTCCTCGCCACCCACACCGCACGCAAGGCGCTGTACGAGGAGGCCGGCCGCACGATCGTCGAGATCACCCGGCGCTACTACGAGCAGGACGACGCCACCGTCCTGCCGCGCTCCATCGGCACCCGCGCCGCGTTCGACAACGCGATGGCGCTGGACATCGCCATGGGCGGCTCGACCAACACCATCCTGCACCTGCTGGCCGCCGCCCAGGAGGCCGAGCTGGCCTACGACCTGGCCGACATCGACGCCGTCTCCCGCCGCGTCCCGTGCCTCTCCAAGGTCGCCCCCAACGTCGCCCCCGGCGGCACGTACTACATGGAGGACGTCCACCGCGCCGGCGGCATCCCCGCCCTCCTCGGCGAACTCCACCGCGGCGGCCTGCTCAACGAGGACGTCCACTCGGTGCACTCCGACACCCTCGCCGAGTGGCTGAAGGACTGGGACGTCCGCGGCGGCTCCCCGTCCCCCGAGGCCGTCGAGCTGTGGCACGCCGCCCCCGGCTGCGTCCGCTCCGCGACCGCCTTCTCGCAGTCCGAGCGGTGGGACACCCTCGACCTCGACGCTGCGGGCGGCTGCATCCGCGACGTCGGTCACGCCTACTCCGAGGACGGCGGCCTCGCCGTCCTCAAGGGCAACCTCGCCGAGGACGGCTGCGTTGTGAAGACGGCCGGCGTCGACGAGTCGATCTGGACCTTCGAGGGCCCCGCCGTCGTCTGCGAATCGCAGGACGAGGCCGTCGACAAGATCCTCCGCAAGGAGATCCAGCCGGGCGACGTCGTCGTCATCCGGTACGAGGGCCCGAGGGGCGGCCCCGGTATGCAGGAGATGCTCTACCCCACCTCCTTCCTCAAGGGCCGGGGCCTGGGCAAGGTCTGCGCCCTGGTCACCGACGGCCGCTTCTCCGGCGGCACGTCGGGCCTCTCCATCGGCCACGCCTCGCCGGAGGCGGCCTCCGGCGGCACCATCGCGCTCGTCGAGGACGGCGACCGGATTCGCATCGACATCCCGAACCGCTCCATCGAACTGCTCGTCGACGACGCCGCACTGGCGGCCCGCCGCGAGGCGCTGAACGGGGTGTACGCCCCGAAGAACCGCGACCGCAAGGTCTCGGCCGCACTGCGCGCCTACGCGGCGATGGCGACGAGCGCCGACCGGGGCGCGGTCCGCGACATCTCGAAGCTCGGCTGACGAGCCCGCCGCCTCAAGTGGCGGCCCCGGGCGACGCGGCCTCCCCGTGAGGCGGCTCCGGGCGACGCGTGCGAGCCCCTCCGCCGGTGCTGTCGGCGGAGGGGCCGCCCTTTTCCCGCCGTTCGTGCGATCCCTCCGGCGTTCCCGGCGGAGGGCGGTTCCTCGTCCACGGCCTGCCGGCGCCTCCTCAGCCGCTCCTCCCGCCTCCCCGGCGGCCTCGGGGCGACCGCCACGGGCCCTCAGACGCAGCAGCGGGGACCGGGGCAGAGCCCCGGAAAACCCGAGGGCGCGCCCGCCCTCACCAGTCGCCCGGGTCCGCCCCGTCCACCGCGAACACCGAGCCGTCCGGGGCCGTCCCCACCACCGTCCGCCCCACCGCCACCGGTGCGGGCAGCACGGACGCGTACGTCAGCTTCCCGTCGCTCAGCCGGGCCCGCGTCTGCCCCACCAGCGCACCCCGTGCCGTGTCGACCGCCAGCAACCGCCCGTCCGCCGCGGAGAAGTACAGCCGCCCGCCCTCCCCGAGCACCGGGGCCGACGCCCGCCCCACCCCGGTCTCCAGCCGCCACAGCTCCGCCCGCGCAGCGCCCGCCGCCGTGTCGACGGCCAGCAGCGAACCGCCCCGTCCCAGCAGGTACACCACCTCCCCAGCCATGACCGCCTGCGCCCCGTCCAGAGCGAAGGGCAGCGCGATCCGGGCGGTGGAACCGGACGCGGCCGCGTACCGGACCACCCCGACGGTGTCCGAGTTCGCGTCCATCGCCGTCAGCACCAGCTCCCCGGCCCCGGCCGCGGAGACCGGTGTCAGCACCCCGTCCAGCCGCCGCTGCCAGGACACCCGGCCGCTCTCCGCGTCCACCGCCGTGACGAGGGTCGACGCGCCCGAGGCCGCGTGCTCGACGGCGTAGGCGAGCCCGGACCCACCGTCGTACAGCGCGAAGCCCGGCCGTACGTGCCCCGCCAGCGGCTTCCTCCAGCGGGACGCCCCGCTCGCCCCGTCCAGCGCGCTCACCGTCCCGTCGTCCGCTACGGCCAGCAGGGTGCCGCCCGCCGGAAAGGCCGCACCGGGGCCCGCGGGCAGCGCGGTGTCCCGGACGGGGGTCCCCTGCACCGGGTCGAACGCCCGCAGCTTCCCGTCCGGACCGCCGGCCAGCACCACCGCGCCCGAGACGACCGGAGCGTGCGCGATCCCGTCCTCGGCGGACCGGGCCGACCAGACCACGCGCCCGTCCGCCGGGTCGATCCGGACCGTGCCGGCGCCGGCCGCCGAGCAGTACAGCGCGTCCCCGGCGCCGGCGCAGGCGGGCGTGGCGCTCCCGGTGGTCCGCAGCCCGGTACGCCAGGGAGTGACGGCACCCCGAGCCTTCGGCCCGTCCGTCTCCGCCTCGGGCCCCGGCCCCGGCGGGCCCGCCTCCGTACCGCCGCCGTCCCGCATCGCGTACGCCCCCGTCCCCGCCCCCGCCGCCAGCAGAAGCACCGCGGCGGCCACGACCAGCCGGGTCCGCGGCAGCCACGGGCGGCGGACCGGCGGCGCGGCCCGCACATGCGTGTCCTCCTCCGAACCGTCCCGCTCCCCGTCCGGCACGGCCGGCACCGCCGCCGCGACCGCCGCCCGCCGCCGCTGCGCCGGTACGAACGCCTCGGCCGCGTACGACGGCGGTCCCAGCGCGGCCATCACCTCGTCCGGCGTCGGCCGGTCCGCCGGGTCCTTCGCCAGGCACCGGGCGACCAGCGGGGCCAGCTCCCCGGGCACCCCGCCCAGATCCGGCTGATCGTGCACCACCTGGTACGCCACGATGTACGGGCTGTCCGAGTCGAACGGCCCCCGCCCCGTCGCCGCGTGGACGATCACGGCTCCCAGCGCGAAGACGTCGGCGGGCGGCCCCACCTCGCGCGGCCGCTGGAACTGCTCGGGAGCCATGTAGGGCGGCGACCCGATCAGCTTGCCGGTCTCGGTGCGCAGATCACTGTCGTACGGCCGGGAGATCCCGAAGTCGATGACCTTGGGGCCCCCGTCGGTCAGCAGGACGTTGCTCGGTTTCAGGTCGCGGTGGATGACACCGGCGCGGTGGATGTCCCGCAGCGCCTCGGCGAGTCCGGCGGTCAGCCTGCGCAGCGCGGCGGGGGCCATCGGGCCGTTCCGCTTCACCTGCTCGGCGAGCGTGGGCCCGGGAACGTACAGGGTGGCCATCCAGGGCCGGCCGGCCTCCGGATCGGCGTCGACGACGGGGGCGGTGAACGCCCCGCTCACGCGGCGCGCGGCCGCCACCTCCTGCCGGAACCGGGCCCTGAACTCGGTGTCCGCCGCGTGCGGCGCGTGCACGACCTTCACCGCGAGCTGCAGGCCCGAGGCCGAGCGGGCCAGATGCACGACCCCCATGCCGCCCGAGCCGAGGCGGGCTTCGAGCCGGTAGGCGCCGGCGTACTGCGGGAACTCCGCTTCCGGAAGCGCTCCGGGATCTCGCAGCGGCGGCATCGCCCACCCCCGTGTGTTCGTGCGCATGCGACGCACGGAGCCTAGTCGAAGGTGCGTGCGAGAAGCACGGTGCTTGCTAGCCTGCGCGTCGTACGCACAGGCGCGTACGGGACATATCAACGGGGGAGGCCCGCATGGGCGTTGAAGAGCACACGCAGGAACGGTCGGCGGCCGAGGCGGTGGCGACCGCGGAACGCGCGGCGGCGGGAGAGGCCGGGACCGCCTCGACCGGCACCCGCTACCCGATCGCCCCGGGCTACCGGGTCAACGTCCGCAGCGGACCGGGCACCGCCTACCGCATCGTCAGGACCCTGCCGTACGGGCAGAAGGTCCCGGTCTACTGCCAGAAGCCGGGGGAGTGGGTCACCGGCCCGTACGGCACGTCGAACATCTGGGACAACATCGCCAACGGCGAGTTCGTCTCGGACGCCTACGTCTACACGGGGCGTGACGGCTACATCGCACCGCGCTGCGACTGACGGCGCCGCCCGGGTACCGGGGGCGGCGGCGGGGGATAATCGACCCCGTGAGCGAGAACAGCGCAGCCCCCGGCACCCCGCCCGCCACGGCCCCGGGGCCGCGGCCCGAGCCGATCCGCTTCTTCGGCACGACCTGGGTCGACCACGACGGCGGTTACGGCCTGCGCCGCGCCGGCGTCGCCGCCGGTTCCCTGGCCGCCGCGGTGGCCGCCTGCTTCGTCCTGCGCTTCGCCTACCAGGGTCTGGAGATCGCGGAGGTCGGCGGTTTCGTCGGGGTGCTGGTCATCGCGATGTTCTCGATCTGCAGCGCCATCGCCTTCCGCAAGACCTGGGAGGGCTTCGGCGCCCGCCCCGAGGACCCGTCCCGCGAGGACGCCCTGCGCGGCCTGAAGTCCATCGGCTTCATCGGCTCGCTCCTCGCCTATTTCGTCCGCTCGCTCACCGAGGCCCCGGGCGAGAAGCTGCGCCGCGCCGAGTACGAGAGGGCCCGCGCCCAGTTCGAGAAGCGCCGCTCGGCCCGCACCGGCAACCCGGCGGCCCGCAAGGCCTCCGGCCGCAAGCGCCCGAAGCGCGGCTGAGCCCCGGGGCTCCGTCGACCGCACACACGGCTCGGCCCGCCGACATCACGTCGGCGGGCCGAGCCGTTTCGTATTCCTTCCCCCTCGTCCGTACCCGCCGAGCCCGTTGGGCAGCCCCGTCGGGCTTGACGAGCAGTCCCGTCGGGCGAATAATTCATCACATGATGAATTACGAGCACGGGGCGGCTCCGGCCACCCCCGCGACGCACCCGTCCCCGGACACACCCCCACCGCCGACCTCGGCGATCGCGGCCCGTGACCTCACCGTCGTCCGGGGCACCCGCACCGTCCTGCACGCCCTCGGCTTCACCGTCCCCTCCGGCAGCATCACCGGCCTTCTCGGCCCCTCAGGCTGCGGCAAGACCACGCTCATGCGGGCGGTGGTCGGCACCCAGGCCAAGGTCACCGGCGTCCTGGACGTCCTGGGCCACCCCGCCGGAGACCCGGCCCTGCGTCCCCGCATCGGCTACGTCACCCAGGCGCCCTCGGTCTACACCGACCTCACCGTCCGGCAGAACCTCGACTACTTCGCCGCCGTCCTGCACCCGGGCCGCGCCCACCGGGACGCCCGTCGCGAGGCCGTCACCCGCGCCATCGACGACGTCGACCTGACCACCCGCGCCGACGCCCTCGCCAGCGCCCTCTCCGGGGGGCAGCGCAGCCGCGTCTCGCTGGCCGTCGCCCTGCTCGGCACCCCGGACCTGCTGGTCCTGGACGAGCCGACCGTCGGCCTCGACCCCGTACTCCGCCGGGACCTCTGGGACCTCTTCCACCGCCTGGCCGACCGCGGGACCACGATCCTCATCTCGTCCCACGTCATGGACGAGGCCGAGCGCTGCCACCGCCTGCTCCTGATGCGCGACGGCCGGATCCTCGCCGAGGACACCCCCGACGCGCTCCGCCGCCGCACCAACTCCGCCACCGTCGAGGAGGCGTTCCTCCGCCTGGTCGACGCCGAACCGACCGACCCGGACCGGGCCGGGGGCCACGGAGCCGACGAGCGTCCCGCCGACAAGACCGCCGCACCCCTCACCGAGGAGTCCCCCCGATGAACGCCACCGCGGGCCGTGTCCTGCGCCAGCTGACCCACGACCCCCGCACGATCGCGCTCCTGGTCATCGTCCCGGTCCTGCTGATCACTCTGCTCCGCTACGTCTTCGACGGCGCGCCCGGCACCTTCGACGCGACCGGGGCCTCCCTGCTCGGCATCTTCCCGCTGATCACGATGTTCCTGGTGACCTCGATCGCCACCCTGCGCGAACGCACCACGGGCACCCTCGAACGCCTCCTCGCCCTCCCACTGGGCAAGGGCGGCCTGATCGGCGGGTACGCCCTCGCGTTCGGCGCGGTCGCGGTCGTCCAGTCGGCACTCGCGACGGCCGTCTCCGTCTGGCTGCTGGGCCTCGACGTCGTCGGCTCCCCCTGGCTGCTGCTCCTGGTCGCCCTGCTCGACGCCCTGCTCGGCACCGCGCTCGGCCTGTTCGTCTCGGCGTTCGCCGCGTCCGAGTTCCAGGCGGTCCAGTTCATGCCCGCGGTGATCTTCCCCCAGCTCCTGCTGTGCGGCCTGTTCACCCCGCGCGAGGCGATGCACCCGGTCCTGGAGGCGATCTCCAACGTCCTGCCGATGTCGTACGCCGTCGACGGTATGAACCAGGTCCTCCAGCACTCCGACATCACCGGCGACTTCGTCCGCGACGTCGTCGTGGTCGCGGGAAGCGCCCTGCTGGTCCTCTGCCTCGGCGCGATCACCCTCCGCCGCCGTACGCCGTGAGCACCCCGATGCGAGGATGTCGGGCAGCAGCACCGGACCAGCCCACAGCACCGTACGGCCCAGCACCGCCCGGAGGGTGAACACATGACCCAGACAGTCGCAGTCCTCGGCACCGGAAAGATCGGCGAGGCCCTGCTCAGCGGGATGATCCGGGCGGGCTGGCGACCGGCCGACATCCTGGTGACCACCCGCCGCGGCGACCGGGCCCGGGAACTGCACACGCGGTACGGCGTCGAGTCCGTCACCAACGCGGAGGCGGCGAAGAACGCCGACATCCTCATCCTCGCGGTCAAGCCGCAGGACATGGGCAAGCTCCTGGACGAACTCGCCCCGCACGCCACCGCCGACCGCCTGGTCATCAGCGCGGCGGCCGGCATCACCACCGTGTTCATCGAGGAGCGGCTCACCCCGGACACCCCGGTGGTCCGGGTCATGCCCAACACCCCGGTCCTCGTCGACGAGGGGATGTCCGTCATCTCGGCAGGACGCCACGCCACGGGCGCCCACCTCGCCACCGCCGAGGCGATCTTCGGCGGCGTCGGCAAGACCCTGCGTGTCCCGGAGTCCCAGCAGGACGCGGCGACCGCCCTCTCCGGCTCCGGCCCCGCCTACTTCTACTTCCTGGTCGAGGCCATGACCGACGCGGGCATCCTCCTCGGTCTGCCCCGCGCCCAGGCCCACGACCTCATCGTCCAGGCCGCCATCGGCGCCGCCGTCATGCTCCGGGACAGCGGCGAACACCCGGTCAAGCTGCGCGAGGCCGTCACCAGCCCGGCCGGCACCACGATCAGCGCGATCCGCGAGCTGGAGAACCACGGAGTGCGCGCGGCCCTCATCGCCGCCCTGGAGGCAGCACGCGACCGCAGCCGCGAACTGGCCACCGGCAACGGCTGACCCGGGACTCCTGCCGGGGGTTGACACACCCCCGGCAGATCCGTAGTGTGCTCCGAGTTGTCCGACGTGAGCGCCGACCCCGGTCGGTCCCCGGACAGCCATTCCGCAGTAACCACGAGAAGACACGCGACGTTCCGTCGCATGCCTTTTCGCGTGCCTGCGCGAAATGAGGAATCCGCGTTCGAAGGAACGCCCCCGATTAGCGTCGGGGCCCGGGAATCCGCTAAAGTCTCACTCGTCGGAACGGCCCAACAGCCGGGAAGACGAACCCCGCTGACTGGGAATCAGGCCCGAAAGGATCTGATAGAGTCGGACTCGCCGGAAAGGGAAAGCGCGAAAGCGGTGGACCTGGAAAGCGAAACTGCACGGCCCGCTTCGACCGGGAATCGGACACGGAAGAGTCTGATAGAGTCGGAAACGCAAGACAGCAGGACAAAGAAAAAACGAAGGGAAGCGCCCGGAGGGCCCCGGTGATACGGGACCGAAGGAAGCGTCCGTTCCTTGAGAACTCAACAGCGTGCCAAAAGTCAACGCCAGATATGTTGATACCCCGTCTCCGGCCGTTTTGGTCGGGACGCGGTTCCTTTTGAAATACACAGCGAGGACGCTGTGAACAACCGGTCTCATTCCGACCGGTTGTTCCGCTCTCGTGTGTGTGCACCCGATCACGGGTAAACATTCACGGAGAGTTTGATCCTGGCTCAGGACGAACGCTGGCGGCGTGCTTAACACATGCAAGTCGAACGATGAAATCACTTCGGTGGTGGATTAGTGGCGAACGGGTGAGTAACACGTGGGCAATCTGCCCTTCACTCTGGGACAAGCCCTGGAAACGGGGTCTAATACCGGATACCACTTCGTCCCGCATGGGACGGGGTTGAAAGCTCCGGCGGTGAAGGATGAGCCCGCGGCCTATCAGCTTGTTGGTGGGGTAATGGCCTACCAAGGCGACGACGGGTAGCCGGCCTGAGAGGGCGACCGGCCACACTGGGACTGAGACACGGCCCAGACTCCTACGGGAGGCAGCAGTGGGGAATATTGCACAATGGGCGAAAGCCTGATGCAGCGACGCCGCGTGAGGGATGACGGCCTTCGGGTTGTAAACCTCTTTCAGCAGGGAAGAAGCGCAAGTGACGGTACCTGCAGAAGAAGCGCCGGCTAACTACGTGCCAGCAGCCGCGGTAATACGTAGGGCGCAAGCGTTGTCCGGAATTATTGGGCGTAAAGAGCTCGTAGGCGGCTTGTCACGTCGGATGTGAAAGCCCGGGGCTTAACCCCGGGTCTGCATTCGATACGGGCTAGCTAGAGTGTGGTAGGGGAGATCGGAATTCCTGGTGTAGCGGTGAAATGCGCAGATATCAGGAGGAACACCGGTGGCGAAGGCGGATCTCTGGGCCATTACTGACGCTGAGGAGCGAAAGCGTGGGGAGCGAACAGGATTAGATACCCTGGTAGTCCACGCCGTAAACGTTGGGAACTAGGTGTTGGCGACATTCCACGTCGTCGGTGCCGCAGCTAACGCATTAAGTTCCCCGCCTGGGGAGTACGGCCGCAAGGCTAAAACTCAAAGGAATTGACGGGGGCCCGCACAAGCAGCGGAGCATGTGGCTTAATTCGACGCAACGCGAAGAACCTTACCAAGGCTTGACATATACCGGAAAGCATCAGAGATGGTGCCCCTTGTGGTCGGTATACAGGTGGTGCATGGCTGTCGTCAGCTCGTGTCGTGAGATGTTGGGTTAAGTCCCGCAACGAGCGCAACCCTTGTTCTGTGTTGCCAGCATGCCCTTCGGGGTGATGGGGACTCACAGGAGACTGCCGGGGTCAACTCGGAGGAAGGTGGGGACGACGTCAAGTCATCATGCCCCTTATGTCTTGGGCTGCACACGTGCTACAATGGCCGGTACAATGAGCTGCGATGCCGCGAGGCGGAGCGAATCTCAAAAAGCCGGTCTCAGTTCGGATTGGGGTCTGCAACTCGACCCCATGAAGTCGGAGTTGCTAGTAATCGCAGATCAGCATTGCTGCGGTGAATACGTTCCCGGGCCTTGTACACACCGCCCGTCACGTCACGAAAGTCGGTAACACCCGAAGCCGGTGGCCCAACCCCTTGTGGGAGGGAGCTGTCGAAGGTGGGACTGGCGATTGGGACGAAGTCGTAACAAGGTAGCCGTACCGGAAGGTGCGGCTGGATCACCTCCTTTCTAAGGAGCATCTAGATTCCGCAAGGAATCCAGAGCCACTACGTCGGCAGATGTCCGACGGTGGTCAGCTCATGGGTGGAACGTTGACTATTCGGCACGACAGGTTGATCACTGCTAGTACTGCTTCGGCGTGGAACGTGGTGAGGGATCGGTTGTGTCGGGCACGTTGTTGGGTGTCTGAGGGTACGGCCGTAAGGCAGCCTTCTGATCCGGTCCCAGTGAACTCGTCTGCAAGGGCGGGGTGGTGGGTGGCTGGTCGTTGTTTGAGAACTGCACAGTGGACGCGAGCATCTGTGGCCAAGTTTTTAAGGGCGCACGGTGGATGCCTTGGCACCAGGAACCGATGAAGGACGTGGGAGGCCACGATAGTCCCCGGGGAGCTGTCAACCGAGCTGTGATCCGGGGGTTTCCGAATGGGGAAACCCGGCAGTCGTCATGGGCTGTCACCCGCTGCTGAACACATAGGCAGTGTGGAGGGAACGAGGGGAAGTGAAACATCTCAGTACCCTCAGGAAGAGAAAACAACCGTGATTCCGGGAGTAGTGGCGAGCGAAACTGGATGAGGCCAAACCGTATGCGTGTGATACCCGGCAGGGGTTGCGTATGCGGGGTTGTGGGATCTCTCTGTCATGGTCTGCCGGCTGTGAGACGAGTCAGAAACCGTTGGTGTAGGCGAAGGACATGCGAAAGGTCCGGCGTAGAGGGTAAGACCCCCGTAGCTGAAACATCAGCGGCTTGTTTGAGAGACACCCAAGTAGCACGGGGCCCGAGAAATCCCGTGTGAATCTGGCGGGACCACCCGCTAAGCCTAAATATTCCCTGGTGACCGATAGCGGATAGTACCGTGAGGGAATGGTGAAAAGTACCGCGGGAGCGGAGTGAAATAGTACCTGAAACCGTGTGCCTACAAGCCGTGGGAGCGTCGCTGGCAGCACTTGTGCTGTCAGTCGTGACTGCGTGCCTTTTGAAGAATGAGCCTGCGAGTTAGCGGTGTGTAGCGAGGTTAACCCGTGTGGGGAAGCCGTAGCGAAAGCGAGTCCGAACAGGGCGTTTGAGTTGCACGCTCTAGACCCGAAGCGGAGTGATCTAGCCATGGGCAGGTTGAAGCGGAGGTAAGACTTCGTGGAGGACCGAACCCACCAGGGTTGAAAACCTGGGGGATGACCTGTGGTTAGGGGTGAAAGGCCAATCAAACTCCGTGATAGCTGGTTCTCCCCGAAATGCATTTAGGTGCAGCGTCGTGTGTTTCTTGCCGGAGGTAGAGCACTGGATAGGCGATGGGCCCTACCGGGTTACTGACCTTAGCCAAACTCCGAATGCCGGTAAGTGAGAGCGCGGCAGTGAGACTGTGGGGGATAAGCTCCATGGTCGAGAGGGAAACAGCCCAGAGCATCGACTAAGGCCCCTAAGCGTACGCTAAGTGGGAAAGGATGTGGAGTCGCAGAGACAACCAGGAGGTTGGCTTAGAAGCAGCCATCCTTGAAAGAGTGCGTAATAGCTCACTGGTCAAGTGATTCCGCGCCGACAATGTAGCGGGGCTCAAGCGTACCGCCGAAGTCGTGTCAATCCAGCATGAGGGCCAACGCCCGTTGGGTTGGGTAGGGGAGCGTCGTGTGCCGGGTGAAGCAGCCGCGGAAGCGAGTTGTGGACGGTTCACGAGTGAGAATGCAGGCATGAGTAGCGATACACACGTGAGAAACGTGTGCGCCGATTGACTAAGGGTTCCTGGGTCAAGCTGATCTGCCCAGGGTAAGTCGGGACCTAAGGCGAGGCCGACAGGCGTAGTCGATGGACAACCGGTTGATATTCCGGTACCCGCTTTGAAACGCCCAGTACTGAATCAGGCGATGCTAAGTCCGTGAAGCCGGCCCGATCTCTTCGGAGTTGAGGGTAGTGGTGGAGCCGATGAACCAGACTTGTAGTAGGTAAGCGATGGGGTGACGCAGGAAGGTAGTCCAGCCCGGGTGGTGGTTGTCCCGGGGTAAGGGTGTAGGACGCACGGTAGGTAAATCCGTCGTGCATGGAGTCTGAGACCTGATGCCGAGCCGATTGTGGTGAAGTGGATGATCCTATGCTGTCGAGAAAAGCCTCTAGCGAGTTTCATGGCGGCCCGTACCCTAAACCGACTCAGGTGGTCAGGTAGAGAATACCGAGGCGTTCGGGTGAACTATGGTTAAGGAACTCGGCAAAATGCCCCGTAACTTCGGGAGAAGGGGGGCCATTTCTGGTGATAGCACGTGCTGCTTGAGCTGGGGGTGGCCGCAGAGACCAGCGAGAAGCGACTGTTTACTAAAAACACAGGTCCGTGCGAAGCCGTAAGGCGATGTATACGGACTGACGCCTGCCCGGTGCTGGAACGTTAAGGGGACCGGTTAGCTGCTCTTCGGGGTGGCGAAGCTGAGAACTTAAGCGCCAGTAAACGGCGGTGGTAACTATAACCATCCTAAGGTAGCGAAATTCCTTGTCGGGTAAGTTCCGACCTGCACGAATGGCGTAACGACTTCTCGACTGTCTCAACCATAGGCCCGGTGAAATTGCACTACGAGTAAAGATGCTCGTTTCGCGCAGCAGGACGGAAAGACCCCGGGACCTTTACTACAGTTTGATATTGGTGTTCGGTTCGGCTTGTGTAGGATAGGTGGGAGACTGTGAAGCGGCCACGCCAGTGGTTGTGGAGTCGTCGTTGAAATACCACTCTGGTCGTGCTGGATGTCTAACCTGGGTCCGTGATCCGGATCAGGGACAGTGTCTGATGGGTAGTTTAACTGGGGCGGTTGCCTCCTAAAGAGTAACGGAGGCGCCCAAAGGTTCCCTCAGCCTGGTTGGTAATCAGGTGTTGAGTGTAAGTGCACAAGGGAGCTTGACTGTGAGACCGACGGGTCGAGCAGGGACGAAAGTCGGGACTAGTGATCCGGCAGTGGCTTGTGGAAGCGCTGTCGCTCAACGGATAAAAGGTACCCCGGGGATAACAGGCTGATCTTCCCAAGAGTCCATATCGACGGGATGGTTTGGCACCTCGATGTCGGCTCGTCGCATCCTGGGGCTGGAGTCGGTCCCAAGGGTTGGGCTGTTCGCCCATTAAAGCGGTACGCGAGCTGGGTTTAGAACGTCGTGAGACAGTTCGGTCCCTATCCGCTGTGCGCGTAGGAATATTGAGAAGGGCTGTCCCTAGTACGAGAGGACCGGGACGGACGAACCTCTGGTGTGCCAGTTGTTCTGCCAAGGGCATGGCTGGTTGGCTACGTTCGGAAAGGATAACCGCTGAAAGCATCTAAGCGGGAAGCCTGCTTCGAGATGAGTATTCCCACCTCCTTTGAGGGGTTAAGGCTCCCAGTAGACGACTGGGTTGATAGGCCAGATGTGGAAGCCCGGTAACGGGTGGAGCTGACTGGTACTAATAGGCCGAGGGCTTGTCCTCAGTTGCTCGCGTCCACTGTGTTAGTTCTGAAATAACGAACGGCTGTGTTGTTGCCCGGTTGGTTTGATTGTTTCATAGTGTTTCGGTGGTCATTGCGTTAGGGAAACGCCCGGTTACATTCCGAACCCGGAAGCTAAGCCTTTCAGCGCCGATGGTACTGCAGGGGGGACCCTGTGGGAGAGTAGGACGCCGCCGAACAATTATTGTGGGAAAGCCCCGTGCCCTTGTGGCACGGGGCTTTTCTGCGTTCTGAACGTCTAGGGTCGGACCATGCGCTACGAACTGGTCATCTTCGACAACGACGGTGTGCTCGTCGACAGCGAGCCGCTCGCGAACACCGTCCTCTCCGGCTACCTGACCGAACTCGGTCACCCCACCACGTACGAGGAATCGCTGCGTGACTACATGGGGTCCGCCGTGCACCGGGTCCATGATCTCGTCGAGGAGAGGACCGGGCAGAAGCTGCCCGAGGACTTCGACTCCACGCTCAGCGCCCGTACGTTCGCCGCCTTCCAGCAGGAACTGGTGGCGGTCGACGGAGCCGAGGAACTGCTCGGGAAGCTCGTCGCGGACGGGGTGGACTACTGCGTCGCCTCCTCCGGGAGCCATGAGCGGATCCGGGTCGGGCACCGCAGGACCGGGATCGACCAGTGGTTCGAGGAGGAGTGGATCTTCAGCTCGGAGGACGTCGGGCGGGGCAAGCCGGCACCGGACCTGTTTCTCCACGCCGCCGAGCGCATGGGCGTCGCCCCCGAAAGGTGCGTCGTCATCGAGGACAGCCCGCTCGGGGTCGAAGCGGCACGGGCGGCCGGGATGGACGTGTACGGGTTCACCTCGATGGTGCCCGCCGACCGGCTCGTCGGAGTGACCGGGCATTTCTCGGACATGGCCCAGCTGCCCCAGCTGCTCGCCTGAAGCCCCCTCGGACGTCGCCCGTCCGGAAACTGCTCGACTGATCTCTCTACCCATGGGTAGCGGCTGGCTCTACGCTCGCCGCCATGACTGATGCGGGCTTGCGGCACGGCAGGGCCTCCCTGGGGCTGAGCTTCGGCGTGCAGGGCGTGGCGTTCGCTCTTCTGGTGACGCGTATCCCCGCCATCCAGGACCGGTACGGGATATCCGACGGGCTGCTGCCCGTCTTCCTCGCCGCTGTCCCGATCCTGGCGGGGGCCGGCAGCGTGGCCACCGAGAAGGCGGTCGCGCGGGTCCGGCCGAGCGTCGTCCTGCGGTGGGCCCAGCCCTTCGTCCTCCTCGCGCTCCTGGGCGTGGGCGCCGGGCGGGAGATGTGGCAGGTCGCCGTCGCCCTCGGGGTGTTCGGGCTGGCCGTCGGGGCGCTCGACGCCTCCATGAACATGCTGGGCGTCAGCCTCCAACGGGCCTACGGACGCAGCATCATGACCGGCTTTCATGCTGTCTGGAGCCTCGGCGGGATCGCGGGGGCGTCCCTGGCATGGGCCGGGGCGCGGTGGGAGCTGTCGTTGCTCGCGTCCTACCTGCCCGTCGTCGCCGTGCTGCTGCCCGCCGCGCTGATCGCGAGCCGGTGGTACACGGAGGGGACGGGCCCGGAGCGGAAGGGCCCGGCGGGGGAGGCGGCGGACGCCGCGGATGCTGGTGGGGTCGCCGATGCCGGTGCGGGGAGTGCCGGCGGAGCGATCTCCTTCAAGCTGCTGCTGCCGCTCTGCCTCATCATGACCTTCGCCTACATCGGGGATTCGACCGTCTCCAACTGGAGTGCCAAGTACCTCCAGGACGTGCTGGGCAGCTCGGAGCAGCTCGCGACCGTTCCGTACAACGTCTACATGGTGACGACGCTGCTGGGGCGGGCCGTGGGGGACCTCGGGGTGCGGCGGTTCGGGGCGGTCGCCGTGGTGCGGGGCGGGAGTCTGCTGGCGGCCGGCGGGTTCGCGGTCGTGGCGGTCGCGCCCGGGGCCTGGGTGGGGATGCTCGGGTTCACGATGCTCGGGTTCGGGCTCTGCGTGATCGTGCCGCAGACCTTCGCCGCCGCCGGGCGGATGTTCCCGGGGAGCAGCGATGCCGCCGTGGCCCGGCTGAATATCTTCAACTATGTGGGGTTCCTGGTCGGTTCGCCGCTCGTGGGTGCTCTGGGGGATGCGTGGAGTTATCGCGGGGCCATGCTCGTACCGATGGTTCTGGTGCTGGCGACGCTCGTGTATGCCCGCGCGTTCGGGCCGGAGCCCGCCCGATACGGTGGCGGGCATGAGCGGCCGCGCACAGCTGATGTGGGATGACGCAGTTACGGGATACGACTTCGGGGACACCCACCCCATGGACCCGGTCCGGCTCGCCCTGACGATGGGGCTGGTGCGGGCGTTCGGGCTCGATACGGCGGTGGATCTGCGGTCGGCGAAGCCCGTGGGGGACTCCACCCTGCGGCTCGTCCACCGGCAGGACTACGTGGCGGCCGTGCGGGCCGCCTCCGCGGATCCGCGGGCCGCCGACCAGAACTACGGGCTCGGCACCGTGGACGATCCGGCGTTCACCGGGATGCACGAGGTGTCCGCGTTGATCGCCGGGCTGTCGGTGGGGGCCGCGGAGGCCGTGTGGCGGGGCGAGACCGAGCACGCGGTGAACTTCACCGGGGGGCTGCATCACGCCATGCCGGGGTCGGCCGCCGGGTTCTGCGTCTACAACGACCCGGCCCTCGCCATCGCCCGGCTGCTGGAGCTGGGCGCGGAGCGGGTCGCGTACGTCGATGTGGACGTCCACCACGGGGACGGGGTGCAGGCGGCGTTCTGGGAGGACCCGCGCGTTCTGACGATCTCGTTGCACGAGCACCCGCGGACGCTCTTCCCGCAGACCGGGTGGCCGGAGGAGACCGGGGCCGGGGCCGGGGAGGGTTCCGCGGTGAACGTGGCGCTTCCGGCCGGGACCGGGGACGAGGGGTGGCTGCGGGCCTTCCACGCGGTGGTGCCCGAGCTGCTGGCGGACTTCCGGCCCCAGGTGCTCGTCACCCAGCACGGGGCCGACACGCACTTCGAGGACCCGCTCGCCCACCTCGCCGTGTCGCTGGACGCCCAGCGGGCGGTCATGGAGTCCTGCCACCGGCTGGCCCACGATCACGCCGACGGGCGCTGGATGGCGCTCGGCGGCGGCGGGTACGCGGTGGTGGACGTGGTGCCCCGGTCGTGGACGCACCTCGTGGGGATCGCCGCGCACGCTCCGGTCGACCCGGAGTCGGTGGTGCCGCCGTCCTGGCGTGATCTGGTCTACGCCCGGACGCGGCAGCTGGGTCCCGGGCGGATGACGGACGGGCGTACGCCGTCGTGGAAGGCGTGGGAGGACGGGTACGACCCGGCGGACCGGCTGGACCAGGCGGTGCTGGCGTCCCGGAAGGCCGCCTTCCCGCTGCGGGGGCTGCTGACCTGAGAGGGCGCCGAGCGGGGCATTGTGCCGTGCGTTACGCCAACGGTGGGGCGTAACGGGATTCCGGCCCGCTCCGGCTCCGCGATACGGCAGCATCCCAGGGGTGTTGAGCACCGGGGCGCTGCGCGCCCATCTGCTGGCGGCCCGGCTGGCCGGGCCCGTGGCCACCTCGCGCGAGACCAGTCTGCGCAGCTACCGGCTGTTCGCCGCCCGGGACCCGCGGGTGATGCTGGGGCTCGCGCCGGAGCGGGCCTGGGGCGAGAGCGAGCTGTTGCGGCTGATGGCGGACCGGTGCGGGGTCTCGGCCGACCCCGCCCGGGTGAGCGGTCCCGACGCGATCGACCCGGACCGGACGGTGGCCGCGCTGGACGCCTTCGCGGAGCGGTTGGCGCTGGTGGCCGAGCGGCGGGCTCCGGTGCTGCTGGGGACCGGTCATCCGCACCGGCTGCTCGGGTTCTACGCCGGGCTGGCAGACGCTCTGTCGGCGGCGGGCTGTCCTGTTCTCACCCCTGCGCAGGGGCGATGTGTCGACATAACGACCCGGTTTGGCGTACGTACGTACCGTCTCGACTACGTACGGGGTGTCGCCCTGGTGCGCGAGCCCGGGGGGCGGCCCACCGGGGGTGAGACCGGCGCGCACACGCATTCGCCGCTTCCCGTGCGGCTCGCGCTCCAGGGGGCGGCGGAGCGGCTCGGAGTCCTGCCCGAGCTGGTGATCGGGGATCACGGCTGGGTCTGCGGTGCAGGTCAGCTGGGGATCGAGGCGATCGGGCCGGCGGACACGGACGATCCGGCGCTGTTCGTGGGGGAGGCGGAGGGGCGGGTGTCCGTGGTCGTGCCGGTCGACGACGGCGTACGGGCGCCGTTCTACCGGCCGTTGACGCGCTATGTGCTCAATCGGGCCCGTCTGTCACAGTAAGCCGTCGATCGCCTCCCCTCTTCCCCACTCGCATCACCCGCCCCTAATCTGGGGAGTGAGCGCACAACGACGAAGAGTCACCGGAGGGGAAGCCGGTGCGCGTCCGGTGCGGAGGGACAGGTGGATCATGGCTGCTGACAACGAGAGGCCTCTCAACGAGGTCAAGTTTCTGACCGTGGCGGAAGTCGCCTCGGTCATGCGCGTGTCGAAGATGACGGTGTACCGCCTGGTGCACAGCGGTCATCTGCCGGCGATCCGGGTGGGCAGGTCCTTCCGGGTGCCGGAGCAAGCGGTTCACGCGTATCTCCGCGAGTCCTTCGTGGGGGTGGAATCAGCCTGAGGTCAGCCTCGGGTTGCCCGCGGATTACGTCCCTCGGACAGGGGCGGGTAGGCTAGGCCGACGTAGGTCGTGTGGGCCCAGACGCCCCGCACCAGTGAAGAAGAAGTGAGCGAGGGTAGTCGTGGGCTCTGTTATCAAGAAGCGGCGCAAGCGGATGGCCAAGAAGAAGCACCGCAAGCTGCTCAAGCGCACGCGCGTTCAGCGTCGCAACAAGAAGTAAGCGAACGCAGTTCGTGACATCCGCAGCCCCTCCGCCGTTCCGGTGGAGGGGCTGCGGTGCGTTACAGGGAACCGTCCACCCGCTACGGTGACCGCCAGGGAAGTTACCGCGGGAAGCAGGGGAACAGGGAAGCAGGGTTCGGCTTCCCGTGCCGACGGAAGGCGCTGGCTTTGGGGAAGGTCGTCCTCGTCACAGGAGTGGCCCGGCAGCTGGGGGGCCGCTTCGTCCGGCGCGTCCAGCGCGACCCCGGGGTGGACCGGGTGATCGCCGTCGACGCGGTGCCGCCCCCGCACAGGCTGGGCGGCGCGGAGTTCGTCCGCGCCGACATCCGGCAGTCGGCCCTGGCGCGGATCCTGGCCGAGTACGCCGTCGACACGGTGGTCCACCTGGACGTCTCCGGCAAGGCGCTCGGCGCCGGCGGCCGGACGGCGGTCAAGGAGACCAACGTCATCGGCACCATGCAGCTGCTCGGCGCCTGCCAGAAGTCGCCGACGGTGCAGCGGCTCGTGGTGAAGTCCAGCACGAGCGTGTACGGGTCGGCTCCCCGCGACCCGGCCGTGTTCACCGAGACCACCCCGCCCAAGTCGCTGCCGAGCGGTGGCTTCGCGAAGGACGCGGTGGAGGTCGAGGGGTACGTACGGGGCTTCGCCCGCCGCCGCCCGGACGTGGCGGTGTGCGTGCTGCGGTTCGCCAACATCCTGGGGCCGCACCCGGACTCGCCGCTGGCGGACTATCTGTCGCTGCCCGTCCTGCCGACCGTCTTCGGCTACGACCCGCGGCTCCAGTTCGTGCACGAGGACGATGTGATCGACGTTCTCGGCATCGCGGCGAGTGAGCCCCGGCGCGGAACGCTGAACAGCGGCACGTTCAACATCGCCGGTGACGGGGTGCTGCTGCTGTCGCAGTGTTCGCGGCGGCTGGGGAAGCCGACCGTCCCCGTGCTGCTGCCCGCCGTCACCTGGGTCGGCTCGGCGCTCCGCACGGTCGGCATGACCGACTTCTCGCCGGAGCAGATCCGGCTGCTCACCCATGGCCGGGTGGTGTCCACGGTGCAGATGCGCGAGACCCTCGGTTTCCGGCCGGAGTTCACCACGGCGGAGACCTTCGCCGAGTTCGCGCGGAGCCGGGGGCCGGGGCTGCTGCCGCCGGAGACGCTGGGCAGGGCGGTGGACCGGCTGGCGGCGTTGCCGCTGCCGGGAGGCGCCGGACCGCGGGAGCGCGGGGCCGGCGCGGTACAGACGACTCACGGGGCCAGGTAGAGGAGCGCACCGACGATGGCGGATGCCAAGGTCATTCCGTTCGACGACGACCGTTCGCGTTCCGGTGGTGGTGCGCGTCCGGCGCGGCGCAGGACCGGGGCGGGCGGTGGCCGGGGCGACGGCTCCGCCGCCGCGGTGAGCGCCCTGCCGGGGGCGCAGGTCCCGGAGCGGCCCGGTCGCCTGCCCGACGGGTCCCCCCAGGCCGTGGAGGCAGGCGGTGGTTCCCCGGAGCCCGGTCCGGACGCGGCCGGCGCGGAACGCTCGTCGGCCGGGGGCTGGGAGCGGCGGATCGCGGGCGGGCTCGCGTTCCTGCGGCGGCGGGTCACCGGTGATTACGACGTCGACGAGTTCGGGTACGACCGGGAGCTCACCGACCAGGTCCTGATGTCGGTGCTGCGGCCGCTGGCGGACACGTACTTCCGGGTCGAGGTGAAGGGCATCGAGAACATCCCGTCGGACGGCGGGGCGCTCATCGTGGCCAACCACTCCGGGACGTTGCCGCTGGACGGGCTGATGCTCCAGGTCGCGGTGCACGACAACCATCCGGCCGAGCGCCATCTGCGGCTGCTCGCCGCCGATCTGGTCTTCCACCTCCCGGTCGTCAACGAGCTGGCGCGCAAGGCCGGTCACACGCTGGCCTGTGCGGAGGACGCACAGCGGCTGCTGGAGCTGGGGGAGATCGTCGGGGTGATGCCGGAGGGGTTCAAGGGCATCGGCAAGCCGTTCGGCGAGCGCTACAAGCTGCAGCGCTTCGGGCGGGGCGGGTTCGTGTCGACGGCGCTGCGGGCGGGGGCGCCGATCGTGCCGTGCTCGATCGTGGGGGCGGAGGAGATCTACCCGATGATCGGGAACGCGAAGACGCTGGCCCGCCTGCTGGGCTTTCCGTACTTCCCGATCACGCCGACGTTCCCGTGGCTGGGGCCGCTGGGTGCGCTGCCGCTGCCGACGAAGTGGACGATCCAGTTCGGCGAGCCGATTCCGACGGACGGCTATCCGCCGGAGGCGGCGGAGGATCCGATGCTGATGTTCAACCTGACGGACCAGGTGCGGGAGCAGATCCAGCACACGCTGTACAAGCTGCTGGTGCAGCGGAGGTCGGTCTTCTTCTGAGCCCGCGCGGACGGGGCGCGGTGCGGATGCCCGGGCACGCCTCGCGTGGTGCCTCGGCACGGATGCTCCGGGATGTGGGAGGGGGCCGGTACGCGGATCGCGTGCCGGCCCCCTCCCGTTTCGGTTCTACGGCCTGAGGTTCTCGCCGTCGATGCCGAGGCCGGGGAGGAGTCCCGGCAGGAGCGGGGGCAGGGTGACGTCCGGGGCGGCGGGTGTGCTCGGACGGTTCTCGGAGGGCTGCGGGGCGAGCTCGTCGGTGGGGAGTTCGTCCAGCAGGCCGTCCGTGCCGCCGCCGAGCAGGCCGTCGTCGGGGGTGGCGTCGGAGGAGCCCGAGGATCCGGAGGGCTGGGGGTCCGCGCTGCCGTCGGTGCGGTCTCCGGGCTTCTCGGGGGAGGCCGGGGGCGCGCTGGTGTCGGTGCGGGGGGAGCCCTCGCCGGGGGCGGTGGTGGTGTCGGAGCGGCCGGTGCCCTTGTTCTCGCCGGGGGGACGGGGGAGGAGGGACTGGAGCGGTGCGACCTCCTCGTCCATGGCGTCGAAGACGGAGGTGACCTCGTCGCGGACGTCGGTGAGCTGGACGGGCAGCCGGTCGCGGAGGCTGCTCCAGGTGTCGCGGTGCGAGCGGGAGAAGGTGTCCAGGGTCTGGATGGGGCCGATCGCTCCGTCGCGCTGGTAGGCGGAGCGGAGCAGGCGGTGGCCCTCGGAGGCGTCGTGGGACATGCCGTTGAGTGCGCGTCTGACGGCGCCGAGGGATTCGTGGTCCAGGGCGCCGGAGCGGCCGCGCTCCATGAGTCTGCGGGCCTCGCTGAGCCGGGTGGAGGCCTGGTCGAGGTAGGCCTCACCGCGGTCGGTGTCGCCCTTGGCCATGCCGAGGCTGAGGTCCTCCATCCCGCGCTTGAGCCCGTACAGGGAATCACCGGGGAGGGCGTCGGAGCTGGCGGCGGCCACGCCGCCGAATGCTCCCGCGGCCACGCCGACGGTGAGCCCGCCGGCGGTGAGCCCCTTCGCCCAGCGGGAGCGGGGTCGCAGTTTCCGCAGTGGTGAGGCCCGGTGGGCTCCCTTGCCCCGTTGCACGGGCACCGTAGGGCCCGTGGACGCGCCGCCCTCGGCGAACATGGCCTCCATGGCGGCGACGAGCTGGGCTCGCTGCACCACTTTGACCTCGGGGTCCAACTGCGGCTTCGGTAGCTCACCGAGGCCGTTCGCCAGGGCCAACAGCGGTCCGCGGTCGGCCTGGTCGGCCGGCTCAGCGGGCTCTGCGGCCGCCGCACCCTGGGGGGTCTGCTCCTCCAGGGCCTGGGCGAAGGCGTTCGCCCGCCGGTGTGCCGAGACGTTTGCGATCACTGGCGGCACCTCCTCTCGTCATGACGGTCGACTCCCCTGGCGGTCCGGAAGGTTGCGCACCTTGAGCGTTTCCACTCGATGGAGTGAGCGGAGACGGACAGGTGGTGACGACAGGGGGCCTGCAATCGGCACAACGACGTGCGCGGCACTTGGGTTACGCACGAAAGATGATCGGATCGGTGCGTGACGGGACGGTCACGCAGAGGCCGTCAGCGGGCGTCGTCCGGCAGGAGTCGGGCGAGCGTCCGCACGGCCCGGTACTGGAGGGTCTTGATCGCACCTTCGTTCTTGCCCATCACGCGGGCGGTCTCGGCGACCGAGAGCCCTTGCAGGAACCGCAGGGTGACGCACTCCTGCTGCTGGGGGTTGAGGCGCCGGACGGCCTGGAGCAGTGCGGCGTTGGAGAGGGACTCCAGGACGGAGTCCTCGGGGCTGCGCGCCACCTCGTTGGCGTCGAGCATTTCGCCGGTGGTCACTTCCAGTCGGAAACGACTGGATTTGAAGTGGTCGGCGACCAGATTGCGCGCGATCGTGACCAGCCAGGCGCCGAAGTCGCGGCCCTGCCAGGTGAACGTGGAGATGCGGCGCAGCGCGCGGAGGAAGGTCTCGCTGGTGAGGTCCTCCGCGGTCGCCTTGCCGCCCACGCGGTAGTAGATGTAGCGGTACACGGTGTCGCTGTACTGGTCGTACAGGCGGCCGAAGGCGTCCGCCTCACCGGCCTGCGCGCGCTCGACGAGATCCATCATGCGCGCGCTGTCGCTGTCGGCCGTGGGACGGCGGACGGTCGACGTGGCGGTCGAGGCGGCGCGGGTGCTGCGTCTTCCGACCGCCGCACTGCGTTCGGCCAGGGCGTAGCAGGGGCCGGCAGGTGCAGGGGTGGCAAAGGCGGGGACGGCGTACGCGGTGGGGACGAAGCCGCGCAGGCGGTCGATGACCGATGCGCGCAGCGTAGCCAGGCCCGAGGCGTCAACCCCGACGTGTGGGTACACGGGACTCCCAGAGGCAGAGCTTCCATCACGAGCAGTTCGAAAATCGTCACCCGTGGTAGCGGGTGGCGGTCTCCGTGATGCGTCTGAGGAGAATAACGCTTCGTGCAGGCAGCGCTACACCCAGTTGTCTAAATCACCGGTTCCGTCGCTTCTCTTATCGCTAAGTGACGTAGCAAGTAGCACATGGTGACCGTTTATTGATCGGATTACTTCGTGATCTGCCTATGAGGGCGACGGGTTGTGGCCGGGCACCGGCGATCGGCCTGGCCGGAGGGGGCGTTCGCGATCACGGCGAAACGGCTTTCGACCGACCGCGCCGCTTCGGGCGTGGCTGCGCCCCGTGACCGGAAGGAGCGGGCGGGCACGGGGCGCGGTGGTGGGGACGGGGCCGGGGGCCGGATGCGGTGACGATGCCGGGCGGTGCGGCCGCGGGTCAGCGGCGGCGGCGGTGCAGGGCGAGCGCGGCGGCCGTGCCGCCCGCCAGGGCGCCGACCCCGGCGGCGGCCGGGATGCCGACCTTGGCCGCCTTGCGGCCGGTGCGGTAGTCGCGCAGCCGCCAGTCGCGGGCGCGGGCGTGCTTGCGGAGCTTGGTGTCCGGGTTGATCGCGTAGGGGTGGCCGACCAGCGAGAGCATCGGGATGTCGTTGTGCGAGTCGCTGTAGGCGGCGCAGCGGTCCAGGTCGAGGTCCTCGGCGGCGGCCAGGGCCCGGACGGCCTCGGCCTTGGCGGGGCCGTGCAGCGGTTCGCCGACCAGGCGGCCGGTGTAGACGCCGTCGACCGATTCGGCGACGGTGCCGAGCGCGCCGGTCAGGCCGAGGCGGCGGGCGATGATCGTGGCGGTCTCGACGGGCGCGGCGGTGACCAGCCAGACCTTCTGCCCGGCGTCCAGGTGGGCCTGGGCCAGGGCTCGGGTGCCGGGCCAGATGCGGTCGGCCATGTACTCGTCGTAGATCTCCTCGCCGATGGACATCAGCTCGGAGACGCGATGGCCCTTGACGATGGACAGGGCGCTGTCGCGGGCGTCCTGCATGTGCTCGGGGTCCTCGACGCCGGCCAGCCGGAACCACGCCTGCTGCCAGGCGAACCGGGTGAGCTCGCGGCGTTCGAAGAACTTCCGCTTGTAGAGGCCGCGGCCGAAGTGGAAGATCGCGGCGCCCTGCATCACGGTGTTGTCGAGGTCGAAGAAGGCGGCGGCGCGGACGTCCCCGGCGACCGGGAACGCGGGCTCCCCGGGGACCTCTTCGGGGGTTGTGGTCGGGAGGGCGGCGTCGGTGTCGGCGGCCGAGGTCTTGCGCGCGGCCTCGGCGGCGGCCTCGCCTGCCAGGACGCTGCGCGCAGTCGCGGAGCGCCTACGGGGGGTGAGCCATCCAAGAGCGGCCATGCGGTGAGCATAGCCAGTCCGTCCGCACCTGCCCGACCTGCCGTGATGCGCCGGCGTGAACGCTGTGGGGCGGAACGGTGAACCGGTCGATTCCGGGCGGTCCGCCGTGAGGGCGTGCGGCCCCGGGGTCCGGGCGCGGCGGGCGCAGAATGGAGGCATGAGTCCTCTGCTGCGACGTCCGAAGAAGAAGCCCGCCGAGCGGGTGGTCACGCTGGTCGGGAAGCCGGGCTGCCATCTGTGCGAGGACGCGCGGGCGGTGGTGAGCGCGGTCTGCGCCGAGACCGGTGCGTCGTGGGTGGAGAAGGACATCACCGAGGACGAGGAACTGCACAGCGCGTACTGGGAGCAGATTCCGGTGGTGCTGATCGACGGCGAACAGCACACGTTCTGGCGCGTCGACCCGGCCAGGCTGCGCAAGGCGCTGGGTGCGGACGCGAAACCCGGTTAACATTACGGGCGTTTTGAGTGGCCTCGGGGGCGTAGCTGTGAGGAGTGTGTGCCGCTTTGCCCTCTTCGAGGCTGCAACGGGACGGTGCGGTCCCCGGTTCCGGGATCGCGCGGGAAATGTGCGTGACCCCGGTCACGTTGACCGGACAAAACGGACACAATCTTTGTGCACGCGTTCACAAAGGCATAGCCTGCATTGGACGGGGCGGTCTTGGGACAGACGGCCGCCTGCAGCCCCGCTCGTCCCGCAGGAGCACCGTGGCAACTGGCCGAACTCACCGACCGGCGACCCGTAGCCGAGGAATTCCCGAGGCCACCGTCGCCCGACTTCCGCTGTACCTGCGCGCCCTGACCGCGCTCTCCGAGCGATCGGTCCCCACGGTCTCCTCCGAGGAGCTGGCCACGGCGGCCGGCGTCAACTCGGCGAAGCTGCGCAAGGATTTCAGCTACCTGGGGTCCTACGGCACCCGGGGTGTCGGGTACGACGTCGAGTATCTCGTCTACCAGATCTCCCGTGAGCTCGGGCTCACCCAGGACTGGCCGGTCGCCATCGTCGGTATCGGTAACCTCGGCGCGGCCCTCGCCAACTACGGCGGCTTCGCCTCCCGCGGCTTCCGCGTCGCGGCGCTGATCGACGCCGACCCCGCCATGGCCGGTACGCCGGTGGCCGGGATCGCCGTCCAGCACACGGACGACCTCGACCGGATCATCAGTGAGAACGGTGTGTCCATCGGGGTGATCACCACCCCGCCCGGCGCCGCCCAGCAGGTCTGCGACCGGCTCGTCGCCGCCGGGGTGACCTCCATCCTGAACTTCGCGCCGACCGTCCTGTCGGTGCCCGAGGGCGTCGACGTGCGCAAGGTCGACCTCTCCATCGAGCTCCAGATCCTCGCGTTCCACGAGCAGCGCAAGGCGGGCGAGGACTCCACCGCCGAGGACGGCGGCGCGCCCCCGATGCGCGCCACGCCCGCCGGCCGGAAGGGACCCGACGGGGACATGCCCGCCGTGATGCCCGCATGAGCCTCCTCGTCGTCGGACTGAGCCACCGCAGCGCCCCCGTCTCCGTACTGGAGCGGGCCTCCCTCGCTGCCGAGACGCAGGCCAAGCTGCTCCAGGACACCCTCGCCGCGGAACCCGCGACCGAGGCCGCCGTGCTCGCCACCTGCAACCGCATCGAGCTGTACGCGGACGTGGACAAGTTCCACGCGGGCGTCGCCGAGCTCTCCACCCTGCTCGCCCAGCACAGCGGTGTCGGCCTGGAGGAGCTCACTCCCTATCTCTATGTGCACTACGAGGACCGGGCCGTCCACCACCTCTTCTCGGTGGCCTGCGGGCTGGACTCGATGGTCGTCGGCGAGGGGCAGATCCTCGGCCAGATCAAGGACGCGCTCGCGCGCGGCCAGGAGCTGCACACCGCCGGACGGCTGCTGAACGACCTCTTCCAGCAGGCCCTGCGGGTCGGCAAGCGCGCCCACAGCGAGACCGGGATCGACCGGGCCGGGCAGTCGCTCGTCACCTTCGGGCTCCAGCAGCTCGCCGCCGGTGCCGACCCCGCCCTCTGGGCCGGGGGCAAGCGCGCCCTGGTCATCGGCGCCGGCTCGATGTCCTCGCTGGCCGCCGCGACCCTCGCCCGGACCGGTGTCGCCGAGATCGCCGTCGCCAACCGGACCCGCTCCCGCGCGGACCGCCTGGTGGAGATCCTCCAGCAGGGCGACGACACCGCCGTGCGCGCCCGCGCCGTCGAGATGTCCGCGGTGGGCGACGAACTGACACGTGCCGACATCGTCGTCTCCTGCACCGGATCCACCGGCCTCGTGCTCACCGCGGACGCCCTCGCCGACGCCCTGGGCACGGTGCCGGGCGACGCCCCCGAGGAACCGGCGGTCACCGCCGTCACCCCCGCCCCGGACGACGTCGACCAGCACGCCGCCTGGGTGGAGAACGGTTCCGCCGCCTCCGCCGCGCACGCCGGTCAGGCGACCGCGCCGCGCCGGGTGACCGTGCCCGCGCAGTCCACCGGACCGGTCCGGCTCGCCCTGCTCGACCTCGCCATGCCGCGCGACATCGACGGCGCCGCCCACCGCATCGACGGAGTGCGCCTCGTCGACATCGAGTCGCTCGCCGAAGCGTCCGCCGACGCCCCGATGGCCGCCGACGTGGACCGGGTCCGCACGATCGTCTCCGACGAGGTGGCCGCCTTCGGCGCCGCCCAGCGCGCCGCGCACGTCGCCCCGACCGTGGTCGCCCTGCGCACCATGGCCGCCGGTGTGGTCGCCGGCGAGATCGCCCGGCTGGACGGCCGCCTCCCCGACCTGGACGAGAAGCAGCGCGCCGAGATCACCCAGACCGTGCGCCGCGTCGTCGACAAGCTCCTGCACGCGCCCACCGTGCGGGTCAAGCAGCTCGCCAGCGAGCCCGGCGGCGCCGGGTACGCGGACGCGCTGCGAGAACTCTTCGACCTCGACCCGCAGACGGTGGCCGCCGTCTCCCGGGCCGACCTGAACGACCCGAATAGAGGGCGGTCATGACCGACAACTCATCGCCGGACGCGCGGGGCGCCGCGCCGCTCCGGCTGGGCACCCGGCGCTCCAAGCTCGCCATGGCCCAGTCCGGACTCGTCGCCGAGGCGGTCCGTGAGGTGACCGGGCGCGCCGTCGAGCTCGTCGAGATCACCACGTACGGGGACACCTCCCGCGAGCACCTGGCGCAGATCGGCGGCACCGGCGTCTTCGTCGCCGCCCTGCGCGAGGCGCTGCTGCGGGGCGAGGTGGACTTCGCCGTCCACTCGCTCAAGGACCTGCCGACCAGCCAGCCCGACGAACTCGTGCTGGCCGCAGTGCCGCCGCGCGAGGACCCGCGCGACGCGCTGGTCGCCCGGGACGGGCTGACCTTCGGGCAGTTGCCCGAAGGCGCCCGCATCGGCACTGGTTCGCCGCGCCGCATGGCGCAGCTCAACGCGTACGCCCGTTCCCACGGACTGCGGATCGAGACCGTTCCCATCCGGGGCAACGTCGACACGCGGATCGGGTTCGTGCGTGACGGGAAGCTCGACGCGGTGGTCCTCGCCGCCGCCGGGCTCAGCCGTCTCGACCGGAGCGGTGAAGTGACCGACTTCCTGCCGGTCGACACCGTCCTGCCCGCTCCCGGCCAGGGAGCACTGGCGATCGAGTGCGCCGCCTCCAGTGCGGACCTCGCCGCCGCGCTCGCCGAGCTCGACGACCCGTACACCCGGGTCGCCGTGACCGCCGAGCGCGCCCTGCTCGCCGCTCTGGAGGCCGGCTGCTCCGCACCTGTGGGTGCGCTGGCCGACGTCCTGGCCGACGGGCAGGTTGTCAACGAACTGCGCCTGCGCGGAGTCGTCGGTTCCACCGACGGTTCCTCGCTGGTACAGCTGTCCACCACCGGTCCCGTCCCCACGTCGCACGACGACGCGGCGGCCCTCGGTCGCGAACTCGCCGCCGAGATGCTCGCCAAGGGTGCGGCCGGTCTTATGGGGGAGCGAGCACTTTGAGCCCCACCGGCCCCGCCGCATCCGACTTTCCGGTCCTGTCCGCCCAAGGCCAGGTCACCTTCCTCGGCGCCGGTCCCGGCGACCCGGGACTGCTGACCCTGCGCGCCGTCGAAGCGCTCGCGAGCGCGGACGTCCTTGTCGCCGAGCCCGATGTGCTCGACGTCGTTCGCAGCCATGCGCGGGAAGGCGTGAGCACGCCTGAGCTGACGCTTGTTGACGTCTCGTCAACAAGCGCCGGTGTACCCGTTCTCAGGGATGCGGCCAATCTTGTCATGGAGGCCGCGAAGGGCGGCAGGCGGGTGGTCCGTGCGGTCGCGGGCGACCCGGGCCTGGACGGGGACGCGGGCGCGGAGATGCTCGCCTGCGCCGCCGCCGGGGTGCCCTTCGAGGTGGTCCCTGGCATCGCGAACGCGGTCGGTGTGCCCGCGTACGCCGGGGTGCCGCTCCGTGACGAGCAGGGCGCGGACGTCCGCTTCGTCGACGCGCGCACGGCCTCCGACCGGTGCTGGAGCGAGGTCGGCGCCAGCGACGCGACCGCCGTCGTCTCCACCACGCTGGATTCGGTCGCGGCCGCCGCCGGGGAGCTGGTCTCGGCGGGCCGCAAGCCCGACACGCCGCTCACCGTGACGATCGCGGGCACCACCACCCGCCAGCGCACCTGGACGGCGACCCTCGGGACGATCGCCCAGACCCTCAAGCAGGCGAAGGTGCTCCCCTCGCCCGAGGGCCACCGGCCGGTCATAGCCGTGGTCGGAGAGCGCAGCTCCGCCGCCCAGCGCGACCAGCTCGCGTGGTTCGAGTCCAAGCCGCTGTTCGGCTGGCGGGTGCTCGTCCCGCGGACCAAGGAGCAGGCCGCGTCGCTCTCCGACCAGCTGCGTTCCTACGGTGCGGTGCCGCACGAGGTCCCCACGATCGCCGTCGAGCCGCCGCGTACGCCCCAGCAGATGGAGCGCGCGGTCAAGGGCCTGGTCACCGGACGCTACGAGTGGATCGCCTTCACCAGCGTGAACGCCGTCAAGGCGGTCCGGGAGAAGTTCGAGGAGTACGGGCTCGACGCGCGGGCCTTCGCCGGGATCAAGGTCGCCGCCGTGGGCGAGCAGACCGCCGCCGCGCTGATCGACTTCGGGGTCAAGCCGGACCTGGTGCCCTCCGGCGAGCAGTCCGCCGCCGGGCTGCTGGAGGACTGGCCGCCCTACGACCCGGTCTTCGACCCGATCGACCGGGTGTTCCTGCCGCGCGCCGACATCGCCACCGAGACCCTGGTGGCCGGGCTCATCGAGCTGGGCTGGGAGGTCGACGACGTCACCGCGTACCGCACGGTCCGCGCCTCGCCCCCGCCGGCCGAGACCCGCGAGGCGATCAAGGGCGGCGGCTTCGACGCGGTCCTGTTCACCTCGTCCTCGACGGTGCGCAACCTGGTCGGCATCGCGGGCAAGCCGCACAACGTGACCGTCATCGCGTGCATCGGCCCGGCCACCGCGAAGACCGCCGAGGAGCACGGTCTGCGGGTGGACGTGCTGTCCCCGGAGCCGTCGGTGCACAAGCTCGCCGAGGCGCTCGCCGCCTTCGGCGCGCAGCGCCGGGACGCGGCGAGGGAGGCCGGTGACCCGGTGACCCGGCCGAGCGAGCGGCGCCCGGGTGCGCGCAGGCGCCGGACGACGACGTAACGGCAGTACGAGGGTGAGCGGGCCCGGTCGCTTCGGCGGCCGGGCCCGCTGTCCGCTCCGGAACCCGTCGTCGGGGCGGCCGTCCGCTGCGGGGCCGCGACGGCGGGACTGCCGGCGGGGCCTGCCCTCTGACAGGCCGGGCGGCCGGGCGCGTGGGCCTGTCGGGGGCCCTGCGCACGGGCCTTTCCCGGCGTCGGTGTCGGTAAGACCGTGGGGTGCACGGGGCTATCGTCGAAGGATGACTGCGTACGCAAACTTCCCCGGCTCCCGCCCCCGGCGGCTGCGGACGACCCCGGCGATGCGGCGGATGGTCGCCGAGACACGGCTCGACCCCGCGAACCTGATCCTCCCCGCGTTCGTCCGGGAGGGCATCGACGCCCCGGTCGCCATCTCGGCCATGCCCGGCGTGCACCAGCACACCCTGGACACCCTGCGGAAGGCGGCCGTCGAGGCGGTGGAGGCCGGGGTCTCGGGGATCATGCTCTTCGGGGTGCCGGAGGACGGGAAGAAGGACGCCCGGGGCACGGCGGGCACCGACCCGGACGGGATCCTCCAGCTCGGTCTGCGCGCGGTCCGCGAGGAGGTCGGTGACGACCTCGTCGTCATGTCGGACCTGTGCCTGGACGAGTACACCGACCACGGCCACTGCGGGGTCCTGACGGCGGACGGCCGGGTGGACAACGACGCGACCCTGGAGCGGTACGCGGAGATGGCCCAGGTCCAGGCGGACGCCGGGGCGCACGTGGTGGGCCCCAGCGGGATGATGGACGGTCAGGTGGGCGTGATCCGGGACGCGCTGGACCAGACCGGGCACGAGGACGTGTCGGTCCTCGCCTACACCGCGAAGTACAGCTCCGCCTTCTACGGCCCCTTCCGCGAGGCCGTCGGCTCCTCGCTGACCGGCGACCGCAAGACCTACCAGCAGGACCCGGCCAACGCCCGCGAGTCGCTGCGGGAGCTGGCGCTGGACCTGGCGGAGGGCGCGGACATGGTCATGGTGAAGCCCGCCGGGCCGTATCTGGACATCCTCGCCAAGGTCGCGGAGTCCGTGGCGGTGCCGGTCGCGGCGTACCAGATCAGCGGTGAGTACGCGATGATCGAGGCGGCCGCCGAGAAGGGCTGGATCGACCGGGACAAGGCGATCCTGGAGAGCCTGACCGGGATCCGGCGGGCCGGGGCGCAGATGATCCTCACCTACTGGGCGACCGAGGCGGCCCAGTGGCTCGGACGCGGCAGGGGCTGAGGCCCCGCGTGATCACGGCCCGCCCGCTCCGGTCTCCTGGAGCCGGTGGGCCTCCTCGATGGAGAAGCGGGCGCTGTCCCGGACGAGCGGGTCCTCGTCGGCCCGCGCGGTGGTGTCCAGGACCGTGGCGACGACCGGGTCGTCGGTGTAGGGCGCCAGCGACATCGCCGCGTACTGCCGGACCAGATCCTCGGCCGGGTCGCGCAGCGCGGTGAGCAGGGCGCGGCCCGCTTCGTGGCGCAGAGCGGGGTCGGCCGGGGGCCACAGGCGCAGGACGGTGGCGCTCTCGACCCGGGCGAGGTCGTATTCGCCCGGGTCCGCGACGACCGAGACGAGGAACGGCAGCGCCTGGGTGTTGGCGTCCAGCTCGGTGATGATCTCGCGCTTGCGGTCGTTTCCGGCAGGCAGCGCACGGAACTCGGCTATCAGGCGCTCTGCGGCTTCGGCCGCGGAAGCGGCTTCCGTCGTGGTCGTGAGGTTCGTGTCGTTCATGGGGGTGGACACTTTCTGTCAGGGCCAGTCGACCAGTGCCATGAATGCTACGAAAGCGGCCACGACGGTGGCAGGGGCGGCCGGGGGCGCCCCGGACCGCGGAGGCAGGGAACACCGCGGCCGCCGGCGGTGGGTCTCCTCTCGGTGGACCGCAGGGAGGAACGGGGACGTCCGCACCGTCACGACGGCGGCTTCAGCCGGTGAGCGGCTCGTGCCGGCTGTTCTCGATCTGGCCGATAGCAGGCCTGGCGGGTCGACGCGGGATGAGTATCGTCAACCCTGCCGTCAGACCCGTATCGCGCTGACGCGGTCGGGTCCACCACGACCGTAGGGGGAACGAATGCGAGGCTTGACAAGGACGCTCGTCGGCGCTGTCACCGCTGTCGGGATCACCGCCGGAAGCCTGGCCGGGGCAGGCGCCGCCCTCGCGGCACCCGCGTCAACCACGGAACCGGCCGTCACTTCCGAAGCTGTGACCCCGCTCGCGGTGGTCAATCTCGGGCTGAGCACGACCCAGGCCAAGTACGCACAGTGCTGGCTCCGGCAGTTCTGGGGCTACACCGGAGCTGTCGACGGCCAGCTGGGCACCAACAGCTGGAAGGCGTTCCAGCGGAACCTCAAGGCGCACTGGGGCTACACCGGCGCGATCGACGGGATCGTCGGATCGGGCACGGTCAAGGCGCTGCAGCGTCTGCTCAAGTCGAGCTGGGGCTACACCGGGGCGATCGACGGGATCGCCGGGTCGGGCACCCAGGCGGCTTTCAAGCGTTTCGCCAACGCCTGCAGCAGCTGGTGCTGAACACGTAGGGCGACACCTGAGGGCGGGGTCTCCGTGGGGAGTCCTCGCCCTCGGGCTGTCCGGTGTGTGCGCTGCAGAACCTCGCCGGCGGCAGGCCCTCTGCCGGCGGCGAGGTGAACGAGTCCGGCGGGATCCGGGTGCGGCGCGCACGGTCGTGCCCGGCGCCGGGGGCTCGCTGCTCCGGACGGGCGCGGAACCGATTCTCGCCGCGCCGGCGGAGACCGTACGGCAGGACGCGGGGAAGGACCGCTGGCGGGGCGGGCGTGGCCGGGCTCCGGCCGCCGGGTCCCGGACGTATCGTCGAGGCCCCGTTGTGCGCCGCCCCGGTCACCGTCGGCCGGGCCGATCCGGCAGGAGCCGCCGTGAACAGGATCATCACGTCCATCTCGCTCTCTCTCGACGGATTCTTCGAGGGGCCCGATCACGACATCGACTGGCACACGGTCGACGAGGAACTGCACCAGCACTTCAACGACTACTTCCGGACCATGGGCGGCTTCGTCGAGGGGCGGGTCACCTATGAGCTGATGGAGGAGTTCTGGCCGACCGCCGATCAGGACCCGGCCAACGAGGGCCCGATGGCGGAGTTCGCGGGGATCTGGCGGGACATGCCGAAGTTCGTGTTCTCCCGGACGCTGGAGAGCGTGGGGCCGAACGCGACGCTGCTGCACGAGGTCGACCCCGAGCAGGTGCGCGGTCTGCGGGACGCCGCCTCGGGGGACCTGGCGGTCGGCGGGGCGGAGCTGCTGGAGTCGTTCCGGCGGGCCGACCTGATCGACGAGTACCGGGTCTACGTCCACCCCGTCATCCTCGGCCGGGGCCGCCGCTTCTTCCGGGACACGGCGGAGCGGCAGATGCTCCGGCTGGTGGAGACCCGGACCTTCGGGAACGGGGTCGCGATGCTCCGTTACGAGACGGTCCGGGGATGAGGCGCGTGGTGCTGAGGAGGGATGAGGGTCAGGCGGTGGCCGCGTAGGCGGCGAACGCCGACCAGGCCGAAGGGGCGACGGTGAAGGTCGGGCCCTCGATGTTCTTGGAGTCACGGACGTGGACGGCGGCGGGGTGCGCGGCGATCTCGACGCAGGCCCCGCCTTCGCTGCCGCTGTAGCTCGACTTCCGCCAGTCGTAGGCGACTTCGAGGCACTGGCCGCCTTCGCTGCCGCTGTAGCTCGACTTGAACCAGTTCAGTGCGGTGCTCATGTCTCTCCCAGTAAACGGGCCAGCAGGCGCAAGGTCTCCAGCGGGGTGAGCGCCTGGGCTCGCAGCATCGCATATTTCTGGGCGAGGATGCTGATCTCGTTCCGGTCCGAGATCAGGTGGCTGCCGCGCTGGGTCTCGGTGTAGGCGATGTGCTGGTGGTCCAGTGTTTCCAGGAGAGTGAAGGGACCGTCGAGGCTCGCGTGGGCCCGGCTGTCCAGTGGGAGGACTTGCAGGCAGATCCCAGGGAGTTGGGCCATCGCGTAGAGGTGGCGGAGCTGTTCCCGGTGGTCCTCGTCCGACGTCAGTCTCATCATCAGCACCGGCTCCCAGATCACCATGCTGATCGTCGGCGGCTTCTTCCGGTCCAGGATCTGCTGGCGTTGCAGCCGCGTCGCCGTCTGCGTCTCGATCTCCTCCGGGCTGTAGACCGGGATCTTGTTGCTGAACACCGCCTCCGCGTACGCCTTCGTCTGGAGCAGGCCCGGGATGACCTGGTTGTCGTACCAGGAGAGCGCCAGCGCCTCGTGCTCCATGTCGAGGTAGTGCTCGGCCCACAGCGGGATCAGGTCGTATTCCGGCATGTTGTCGACCGCCGTCGACAACGCGCCCTTGGTGTCCAGCAGATCGTCGATCGTCTCCGCCAGATCCGGCACGAGCGAGCGCCTGCCCTGCTCGATGGAGGCGATCGTGTCCTCCTGTACGCCCGCGGCCAGGGCCAGTTCGACCTGGGTCATGCCCGCCTCGATGCGGAACCGGGCCAGGAGCTTGCCCACGAGCTTCATCGTCGACGCGTTCTTACGCTGTCGCTTTCTGGGGTGCATACGGTTCCCCCTCCCACCCGGGAACCCACTTCACGCATGGGCGACCCGTACAAGAAATCTGTACGGGTCGCCCATGGTCACGGCACGTCAGGCGGTGGCCCGCGGTGGTTCGGCGCCCTCAGAACATCAGGGCGTTCTCGACGTCCGACTGCCAGTAGGTGACGAAGCCCCGGCTGTCCGTGTAGGTCTCCGCCGGAAGCTTCAGCGTGGTCTCGCCCTTGGACTTGTTGTTCCTGTCGACCATGATCACGCCGAGGTTGTCGCTCTTGACCGGCTCGTCCTCGCCGGGCTCACCGAGGAGCCCGATGCCCGCGTAGGCCTCCTCGCCGGGGGAGAGCGTGACGACGGCCTGCGGCTTGCTGTCGTCGAGGATCGGGTACACCGCCTGCGCGTCGTCGAAGCGGAGGAACGGCGCGTAGTACGCGGCGCAGTCCTTGGTGCCGGTGTTGGTCACCGTGAGCAGCAGGTGGTTGATCGGGCGGCTCACCTCGGAGACCTTGACCGTGGAGTTCTTGGGCGTGCAGGTCGCGACCGACGCCGCAGCACCCGTGTCCGGCGCGGTCTGCGGCTTCTCGCCCCGGTTGTCGCCGTTGCCGTTGCCGCCGGCGTGCTTCCCCTCGGCGGGCACGGTCTGCGTCTCGGGTGTGCCGGGCTCCGGGGCGCCGGACCGGGCCTTGCCGTCGGTGCTCGTCGCCGCGGGGGTGGCCGTCTCGGCGGTGCCGGCCGACCTGGTCCCCATGGCCGTGTCGTCGCCGCCGCAGGCGGTGAGCGAGAGGGCGGCCGCGAGGGCGGTGGCGGCGAGGGCGGTGGTGCGGATGCGGTGGGTGCGCATGGCGGTGGTACTCCCCGTACTCGGTGATCGGTTGACGTGCCGGCCCGGTCGAACGGCCGGCCCGTGGTGCTGCTGTGGTCTGGTCCGAGCTTGTGGGGTGGCGGAATCCGGCCGCAACGCCTGTCGAACCATTGGGGAAGCCGGAACGTCTACGCATACGGTGACCTGCGGGAATTCCGCGTCCCTGGAACGCCGTTCCGGGACGCACGAGGAAGGGGAGCGCCGTCGTGGCGACGCCGGAGGCCGTGGAGTTCGCGGCTCTGCTCAAGGAACTGAAGAACCGTTCGGGACGCAGTTACGGGGTGCTCGCGGGGAAGCTGCACGTCAGTACGTCGACCCTCCACCGGTACTGCAACGGGGACGCCGTGCCGAACGAGTTCGCTCCGGTGGAACGGTTCGCGCGGGTCTGCGGAGCCTCGGGCGACGAGCTGGTGGAGGTGCACCGGCGGTGGATCGTGGCGGACGCGGCCCGGCGGCGGCCCTCTGCGGCGGCCGCGCCTGCGCCTGCCGCCGCCGCTGCGGCTGTGCCTGACGCCGTGCCTGCCAGGGTCCCTGACGCCGCGTCCGACATCGCATCCGACGCCCCTGCTGCTGCCGCGCCCGCTGCGGTGCCGGAGGCCGTCGAGGCGGGCGGGGCGCCGGAGCCCCCCGAGGCACCCGAGCCGTCGGAGCTGTCCGTCACGTCCGGTGGCGGCGTGGACCCGGGCTCCCGCTGGTCCCGGCTCTCCCGGCGCACGCGGGTGCTCGTCGCCGCAGCCGGGGTCGCCGCGCTCCTCGTCCCCACCACCGTCGTCGCCGTCGATCTCGCCGGGTCGGGCACGGAGGGCGGCGGGAGCGCCGCGGACCGGGTGGAGGACGCGGGCGGGGGTCCCGCCGCCGCGCCGGAGGGCTCTGCCCCGGCCCCGCCCCGGCCCTCCGGGAGTCCGAGTCCGGCCCGTTCCTCGGCGAGCGCCTCCCCGTCCCCGTCGGGGCAACCGCCCGGGAAGCCCTCCGCGGGCTCGGTCGCCGGGCAGGCCCGGGGCGGGGGCGGCGACGGCGGTACGGGGCTCGGCGCCCCGCCGACCGTCAGCATCTCCTCGTACAACTGGGAGGAACCCTGCGGCCAGCACTACCTGGTGAACCGGGGGCCCGACGAGCTCGACCCGCCGCCCGCGCCGCAGGACCGGCGCGGCTGGGCGGAGTCGTACGGCGGGGTCGAGGGCGGGAACACGCGGCTCCAGCTCACCGTGCAGGGGACCTCGCGCGAGGCGGTCGTCCTGAAGGGGATGAACGTCCGCGTCGTGTCCCGCAAGGCACCGCTGCCCTGGTCGGCGTACCTGATGGGCAACGGCTGCGGCAGCGGGATCACCCCGCAGACGTTCGCCTCCCACCTCGACGCCGGGCATCCCACCCTGCGGGCGGTGCCGGGGACGCAGGGGGACATCGAGGTTCCGGCGGTGGACTTCCCGTACAAGGTGTCGTCCGAGGACGTGGAGGTCTTCAACCTGGAGATGACGGCCGTGAACTACGACGTCAGCTGGTACCTGGAGCTGGAGTGGAGCAGCGGTGGCGAGGAGGGGACGCTGCGGATCGACGACCGGGGGAAGCCGTTCCGGCTGAGCGGGATGAAGGGGCGTCCGGAGTACGTGCACGGCGGCCCCGGCTACGGCTGGGAGCGGGCCGGTCAGCCCTGACGCCGGCTCGTCGAGCACCACCGCGACCTGGGGCGGGGCCGGTAGCGGCGGTAGGGAGGGTGTCGCCGGGGTCCGGCTCCCGGGAGTACAGTCTGCGAGGTTCTGGGCAGCCTCACCGCCGCGCGACGGCGGCGTGCGGCCGCCCCCCCGCCCGCGAGCCCACAGGTGATTCATGTCCGCCACTGCTGCCGAAGCCTCCGATCGCACGGCCCCGGAGGACCGCACCTGCGAGGAGCGGTCCCTGCGGCTCAGACGCAGACTGGAGCGGCTGATCGGTATCGCCGCGACCGAGGGGAACTCCCTCGTCCCGCTCCGTAACGGCGACGCCATCTTCGGGGCGATGCTGAAGGCCATCAGGGAAGCGGAGCACACCGTCGATCTGATGACGTTCGTCTACTGGCGGGGTGACATCGCTCTGGAGTTCGCCGAGGCCCTGGCCGAGCGCGCCCGCGCCGGGGTCCGGGTGCGGCTCATGCTCGACGGGTTCGGGTCGCGGCTGATCGAGAAGGACCAGCTGGCCATGATGGACGAGGCCGGGGTCACCGTGACCTGGTTCCGCAAGCCCCTCTACCTCTCACCGCTCAAGCAGAACCACCGCTGCCACCGCAAGGTCCTGGTCGTCGACGAGCAGACCGCGTTCACCGGCGGCGTCGGGATAGCCGAGGAGTGGTGCGGCGACGCCCGCGACGAGCACGAGTGGCGCGACACCCACGTCCAGGTCACCGGGCCCGCCGTCGACGGACTGGCCGCCGCGTTCGCCCAGAACTGGGCCGAGTGCCACGACGAGCTGTTCGACGAGCGCGACCGGTTCATCAGCGAGGAGCACCACGGGGACGCCGTCGTCCAGGTCGTCCGCGGCTCCGCCTCCTTCGGCTGGCAGGACATGCAGACCCTGATCCGGGTCGTCCTGGAGTCCGCCGAGGAACGCATCCGCCTCACCACGGCCTACTTCGCCCCCGACGCCTACTTCACCGGGCTGCTGTGCGACGCCGCCCGGCGCGGGGTGGAGGTCGACATCCTGCTCCCGGGGCCGCACACCGACAAGCGGGTGTGCCAGCTCGCCGGGCAGCGCTTCTACGAGGACCTGACCGCCTGCGGCGTGCGGATCCACCAGTACCAGCCGACGATGCTGCACACGAAGACCCTCACCGTCGACCGGGTCGCCTCGCTCATCGGCTCCACCAACTTCAACCGGCGCTCCCTCGACCACGACGAGGAAGTCATGCTCGCCGTCCTCGACCGGGACTTCACCGCCGCCCTCGACGGCCATTTCGAGGAGGACCGGGAGAAGAGCGTGCAGATCGAACGCGGCAGGTGGAAGCGCCGCGACCTGCTCCAGCGGGCCAGGGAAGCGGCTGTCGTCCCCATCCGCCGCTTCCTCTGAGACCCGCATCCGCGGAGGGCTGCCCGTTCCGCGAGCCGTTTCCGCCGGGAGCCGTCTCCTCCGCGAGCCGTTTCCGCGGGGAACCGTCTCCCCCGCGAGCGGTCTGCGCCGGGACCGGGGGCCGCGGAGGCGTGCCCGCGCCGTCGCCGGGCAGGCGGGGAGCACGACCGTCGTCCCCCATGTGAAGGGCAGGGCCCATGAGCGCGACCGCCGACACCTCACCGGCACCGTCCGCAGCGGTGATCACCGAACCTCTGCCCGACCTCCAGCTCCAGCTGCTCATCCAGCTGCTCGACGAGGACCCGCGCTCCAGCCTGCCCCTCACCCTCACGCACCCCGGCGGCATCCTGCACGGGGACGTCATCGGGCACGAGCAGTGGAAGGCCGAGTGGGCCAGGAGCCTGCGGCAGGTCGAGGGCGAGGGGGCCAACCTGCTCGCCGAGTTCCCGGAGACCGTCGACCAGGGCGTACGGGAACTGCGTGCGGAGGAGGACGAGACGGGGGCGGCCCGGCTGCCCCGCTGGATCCATCTGCGGGACGTCACCCTCGTCTCCGGGGCCGCGGCGCCGGTCTCCCTGCCGCTGTGGCGCGGACGCCTCTCCGACGTGTCGGGATGGGCGCTGGGCCGCCCGCAGTGACCCCGGGCTCACGCGGCCGGCCCCGGCTCCTGCGGAACAGGCGCCGGGGCCGGGGTGCGTGCGGCGGACGCGGTCAGAGCCGCTCGGGCGTCCGGATGCCCAGCAGCTCCATCCCCCGGTGCAGGGTCCGGGCGGTGAGGTCCACCAGGAAGAGCCGGTTCTCGACGACCTCCGGGGCGTTGTCCGGGCTGAGCACCTGGCACTGGTCGTAGAACGTGGTCAGGTGCGAGGCCAGCTGGTAGAGGTACGCGGCCAGCTTGTGCGGCTCGTAGCCCGCCGCCACCTCGGAGAGCACCTCGCCGAACTGGTCCAGGTGCAGCCCGAGGGCCCGCTCCGCCGGGGCCAGCGCCAGCTCCGGGTGGGCGGCCGGAACCGCGTCCCCGGCCTTGCGCAGGATCGACTGGATACGCGCGTACGCGTACTGGAGGTACACCGACGTGTCGCCGTTGAGCGACACCATCTGGTCCAGGTCGAACTTGTAGTCCCGCACGGCGGAGGTCGACAGGTCCGCGTACTTCACGGCCCCGATGCCGACGTACCGGCCGTTCTCGACGATCTCCTCCTCGGACAGGCCGACCTTCCCGGCCTTCTCCCGGACGACCGCGGTGGCCCGCTCGACCGCCTCGTCGAGGAGGTCCTCCAGCCGGACCGTCTCGCCCTCACGGGTCTTGAACGGCTTGCCGTCCTTGCCGAGGACCGTGCCGAAGGCCAGCTGCACGGCCCGGGTGTCCTCGTTCAGCCAGCCCGCCCGGCGGGCCGTCTCGAAGACCATCTTGAAGTGCAGCGACTGCCGTGCGTCCACCACGTACAGCAGGGTGTCCGCCTTGAGGTCCTGGACCCGGTTCCGGATCGCGGAGAGGTCGGTCGCCGCGTAGCCGTAGCCGCCGTTGGTCTTCTTCACGATGAGCGGGACCTGGTTGCCGTCCGGGCCCTTCACGTCGTCGAAGAACACGCACAGCGCACCCTCGGAGCGGACGGCGACGCCCGTCTCCTCCAGGATCCGGCAGGTCTCCTCCAGCATGGCGTTGTAGCCGGACTCGCCGACGATGTCGGGGTCGCGGACCTCCATGTCGAGCTTGTCGAAGACCGAGTGGAAGTAGATCTTCGACTCGTCGACGAAGCCCTGCCACAGCTCCAGCGTCCGCTGGTCGCCGGCCTGGAGCGCCACCACCCGGTCCCGGGACCGGGCCTTGAACTCCTCGTCGGAGTCGAACAGGGCCCGGGACGCCTTGTAGACCCGGTTCAGCGTCGACATCGCCGCTTCGCCGTCCGTGGCCCCGCCCTCGTGCGCCAGGGCGCCCGGGTGCTCGATCAGATACTGGATGAGCATCCCGAACTGGGTGCCCCAGTCGCCGATGTGGTGCCGCCGTACGACGTCCTCGCCGGTGAACTCCAGGATCCTGACCATCGCGTCGCCGATGACCGCCGACCGCAGGTGGCCGACGTGCATCTCCTTGGCCACGTTGGGCTGGGCGTAGTCGATGACCGTCTTCCCGGCGTCCGCGGCCACCGGCACGCCGAGGCGGCCGGCGGGGTCGGCGGCGCGGGCGGCCAGGGTCTCGACGATCGCCCGGTCCGCGAGGGTGATGTTGAGGAAGCCGGGGCCGGAGACCTCGATGTCCTTGATCAGCTCTCCCGCCGGGAGGGCGGCGGTGACCCGGCCGGCCAGCTCACGGGGGTTGCCCTTGAGCTTCTTGGCGAGCGCGAGGATGCCGTTGGCCTGGAAGTCGGCCCGGTCGCTTCGGCGCAGCAGCGGGTCCGCGGCGCCGGCATCCGGCAGCGCTGCCGTCAGGGCGTCCGCCAGCTGCTGCTGGAGCGTGGAAGCGAGGGAAGGGACCGAGCCGTGCTCAGGCATGGGACGGGCTGCCGTTTCCGTAGGGGTACGAGGGATCTCCTCAGTATCCCACGGGTGTAAAGCCGTTTTACGGTCGGCTTTCGCCCGGCCGGCACCGGGTGCAAAGCCGTTTTCGCGCTGCGGGGGGTACCTGGGAGAATGGCCGGTAACCCACCGGGACCGACAGACGAGAGAAGGACGTGCCGACCGTGGCCGAGAGTCAGACCAGCACCGAGACCGACTGGGTCTCCCGCTTCGCGGACGATGTCATCGCCGAGTCGGAGCGTCGTGCGCCTGGCAAACCGGTCGTCGTCGCCTCCGGTCTGTCCCCGTCGGGCCCGATCCACCTCGGCAACCTCCGCGAGGTCATGACCCCGCACCTGGTCGCCGACGAGATCCGCCGCCGCGGGCACACCGTGCGCCACCTGATCTCCTGGGACGACTACGACCGCTACCGCAAGGTCCCGGGCGGCGTCCCGGGCGTCGACGCGTCCTGGGCCGAGCACATCGGCAAGCCGCTGACCTCGGTGCCCGCCCCGGCCGGCTCGGCGTACCCGAACTGGGCCGAGCACTTCAAGGCCGCCATGACGGCGGCCCTGGACGAGCTGGGCGTCGAGTACGACGGAATCAGCCAGACGGAGCAGTACACCGCCGGGACCTACCGCGAGCAGATCCTGCACGCGATGAAGCACCGCGCCGACATCGACGCCGTCCTCGACCGCTACCGGACCAAGAAGGACCCGGCGGCCCAGGGCAAGGGCGGCAAGAAGCCGCAGCAGCAGAAGAAGGTCGACGAGGCCGAGCTGGAGGCCGCCGAGGGCTCCGGCGCCGCCGCCGAGGACGACGGCAGCGGCAACAGCGCCGGCTACTTCCCGTACAAGCCCTACTGCGGCAACTGCGAGAAGGACCTCACCGTCGTCACCTCCTACGACGACGACACCACCGAGCTGAACTACACCTGCTCGGCCTGCGGCTTCGCGGAAACGGTCCGGCTCGCCGAGTTCAACCGCGGCAAGCTGGTCTGGAAGGTCGACTGGCCGATGCGCTGGGCCTACGAGGGCGTGATCTTCGAGCCCAGCGGTGTCGACCACTCCTCGCCCGGCTCCTCCTTCGTCGTCGGCGGCCAGATCGTCCGCGAGATCTTCGACGGCGTGCAGCCCATCGGGCCGATGTACGCCTTCGTCGGCATCTCCGGCATGGCCAAGATGTCCTCCAGCAAGGGCGGGGTGCCCACCCCGGCCGACGCGCTGAAGATCATGGAAGCGCCGCTGCTGCGCTGGCTCTACGCCCGCCGCAAGCCCAACCAGTCGTTCAAGATCGCCTTCGACCAGGAGATCCAGCGGCTGTACGACGAGTGGGACTCGCTGGGCCGCAAGGTCGCCGACGGCACGGTGCTGCCCGCCGACGCCGCGGCCCACTCCCGGGCCGTCCGCACGGCCGCCGGGGAGCTGCCGGCCACCCCGCGGCCCCTGCCGTACCGGACGCTCGCCTCGGTCGCCGACATCACCGCCGGCGCCGAGGACCAGACGCTGCGCATCCTGACCGAGCTGGACCCGCAGAACCCGCTGACCTCGCTGGACGAGGCGCGCCCGCGCCTGGACCGGGCCGAGAACTGGATCACCACCCAGGTCCCGGCCGAGGCCCGCACCATCGTCCGGGACGAGCCCGACAAGGAGCTGCTGGGCTCGCTCGACGACCAGGGCCGCGAGTCCCTGCGCCTCCTCCTGGAGGGCCTGGACACGCACTGGTCGCTGGACGGTCTCACCACGCTCGTCTACGGCGTGCCGAAGGTGCTGGCGGGCCTGGAGCCGGACGCCAAGCCGACGCCCGAGCTGAAGGCCGCGCAGCGGTCCTTCTTCGTGCTGCTCTACCGCCTCCTCGTCAGCCGCGACACGGGCCCGCGCCTGCCCACGCTGCTGCTCGCGGTGGGGGCGGACCGGGTGCGCAGGCTGCTGGGCGCGTAACACCCCCACAAGGGCGGAGGGCCGCCGCCCGGGAATCGCTCCCGGGCGGCGGCCCTCCGCCGTCCTTCGTACGGTCCTGCGTCTGCGCCTCAGGCGGGCTGCTCGGCGGTCGGCCGCTGCGCGTAGGCCTCCCGGAACTGCGGCATCAGCTGCTGGAGCAGCTCCGTCGAGCGCGGGTGGCGGACGTTGCGCGTGTCGGCGAGGTGGATGTCCAGGACCTCCACGGACGGGTACTGCCCCTGCGCGTCCGTGTACTCGCTGAACACCTCGTACGCCTCCCGGGCGAAGTCGGTGTCCTCCATGGGCCACTGCTCCACCTGCGGGGCCTCTTCGGGGTCGGGGACCTCGGGCGGCTCGGGGGCCTGCTCCTCCTGGCGGGGGTGCGGGACCGCGCCGATCGTGCCGACGTCACCGAGCGGCCGGGTGCGGCCGGGGCCCGCGGGGATCTGGACCGGGCCAGGCTCGGGGCCCTCGACGTGCTGCGGGTCGTACGCGCTCTCGTGGCCGTTGTCCGGCAGCTTCTGGGCGGCGAACCAGGGGCTATCGTGGGTGGGCGGATCCTGCTTCTGGAGAGACAGGGTCTGGTCCTGCTGTTGCTGCTGGGGGTGGGGCTGGGCCTGCTCGGGCTGGGGGCCGTGCTCCTGGTACTGCCCCTGGCTGTGCTGCGGTCCGGGCTGCCCGTGCTGCCCGTGCTGTCCGTTCTGCGGGCCGTGCTCCTGGTGCGGTCCGTACGGCAGCTCGGCGTGGACCGGCTCGGCCCGGCCTGGCCCGGCGGGGCTCAGCTCGGCCTTCGCGTGGTCGGCCTCGACGGGCACCGGCGGCAGCAGGGCCGGTTCGATTCCGGCGGCGGCGAGCCCGGCCGGGGCGGTCTCGGCGAGCGGCACGCCGTACTTCGCGAGGCGCAGCGGCATCATCGACTCGACCGGGGCCTTGCGCCGCCAGTTGCGGCCGAAGCGGGCCTGGAGGCGGGCCTGGTAGATGAGCCGGTCCTGTTCGAGCTTGATGACCTGTTCGTAGCTGCGTAGCTCCCAGAGCTTCATGCGCCGCCACAGCTTGAACGTGGGGATGGGGGAGAGCAGCCAGCGGGTGAGGCGGACGCCCTCCATGTGTTTGTCGGCGGTGATGTCCGCGATCCGGCCCACGGCGTGGCGGGCGGCTTCGACGGAGACGACGAACAGCACGGGGATCACCGCGTGCATGGCGGTGCCGAGCGGGTCGGGCCAGGAGGCGGCGCCGTTGAACGCGATCGTCGCGGCGGTCAGCAGCCACGCGGTCTGGCGCAGCATCGGGAACGGGATGCGCATCCAGGTCAGCAGGAGGTCCAGGGCGAGCAGGACGCAGATGCCCGCGTCGATGCCGATCGGGAAGACCAGGGAGAACGTCCCGAAGCCCTTCTCCTGGGCGAGTTCGCGCACGGCGGCGTAGGAACCCGCGAACCCGATCGCGGCGATGACCACCGCACCCGCGACGACGACCCCGATGAGTATGCGGTGCGTGCGTGTCAGCTGCATCGCGGCCACCAGCGATCCCCTCCCCGACCTCATTGCCCGGCCGTATCCGGCCTCTGCGCCGGTCTTTGTGCCCGGCGAGGGGACAGCCTGGCACATGTGTACGAGTTTTGTTGCGCGGGGAGGGGGCCGAAGTTCGTCGTCGACGCCGTGGGGCGGCCGGTGGCTGTCAGCTTTCGATCAGCCGTTGGAAGGCGGCGGTGTCGAAGATGTCCTCCATCCGCACGGCCTTGCCGCCGCTCAGTGTCCAGGAGTGCACGAACGACAGGGTCTCGGTACGGCCGCTGCGGGAGGTCACCTGACGTGTGCCGAAGACCACCACCCGGTCGCCCGACTGCACGAACTCCGCCGGTTCCAGGCGCATCCCGCCCAGCACCGTCGGTACGTGGGCCAGGAACTCCCGGACTCCGGTGTGCCCGTGCTTCGTACCGCCCAGTCCGTAGGCCGCCATTCCGTCGGGGTGGACCCATTCCTCGTGTCCACGGTCGGCACCGACGACCCGACGGGCAAGGCGGCCTCCTCGGCCGACTGCTGGCGCCCGTACGTGAAGGGCGAGGTCCGCACCCATCTGATCGACGCGCACCACGGAAACCTGCTGCAACCGGAGCCCGCCGCCGAGATCGGCCGGGTCCTTCATCAGAGGCTCGTCGAACTCGGCTGACATACGGCCTGTCAACGACGACATCAGTGCGACGAAAGGGAGTTGGCCGTCATGGAAACGGCGATATCAGCGGAAGGCCTCCGCAAGAACTACGGCGACCACCAGGCCCTGAGAGGCATCGACCTCACGGCCCCGGCCGGAACCGTGCTCGGCGTGCTCGGGCCCAACGGCGCCGGCAAGACCACGACCGTACGGATTCTGGCCACCCTGCTTCAGCCGGACGGGGGCCGCGCCACCGTGGCCGGGTACGACCTGGCCGAGCAGCCTCTGGAGGTCCGCCGCAACATCGGTCTGACCGGCCAGTACGCGGCCGTGGACGAGCGGCTCACCGGCCGGGAGAACATCGAGCTGATCGGGGTCCTGCTCCATCTCGGACGCCGGGCGGCCAAGGCGCGGGCGGCCGAGCTGCTTGAGCAGTTCGGACTGACCGACGCGGGCGACCGGATGGCGAAGACGTACTCCGGCGGTATGCGGCGCCGGCTCGACCTCGCCGCCAGCCTCGTCGCCAGGCCGCCGGTGCTGTTCCTCGACGAGCCGACGACCGGGCTCGACCTCACGAGCCGCCTCGCCCTGTGGGACATGATCCGGGAGCAGGTGAGGAACGGCACCACCGTGCTCCTCACCACCCAGTATCTGGAGGAGGCCGACCAGCTCGCCGACCGGCTCGCCGTCATCGACCAGGGCACGGTCATCGCCGACGGCACCCCGGACGAGCTCAAGCGGAAGATCGGCGGAGAGCGCCTGGAGGTGGCGGTGGCCGACCCCGCTGATCTGGCCGCGACCGCCCGCGCCCTGGCCGCCGTGTCCCCCGCCGCCCCGGTCGTCGACCAGGAGACCCGCAGCGTTTCCGTCCCGCTCACGGGAGGGGTCGCCGCGATCTCCGCGGCGGCGGCGCGTCTGGACGAACTGGGCATCGAGCCGGAGGACTTCGCCGTACGACGTTCCTCGCTCGACGACGTGTTCCTCGCACTGACCGGGCACCCGGGCGCGTCCGACGGGCAACCGGAGACCGACCCCACGCAGCAGCAGAAGAGCGGGCCGCGGAAGTCCGCGCAGACGAAGGAGAAGGAACCGGCATGACCGAGGCGATCAGCGACTCACTGGCCCTCGCGGGCCGCCAGATGCGGCACATCCGGCGCATGCCGGAACAGCTGCTCGGCATCACCGTCATGCCGATCGCGTTCGTCGTGGTCTTCGGCTACCTCTTCGGCAGTGCGATGCAGGTGCCCGGCGAGGGCGGCTACAAGGAATACATCATGGCGGGGATCTTCGCCCAGGTGATGCTCGCCAACATCACCACCACCGCCGTCGGGGTGGTCAACGACCTCAACAACGGCCTGGTGGACCGCTTCCGCGCGCTGCCCATCGCCCGCTCGTCGGTGCTCATCGGCCGTACCGGAGCCGACGCCGTACTGGTCACCTGGACCTGCACCATGATGGCCCTGGTCGGATACCTGATCGGCTGGCGCGCCCACAACGGCGTGCTCCAGACTCTCGCCGGTTTCGGCCTGCTCCTTCTGATGGGTTTTGCCATGTCGTGGCTGGGCGCCTTGATCGGGCTGACCCTGCGCAACGTCGAGACGGTGAGCGCCCTGTCCGGCATCATCATGATGCCGCTCGCCTTCCTCTCCAACGCGTTCGTCCCGCTGGACGGCCTGCCCGGCTGGCTGCGGACGATCGCCGAGTGGAACCCGGTCAGTGCGGTGGTGTCGGCCAGCCGTCAGCTCTTCGGCAACGAACAGGGAGCCAGTTCGGGGGCGCTGCCCGCTCAGCACCCGGTCGCCGCATCGCTGATCGTGCTGGCGGTGCTGCTCGTGGTCGTGGTGCCGCTCGCGGGACGCGCGTACGAGAAGGCGGCCGCCCAGCGCTGAGCCCGCGAGGGCGGCGCGCCTGCGGACGGCGGTCAGCGTCTGGGGGCACCGATCATCATGAACAGCACCCGCATCACCAGCACACAGCTGATCACCAGCAGGTTGTAGCCGAACAGTTCGAAGAGCCCCAGACCCTCGCTGATCCGTGGCCCGCCGCTCGTCCGGAGCAGCTGCACACCGACCAGCCCGATGACGCCCCCGAGGAACGCCAGCAGCACCTCGTGCATCAGGGACCGGATGTAGCGGCGGTCCTCCGGGTCGCCGAAGAGCCGGACTCCGACGACCATGTGGCCGCTCTCCACCGCGCTGCCGATACGTTCGATACGCCGCGGGAGGCGTCGCAGCATCGGTATGACTCCGAGCATTTCCTCGGTCAGGGTGCGCCCCAGCGCCTCTGGCCTGAGCTTGTGCAGATGGCGGCTGACCGCGAACGAACGGGCCTCGGAGACGATGTCGAAGCCGGGCACAAGCCGGTCCAGCGACCCTTCCATGGTGGCCAGCGCGCGGAAGACGGCCGCGATCTCCGGCGGCACGCTGATGCCGTGCCGCGAGACGATGGCGAAGAGGTCGGCGAACATTTCCCGGTCGGGCTTGATCCCCGGGGCGAAGTGGCGGGCCAGGAACTGGCCGACGGCCCGTTCGAGCCCCCGCTCGTCTATCTGCTCCGGCCGTGCGACCAGCTCCAGCAGGCTGTCGCAGAGGCCCGGCGGATCGCCGCGATGCAGAGCCAGGAGCATATTGCTCAGCGTCGAGCGTAGCGACCGGTCGATCCGCCCGACCGACCCGAAGTCCAGCATGCCCAGGCGGCCGTCCCGGAGCAGCAGCAGGTTGCCGGGGTGCGGGTCGGCGTGGAACACCCCGCTGGTCATGATCTGGCCGAGCAGGCACTCCAGCATGGCGCGGGCCAGCGCCTGCCGGTCGAGGCCGCGCTCGTCGAGTGCGTCGGACACGTTGTTGAGGGGAGTGCCGTCCATCCACTCGGTCACCAGGACCCGCCGGCTGCACAGCTCCTCGTGGACCGCGGGCACAAGGATGACGGATTCGCCGGTGAGAGACGTCTTGATCGCGGCGGCCACGGACAGGGTGTTGCGTGCCTCGATCCGGAAGTCCAGCTCTTCCTGGAGCGAGACGGCGAAGCCCTGGGCCAGCGCCACCGCTCCCACACTGCGCCCCCAGTCGGAGTGCAGCTCGATCTTGGTGGCGAACCGGTAGAGGATGTCCAGGTCGTCGACGACGATGGAACGCGCCTCGGAGCGCTGCACCTTGACCGCGACCTGGTCGCCGGAATGCAGCCGGGCCCGGTGGACCTGGGCGATGGAACCCGCGGCGAGCGGTTCGCGGTCGAACGTGGCGAACACCTCGCCGGGCGGGGCCCCGAGCTCATCGGTCAGCACCTGCTCCACCGCGGCCCAGGGCTCGGGCGCGGCCTGGTCCTGGAGTTTGCTCAGCTCCTCGATGAACTCGGCCGGCAGCAGGTCGTAACGGGTGGACAGCACCTGACCCAGCTTGACGAAGGTGACCCCCGCCTCCTCCAGGGCCCGGCGCAGGGACGGGGCGAGCACCTGGCGTTCGGCGGCCGCGCCCGGACCGCGCCGCGACTTGCCGCTGAGGAAGCGGCCGAGGCCGTGGCGGATGAATATGCGGCTGAGCCTGGTGTAGCGGCGGGTGCGGGCGAAGCGGCGCCGCAGGGTGCGGGGGAGCCGCACCAGGCCGGGGAGCGTCCCGCTGGGCATCACCAGTTCGGTGATGGCCAGGAACGCCATCGACACCAGAAGGGCGCCCCCGATCTCCAGGCTGATCAGGGCCACCGGCTCCACGTCGCGCAGCGGCCTGCTGATCAGAGTGGCCGCGACGAGACCGACTCCGGCAGTGAGCACGGCTCGTCCCTTGCCGATCCTGATGCCGAGCAGCCTGCGGGCGCCGGAGGCGAGCCCGGTGAGGAAGACGGTGAGGGAGAGCGCCGCGAGCAGGACGAGCACCACGGTGTTCACCGCTCCCGCCGACGCCGGAGGTAGTAGGAGACGGTGACGGCGGCGAGCAGCGGGCCCCACAGCAGGAGCGGCGCGTAGCACCAGCCCATCAACGCGCGGTGGCCGCCGGTCAGGGTGTCCTGGTCGACCGAGTCCCAGATCATCAGCTGACTGAACGTCACCACGGTGAGAATCAGGGCGCCGAGGGCTGCGGGGACGACAGCGGCCATCGGCCGGACGGGCCTGCCGCCGATGAACGGAAGCCAACGCGGGGCGATCAGGCCCCACTTGCTGATCAGTCCCAGGGTGAGCAGGGCCGCGGCCTCCTGCGCGAGGCTGATCAGGGGCAGGACCACATAGCCGCTGCCGGGAATTCCGTAGTCCGTGCGCAGCACTTCGTCGCTGTAGCCGACCGGGATGCCCACGGCCATCGCCAGACGCCAGAGCGACGAGGGCAGGACGACCAAGGGGACGGCGTGGGCCGCCCAGCGCGCCCAACGGGGCGGCGGGGGAGTGGTGTACGTCGGCGACTGGCCGTCGGCGCTGCTGGTCTGTGTGGTCATGAGCGTAAGACTGCCCATCATCTCGTAGGCGGTGCAACCGGCCGAAAACCGGCACACCCTGCCTCCCGCGACGGGGAGCAGGATGTGCCGGACGCGATCCGGTCGTTCGGTCGTGCCGTCGGTCCGGATCGATCCGACGGCCGGTCAGGCGCTGTGGTCACCACCGGTATGGGCGGTGACCGGTACGCGCCGGTCGTCCTCCGCGGCAGCGTTCCCGGGCCGCTGCTGTTCCGCCGCTCCCCGGCCGCCGGGCCACCAGGCCCGGCCGCCCAGAAGGGTGGTCACCGCGGGGACCAGCAGCAGGGCCATCACGAAGGCGGTCAGCAGGATGCCGAAGCCGACCGCGAAGCCCATCTGCTGGAGCATCGAGTTCTCGGCGAGCAGCAGTACGCCGAAGGTGCCCGCCAGGATGACGGCGGCCGCGGCGATCGTGGAGGCGGAGTGGGTGGTCGCCCGCCGTACGGCCTCCGCCGGACTGCTGCCGTCCCGGATCTCCTCCCGGATCCGGGCCACCATGAGGATGTTGTAGTCCGTGCCGATCGCGACGACGAACAGGTACACCACCACCGGCAAGGTGAAAAGCAGCCCCTGCTCGCCCATGGCGCCCTGGAACAGCCAGACCGTGGAGCCGAGGGTGGCGGCGAAGCCGAGACCGACCGAGAGCATCAGGTACCAGGGCGCGATGGCGCTGCGCAGCAGCAGCCCCAGGATGACCATGATGGCGAGGCCCGCGACGGGGAAGACCAGGGAGTAGTCGCGCGAGGTGGCGTGCTGGATGTCGGCGAGCACCGCCGTGGTGCCCCCGACGACCGCCCGGGTGCCCTCAGGGGCGGCCTCGTGCGCGGCGTCCCGCAGCGGACCGGCGACCAGCTCGACCGCCTCGTCACTGGCGGGCTTCTGCTTCAGGACCACCCCGAACTGTGCGGTGTCGCCCTGCGGGCCGACGGCGGCCGGAGTGACCTGGCCGAGACCGGTGGCCCGGAGCTCCTTCTCGTACGCCGTGAGCTGTGCCGGGTCGAGCCGCTTGCCGTCGTCGGCCTGGACCAGCACCCACGTGGGGTCGGTCTGCCCGGCCGAGAAGCCGCGCTGCACGTCCGCCGCGGCCTGCACCGACTCCAGGTCGTCGGGGAGGGAACCGGTGCTGTCGAACTGGGGGGTGAAGTTGAAGACGCCCACGGCGAGCACCGCGAGCAGCCCGCCGGAGGCGGCGGCCACCCGGCCGGGCCGACGCGAGATGAGCGTGCCGACCCGGTGGGCGAAACCGTGGTCGGGCTGCTTGCGCCAGGCCTTCGACGGCCAGAACGCCTTGGCCCCGAGCAGCGAGAACACCGCTGGTACGAGCGTCAGCGCGGCGACGAGGGTGACCGCCACCGAGATGGCCAGCGCGGGGCCCATGGCCCGCAGCATGCCGAGGCTGGACAGCAGGAGCGCCAGGAAGGCGGTGATGACCGCTCCGGCGGCCGAGGCGATGGTCTCGCCGACCCGGGCCACGGCCTCGCTCATGGCCTCCTTCGGAGACTTGCCCGTACGCAGGGACTCCCGGTAGCGGAAGAGCAGGAAGAGGATGTAGTCCGTTCCGACGCCGAACAGCACCACCACCAGGATCGAGGTGATCGAGGCGTCCGCCTGGAAGCCGCCCAGTTCGGCGGTGGCCGAGATCAGCCCGACCGCGACACCGAAGACCAGACCGATGATGATCACCGGCAGGATCGCGATCAGCGGACTGCGGAAGATCACCGCGAGCAGCAGGATGATCAGCACCAGAGTGGCCATCATGATCATGGCGTCGGTGTCGCCCGCCGACTCCTGGGAGTCGAGGGCCGTGGCCGAGGCTCCGGTCACTCCCATGTGCAGGGAGGTGCCTTCCAGGAGGGGCCGCGCCTTCTCGCGCAGCTCCTTCACCGACTCGATCAGCTCGGGGGCGTAGGCGTTCTTCGTGGTGGCGTTGATGTTCGCCAGGGCGATCTCGCCCTTCGGGGACACCGCCTCCGGGGCCGTCGTCACCTTCTTGATCTTCTTCAGCCCGGCCTCGTCCAGCGCCGCGGCGATCCGCTTCACGTCGACCTTGTCGGCGTCGGTGAGCACGGCCTTGTCGGTGCGCCGGAACACCGCGATGGAGGCGGGCTGCTCCTGCTGCGGGAAGGCACGCTCCTGAATCTCGGCCGCCCGCACCGACTCGTAGTGCGACGGCAGGAACTCGGCCTGGTCGCTGACGGACTTGAGCGGGGGCGCGAGCGAGGCCGCAGCGACCGCGGCGACCAGCCACGCGAGGATGGTCAACCAGGGGTGTCTGACGGCGGACCGCCCGATCCTTCCGAACATGGTGCTCCTTCGAGGGACTTCCAGGACGCCTGAAGTGTGGAGTCCAGCAGTCCGGTCGGGCCCGGGGAGCAGCTGTATGTGGCATCAACATGCCGCCCGGGCCGTTCGGCTCACTCGCAGCCGCGCTGCCAGTTCCAGCCGACGAAGCTGTGCTTCAGCTCGACGTCGAACTCGCAGGACGCCGTGCCGTCCGCCTTGAGCGTCACGGTGGTGGAGTGCTTGTTCGCGTACCAGACCCCGGTCGGGTCGAAGACGCCCTGGTACGAGAACTCCGCCTGTGCCGCGTTGACCGAGACCGGGCAGCCGGCGAGACAGTCGGCGCTCTTGCCGGAGGACTTCAGCGACCAGCCCGCGTTCCACGGTTCGCGGTTCCACTCCTGGGTCGCGTCGGTGGCCGACGCGGTGACCGCGGTGCCGTCGAAGGACCAGTCGGACGTTGTGTAGAGGCCGGTCATCCGGATGTTGCAGCAGTCGTACATCTCCGAGCGGCTGCGGACCTGTCTGGTCTCCGCGGCGGTACGCGAGGAGGCGGCGACGGCCGGGGCGGCGGAGCTCGGCACCAGTCGGACCGCGCCCGGCACCGGAGTGCAGTCGGGGCCTATGGTGACCTGCTGCCGTACAGCCATACCCGCGGGCGGGAGGGGAAGTTCCCCGGACAGCTTCACGTCCGTGCACTCCTGGCCCGCACCGGAGCCCGGCGAGGCGGCCGTGGCGGAGGCGGGGAGTGCGGTCAGGGAGAACAGCCCGGCCGTGAGCGCGACGAGCGCGATGCGGTGGCGCAATTTACTTGCCTTTCCTCGGGATTCCGTCACGGAGCGTATGCGCGGGCCGCGAGGCCGGGGACTGTGAGGAAAAAGGTTGGCACGAAGCTGACAATCCCGTGTCCCCGGCCGGTCCGTGCCGTTCTGGCACCTTCATGCCAGCACCGTTGCCCGGCGGATCGGCCACGACCGAGAGTGGTGGCCGATATGCGGACAGATGTTTCGCCGTGCGACGGAGGAGTGCCCGTGGACGTCCATGACCGGTACGAAGGCGCTCTGTCCCTGCTGCGCCGCCCCGACGGCCTCATCGGACGCCTCGTCCGCGGCGAACCCGGCTTCCAGGCCCGGATCGCGGAGGCGCTGGCCGGGGCGGAGAAGCAGCTCCAGGACTGTGCGGCCGGCGCCCCCGACCCGCGGATCGCCGAGGTCACCGGGCATCTGGTGGCGGCCGGTGGAAAGCGGCTGCGGCCCCTGCTGGTCCTCCTCGGGGCCGAGTTCGGCGAGTCCTGGCGGGACGGCGTGACCCAGGCGGCCGTCATCTCCGAACTCGTCCACCTCGCCTCCCTCCACCACGACGACGTGATGGACGGCGCCGAGACCCGGCACGGCGTGCCCACCGTCCACACCCGTTGGGGCGAGCACGTCGCGGTGCTCGGCGGGGACTGGCTGCTCGCCCGGGCCGCCCAGCTCGCCGCCGCCCTCGGCGCCGAAGCCGTACGCCTCAACGCCCACACCGCCGGGCGGCTGGTCTCCGGGCAACTGCGCGAACTGACCGGGCCCGTACCGGGCGAGGACCCGGTCGCCCACTACTTCCAGGTCGCCGCGGGCAAGACGGCCGCGCTGCTGGCCATGTCGCTGGGCATGGGCGCCGTCCAGGCCGCCGCCCCTGCCCCGTACGCGGAAGCACTCACCGAGTACGGCGAGCAGCTCGGCATCGCCTTCCAGATAGCCGACGACCTGCTGGACCTCCACGCGCCCGCTGAGGTCACGGGCAAAGAGCAGGGCAAGGACCTGCTCGCCGGGGTGCCGAGCCTCCCCGTGCTGCTCGTCCGTGCGGGATACGACGACGGGGACCGGGAGCTGCGCGCGCTGATCGACGCCGGACCGGGCGCCGGAGCCGCGGATCACCGCCGGGCGCTGGAACTCTTCGGCCGCTCACCCGCGACCGCGCGGGCCCGTGCCGTCATGCACGAACGGCTGGAGCTCGCCCGTACCGCCCTGGGCCCCCTGCCGGACCTGCCCGCCCGCCGCGCGCTCGAAGAGCTCTGCGACGTCGTCGCCCTCCGGTCCGGCCGAGCCGAAACCGGCCCGACGACATGAAGGGATCGGCCATGACGTTGGACGAGCGGATCAACGAACTCACCCGGATCCGGGGCGAGGTACTCCAAGGCGAACCCCGGGCGACCGAGGCGCAGCACGCCAAGGGCAAGCTGACCGCCCGCGAGCGCATCGAGCTGCTCCTCGACCCGGGTTCGTTCAAGGAGGTCGAGCAGCTGCGCCGGCACCGGGCGACGGGTTTCGGCCTGGAGGCGAAGAGGCCCTACACCGATGGTGTGATCACCGGGTGGGGCACGGTCGAGGGCCGGACGGTCTTCGTGTACGCGCACGACTTCCGGATCTTCGGCGGGGCGCTGGGTGAGGCCCATGCCACGAAGATCCACAAGATCATGGACATGGCCATCTCGGCCGGTGCCCCGCTGGTGTCCCTGAACGACGGCGCCGGCGCCCGTATCCAGGAAGGCGTCTCCGCGCTCGCCGGGTACGGCGGCATCTTCCAGCGCAACACGCGTGCTTCGGGTGTGATCCCGCAGATCAGTGTGATGCTCGGCCCGTGCGCGGGCGGCGCCGCGTACTCCCCGGCGCTGACGGACTTCGTGTTCATGGTCCGTGAGACCTCGCAGATGTTCATCACCGGCCCGGACGTCGTGAAGGCGGTCACCGGCGAGGAGATCACCCAGAACGGCCTCGGCGGCGCCGACGTCCACGCCGAGACGTCGGGCGTGGCGCATTTCGCGTACGACGACGAGGAGACGTGCATCGCCGAGGTCCGCTACCTCATCGGGATGCTCCCCTCCAACAACCGCGAGAAGCCGCCCCGTACCGCCACCGCCGACCCGGCCGACCGGCGCTGCGAACGGCTGCTCGACCTCGTGCCCGTCGACGGCACCCGCCCCTACGATGTCCACGAGGTCATCGAGGAACTCGTCGACGACGGCGAGTACATGGAGATCCACGAGCGCTGGGCCGGGAGCATCATCACCGCCCTCGCCCGGCTCGACGGCGACGTCGTCGGGATCGTCGCCAGCCAGCCCCGGGTGCTCGCCGGAGTGCTCGACATCCACGCGTCCGAGAAGGCCGCCCGCTTCGTCCAGCTGTGCGACGCCTTCAACATTCCGCTCGTCACCCTGGTCGACGTACCCGGCTTCCTGCCCGGCGTCGGCCAGGAGCACGGGGGCATCATCCGGCACGGTGCCAAGCTGCTCTACGCCTACTGCGACGCCACGGTCCCCCGGGTGCAGGTGATCCTGCGCAAGGCGTACGGCGGCGCCTACATCGTCATGGACTCCCGTTCCATCGGCGCCGACATCTCCTTCGCCTGGCCCGCCAACGAGATCGCTGTGATGGGCGCCGAAGGAGCCGCGAACGTGGTCTTCCGCCGCCGGATCGCGGCGGCCGAGGACCCCGACGCCCTGCGGGAACTGCTGGTCAAGGAGTACAAGGCCGAGCTGATGCACCCCTACTACGCCGCCGAACGCGGGCTCGTGGACGACGTCATCGACCCCGCCGACACCCGGACGGCACTCATCGGCGCACTCGCCATGCTGCGCGCCAAACACGCCGTGCTGCCCTCCCGCAAACACGGCAATCCACCCCAGTGAGGAGAAACCGATGTCCGCACCGGCACTCCAAGGAGCCCTGGCCCCGGCGCTGTTCAAGGTGATCAGCGGCTGCCCCAGCCCCGAGGAACTCGCCGCCGTCACGGCCCTCCTCACCGCACTGTCCGCCTCCGCCGCCGGACCGGCCTCCGATGTGGCCGCCACCCGGCCGGTGGCCACGGCCGACTGGGGGCGCCCGGAGGGCTGCACACCGGTCTCCTGGGCGGCCCGGCGGTAACCGGGCCGCCCGGACCGTAAATGGCAGCTTGCTGACGCCCCCGTTGCGGGGCCTGAGAATGCCCTGCTTACTCAGTCCGAGACGGCGGAACCTGCCGTACGGCACGGCTGCGGCCGCGATCAGGAGGCTCCTCGTGCTTCAGGTGGTGTTCCGGATCCTGGGGCCGTTGGAGGTCACCGTCGAAGGACGGCCGGTGGCCCTCCAGGGCGCCCGCCAGCGCACCATCATGTCGATGCTGCTGCTCGCACCCAACCGGGTGGTGTCCGTGGACGCCCTCGCCGACGCCGTATGGCGCGGCAACCCGCCCGCCACCGCCCGCAACCAGATCGCCATCTGCGTCTCCGCCCTCCGCAAGACCCTCAAGAACGCCGTCGGCGTCGAGGACATCCTCGTCACCAGCCACCCCGGCTACATGCTCTACGCCGGTGAACACCGCATCGACGCGGCGGAGTTCGAGGAACACGCGGCCAGAGGACGGGAGGCGGCCCGGCGCGGCCGCACGGACGAGGCGTGCGCCCTCCTGGAGGAGGCCCTCGCCATGTGGCGCGGTCCCGCACTCGAAGGCATCACGGCCGAACGCGTCGAGGCGGAGGCCGCCCGGCTCACCGACATGCGGCTCGACGTCTACGAGGAGTACGTCGGGCTGCGCCTGCGGCTCGGCCAGCACCGGGAGCTGATGGGCGAACTCGTGGCCTTCGTACGGGAACACCCGCTCCGGGAACAGGCCAAGGCCCATCTCATGCTCGCCCAGTACCGCTCCGGACGACGCGCCGAGGCCCTGGAGACCTACCGTGACGGACAGCGGATCCTCGCCGACGAACTCGGCATCGATCCCGGCCCCGAACTCCGCGACCTCCATGACGAGATCCTGGCCGACTCCCCGCGCCTCGGCCTGCCCGCCGAGCCGGCCGAACTCCTCCCACAGACCGCCGTCCCCGCCCATCTTCCTCCCAGCGCAGCATCGTTCACCGGGCGGCGACGCGAACTGGCCTCGCTCGACCGGCTGCTGGACCACCTGGAGGGCAGCGCGCTGCCGGTCGGCTCCATCACCGGCCCCGGCGGCGTGGGCAAGACCGCCCTCGCCGTGCACTGGGCCCACCAAGTCTCGGCCCGCTTCCCCGATGGCCAGCTCTTCGCCGACCTGCGCGGCTACGACGGTGAGGAGGCACCCCGCAGACCCGGCGCCGTACTCGACCGCTTTCTGCGCGCCCTCGGCGTGCCCGGCGCACAGATCCCCGCCGAACAGGCCGAACGCACCGCCCTGTTCCGCAGCGTCCTCGACGGACGGCGGGTGCTCATCGTCCTCGACAACGCGGTCTCCTTCCAGCAGATACGTCCGCTGCTGCCCGGCAACGGCCGCTCCTGCGTCCTCGTGACCAGCCGCGACAGCATGGGCGGCGCCCTCGCCGGAGACTACTTCTTCGTCCCTCTCCACCTCGGCGCGCTCGAACAGGGCGAATCCATCACCCTCCTCTCCCGGGTCGCGGGCGACGACCGCTTCGGCAGCGACCCGGTCGGCGCCGCCCGGCTCAGCGCCCTCTGCGACCGTCTCCCCCTCGCACTGCGCATCGCCGCCGCCCGGCTGGCCGCCAAACCGCACTGGTCGGTGCGGACCCTGGTGGCCCGGCTGGAGGACCAGCACCGCAGGCTCGACGAACTCAGCCTGGACGAGCGGGGCGTACGCGCCGGCCTCCGGCTCAGCTATCGCGGCCTCCCCCCGGAGACGGCCCGGATGTTCCGGCTGCTCGGCACCCTGAACGTGCCCGACTTCGCCTCCTGGGTGGGCGCCGCACTCCTCGGTGTCGACCCGGTCGACGCCGAGGACCTCATCGAACAGCTCGTCGACGCCCAGCTCCTGGAACCGCTCAGCGCCGCCACCGGCCACGTCCGCTACCGGTTCCAGGACCTGCTGCGGCTCTTCGCGCGCGAGTGCGCCGAGGCCAAGGACCCCGAGGAGGAACGCCGAGCCGCGCTCCGGCGGGCCTGTGGTGCCTGGCTCGGTCTCGCCGGAGAGGCCCACCGACGGGTCTACGGAGGTGACTACACCGTCATCCACGGGCCCGCCCCCCTGCACCCGCTGCCCCGCCACCTGACCGACAGCCTGCTGGAAGACCCCATGGAATGGTTCGAGAGCGAACGCTCCTCGATCACCGGACTGGTCGACCAGGCAGCCGGGCACGACGAGTCCGCCTACGCCTGGGACCTCGCCATCACCAGCGTCACCCTGTTCCAGAACCGCAACTACCTGGAGGACTGGCGGCACTGCGGCGAGCGCGCCCTCGAAGCGGCCGTGCGGACCGGCGACACCCTGGGCGAGGCCGCGATGCTGCACTCGATCGGCACCCTGGAGATCGTCCAGTGGTCCTACGGCTCCGCGCACGAACGCCTCAGCCTGGCCCTGCGGCTGTTCGAGGAGCAGGGCCAGGCTCAGGGACGTGCCCTGGTGCTCCGGAACCTGGCGCTGTGCGAACGCCATCGCGGAGACATGGATCGTGCCAGGCGGATGGCACACCGGTCGCTGGAGATCTTCCGAACGGTCGGCGACCACTACGCCGAGACCCATGTGCTGGGACTCCTGGCGCAGATCGAACTGGAGCGGGGCGACCCGCAGGCGAGTCTCGTGCTGTCCTCGGAGGCGGTGGCCCGGAGCCGTGGACTGGGCACCTCGAGAGGAGAGGCACAGAGCACCGTCCGTCTCGCCGAGGCGCTGCTGCACCAGGGGGACGGGGAACGCGCGGAGGAGGCGTCCCGGCGCGCGCTTGAACTGGTCAGGAACAGCGGTGACCGCCGGGGCGAGGCCCATGCGCTGAGGACCCTGGGCGAGGCGTTGTGGCGCCGGGGGCGGACCGAGGAGGCGGAGGTGGTTCTCCGCGACGGGCTGGAGACCGCGGTCAAGGTGCCCGACCGCTTCCTGGAGGCGCGGGCGGCGATCGTCATCGGCTGCGTACAGGCGCTGCGCGCGGACCGTTCCGGCGCGGCCGGCAGCTTCAAGGCGGCACAGGAACTGTTCACCGAGGTGGGGGCGCCGGGCTGGCAGGATCGCTGCACCCGACTGCTTGCAGAACTCTGGGACCGTGAAGTCCTGGACGAGCAGAGGCTGTTCGAGTTCATACGACCCTGAGGCCGTTCAGCCCCGAGACCACCGGCATCAGGTCCACGGGTCGTCCGCGGCGGCGGGAGCGCTCGTCCACGGGTCGTCCAGAACGGCGACCGGGGCGCTCGTCCACGGATCGTCGCCCGCCACGGCCGAGCCCGCCCCATCGGCGTACACCAGGCCGGCCACCGAAAGCAGGAGAGCCCCACCGGCCGCCAGACCGGCCGCCGTCGTCCTGATGGCCGGGGAGTTGAAGGTCCTCATGGTGTTCCTCCTTGGACGAGGCCCGTCGCCGGGCCGGGTGCGCTTGCCGGGTCGGCTGCGGGCCGGTGCCCCGCCGATGTCCAGAACGCTACGGAGGAGGCTTTTCGCAGCTCTTTCGGAACGCTTTCGGTAGCACGAAATCGACCCGATATCGACGAAAAACGCCAGCTCAGTAGGTTCCCCGGCAAGCGGCCCGGCGATGGGGAACGGGCCCGCGGACAGCGGGGGAGGCCTCCCATGGACCTCAGGATCCTCGGAGCCGTGGCAGCCGAACTCGACGGCCGCCCGGTCCCACTCGACGGCAGCAAACAGCGCACCGCGCTCGCGGCCCTGCTCCTCGCCGAGGGCACGGTCCTCTCCGACGAACGGCTCACGGTCCTGCTCTGGGGCTGGCGGCCACCCGCCACGAGTACCCGGCAGCTCTACACCTATGTCTCCCGGCTGCGCACCCGCCTGGGCCCCCGGCTGTGCCTGGAGCGCCACGGCACCGGCTACCGGATGGACATCGGTGACGCGGCCTTCGACGGGGCCGCCTTCCGCGGCCTCGCCGCGGCCGGCCGTGCCGATCTGCTGGCCCGCCGATACCAGGACGCCGAGCGCCGTCTGCATCAGGCTCTCGGGCTGTGGCACGGACCGGCCCTGACCGGCGTCACGGACCAGCTGCGGGAGTCCGAGGGCCCGCAGCTGGAGGAAGCCCGGCTCGCCGCCCTGGAGGACCACGCGGAGGCGGCGCTCGCCCTCGGCCGCCACACCGAGCTGATCCCCGAACTCACCCGCCAGGTGGCGCTACAGCCGATCCGCGAACGGCTCCGGGGCCAGCTGATGACGGCCCTGTTCCGCAGCGGCCGGCAGGCCGACGCCCTCGCCGTCCACGACCGGGGAAGCGAGATCCTCGCCGGCGAACTCGGCATCGACCCCGGGTCCGCCCTGCGCGCCCTGCGCCAGGAGATCCTCACGGGAACGCTCGCCCCGCCCGAGGCCCCCGAACGCCGGACGGCCACGGTGTCGCCGCCCGCCCCGGCCGCCACATCCCCGGCGGAACCGGGAACCTCCCCGGTCTCCCCGGCGATCTCCCCGCCCGGGCGACCCGCCTTCCCGGCGACCGAAGCCGCCGGTCTCTCCGACCGGCACCCCCCGGTCCCCGCGACGCTGCCGGCCGCCCCCGCCGATTTCGTCGGGAGGACCACCGAGAACTGGGAGCTCCTCGCCGCGCTGCGCGGCCAACGGGGCGCGGTGATCACCGGCCCCGCGGGCACCGGGAAGTCCGCACTGGCCCTGCGGACGGCAGAACAGTGCCGCGAGGACTTCCCGCAGGGCCGCCTCTACGCCGACCTGCGCACCGCCGACGGCGGCCCCCGGGCTCCCCGGGAGGTCCTCGGCTGGTTCCTGTCCGCCCTGGGCGTCGCACCCGAGCGCATCCCGGCGACCCTCGACGAACGGATCCAGCTCTACCGCACCCTGCTCTCCACCCGCCGCCTGCTCGTCGTCCTCGACAACGCCCTCGACGACGCGCACGTACGCCTCCTGCTCCCGGGTGAGGGACCGAGCCGCACCCTCATCACCGGAGTCCGTTCCCATCTCGCCTCCCTGGAAGGCCTGCGCATGGTGCGCCTGGGCCCCCTGGAACCCGCCGAAGCGGGACAGCTCCTCGCCGCTGTCGCGGGAGCCGAACGGCTCGCCGCGTCGCCAGAGGCGGCCGCCCGTATCGCGGAGTCCTGCGACCGGCTGCCCCTCGCACTGCGCATCGCGGCGGCCCGGCTGGCCGCTCACCCGCACTGGACGGCCGGGATGCTCGCCGACCGGCTGGCCCGGCCCGGCCGGAGACTGGCGGAACTACGGCTCGGCAGCCTCGACCTGACGTCCGGGCTGCGGAACGTGGCCGACCAGCTGCACCCGGCCGACCGGACCGCCGCAGGCACCCTGGCGGCGACCGGCCTCACCAGGCTCACCGCAGGGGACGCCGCCGCATTGCTCGGCACGGCGGCGGACGAGGCGGAGGAACTGCTGGAACGACTGGTGGACGCCCAGCTGCTGGACGCGTGGAGCGCCGACGGCGCGAACGGGCTGTGCTACCGATTCCCGCCGCTCGTCCAGCTCTTCCTCCAGCCGCGGCACGCCCCGGCCCCCTGCTGAACCCCGCGCGGCGTCCCGCGTGGCCCTCTCCACGCGAGCCCGCCCTGTGTGCCGGCCCCGCGACCCGGGCCGGCACACAGGGCATTTCAGCCCTGAGGGTCAGCCGCAGCCGCCCGCGTGTCCCGCGTCCAGGCCGTAGACCGGTATCTCCGGGATGCCCGACGCTCCCGCATCGCCGCCCGGGGCCGCCGCGGCCAGTGCGGTCAGCGCGTCGGCGTAGTCCGCCAGCAGGTCCGCCCACGGGGTGGCACTGTCACGCAGCAGCACTTCCTGATCGAGCGTCCCGCGCTCCTCGATTTCCGCCAGGACGGCCAGCGGATGCCGGACCTGAGAGGTGCCGGATTCGGCCTCGAACATTTCTTCCTCCTGAGATGCGTTCCGGGCCCCGTTCAGGTCCCGCATCACCAGGTTCGGCCGCGTCGGCATAGGGAATATCCGGCGGATCTGTATACGTCGATACAGGCCCGTACAGCCCGGATACAGCTGCCGTACATGAAATGAGGGAAGGCTCGTTTCATGGACAGTCACATCACGAGCATCGTTGTCGTGGGCGGCACGGCCGTCGGTTGGACAGCGGCTGCCCGGCTTGCTTCCGCATTCGGTGAGACCGTCTCCATCGCCGTGCTGGAGACGCCCGAACGGCCCGGCGCACCGGAAGAATCGCAGGTCCCACAGGTGGTGTCCGTCGAGCCGGAGTTCCAGCGGGAACTCTTCGACCGGCTCGGTATTCCTGAAGAGCAATGGATGCGGAATTGCCGGGCATCCTTCAAGGCGGCCGTCCGCTACGTCAATTGGCGCACCGAAGGTCCCATGGAACTGTCCCCGCGCACCTTGAAGAACGGCAGCTCCGACTATTTCTACGACCCGTGCTCCGATATCCCGGAATGCGAGGACTCCTTGCTGCTCGACCACTGGCGTCGGCGCAGGGCGAACGGAGAGAGCACCGAGAACGCCGATTACGCGTGTTTCCGTGAGCCGCCCCTCATGGACGCCCGGAAATCACCACGCTGGCTGGACGGGCGACGGGCCTTTCCCTACGGGTGGCACGTCGACATCCGCCTGTTCACCGAATACCTCCGGAACACGGCGACCGGCCGCTTCGGCGTCCGGGTGCTCCGGGGCACCCCACGGGCCGCGGAGCGCGACGAGCGGGGCATGCTCACCGCCCTGCACACCATCGGAGGCCGCAGGGTGCCGGGGGACCTCTTCCTCGACTGCACCGGAAGGGAAGGCCTGATCCTCGCCGGGCTTCTGGGCGAGCCGTATGCCGACGCCCCCGACCGGCCGGGGTGCGACCGCGCGGTCGCCGTCACCGTCCCGTACGACCGTGCCGAGCACGACGTCGACCCGTTCACGACCGCCACCGCACTGCCGTCCGGCTGGGCCTGGAAGATGCCGCTGGCGGACGGCTTCGACGCCGGTCTCGCCTACCCGGGCGACCGGACCGGACCGGAGGAGGCGGCGCGCACCCTGTGCGCTCTGTGGGGACTGCACCCCGAGCGCACCACCGTGCGCCACACCGCCACACGCACCGGGCACAGCTCCCGTGCGTGGGTGAAGAACTGCGTCGCTCTGGGGCCGGCGGCCGACGCCCGCGACCCCCTGGCGGGCGGACCGCTCAGCGGGGTCCTCGGGGCGCTGGACCGGCTGGTCCGGGACTTTCCCGCCCTCCAGGACCGGGAGGGCCCCGCGGCCCGTTTCAACCGTGCCGTGGCCACCGGATCCGCCAGGGCCCGCGACTTCGCCCAGGCGCTGCACCACGTATCCCCCAGGGCGGACACACCGTACTGGAGCGCTCGGCGCGCGGCTCCGCTCTCGCCGGAGCTCGCGGACTGCCTGGCCGCGTACCGCGCGGCCCTGACCCCCGAGCGCCACGAACTGCGCTACGCGGGGGTGCTGGCCGCGCTCGCACCGGGCGGCCGGGCCTTCCGGGCGTCCCTCGCCCATCGGCAGGACGCCCGGGAGGTGGCCGACGCGCACTTCGTCCGGATCAAGCGTCAGCAGCACATCCTGCTGGAGACGCTGCCGACGGCGGGGCAGTACCTGCGACGGCTCCACGGCCTCCCCACGGCACGGACCGCCCCCTGCTGACCGCCGGTCAGCCCGCCTTGGGCGAGGCCTTGGAGCCGTCGCCCGCGTCCTTGTCCGAGCCCTTGCCCGAGCCCTTGTCCGCATCCTCGTCGGCGCCCCCGGAGCCGGCGGTCTTCTCGACCGCGGCGACCGCCTCCTTCGCCGCCTTCTGGGCGCCCTTGACGATGTCCGAGGACGACGGGGTCTTCGCTCCCGCGTAGCCCGCGCCGTTGTACGTCAGGGTGATGACGACGTTGCCCGTACGCGCCACGACGGTGGCGTACACGAAGTCCTCGTCCGTCTTGCTGAGGCCGTACGTGACGAGGGTCGCCTCGTCGCCGATCCCGTCGGCGGGTTCCGCGGCGACCTTCTTGGCGCCCTCGGACGCCTTCGCCTTGGCGACCTGCTTGCCGTAGTCCTCGGTGGCGCGCTCGGCGCCGCTGCCCAGGGACTGGTCCGAGTCGAACCGGGTGAAGCCGATGTCCATCCAGCGGTACTGCGAGCCCTTGATGCCCTGGTCGTCCAGGCCGTTCCAGGAGCAGCTGCCGCGGACCGACAGGTCGCTGGACCCGCCCGCCGTGCCGCCCTTCTTCTTGGCCCCGGGCACCAGGTCCTCGATGGTCTTCTTCCCGATCGAGCCGCACGGGTCGGGCAGATCGGTGAACTTCGCCGGCTCGACGGTGGGCTCCGAGGGCGTGGGCGCGGCCGTGCCGGACGACGAGGAACCCGCGCTCTTCTTGCCGTCGGAGCCGGAGTCCGACGAGCAGCCGACGGCTACGAGCATCACCGGTACGGCGGCGCAGGCGAGGATGCGGGACAGGCGCGGGGCAGATCGGTGCATGGTTCCTTCACTCGGATGGCACGGAGGGGGCTCGTGGTGCTGGAGGTCCCGGTTCGTGCGGGTGCGGGTGGGCTCGGTAGCGGGTCGGTACGTCTTCCGGACAGCCACGGTACGACGGGCGGCCGGTGTGCCGCGCCGCCGCCGAGGGCCTCCGGAGGCCTGAGAACCGGCCGGTGGGGGCCCGCCGGAGGGCGTCTACTCGCTGAGCGTCTCGGCCAGCTTCCGGGCCAGTGCCTGGGCCTTCTCCTGGAGTTCCCTCGCGTCGGGGGTCTGGGTGATGAGGGCCGGCTGCTCGGCGTACCGGACGGTCACGACCACGTTCGATGTGCGGAACACCACGCTCACCGTGTGGTGCTGCGAGGTGGAATCAGCCCTTTTGGGCAGATCCTGGAGGAATGCGGCATCTCCGAGGTCGTCGAGCAGGCGCGAGGGGAGGGCCTCGTCCGGGCTGCCACTGCTCCCGGTGGTCCCGTCGGCGCTCTCCCCGCCGTCCTCGCCGCTGCTCCCGGAGGGCGAGGGGGCGGCGGAATCCGTGCCGCCGGCGTCGGCCGGGTCCTTCGCCTTCCCGCTCTCCTCGCCCTTCCCGTCCTGCTCGCCGGTCGGCACGGGCGTCACCGAGGAGGACAGGCCGGCGGCCTTCACCTTCTTCGCGTAGACGGTGTCGGCGCGGTCGTCGTCGCTGACCGCGGGGTCGTACGAGACGACGCGCTCGAAGTCGATGGCGAGCGACCGTGTGGCGCTGGGCGCGTCGGCCTTCCAGCTGCAGCCGACCTTGCGGTCCGTGTCGTACGTGACCGCCGCCGAGCCCCGGAAGACCCTGTCCTGCTGCTCCCCGGGCAGTTCCGCGGCGCCGGGCAGCAGGTCCTTCAGCGTCGAGCGCGGAACGGCGCGGCAGGGGGCGGGCAGGGTCAGGTACTTGCCCGGGGGCGCGGGGGTGACCGTCGGGCTGCCCGCCTTGCTGTCGGCGCCGTTCGCGTTGCCGCCGGCGCCTGTGCTGCAGCCGGCGGCGAGTACGCCGAGCAGAGCGACGCCGGGTACGTACGCCATGGGTCGCACCGTCCCAGGCTCCCTTCGGTACGGAAAACGAGTTGCCGCCCGAAGGCGGCCGATGGACACAATGTGTATCGCACGCGCTGCTGTGCACGCCGGTCGGCCGATGGGTTTGCCGACCTTGGCGCCGGTTTTGCGCTTTCAGTCTTTTCGGGGGAATCGAGGAGTTATGTCGTACGTAGAGGTGCCGGGTGCGAAGGTTCCCATCCGGATGTGGGCGGACCCCGCGTCGGTCGAGGACGGGGCGATGCAGCAGCTGCGCAACGTCTCCACGCTGCCGTGGATCAAGGGTCTGGCGGTCATGCCCGACGTCCACTTCGGCAAGGGGGCGACGGTCGGTTCGGTGATCGCGATGCAGGGCGCGGTGTGCCCGGCGGCGGTGGGGGTGGACATCGGCTGCGGGATGTCCGCGGTGAGGACCTCCCTCACCGCGAACGATCTTCCCGGCGACCTGTCACGGCTGCGCTCCAGGATCGAGCAGGCGATTCCGGTCGGCCGGGGGATGCACGGCGACGCGGTGGACCCGGGGAGGCTGCACGGGTTCCCGACGGCGGGCTGGGACGACTTCTGGGGGCGGTTCGGGGGGATCGCCGAGGCGGTCAGGTTCCGTCAGGAGCGTGCCACGAAGCAGATGGGGACGCTGGGTTCGGGCAACCACATGATCGAGTTCTGCCTCGACAGCGAGGGGGCGGTGTGGCTGATGCTGCACTCGGGCTCCCGCAACATCGGCAAGGAGCTCGCCGAGCACCACATCGGCATCGCCCAGAAGCTTGCGCACAACCAGGGCCTCGTCGACCGGGACCTGGCGGTCTTCGTCTCGGACACCCCGCAGATGGCCGCCTACCGCAACGACCTCTACTGGGCGCAGGAGTACGCCAAGTACAACCGCGCGATCATGATGGCGCTCTTCAAGGACGTGGTCCGCAGGGAGTTCAAGAAGGCGAAGCCGGTCTTCGGCCAGGAGATCTCCTGCCACCACAACTACGTGGCGGAGGAGCGGTACGACGGGGCGGACCTGCTCGTCACCCGCAAGGGAGCGATCCGCGCCGGTTCCGGGGAGTACGGGATCATCCCCGGCTCGATGGGCACCAGCTCGTACATCGTGAAGGGTCTCGGCAACGCGAAGGCGTTCAACTCGGCCTCGCACGGCGCCGGTCGCCGGATGAGCCGGAACGCGGCCAAGCGCCGCTTCACGGTGCGCGACCTGGAGGAGCAGACGCGGGGCGTGGAGTGCCGCAAGGACTCCGGCGTCCTGGACGAGATCCCGGCCGCGTACAAGCCGATCGACCAGGTCATGGAGCAGCAGCGGGACCTGGTCGAGGTCGTCGCCAAGCTCAAGCAGGTCGTCTGCGTCAAGGGCTGAGGGGCGGGCCGCGCCGGGGTTCGGCCGGGCGGGCCCGCCTCATCCCTCGTCCGTCAGATCCGCCTCCGTCAGGGAGGCGACCAGGACCGTGCGCGGGCCCGGTTCGATGCCCGGCACCGAGGGGACGGCGAGCAGGCGGCATCCCGCGGCGAGTGCGGCGGCCGCGCCGGTGGGGGTGTCCTCGACGGCCAGGCAGTCGCGCGCGGGCACCCCGAGCGCGGCCGCCGCGGCCAGGTACGGGTCGGGGTGCGGCTTCCCGCGTGCCGTCTCGCCCGAGGTGACCGACGTGTCGAAGCGGTGCCGGCCCAGGGTGTCCAGCACCAGGTCGGCCACGTGCCGCTCGGACGCGGTCACCAGGGCCGTCGGCACACCCAGGGCCCGCGCCCGGTCCAGCAGCCTCAGGGCGCCCGGCTGGACGGCGACGCCCGCCGCCACCCGTGCCGTGAACTCCCGGTCCAGCCGGGCGGCCGTCCGGGCCGGGGACAGCGTGGTGAGGCCGTCGCGCACGAGGCGCTCGGCCGCGTCGGCCACCGCGGCGCCGGCGAACGGGGCGAGGTTGCCCGCGCCGGCCGGGGCGCCCTGCGTCCGCAGGAAGCCGGCCACGGTGTCCAGCCAGGCGTGCTCGGTGTCGACGAGGGTGCCGTCCATGTCGCACAGCAGGGCGGCGGGGCGGGGGAGCGGAGGCATGCGGGGCTCGCTGTTCCTGGGGAGTGGCTGTTCCTGGGGTGGTCTGCTCTGGGGGTGGCCGTCTCGGGGGCCCGGGGCGGGGGCGTCGTCGCGGGGGACACGGTGCGCGGCGCCCGTTCGCCCGTCCGTCAGTCCGCCGCCGTGCGCACCAGCGGGTTGGCCTGCGCCGAGTTGCGTACGGTGAAGACGACCGAGCCGGGGCGGTAGCGGTCGTCCGAGGTCTCGACCGGGCGGCCCTCGGACGTCGTCGTCGTGCGGCGGACACGCAGCAGCGGGGAGCCGCGCCGGACGCCCAGCTCGCGGGCGTCCGTGGTGCCGGCGGCGACCGCGTCCAGATGGTGTTCGCCGTGGCTCATGACCACGCCGGCCGACGCGTACAGGCTCTGGGTGACCGAGTCGCAGTCGTCCGGGAGCGCTTCGACGGCCGCCGCGGTCCACCCCGCGTACACCGTCCGTTCCAGGAGCGCCGGCTCGCCGTCCAGGGTCCGCAGCCGCAGGATGTGCAGCACCGGGTCACCCGGTGCGAGCTGGAGCTGGGCGGCCTGCGCCTCGGTTGCCTTCGCGCGGCGGGAGCGGAGCACCAGGCCGCCGGGGGTGCGGCCGCCGGCCCTGGCCCACTGGGCGAAGCTGCGCAGCTCGGTGAAGCTCTGGCTGGGGGTGGTGGACAGGACGGTACGGCGGGCGCCCTGCCGGGAGCCGATCAGGCCCTCCGACTGGAGGGTGCCGAAGGCCTGGCGGAGGGTGCCCCTGGACACCCCGTGGGCCAGGGCGAGTTCGGACTCGGACGGCAGCTCGGAGCCCACGGGGTGGATGCCTTCGGAGATGGCGCGGCGCAGCTCCTCGGCGATCTGCTGGTGCCGTCGGGTCACGTCTCTCCTCGGGGGCGTCATGGGCTTCGGGGCAGCGCGGGGCGGGGCGAAGGGCCAGGAGCGATCATGTCATCCGCGCCAGGTGTTCCGCACCCTCGGATCTGCGCGCAATCGGCGTTCCTCTCGGCGCGCGAAACCCTGCGTCTTACCAGTTTAGCGAGACGTAAACCTACGTCTTGATAACGCTTCTGACCTGCACTTTTTCCTCACCGAAGCCTTTACCTGCCGGTCACTTGGCTGCTAACTTCGGCTCGCTTACGACGATGGCTTGTCCATACAGGTGGCTCGCCGCAGACCCAGGAGTACGCATCGTGAAGGCACACCATCCCCGCCGCGTCCTGACCGCCGCGGCCCTCGCCGGCCTCACCGCACTGGTGGCCACCGGCTGTGGTTCCGCACCTGACAACGCCGGCGGGCAGAACAGCAAGGCGGCGAAGGCGGAGTCGGCGGCGGACCTCGGCGGTATGGAGGAGCTCGTCGCGGCGGCGGAGAAGGAGGGCAAGCTCAACGTCTACGCCCTCGCGCCGGACTGGGCCAACTACGGCGAGATGATCGCGGCCTTCGAGAAGAAGTACGCCGTCGAGGTCAACAACGAGGACCCGGGCGGCAGCAGCCAGGGCGCGCTGAACGCGGCGGCCAAGCGCAAGGGCCAGAACCGGGCCGTGGACGCGCTGGACCTCGGGACCTCCTACATGCAGGAGGCCAAGAAGCAGGGGCTGCTCGCGCCGTACCGGGTCGAGGGCTGGGACGGCATTCCGGACGCGCAGAAGCAGCCGGACGCCTCCTTCATGAACAACTACGGCGGCTACATCTCCATCGGCTGCGACGCCAAGGCCGTGAAGAACTGCCCGGAGACCTTCAAGGACCTCCTCAAGCCCGAGTACCGGAACAAGGTCGCCCTCAACGGCGACCCGACCGAGTCCAGTTCGGCGCTGGCCGCGGTCGTCGCCGCCTCGCTGGCGAGCGGCGGCTCCCTCGACGACGCGCAGCCGGGGCTCGACTTCTTCGAGGAGCTGAAGAAGAAGGGCAACTTCGTGCCCGCGAAGTCCACCCTCGCCACCATCCAGCAGGGCGAGACGCCGATCTCGATCGACTGGGACTACCTGAACCTGGGCTACGGCAAGAAGCTGGAGCCCAAGGGCGTCGACTGGCAGGTCGCGGTGCCCGCCGACGGGCTGTACTCGCGCTACTACAACCAGGGCGTCAACAAGTACGCCCCGCACCCGGCCGCCGCCCGGCTGTGGCTGGAGTTCATCTACAGCCCCGAGGGCCAGAACATCTGGCTCAAGGGCTTCTCGCGCCCGGCCCTCCTCGACGCGATGAAGGAGGACGGCACCGCCGACAAGGCCGCCGTCGCCGCCATCCCCGAGGTCGACGGGGTGCCCGAGCAGCCGACCGCGGAGCAGGAGGCGAAGGCCAAGGAGACCGTCGTCCAGGGCTGGGGCAAGGCGGTCAGCTGACCATGCCCGACCAGACCGCACTTCCCGCCCCCGCCGCGGGCTCCGTGCCCGTGGCGGGCGCGGCCGCCCCCGTGCCGCCCGCCCCGGACGCCCGGCGCGGCGGCGCTCCCCGCCGCCGCGGCGCGCGGCGGCACCGGTGGCCCGTCGTCGTCCCGTTCTTCGCGTTCCTCGCGGTGTGCTTCGGGCTGCCGGCCGGGACCATGGTGTACGGGGCGTTCACCGTCCTGGACCCGGACAGCGGCGCGAGCCGCTTCTCCACGGAGAACGTCAGCGGGTCGCTGTCCGGGGCGTACGCCACCGGGCTGACCGGGAGCGTCGAACTCTCCCTGTTCACCGCCCTGTCGGCCACCGTGATCGGCACCCTCATCGCCCAGGCCGTCGTCTCCTCGCCGCGGCCGGCGCTGCGCGGTGTCGTCGTCTCCGCGAGCGGGGTCCTCGCCAACTTCTCCGGTGCGCCGCTGGCCTTCGCCTTCATCGCGACGCTCGGTACGACCGGCACGGTCACCCAGCTCTTCCATCTGGACCGGACGGGTTTCAGCCTCTACAGCTTCACCGGCCTGGTGCTGGCCTACCTCTACTTCATGGTGCCGCTGATGGTGGTGACCGTGCTGCCCGCGCTCGACGGGCTGCGCTCCCAGTGGCAGGAGGCCGCCGCGTCCTGCGGGGCGACCCGCCGGCAGTACTGGCTCCACGTCGGCGTCCCGGTGCTGACGCCGTCGCTGCTCGGCGGGGCGGTGCTGATGTTCGGTACGGCCTTCGCCTCGCACGCCACCGCCGCCGTGATGGTCGGCTCGTCGCAGCCGCTGATCACCATCCAGATCGCCAACGCCCTCAACGGCAACGTCCTGGTGGGCCAGGAGAACCTCGCCCTCGCCATGAGCCTCAACATGGTCGTGATCGCGCTGCTCGTGATGGCCGTACAGATACCGCTGCAGCGCAGGAGTGCCCGATGGCTCGGATGAAGTTCACCTCGCGGGCCGTCGTCCTGCCGCTCGCCGCGCTGTACTTCCTGGTCCCGATCGGCGCGTCGGTCTGGTTCAGTGTCAACGAGGTCGAGGGCATCAGCTTCGACGCGTACACCCAGGGGCTCGGCACCGAGGGGCTGACCACCAGCCTGATGCTCTCGGTGCGACTGGGCCTGGCCACCATCGTCTGCGGGCTGCTGCTGATGGTGCCGACCCTGGTCGCGGTCGCGCTCTATCTGCCCGGGCTGCGCCGGACCGTCGAGATCCTGTGCATGATGCCGCTGGTCGTCCCGCCGATCGCGCTGGTCGCGGGCGTCACGACGGTGCTGTCCTGGGAACAGGACCTGGCCGACACGCCCCTCTACATGACCTTCCAGCTGCTGCGGGACGAGAGCTTCCCGCTGGTCCTGGTCCTCGTGTACACGGTCATGTCGCTGCCGTTCCTGTACCGCTCGCTGGACGCCGGACTGCGCGCCGTCGACCTGCGCACCCTCGTCGAGGCCGCCCGCTCGCTCGGCGCGTCCCGGCTCCAGACCCTGTGGCAGGTCGTCGTCCCGAACCTGCGGGCCGCCGTGGTCGGCGGCGCCGTCCTCAGCCTGGCCATGGTGCTCGGCGAGTACACCGTCGCCTCCGTGCTCTCCTACCGGCCGTTCTCCGTCTGGATGGTGGAGGTCAAGGACTCCGAGGCGCAGCTCTCGGTGGCGGCCGCGATGCTGAGCCTGCTGATCACCTGGGGGCTGCTGCTCCTGCTCACCACCCTGGCGGGCGGCCGCGGCCGCCGTCGCCGTACACCCGTGGAATCCGGCCCCGAGGACCGTGAGGACCACGAGGGCCGCGACAACCGAAAGAAGACCGTGTCATGACCGTCTCCGTGCACCTCAAGAACCTGCGCCGGGAGTTCGGCTCCACGGTCGCGCTCGACGGGCTGGACCTGGAGATCGCCTCCGGTGAAATGGTCGCCCTGCTCGGCCCGTCCGGCTGCGGCAAGACGACCGCGCTGCGCATCGTCGCGGGCTTCGAGACCGCGGACGGCGGTGAACTGCTGATGGACGGCGAGGACGTCACCTCCGTCCCGGCCAACCGCCGTGACATCGGCATGGTCTTCCAGTCCTACAGCCTGTTCCCGAACATGACGGCCGCCGAGAACATCGCCTACGGCCTGCGGGTACGGGGCCGGTCCTCCGCCGAACGCACCGCGCGGTCCCTGGAGTTGCTGGACCTGGTCGGTCTGCCCGGCCGTGAGGGCCACTACCCGCACCAGCTCTCCGGCGGCCAGCAGCAGCGCGTCGCCCTCGCCCGCGCCCTGGCGATCTCGCCCAAGGTGCTGCTGCTCGACGAGCCGCTGTCCGCCCTCGACGCCAAGGTGCGGCTCACCCTCCGCGAGGAGATCCGGCGCATCCAGCTGGAGCTGGGCATCACCACGGTCTTCGTCACCCACGACCAGGAGGAGGCGCTGTCCATGGCGGACCGCGTCGCCGTGATGAAGGACGGGCGGCTCGAACAGTGCGCCGCGCCCAGCGAGTTGTACGACCGCCCGGCCACGCCCTTCGTGGCCGAGTTCGTCGGCACCATGAACCGGCTGCCGGGCACGGTCCGGGACGGCGGCGTCGTCGAGCTGTTCGGGCGGCGGCTGCCCATCCACGGCGAGCGGCCCGCCGCCGGCGCCGAGGTCGACGTCCTGCTGCGCCCCGAGGGGCTGGCGGTGGGCCCCGCCGACGACGGCGCGGGCGCTCCTGCGACGGTACGGGTGGCGACCTTCCTCGGCGCCACCACCCGGCTGCACCTGACCACCGATTCCGGTGCCGTCTGCAAGGCCGACCTGCCCAGCTGGGAGGCGACCGCGCTGACGCCGGGAGCACGCTGCACGATCACCCCGCACGAGAACCCCGTCCTCGTCGCCGGACGGAGTGCGGCTCCGACGGCCGCCGCCGCGCCCGACAAGGGCTGACGAGCCGTCAGAGAGTGCGGTGGACCTTCGTGTTGGATGCCTGGGCGCGCGGGCGGACCACCAGGAGGTCGATGTTGACGTGGCTGGGTCGGGTGACGGCCCAGCCGATCGTGTCGGCCACGTCCTCGGCGGTCAGCGGGGCGTCGACGCCCGCGTAGACCTTGGCGGCCTTCTCGGTGTCGCCGCGGAAGCGGGTGGTGGCGAACTCCTCGGTCCTGACCATGCCGGGGGCCACCTCGACGACGCGGACCGGGGTGCCGACGATCTCCAGGCGCAGGGTCTCGGCCAGGACGTGCTCGCCGTGCTTGGCCGCCACGTACCCGCCGCCGCCCTCGTACGTGGAGAGGCCCGCGGTCGACGAGAGGATCACGATCGTGCCGTCGCCGCTGGCGGTGAGGGCGGGCAGCAGGGCCTGGGTGACGTTCAGCGTGCCGATCACGTTCGTCTCGTACATCTGACGCCAGTCGGCCGGGTCGCCGGTCGCCACGGGGTCGGCCCCGAGCGCCCCGCCCGCGTTGTTGACGAGCACCGCGAGGGAGCGGAACGCGGTGGCGAACTCGTCCACCGCCGCCCGGTCGGTGACGTCCAGGGCGTACGCCGTCGCCTGGTGGCCGGCCTCGTTGAGCTCGGCGGCCAGCGCCTCGATGCGGTCCTTGCGGCGGGCGGTGAGGACGACGCGGAAGCCTTCGGCGGCCAGCGTGCGGGCGGTCGCGGCGCCGATGCCGCTGCTCGCGCCGGTGACGACGGCGATGGGGGTGGCGGCCATGGCTGATCTCTCCTCGGACTGCTGATCGGTACGGGCCCAGGATAGGCAGGCGCCCCGGACCTCCCCGTGCGCGCCCGTACCCCCCGGCGGGCGCGGTGAGCCGGTGGTGCGGTCACGAGCTCGTCAGGCCGGGGTGCCCCCGAACTCCCGGACCGCCTCGGACACGATCGTCTCCAGATGGCCGTGGTGGGCGCCGCGCCAGTACACCCGGGAGCACTCCGTGCACTGGGCGAACACGTCGTACGCCTGCTGCGTGCCGTGTTCCAGCAGCTCGCTCACGGAGTCCTTGGCGGCCCCGGTCAGGGTCCCGTTGCAGGCGGTGCAGCGGGTCCAGGGGTCCAGGGCCGGGGCGAAGCGGCCGAGGACGTCGCGGAGCTGCTCCTGCGGGCGGTCGCTGTAGACGTACGCCCCCGCCCAGATCTCGCGGCGGCGCAGCAGCCCGCGGTCCCGGGAGAGCAGGACACGCCGCTCGCGCGCGGAGAGGGCGGCCAGGGCGGGGTCGCCGATGTCCTCGCTCTCGTACGCGGCGTCGACGCCCAGCAGCCGCAGCCGGCGGGCCAGGGTGCCGAGGTGGACGTCGAGGAGGAAGCGCAGCGGCGCGCCGGGGACCCGCTGGGGGCGATCCACGGCCCGCACGTCGACGTGTTCGCCGGGGCCCGGCACATGCGAGCGGGCCACCGGGGCGCCGTTCACCAGCAGCGTTCCGGCCTCGGTGAGCGGGACGCCGAGGGACTCGATGACGTGGCCGAGGGTGGAGACGCCGTCCGTGACGAGGGGGGTGGGCCCGCCGCGACGGTCGTGCGGGACGAAGATCCGCAGCTCGGGGGCTACTTCGAGGGTGATCTCGGGTCCGTTCACCCGGTCAGGATGCCACCGGGGCAGGACGGCCTGCCAGGGATATCCCGGGGGCGCGCGGGTGTGAGGGGCCGGCCCGCCGGGCGGGCGTGACCGGCCTTCCGGGGGCACCGACCCCTGGGGGTTTCCGCCTTCCGGGGCACCAGGGCCCGGGGGCTTCGGCCTTCCGGGGCACCAGGGCCCGGGGGCTTCGGCCTTCCGGGGGGACCGCGGCCTGGTCGCTTGTGCCTTCCGGGGGCACCGGGGCTCGTCGCGGTCCGCGTCGGGTCAGTGCGGTGCGAACGCCGTCGGTGGCACGCCCACCGTCGCGGTGAAGTCCCGCACCAGGTGGGCCTGGTCGCTGTAGCCGAGGTCAGCGGCGAGCCGCGCCCAGTCGACCTCCGGGCCGGCTTCGGCGGCCTCCAGCGCCTCGTGGATGCGGTAGCGGAGGATGACCCACTTGGGGCTGACGCCGACGTACGCCGAGAACAGCCGTTGCAGGGAGCGGGCGGAGAGCCCCGTGTCCCGGGCGAGCCCGTCCACCCGGCGTACCGTGCGGTCCGTGCGCACCCGGTCGACGGCGGCCATCGCGAGAGCCGCCCGGGGGTCGGGGCGGGGCTCCAGCGCCAGCAGGAAGGCGTCGAGCGCCGCGACGCGCGCGTCCTCGTCCTCGGGGCCGAGGACCGCGTCGAGCGGCGGCGGCATCCGCAGCACCCCGGCGGCGTCGGCCCGCACCCCGGTCCATGCGGAGACCGGGCGCCCGGGGGCGAACGGGCGGAAGCCGCCGGGCCGGAACTGCACGCCGCAGACCCGGCCGCGCCCCGCCAGCTTGCGGGTGAAGAGTCCGGGATGGACGCCCGCGACCTCGGCGTACCCGGACCGCTCCCGGGAGCTGCCCCCGGCCCCGTACCGCTGGCAGACCAGGTTCACCGACGGGTGCGGGACGACATGGGCGGCGTACGGCTCGGTGAGGTCCCAGTCGATCAGCCAGTAGTGCTCCAGATACCGGCGCAGCTCGGGGGCGGGCTCGCGGCGGCGGAAACGGACGTGCGCGAAGAGGTCCGGGGCGTCGACGATGCCCCGGGTGTCGCGGCGGGGTCCGGCGGCCATGGCCACGATGTTAGGCGGGCTCGGGGGATCTGTCGTGGTCAGGCGGGCTCGGGGGGCCTGTCGTGTTTCTTCAAGACGGCGGCGGCGGGGCGGCGCAGGGTGGGGGCATGACTCAGACGATCGGTGAACTGCTGGAGACCGCCGCGGACCGGGCCCTGCCCGTCGTGCGGGGGATCGACGACGCGCGGCTGGGCGACCCCACGCCCTGCGCCGCGTACGACGTACGGGCGCTGCTGAACCACCTGTTCCAGGTGGTGGTGAACTTCCAGGCGCTCGCGGCCCGGAAGGACGCGGATTTCGGCGGGGAGCCGGAGTTCGTGACGGGCGACTGGCGGGCCAGGTTCGGTGACGAGACCGCCCGGCTGGTGGAGGCGTGGAGCGTGCCGGGTGTCGAGGAAGGCACGACGGGGCGGATGGGGCTGCCGGCCCGGACGGTGGGGCTCATGGTGCTCGGCGATCTGACCGTGCACGCCTGGGACCTGGCACGGGCGACGGGCGGGGACTTCGAGCCGGAGCGCGGCGTGCTCGACGAGGTGGGTCCGGGGCTGGCGGCGATGGCGCCGCAGGCCCGGGAGATGAAGGTGTTCGGCGAGCCGTTCCCGGTGCCGGGGAGCGCTACGGCTTTCGAACGGCTGCTGGCGGTGACGGGGCGCGATCCGGGGTGGCGGCCGGACGGGACGCCCCGGGCGGGCGGGAGCTGAGCACGACGGGAGCGGCGGCGCGGCCCGGCGCGGACGGGGCGTCGTAGAGGGGGCCGAGCGCGGCGTGCGCGTCGTTGACGATCTCCTCGGCCAGCAGCAGCATCTCCTGCTCCGCCAGCCGGGCCGCCCGATGGGTGTACGGGGACGGCGGCGCCGGGTGCCTGCGGCGCCACCAGCAGTCACCGGCGGCGTAGATGCCACTGGCGAAGACGAGCACGGGGATGGACAGGGCCAGCAGAACATCGCCCACGGCGGACCTCCTCGATGGTCGGTGTCCTGTCCATCGGCGTGCCGGGCGGGGCGGCTGAAGAGCTGCCGTCGGCCAAATATCCGGAAGATCTGGCCGGATGACGCCCGGGTGGGCGCGGGTGGGTGCGTCCGTCTGAACGCTTCGACCGACTGTGCGGCCGAAGCTGTCGGGGCGGTCCCGCGGAAGAGCCCGCGGGAAGCGGCCGGCTCTGTCGCCGGAGGTCCCCGGTCAGGGCCGGACCAGGTCGTCGGAGGTCTTCGGTCAGGGCCACACCAGGCAGTACGCCTGGTGTCCCGCGTCGTGCAGGCGGTGGGAGAAGTCCTGCCACTCGTGGAGCAGCTGGTAGACGTTGAACGCGTCGCGCGGGCCGCCGCGGTCGGGGACCGTGGACCAGATGAAGGCCGCCGCGCCGACCGATTCCTCGCCGACGCCGCGCAGCGGGTCGACGACGGTCATCGGGAGTTTGACCACGGCGTAGTCGGGGTGGAGGACGACCAGTTCCAGCGGGGGGACCTTGTGCAGGGGTATGCCCTGGATGCCGGTCAGGACCATGGCCGCCACGGTCTCCGGCTTGATCTTGGTGAACATGCCGCCCATGCCCAGCTCGTCGCCGCCCAGCTCCTCCGGGCGCATCGAGATGGGCACCCGCGCGGCGGTGGCCCCGTCCGGCGCGCCGAAATACTTGTACGTCACCCCCATCCCGCCCCCGCTCCTGGTCCCGGGGAGCGGCGTGCTCTCCGCGCCCCTGCTCTGTGCGCGCTCGGCCCTGCGCCGGTGCCGCCCTCGCCGGGCAGGCTCGGGCCCCAGGTCGTCGGTCCCTTCGCCCACTCCGCCACCGCGATGCATATCTCATCCACCCGACTACTTCTTAGGAGGCACAGTCCCCGCCGCGCAACCCGATCATCGTGTCAGTGACCTCCCCCGCGCGCGTGCGGTGAAACACCTGTCCGCGAAGACCGTCCGTGCCTCTGACACCATGGCATGTGTGAGCTTTCCCTATGACGCCCCAGTTTCGCAGACGCGAGAGCGCTGACACTCTCTCGTGATACGAGGGGAGCGCCCTCCCTGCTCACCGGTGGCCGAGATTGTCAGGGACTTCCCGGCCCGGCCCCCCGACACCCGAATCGCAGATCAGGACCAAAGTGGCGTATTCATACGAAGCCCCAGTTTCGCAGTCGCTGTTCGACCGGGCGTCCGCCGTGACGCCCGGCGGCGTGAACTCTCCCGTGCGTGCCTTCCGTGCCGTGGGCGGTACGCCCCGGTTCATGGTGTCCGGCACCGGTCCGTACCTCACCGATGCCGACGGCCGTGAGTACGTCGACCTCGTCTGCTCGTGGGGGCCGATGATTCTCGGCCACTCTCACCCGGAGGTCACCGCAGCCGTCCAGGAGGCGGTCTCCCGCGGCACCTCGTTCGGCACACCGGGCGAGGGCGAGGTGGCGCTCGCCGAGGAGATCGTGGCGCGGATCGAGCCCGTCGAGCAGGTGCGCCTGGTCTCCTCCGGCACCGAGGCGACCATGTCGGCGATCCGGCTGGCCCGCGGCTTCACGGGCCGGGCCAAGGTCGTGAAGTTCGCCGGCTGCTACCACGGCCACGTGGACGCGCTGCTCGCCGCCGCCGGGTCGGGCGTGGCCACCTTCGGGCTGCCCGACACCCCCGGCGTCACGGGCGCCACGGCCGGCGACACCGTCGTGCTGCCCTACAACGACCTGGACGCGGTCCGCGCCGCCTTCGCCGCGCACCCGGGCGAGATCGCCTGCGTGATCACCGAGGCCTCCCCCGGCAACATGGGCGTCGTCCCGCCGGCGGACGGCTTCAACGCCGGGCTCAAGGAGCTGTGCGCGGCCAACGGCGCGCTGTACATCTCCGACGAGGTCATGACGGGCTTCCGTACGTCGAAGGCCGGCTGGTACGGCGTCGACGGCGTCCGCCCCGACCTGATGACCTTCGGCAAGGTGATGGGCGGCGGCTTCCCCGCCGCGGCCTTCGGCGGTCGCGGTGACGTGATGGCGCACCTGGCCCCGGCCGGCCCGGTCTACCAGGCGGGCACCCTCTCCGGGAACCCGGTCGCCACCGCCGCCGGACTCGCCCAGCTGCGGCTGCTGGACGACGCGGCGTACGCGAGGATCGACGCGGTCTCCGCCGAGCTGCGCTCCCTGGTGGGCGACGCGCTCACCAAGGAGGGCGTCGCGCACACGGTGTCGGCCGCGAGCAACATGTTCTCCGTCTTCTTCACCGACCGCCCGGTGCGCGACTACGACGACGCCAGGAAGCAGGACGTTTTCCGCTTCACCGCGTTCTTCCACTCCATGCTGGAGCAGGGCGTCTACCTGCCGCCCTCGGCGTTCGAGTCCTGGTTCGTTTCCACGGCCCACGACGAGCGGGCGGTCGAGCGCATCGCCGCCGCCCTGCCCGCCGCCGCCCGCGCCGCGTCGGAGGCCACCGCATGAGCGAGCAGAAGCCGAACGGCGGGAACACGAACGGCGGGGTCGCGAAGGGCGGAGGCGTCGACCGCGACGAGCAGTTGACCGTGGTGCACGTGGTCCGGCACGGCGAGGTCCACAACCCGGACGGCGTGCTCTACGGCCGCCGCCCCGGCTACCACCTCTCCGACCTCGGCCGGAAGATGGCCGACCGGGTCGCCGAGCACCTGGAGAAGCGCGACATCACCCATGTCGTCGCCTCCCCGCTGGAGCGCGCCCAGGAGACCGCCGACCCCATCGCCCGGGCGCACGGACTGGACATGGCCACCGACCCCCGGCTGATCGAGGCCGCCAACGTCTTCGAGGGCAAGACCTTCGGCGTCGGCGACGGCGCGCTGCGCAAGCCGGACAACTGGAAGCACCTCACCAACCCGTTCAAGCCGTCCTGGGGCGAGCCGTACGTCGAGCAGGTCGTCCGGATGATGGGCGCGATCGACACGGCCCGGGACGCGGCGCGCGGGCACGAGGCGGTCTGCGTCAGCCACCAGCTCCCGATCTGGATCCTGCGGTCCTTCGTGGAGCGCCGCCGCCTGTGGCACGACCCGCGCAAGCGGCAGTGCACGCTGGCCTCGCTGACCAGCTTCACCTACCGGGGCGACACGATCGTCTCGGTCGGCTACTCGGAGCCGGCCCGGGACCTGGTGCCCGTGCATCTGCTGGCCGGGGCCAAGCCGGTGAGGGGAAAGGCCGCGAAGGGCCGGTCGAAGGCGTTCGGGGCGTAGCCCGGCGCCACGGGGCGAAGAACAGGGCAGGACCTACGGGACCGGCCGCCGCGGTGTGCGGCGGCCGGTCCCGTCCCTTGTGCCGTGTCGCCCGCCAGGGGTCTCCGGGCCCGTGCATGAGTTCGACGAGGCGGGGAAGCCGACCCTTCGATCCGCTGTCCATCCGCCGTCCGCCGGATCCGCCGTCCGCGCGGTGCGCGCTCCCGCGACGCGCGATGTGCGCCCCGGCGACTCCCGGTCCGCCGGCCGGCGGCAGAACTGCGGAGGGCCGCTCCCGCGTCCCTCCTCAGGGGTTCCCGTGAGGGCGTGCGAGAGCCGTACGGGCGTCTCGCCGCGACCGGAGGGTAAAGCGTAAAGAAAGTCCACAAATGCACGGAACCGACGTGTTACGCACCTCATCTAATCCTTCAGCAGTTTGTATGGGCTTGAGATAAAACGACCGCAGATGGGGACGGTATGCGCGACATCAATCGAAGGGGCCTGCTCGGCGCGGGACTCGGGGCCGCAGCCGCGATCGGACTCGCCGCCTGTGGCACGTCGGGCTCCTCCGGTGACGGAGGGTCCGGCCGGGGCGGCACGGGCACGGGCGGCTCCGGCACCGGAGGCAACGGCAGCGGCAACGGCGCGCCGAAGGACAAGGTCCGGCTGATCGGTGACGGTTCGACGGCCGACACCGGCAAGCAGCCGCATCAGCCCGAAGCCCCCGTCCCCCTCGAACCGGGTCAGAAGCCGCCGCAGTTCGTGATCTTTTCCTGGGACGGTGCGGGCGAGGTCGGCAACGGGCTCTTCCCGCGCTTTCTCGAACTCGCCAAGGAACACGACGCGGCGATGACGTTCTTCCTCTCCGGGCTCTATCTGCTTCCCGAGGCGAAGAAGTCGCTCTACCGCCCGCCGAACAACCCGCGCGGCGCCTCCGACATCGGCTATCTCTCCGACGACCACGTCAAGGACACGCTGAAGTACGTCCGCCAGGCATGGCTGGACGGCCATGAGATCGGCACCCACTTCAACGGGCATTTCTGCGGCGGTTCCGGATCGGTGGAACGCTGGACCCCGGCCCAATGGCACAGTGAGATCAATCAGGCTGTGTCGTTCGTCACGGAATGGCGGACCAACACCGGCTGGAAGGACGAGGAGCCGCTTCCGTTCGACTACCGCAAGGAACTGGTCGGCGGCCGCACCCCCTGCCTGCTCGGCCAGGACAACCTCCTGCCGACGGCGCGGAAGCTGGGCTGGCGCTACGACGCCAGCTCGCCCGGCGGCCGCCAGACCTGGCCCGTGAAACGCGGGGGCGTCTGGGATCTGCCGCTGCAGGCGATGCCGTTCCCCGGCCACTCCTTCGAGGTGCTCTCGATGGACTACAACATCCTCGCCAATCAGTCGCACAATTCGACCAAGGGCATGCCCTCGCGCTATCCCGGCTGGCGCAAGCAGGCGACCGACGCCTATCTCGCCGGATTCCAGCGCGCCTACGAGTCGAATCGCGCGCCGTTCTACATCGGCAACCACTTCGAGGAGTGGAACGGCGGTATCTACATGGACGCCGTGGAAGAAGTGATCAAGAAGATCGCGGGCAAGGACGACGTACGTCTCGTCTCGTTCCGGCAGTACGTCGACTGGCTCGACGCCCAGGATCCCGCCGTGCTCGCCAAGCTCCGGACGCTGGAGGTCGGACAGGCGCCCGCGGGTGGCTGGAACTCCTTCTTTAAACAGGCTTGACAAGGGGCTTTACGGGCACCGAGGGGGGCGCGCAGATCGCCGGAAACTGCCATGCGAAACTTTTCACATGAGCTTTGGCCGCGCGTCCCGACGCCGCTTCACCCTGCTCGCCGCCACCGCCGTGGCCGGTGCCCTGACGCTGTCCGCGTGCGGCGGCGGCAACAAGGCCGGGGGTGGCGGCAACACCAACTTCATCACCGGCAGCGGGGGCATCTCCACCGTCGCGAAGGCGGACCGGGTGGCCGCGCCGAAGCTCGACGGCACCAGCCTGGAGGGCAAGCCGCTCGACCTCGCCGACTACCGGGGCAAGGTCGTCGTGCTCAACGTCTGGGGCTCCTGGTGCGGCCCCTGCCGACTGGAGGCGAAGTACTTCGCGCAGGTCTCCGAGGAGACCAAGGACCAGGGCGTCCAGTTCGTCGGGATAAACACCCGGGACCCCGAGCGGGACAAGGCGGTCAACTTCGAGAAGGACTACGGGGTGACGTACCCGAGCTTCTACGACCCGATCGGCAAGCTCATCCTCCGCTTCCCCAAGGGCACCCTGAACCCGCAGGCCATCCCCTCCACCGTGGTCATCGACCGGGACGGCAAGATCGCGGCCCGCACGCTCCAGGGGATCAACGGGGACGAACTGCGCGAGATGATCGACCCGATCATCGCGGAGAAGTGATCCGGTGATCCCCCTCGCCGCCCACCACGAGACCGTCACGCTCGCCGCGACGAACAGCACCGTGCTGTCCGGGGCGCTGCTGCTCGCCCTGCCGCTCGCCCTGCTGGCCGGCCTCATCTCCTTCTTCTCCCCGTGCGTCCTGCCGCTGGTCCCCGGCTACCTGAGCTACGTCACCGGAATCAGCGGCACCGACCTGGCCGACGCGCGCCGGGGCCGGGTGGTGGCCGGCGCCTCGCTGTTCGTCCTCGGCTTCACCGTGGTGTTCGCCTCCACCGGCGCGCTCTTCGGCTACTTCGGCCAGGAGCTCCAGATGCACGCCGAGGTGCTCAACAAGGTCCTCGGCGTCCTGATGATCCTCATGGGCGTCTTCTTCATGGGGCTCCTGCCGGGCGTGACCCAGCGCGAGTTCCGCTTCCACAAGCGGCCGGTGACCGGGCTGGCCGGCGCACCGCTGCTCGGCGCCCTCTTCGGGATCGGCTGGACGCCGTGCATCGGCCCCACCCTCTCCTCCGTGCTGGCGCTCTCCACCCAGAGCGCCACCGCCGGACGCGGCGCGCTGCTGACCGTGGCGTACTGTCTCGGACTCGGCGTCCCCTTCGTCCTGGCCGCGGTCGCCTTCCGCAAGGCGCTCGGCGCGTTCGGCTGGGTCAAGCGCCACTACGCATGGGTGATGCGGATCGGCGGCGGCATGATGATCGTGACCGGAATCCTGCTGCTGACCGGTGCGTGGGCCACGCTCATGCAGCACATGCAGAGCTGGTCCAGCGGCTTCGTTGTAGGGATCTGAGTTCATGAGCAACACGAACAGCACCGACGAGCGCGAGCGGGAGTCCGCCCACGGCACGGCCGCTGAACGGCTCTCCACCGCCCCCCGCGAGGAGGCGCCGGAGAACGACGCCGGACCCGGCGGCGCACCCGCGATGAGCGTGATCGGCTGGGTGCGCTGGTTCTGGCGGCAGCTCACCTCGATGCGGGTGGCGCTGATCCTGCTCTTCCTGCTCTCCCTCGGGGCGATCCCGGGGTCGCTGATCCCGCAGACCAGCGTCGACGACATGAAGGTGGAGGCCTTCAAGGGGCGGCACCCCACGCTCACCCCGGTCTACGAGGCGCTCCAGCTCTTCGACGTCTACAGCTCGGTGTGGTTCTCCGCGATCTACATCCTGCTGTTCGTCTCGCTCATCGGCTGCATCGTGCCCCGCACCGGCCAGTTCGTCGGCCAGCTCCGCAGCCGCCCGCCGGGCGCGCCGAAGCGGCTGACCCGGCTGCCCGCGTACACCACCTGGCGCACGGAGGCCGAGCCCGAGGAGGTGCGCGCGGCGGCCCTCGCGGTCCTGCGCAAGCGGCGCTTCCGCAGCCACGAGGCGGGCGACGCGGTCGCCGCCGAGAAGGGCTATCTCCGCGAGGCCGGGAACCTGGTCTTCCACGTCGCCCTGATCGTCATGCTGATCGCCTTCGCCGCCGGGCAGCTCTTCAAGTCCGAGGGCGGCAAGCTGGTCGTCGAGGGCGACGGCTTCTCCAACACGCTCACCCAGTACGACGACTTCAGGTCGGGCTCGCTCTACGACTCCGACTCGCTGGCCCCGTTCAGCTTCGTCCTCGACGAGTTCGTCGGTACGTACGAGAAGAGCGGCCCGCAGCGCGGCACCCCGCGCACCTTCGAGGCCCGGGTGACCTACACCGAGGGGGCCGAGGGCGCCGAGCGCAAGGACGTCATCAAGGTCAACGAACCGCTCGTCGTGGACGGCACCAAGGTCTATCTCATCGCCCACGGCTACGCGCCCGTCGTCACCGTCCGCGACGGCAGGGGCAAGGTCGTCTCGAAGTCCGCCGTCCCGCTGCTGCCGATCGACAACAACATCACCTCGTCCGGCGCGATCAAGGTGATGGACGGCTACAAGGACAAGAACGGCGACAAGACCCAGCTGGGCTTCAAGGCGTTCTTCGTGCCGACCTTCGCCGGCCAGGGCAAGGGCCAGATGTTCTCGCAGTTCCCCGCGCTGGACTTCCCCGTGCTGGCACTCAGCGCCTACCAGGGCTCCCTCGGTGTCGACTCCGGGCTCGCGCAGAACGTCTACCAGCTCGACACGTCCAAGATGAAGGAGTTCAAGGACGAGGACGGCGAACTCCTCAAGAAGCTGCTGATGCCCGGCGAGAAGCTCGACCTGCCCGACGGCGGCGGATCGATCACCTTCGACGGCGTCGAGGAGTGGGCCAGCTTCCAGATCTCCCAGCAGCCGGGCAACGGCTGGGCGCTGGGCGGATCGGTCGCCGCCATCGCCGGACTCGCCGGATCGCTGTTCATCCAGCGCCGCCGGGTGTGGGTGCGGGCGGTCCGGGGCGCCGACGGCGTCACGGTCGTGGAGATGGCGGGCCTGGGCCGCAGCGAGTCCGCGAAGCTCCCCGAGGAACTGGGCGACCTGGCGGCCGCCCTCGTCACGACGGCGCCCGTCGCCCCCGCCGCCCCGGAAGCGGACGCGGCTCACGAAGCGGACACGCCGGACGGGTCCGGCGCGACCGACGCCACCAACGAGGCCGGGAGCCGGCCCGTACCACCTGCCGAAGCACCTGCCGAAGGGGCTGAGAAGTGAATCTCGCCGCCGCAACCAACGAGAGCCTGGCCGAAGCCAGCAACGTGCTCATCTACTCGTCGATGGCCGTCTACACCCTGGCTTTCTTCGCGCACATCGCGGAGTGGGTCTTCGGCAGCCGCAGCAAGGTCGGCCGCACGGCCGCCGCGCTGTCCGCCTCCCCGGCCGCGGCCTCCGCCGCCCCCGCGGTGAAGGCGCAGGCCGGTGGCACGGCCGTGCTGGAGCGGCCCGAGGTCATCACCCGCTCCGCCGCCGGCATGCGGGACGTGCCCGACGGGCCGGGTGCCGCGGGCGGCACGTTCAAGGGCGACCTGTACGGCCGGATCGCGGTCTCGCTGACCGTGGTGGCCTTCGTCGTCGAGGCGGGCGGGGTCATCACCCGCGCCCTGTCCGTGCAGCGGGCCCCCTGGTCCAACATGTACGAGTTCTCCATCACCTTCTCCACGGTGGCGGTCGGCTCCTACCTGGTGCTGCTCGCGCTGAAGAAGAACGTCCGCTGGATCGGCCTTCCGCTGGTCACCACCGTTCTGCTGGACCTCGGCATCGCCGTCACCACGCTCTACACCGACAGCGACCAGCTGGTGCCGGCCCTCGACTCGTACTGGCTGTGGATCCACGTCTCGACCGCGATCCTCTGCGGCGCCGTGTTCTACCTCGGCGCGGTCGGCTCGATCCTCTACCTCTTCCGCGACAGCTACGAGAACAAGCTCGCCTCCGGCGGCACGCCCGGGAAGTTCGCGTCCTCGGTGATGGAGCGGTTGCCCTCGGCGGCCTCGCTGGACAAGTTCGCGTACCGGATCAACGCGGCCGTCTTCCCGCTGTGGACGTTCACGATCATCGCCGGGGCGATCTGGGCGGGCGACGCCTGGGGCCGGTACTGGGGCTGGGACCCCAAGGAAGTCTGGTCCTTCATCACCTGGGTCGCCTACGCCGCCTACCTGCACGCCCGCGCCACCGCCGGCTGGAAGGGCCGCAAGGCCGCCTACCTGGCGCTCGTCGCCTTCGCCTGCTGGCTGTTCAACTACTACGGCGTGAACATCTTCGTCTCCGGCCTGCACTCCTACGCCGGGGTCTGAGCGACCCGCGCACGACGCGAAAGGCTCCCCGGACACCATCTGTCCGGGGAGCCTTCCGCGTCCGTGGCGGTGCGCCGTCAGGACGCCGGTGGGGTCCTGTCGTCCGGGCTCGTGCCGCCGTCGCGACGGCCCGGCTCCTCCTCGGCCTCGGATTCCGGGGCAGGCTTCCGGTCCTCCTTGAGGGACTTGAGGAAGTCCGGGTTGTCGTCCGGGGCCACCCACTGCTGCCGCCTGCCGCGCTGCCACGAGGAGGGCCCGGCTCCCCCGGCCCGGCCGCGCCGGTTCTTGCCGGCGACGAGCCAGACGACCGGGCCGACGATCCAGAACAGCAGGATGATGAAGACCCAGGCGATCTTCGGCAGATGCTTGGTGTCCTCCTCCGTGGTGTTCAGGCAGTCGATGAACGCGTAGATCGTCAGAGCCAGCGGGACGATGAACATCAGGGCTCTCATGGTGCGTCCCCCAGGAAGTGGCGGCGGGCGGGACGATTGCCCCGTATCGCCGCCAGGGTACCGGCTCGTCGGCGCGGATCCGGGGCGCGGTACGGGGGAGCCCCGGCGGGCCCGCGGGGGCGGGGATGACAAACTGGACCGCATGGCTTACGACGATCTTCGCTCCCTGCTCCGGGCTTTCGAGCGCGATGGTGATCTCAAGCGCGTCAAGGTCGAGGTCGACCCCCACCTGGAGGTCGGCGAGATCGTCGACCGGGTCAACAAGGCGGGCGGCCCGGCCCTGCTGTTCGAGAACGTCAAGGGGTCCTCGATGCCCCTGGCCATGAACGTCTTCGGCACCGACCGGCGCCTGCTCAAGGCCCTCGGGCTGACGTCGTACAGCGACATCAGCGACAAGATCGGCGGTCTCCTCAAGCCGGAGCTGCCGCAGGGCTTCGTCGGCGTACGTGAGGCCTTCGGGAAGCTCGGCTCGATGGTGCACGTGCCGCCGAAGAAGGTGAAGTCCGGCGACGCGCCCGTCCAGGAGACCGTCCTGACCGGCGACGACGTCGACCTGGACCAGCTGCCCGCGCTGTTCACCTGGCCCGAGGACGGCGGCTCGTTCTTCAACCTCGGCCTCACCCACACCAAGCACCCCGAGACCGGCGTCCGGAACCTGGGCCTCTACCGGCTCCAGCGCCACGACAAGCGCACCATCGGGATGCACTGGCAGATCCACAAGGACAGCGCCAACCACTACCAGGTCGCGGCGAGGCGCGGTGAGCGGCTGCCCGTCGCCATCGCCTTCGGCTGCCCGCCGGCCGTCACGTACGCCTCCACCGCGCCGCTGCCCGGGGACATCGACGAGTACCTCTTCGCCGGGTTCGTCCAGGGCAAGCGGATCGAGATGGTCGACTGCAAGACCGTGCCGCTCCAGGTCCCCGCGCAGGCGGAGGTCGTCATCGAGGGCTGGCTGGAGCCGGGCGAGATGCTGCCGGAGGGCCCCTTCGGGGACCACACCGGCTTCTACACCCCGCAGGAACCGTTCCCCGCGCTGACCATCGACTGCGTCACCATGCGCAAGCGGCCGCTGCTCCAGTCCATCGTGGTGGGCCGGCCGCCGACCGAGGACGGGCCGCTGGGCCGGGCCACGGAGCGGTTCTTCCTGCCGCTGCTGAAGATCATCGTGCCGGACATCGTGGACTACCACCTCCCCGAGGCGGGCGGCTTCCACAACTGCGCGATCGTCTCGATCGACAAGAAGTACCCGAAGCACGCCCAGAAGGTGATGAGCGCGATCTGGGGTGCGCACATGATGTCGCTGACCAAGCTGATCGTGGTCGTCGACGCCGACTGCGACGTCCACGATCTGCACGAGGTGGCCTGGCGGGCGCTCGGCAACACCGACTACGCCCGCGACCTCACGGTCGCCGAAGGACCGGTCGACCACCTCGACCACGCCTCCTACCAGCAGTTCTGGGGCGGCAAGGCGGGCATCGACGCGACGAAGAAGCTGCCCACCGAGGGCTACACGCGGGACGGCGGCTGGCCGGAGATGGTCGTCTCCGACCCCGAGACGGCGGCGAAGGTCGACCGCCGCTGGAAGGAATACGGGCTGTGAGCAGTGCGGCAGAGGCGGCGTCCGTCCAGGGCCCCGCGCCCTCCAGCGGCAAGGTGAAGGCCTTCCTGCGGCTCGTGATGATCGAGCACTCGGTCTTCGCGCTGCCCTTCGCCTACATCGCCGCGCTGACCGCGATGTTCCAGCTGGACGGAACGATCCACTGGGGTGTCCTGCTGCTGGTCACGCTGGCGATGGTGGGGCTGCGGACGTTCGCGATGGCCGCCAACCGGATCATCGACCGGGAGATCGACGCCCGGAACCCGCGCACCGCGGGCCGCGAGCTGGTGACCGGCGCGGTGTCGGTGAGGTCCGCGTGGACCGGCGCGATCGTCGCGCTGGCGGTCTTCCTGGGCGCCGCCGCTCTGCTCAACCCGCTCTGCCTGGTGCTCGCGCCGGTGGCCGTCGTCCCGATGGTGGTCTACCCGTACGGCAAGCGGTTCACGAACTTCCCGCACGCCATCCTGGGGCTCGCGCAGGCCATCGGACCGGTCGGCGCCTGGCTCGCGGTGACCGGCAGCTGGTCGTGGGACGCGGTGATCCTCGGGCTCGCGGTGGGGATCTGGATCGGCGGCTTCGACCTGATCTTCGCCTGCCAGGACGTGTCCGCCGACCGGGCGCACGGGGTGCTCTCCTTCCCGGCCCGCTTCGGGATCCCGGCCGCGCTGTGGGGCGCGCGGGTCTGCCACGCGGTCACGACCGGGCTGCTGGTGTGGTTCGGCCTGGCCACGGACGCCGAGCTCTTCTACTGGATCGGCATGGTGATCGTCGCCGTGGCGTTCGTCTACGAGCACCGGGTCGTGCGGCCGCACGACCTGTCCCGGCTGAACCGGGCGTTCTTCTCGGTGAACGGCTTCATCGGCATCGCGCTGTTCGCCTGCGCGCTGCTGGACCTGCTGGTGCGGGGCCTGACCCCCTGACCCCCTGACGCCCTGGCCTCCTGACGCCCTGGCCCCCTGACGCCCCGAGGACCGGCGGGTCGGCTCAGACCGTGACCAGGTTGTCCGGGCCCCGGCGCGTGGGCGGGCGGCGGAAGAGGAACGCCGCCGCCACCCCGCCGATCAGCCCGAACAGATGCCCCTGCCAGCTGACGCCCGACTGCGTCGGCAGGACGCCCCACAGCAGCGAGCCGTAGACCACGGCGACGCCGATGCCTATGAGGATGTCCCAGGGGCGGCGGTCCACGAAGCCGCGGACCAGCAGATAGCCCAGCAGCCCGAAGACCACGCCGGACGCGCCGAGAGTGATCGTGTTCTGCGGGGCGGTCAGCCAGACGCCGAGGCCGCTGGCCACGATGATCGTGCACACGACGGCGGCGAACCGGCGGAGCCCCGCGAGGGCGGCTATGAAGCCGAGGACCAGCAGCGGGACGCTGTTGGAGGCCACATGCTCCCAGCCGCTGTGCAGGAACGCGGCGGGCACCACGTCGCGCAGCTCGGACAGCTCGCGCGGGCTGATGCCGTACGTGTCCAGCGCGTGGCCCGTGGCCACGTCGATCCCTTCGAGGGCCCACAGCAGGGCCACCCAGCCCGCCATCAGGAGCCCGGCGGTCAGGGCACGCGCGCTGCCGGTGGTGCCGCGGTCCGCGGTGCGGTCGGTGGTCCAGAAATCGCCCATGGTCTGCCCCTGCCCCCGGGTTGCCCGTCATCCGGAGAACGTCTGCGGCGCCCGCCCGGTTCCGGGTGCCGCGCGCGGAGGGCCGCCGGATAGGCTCGCGGATGTGGAATCCAGGACTTCAGTGACTCAGCAGCGGCGGCGGCCTTGGATTGTCGGGGTGTCGGGTGCTTCGGGTACCCCGTTCGCGGCCGCCGTCCTGCGCGGGCTCCTGGCGGCCGGCGAGAGCGTGGACCTGGTGGTCAGCCGGGCCTCGCGCCTCACGCTGCTGGACGAGACCGGCATCGCGTTCCGGGACGGGCACTGGCGCGAGGACCTGCGGGCCTGGCTGGATCGTGGCGCCGACGGGAAGCCGGACGCCTTCGCGGTGGGGGACGCGGAGCTGGAGCGCGTACGCCACTGGCCGGCCGGTGACCTGGCCGCCGGACCGTCCTCCGGGTCGTACCCGGCGAAGGGGATGCTGATCGTGCCGGCCTCGACGGCCTGTGTGGCCGGAGTGGCGCTCGGTCTGTCGAAGGATCTGCTCCAGCGGGCCGCGAGCGTGACGCTCAAGGAGCGCCGCCCGCTCGTCGTCGCGGTGCGTGAGACTCCGCTGAGCGGCCAGACGCTGAAGCAGATGGTGGCCCTGGACGAGGCGGGCGCGATCGTGCTGCCCGCCTCTCCGGCGTTCTACGCGGGCGCGACGCACATCCAGGACCTGGTGGATTTCGTCGCGGGGCGGGTGCTGGACGCGGCGGACGTGCCGCATCGCCTGTACCGCCGCTGGGAGGGAGAGCTCGGTGGCGGCTCCCGCAGCCCGGAGGGCTGAGAGGTCCGGGTCAGCGCTTCTTGTGCGAGCGCGGGGAGCGGGTCTTGTCGACGCGGTGCGCGGCGGCGGGCTGGTGGGCACGCGAGCGGTTGGCCAGGTCCTGCAGCTCGCGCATCCGGGCGTAGGCCATCTCGATCGTGTACACGGTGAAGTTCACTCCTGAAGATTCGAAAGCGTTTCTTGGATGTTCTAGAAGATTTGCAGGGTGTCGACCCTGCATGCCTTAGATTCTACACGTAAACTCGCGGTACTGCTGAACAATGGAAGGTTTCAGTCATATGGACGCGGTGGACAGGCAGCTCATCCAGGCCCTGAGAGAGAACGGCAGGGCCTCGTACGCCGAGCTGGGACGGCTCGTGGGGCTCTCCGGGCCCAGCGTCACCGACCGCATCAACCGGCTGGAATCCGCCGGTGTCATCACCGGCTACCGGGCCACCGTCGACTCCGCTTCGCTGGGGCTCGGCGTCACCGCGCTGATCGGGATCTCGCTCTCGGACGCGACCGACCACGAGGACGTGGCGCACCGGCTGAAGGACCTCGCGGAGATCGAGGACTGCTGGTTCATCGCGGGCGACGACTCGTACATGCTCAAGGTCCGGGTGGGTGATGTGGACGGCCTGGAGAAGACGATCCGCCGGCTCAGCGGCACGAAGGGCGTCTCGCGGACGCGGACGACGATCGTGCTCTCCACCAAGTGGGAGGACCGGGTCGGGGAACTCCCGGAAGAGGCGTAGCGGCGGAGCGCCGCGCAGGGGGCTCCGCCCGCCCGGAAGGCGGGGGAGTACCGTGGTCGGAGCCTGATACACGGAACCATGGGAGGCGGACGGGTGGACGCGGGACTCAAGCGCGAGCTGGAGGAGAAGGTCCGGGCCGGCGAGCGGCTGACCCGCGAGGACGGGATCGCCCTCTACGCGTCCGACGACCTGGCGTGGCTGGGCGGTCTGGCCCACGAGGTGCGCACGCGCAAGAACGGCGACGTGGTGCACTTCAACGTCAACCGGCACCTCAACATGACGAACGTGTGCACCGCCTCGTGCGCGTACTGCTCGTTCCAGCGCAAGCCGGGCGAGAAGGACGCGTACACGATGCGCATCGAGGAGGCCGTCCGCCTCGCCAAGGCGATGGAGAACGAGAACCTCACCGAGCTCCACATCGTCAACGGCCTGCACCCGACCCTCCCGTGGCGCTACTACCCGCGCTCGCTCAGCGCGCTCAAGGAAGCCCTGCCGGACGTGGCGCTGAAGGCGTTCACGGCGACGGAGATCCACCACTTCGAGACGATCTCCGGGCTCTCGGCCTCCGAGATCCTCGACGAGCTGATCGAGGCCGGTCTCGAATCGCTGACCGGCGGCGGCGCGGAGATCTTCGACTGGGAGGTCCGCCAGCACATCGTCGACCACCGCACCCACTGGGAGGACTGGTCGCGCATCCACCGCCTCGCGCACGAGAAGGGGCTCAAGACCCCCGCGACGATGCTGTACGGGCACATCGAGGAGCACCGGCACCGCGTCGACCACGTGCTGCGGCTGCGGGAGATGCAGGACGAGACCGGCGGCTTCCAGGTCTTCATCCCGCTGCGCTACCAGCACGACTTCGTGGACATGAAGGACGGCAAGGTCCGCAACAAGCTCCAGGCGCGCACGACGATGGCGACCGGTGCGGAGGCCCTGAAGACCTTCGCGGTCTCCCGTCTCCTCTTCGACAACGTGCCGCACGTCAAGGTGTTCTGGGTGATGCACGGCGTGCAGACCGCCCAGCTCGCGCTCCAGCACGGCGCGGACGACATGGACGGCTCGGTCGTCGAGTACAAGATCACGCACGACGCGGACGACTTCGGTACGCCGAACAAGCTCGGCCGTGACGATCTGCTGGACCTGATCCGCGACGCCGGTTTCCGGCCGGTCGAGCGCAACACCCGGTACGAGATCCTGCGCGAGTACCCGGGCCCGGACGCCGGGCTGCGCGAGTCGCCGCAGCCGATGCGCGTCTGACCCGTACGCCCGGACCCTTCGTCACGGGACCGCACCCCTGGGTGCGAAAAGCCCCGGCCGCCGTTCCCGGCCGGGGCTTTGTCGTGCTCCGGACGGGGTTGAGCCGCGTCCGGCGTAATGGTTAGGGTTGCTTTATGGCCCTTACTTTCGAGCTGGACCCCTCGTTCACTCCCGCCCTCCGCGACGGCATCACCGCCCTGTGGGCCGAGGTGACCAACGCGGGCGGGGCCGTCGGCTTCGTCCCGCCCGTCACCCCCGGGGAGATCCGGCCCGAGCTGCTCAAGCACCTCGCAGCCATGGAGAAGGGGACGGTCAGGCTGCTGGTCGGCCGGGACGAGGACGGCGCGGTCGTCGCCACCGCGTTCCTCACCCTCAACACCCACCGGCTGATGAAGCACTGGCTGTGGCTCTACACGGTCATGGTCCACCCCCGCCTCCAGGGCCAGGGGCACGGCCGCGACCTCATGGCCGCCGCCGCCGACGCCGCGCGCTCCATCGAGGGCATCGAGGCGATCCGGCTCACCTGCCGGGGAGGTGTCGGGGCCGACCGCTTCTACACCGCCTGCGGCTACAAGGAGGTCGGCCGGGTCCCGGACGCGATCCGCGTCGCTCCCGGCGACGACCGCGACGACATCATCATGCTGCTGCCGCTCGGAAGCCCGGCAACCCCCTGAACCGAGAGAATTCGGGCCATGCTTCACTGGACGGGCAGAAGTGTGCCGACCGTCCACGGGAAGAGAGGGCCAGCCGTGTCCGCTGCCAAGCCGAGCGCGTTGATCCGTTACACGGCGTTGCGCCTGCTGATCTTCGTCGGCTGTTTCCTCGTCGCCGGTGTCGCCGTCCACTTCGGGCTGATCCCGTCGGGCCTCGGCGGCTCCAACGCGATCTGGGTGATCCTCCTCGGCCTCGTCCTCTCCGCGCCGCTCAGCTATGTGCTGCTGCGCAAGCAGCGCGACGAGATGTCCGAGCAGATCGTCGCCGGCGTCGACCGCACCAAGGCGCGCCTGGACGCCAACCGCACCCGCGAGGACGCCGTTCAGTAAGGTTCCTCACACGCGCCCCGCGCGCCCCCTCCCTCTCCGCCGGTCCCGGTACCGGAGCAAACCGCTCCGGTACCGGGACCGCGGCGTTGTCCGGGCACCCGTGCGGGCGGGACCGCGGGCCCCGGGGCCAAAAGAAAGACTTTGAGCTTCTCAAAGTTCAAGTGTTAACGTGTTCGACGTGAAGACAGCTGTGCGCCTCCGCCATGCCGCGAGCATCCCGCTCGTGGCGCGCCGGCATGTCGATCTCTGCCGCTGTATGTCCGCGGTCTGTTGCCGCGAGGTCTGATTCGGCATCATGCGGCGGCGCCGCCCCTCGACGCGGGCGCCGCGACCCCGTCCCCGTTCCACCGCACGACCGCACGGATGACGTCCGTGCGTCCCGATGCGTCCTCACTGGAGTGTGTCCGTGTCCGCGAATCCCGCGTCCACCGCCCCCGAGGCCGAGCAGCCCACCGGCTCCGGCTCCGGGGCCGGGTCCCGTCCCCGTATCCCCAAGGTCCCGTTCTGGGCCCAGATCGTCACCGGTCTGGTCCTCGGTGTGCTGCTCGGCTGGCTGGCCCGCAGCCAGGACCTCGGCTGGCTCGTCACCACCCTCGACGAGATCGGCTCGCTCTTCGTCCAGCTGCTGAAGCTGGCCGTCGCCCCGCTGGTGTTCTTCGCGATCCTGGTGTCGATCACCAACCTCCGCCAGGTCAACAACGCCGCCCGGCTGGCCACCCGCACCCTGCTCTGGTTCATGGTCACCTCGCTGATCGCGGTCGCGATCGGCCTCACCATCGGCCTGATCACCAACCCGGGCTCCGGCACCGGCCTCACACCGAAGGACGGCGCCCTCTCCGAGACGAAGGGCAGCTGGATCGACTTCCTGACCGGCATCGTCCCGGGTGATGTGATCACGCCGTTCACCGAGCTGAACGTGCTCCAGATCGTCTTCATGGCCGCCGTCGCCGGTATCGCCGCCCTCAAGCTCGGCGAGAAGGCCAAGCCGATCCTCACGCTCAGCCAGGCGGTCCTGGAGCTGCTCCAGAAGGCCCTGTGGTGGGTCATCCGCCTCGCCCCGATCGGCACCGTCGGTCTCATCGGCTACGCCATCGCCGACTACGGCTGGGACCTCATCGGCAAGTACGCGACGTTCACCGCCGACGTCTACATCGGCTGCGCCCTGGTGATGTTCGGCGTCTACCCGCTGCTCCTCGCCACCGTCGCCAAGATCAGCCCGCTGCAGTTCTTCAAGGGCGCCTGGCCCGCGATCCAGCTCGCCTTCGTCTCCCGCTCCTCGGTCGGCACCATGCCGGTCACCCAGCGGGTCACCGAGCGCCTCGGCGTTCCGAAGGAGTACGCCTCCTTCGCCGTGCCGTTCGGCGCGACCACCAAGATGGACGGCTGCGCCGCGATCTACCCGGCGCTGGCGGCGATCTTCATCGCGCAGATCTTCGACGTGCAGCTGGGCATCGGCGACTACCTCCTGATCGCCTTCGTCTCGGTGATCGGCTCGGCGGCCACCGCCGGTCTCACCGGCGCGACGGTCATGCTGACGCTGACCCTGTCCACGCTGGGCCTCCCGCTGGAGGGCGTCGGCCTCCTCATGGCGATCGACCCGATCCTGGACATGATGCGCACCGCCACCAACGTGGCCGGCCAGGCGCTGGTCCCGGTGATCGTCGCGGCCCGCGAGAAGATCCTCGACCACGACGCGTACAACTCCGCCTCGTCCTCCCCGGTGGACTCCTTCGGCGACGACGCCGGCCGGGACGGCGCCGACCGCGACGAGGTCCGCGACACGGAGCCGAGGGCCGCGGTGCCCGCGACCGCGTAGCGCCCCGGCCGAGCCGGCAGCGCCCCCGGGCCACGTCCCCGTGACGTGGCCCGGGGGCGCTGCATTGTCTCCCGGCCGTCCCCGGCTGCCCCTCGGGCCGTGAGAACGGTGGTTTCAGCCAGCGGAACGGGAGTCGAGGCCCCTTTCCTGCCCATATGTCCCTCGGCGTGCGACCGGTACCGGCCACCTCTGCGTGGTCCAGACCATTGACTTGACCTGCCCGCTCCTCCTAGCGTGACCGTTGCCCGGGGCCGAGATCGCGGGGAGGCCGGAACGCGCCACTGCCGCCCCCTGCGCTGCTTTCTGACGACCCGTCGGCACACGCGTCCGGTGCTGCCCGCCGTCCTCGGCGGTGCGTCGCCGACGGTCGGTACACAGGGGAGCACCGCACATGATCGGTACGGCAGGTGGGGCCACGGCGGGCACGGGCGACGCCCTCGATCCGACGGGGGCGGGAGGCGGGGAAGGGCCCGGCCTCCCCCTGAGCCCGGCTCAGGAACGCCTCTGGTTCCTGGGGCAGTTGGACCCCGACGACGCCTCGTACAACATCCCGCTCGTGCTCCGCCTGACCGGCCCGCTCGACGAACCGGCCCTGCGCGCGGCGTTCGACGCGACGGCCGCCCGGCACGAGGCCCTGCGCACCCGCTTCCCCGGCCGGGACGGTCGCCCGGTCGCCCGTGTGGAGCCGCCCGCTCCCGTCCCGGTCGAGCGTGCCGATCTGCGCCGCCGCCCCGGGGACGCGCCCCGGCTGCTCGCCGAGCGGACCAACGCCGCCTTCGACCTCGCCCGCGGTCCGCTGCTGCGGGTGACCCTCCTGCGGACCGCGGACGACGAGCACCTGCTGTGCCTCGTCCTCCACCACATCGTCGCCGACGGCTGGTCGCTGAACCTGCTGCGCAGCGAGCTGGCCACCCGGTACGCCGCCCACCTGGACGGCCGCACGGCCGAGCTGCCCGAGCCGCTTGCGTACACCGAGTACGCCCGCAGGGAGAGGGAGTTCGCGGCCGGGCCCGAGGCGGACGCGGCAGTGGCCCACTGGCGGGAGCGGCTGGCCGGCGCGCCCGTGCTGGACCTGCGCCCGACCGTCACGGAGGCGGGCGAAGGCGCCGGCGGGGCCTTCCACACCCGGCGGCTCACGGGCGCGGGCCCCGCGGTGGACGCCCTGGCCCGTCAGAAGCGGTGCACCCCGTTCATGGTGCTGCTCGCCGCCTACCAGGTGCTGCTGCACCGCTGGACGCGCCAGGACGACTTCTGCGTCGGGGTCCCCGCGGCCGGCCGGGGCGAGCCGGAACTGGAGGAGGTGATCGGCTACTTCTCCACCACCCTCGTCCTGCGCGCCGAACTCGCGGGAGCCCCGTCCTTCGCGGAGCTGCTGCGCCGGGTACGCCGCTCCGTGCTGACCGGATTCACCCATGACCGGGTCCCCTTCGAGCGGCTCATCGACGCACTGGGCGTCGAGCGGCGGCTCGGCGGCAGCCCGCTCTTCCAGACCCTGCTGACCGTCCACACCCAGGACGAACCGGACCGCCACGCGGCGGAGTTCGCCGGACTGGAGTGCACCGAGGCGGACGGCGGCCACGCGGCCAGCAAGTTCGAGGTGATGCTCGACCTGCGCCGCGAGGGCGACGACCTGATCGCCGTGTTCGGCTACCGCACCGACCTGTTCGACGCCCCGTGGGCGGCCCGGTTCGCCCGGCACTTCGAGACGCTGCTGCGCGGAGCGCTGGCGGACCCGGACACCCCGGTGTCCGGACTGCCGCTGCTCACCGGCGAGGAGGAGGAAGAGCTGCTGGCCCTGGGGACCGGCTGCGCCGTTCCGGAGGCCGGGGCCGAAGCGCTGCCCGCCGTGCTGGACCGGGTGGCGCGGACGTACGGCGACGACCGGACCGCGGTGCGCGACGCGTCCGGGGCGCTGACCCACCGGGAGCTGTGGGAGGCGGCCGGCGCGCTCGCGGTGCGGCTGCGGGACGCGGGGGTGCGGGACGGCGACACCGTCGGCATCCGCCTGCCGCGCGGTGCGCGGGCCATCACCGCGATGCTGGCCGCCTGGCGGGCGGGCGCGGCCTACCTGCCCCTGGACCCGGCCTACCCCCGGGCCCGCCTCGACCTCATGGTCGCGGACAGCGGCGTGCGGGTGGTCGTGGCCGACCCGGACGCGGGGGAGAAGGTGACCGGCGCCGGGGAGGGTGTGCCCGTGACCGGCTGCGGGTTCACGGGTGCGGGGGAGGGTGTCCCCGTGACCGGCTGCGAGGCCATGGGCGACGGGGAGGGCGGCCCCGGGAGCGCCCCCCTCGTGCTCGCACCCGAGGCGCCCGGTCCGGCCGGTGTCCCCGATCCGCGCTGGGCGGCGGGCCCGGACCACCCCGCGTACGTCATCCACACCTCCGGCTCCACCGGCAGGCCCAAGGGCGTCGTCGTCCCGCACCGCGCACTGGCGGCCCGGGTCGGCTGGATGCGCGAGCACTACGGGATCACGGCGGACGACGAGGTGCTGCAGTTCGCGTCGCTGAGCTTCGACACCCACGCCGAGGAGGTCTTCCCCGCCCTCGCCGCCGGGGCCCGCCTCGTCGTCGCCGACGCCGGCAGCACCCTGCCCGACCACCTCCACCTCACCGCCGGACAGGGCACGGGCCCCACCGTCCTGGACCTGCCCACCCCGTACTGGCACGAGCTGGCCGACGACCTCGACACCGTCGCCTGGCCCCCGGGCCTGCGGCTCCTGATCCTCGGCGCGGACCAGGTGCAGCCCGGGGCGGTCGCCGCGTGGCGGGCCCGCTTCGGGGACACCGTGCGGGTGGTCAACTCCTACGGCCCCACCGAGACCACCGTCATCGCCGCGACCGCCGAACTGGGGCACGCCGACGCGCTGCACCGCCCGCCCATCGGCAGCCCGATCGGCGGCACCACGCTCACCGTCTGCGACCCGCTGGGCCGGCTGATGCCGCAGGGGGCGGCCGGTGAGCTCCTGGTCGGCGGGGCCGGGGTGACGTACGGCTACGGCGGCAGGGCGGGGGCCACGGCGCGGGCCTTCGTGCCCGACCCCTACGGCTCGCCCGGCTCCCGCCGATACCGCACCGGCGACCTGGTCCGCTGGCGGGCGGACGGCCGGCTGGAGTTCCTGGGCCGGATCGACGACCAGGTCAAGGTGCGCGGCTTCCGCGTGGAGCCCGGCGAGGTGGAGACCGCTCTGCTGGCCCTGGACGGGGTGGGCCGGGCGGTGGTGACCGTACGGGACGAGGCGCTGGTCGGGTACGTGGTCCCGGAGCGCGGCGGGGGCGGACCGCCCGAGCGGCGCGGCGGGGGCGGACCGCCCGAGCGGCGCGGCGGGGGACGCCGGAGGCCGGGCACGCCCCGGGCGGCCTGTCCACCGGGGCTCTGCGGGCCGCGCTGGCCGCCCGGCTCCCGGCCCATCTGGTCCCGAACTCGCTGGTGGTGCTGGACGCCCTGCCGCTGACCCCGAACGGCAAGGTGGACCGCCCGGCCCTGCCCGCGCCCGAGCGGCGGCCCGACCTCGGACCCGGCTACGTCGCCCCGCGCACCGATGCGGAGGCGCTGGTCGGTGAGGTGTGGACGGAGGTGCTGGGGCTGGACCGGGCGGGCGCGCTGGACGACTTCTTCGACCTGGGCGGACACTCGCTCCTCGCCACCCGCGTCGTCGCCCGGATCCGGGCCGCCGCCGGGGTCGCGGTGCCGCTGCGGACGCTGTTCGCCCACCGCACCGTCGAGGCGTTCGCCGCGGCGGTCGAGGACCTGCTGCTCGCTGAGATCGAAGCGCTGACCGACGAGGACGCGGAGCGGCTTCTCGCGGCCGAGTCCGGCCCGGAGAGAAACGGAACCACCACCGCATGAGCAGCACCGAGACCCGCCCGGCGGACAGCACCCGGGAGCCCACCGCGGGCCCTGACGGCAGCGCTCCTCCGGGCCCGGATGGCAGTGCTCCGGGCTCCGGCGGCAGAGTTTCGGGCCCTGGCGGCAGCCCCTCGGGCCCTGGCGGCAGTGCTCCGGGCCCTGGCGGCAGCCCCGCGGACAGCACCCGGGAGCCCGCTCCGGGCCCTGACAGCAGAGTTTCGGGCCCTGGCGGCAGCCCCTCGGGCCCCGACGGCAGAACCCCGCCCCCCGCAGGGGGACCGGGCGGGCGCGGCGCCGGGGCGCTCTCCGACGCCAAGCGCGCCCTGCTGGCCCAGCGGCTCCGCGGACGCACCCGCCCGGCCGCGCAGACCGTGCCCCGGCGGCCCGGGGGCACCGTGCCTCCGCTGTCGTTCGCCCAGGAACGCCTGTGGTTCATGGAGCAGTTCGCGCCCGGCACCGCCGCGTACAACATCCCGGTCGCCCGCCGGCTGCGCGGCCCGCTCGACCGCCCCGCCCTGCAACGCGCCCTCGACGCGGTGACCGCCCGCCACGAGACGCTGCGCTCGCGCTACCCGGCCACCGACGACGGGCGCCCGGCCCTGGACATCGCCGACCCGGCCCCGTTCGCCCTGTCCACCGCCGAGGCGGACGACGAGGAGCACGCGGCCCGGCTGGTCGACGAACGGGCGGCCCTCCCCTTCGACCTGGTCACCGGCCCCCTGATCACCGGTCTGCTGGTCCGCATCGCCGACGACGACCACGTCCTGCTCCTGGTGGTCCACCACAGCGTCAGTGACGGCTGGTCCAGCGAGGTCCTGGTGTCCGAGGTGCTGCGCGGCTACGCCGCCCACGTCCGCGACGAGCCCGATCCGCTCCCCCCGCTCCCGGTTCAGTACGGGGACTTCGCGCTGTGGCAGCGCGAGCGGCTGACCGGCGGCCGGCTGGCGGACGAGGTCGCCTACTGGGGGCGGGAGCTGTCCGGGGTCCGGCCGCTGGAGCTGCCCACCGCCCGCCCGCGTCCCGAACACCAGACCTTCGACGGGGCCGGCTACGGCTTCGACGTCGACCGGGACCTCCTCGACCGGCTCACCGCCCTGGGCCGGGAACACGGCGCGACCGTGCACATGGTGCTGCTCGCCGCGTTCCAGCTGGTGCTGTCCCGGTTCTCCGGACAACGGGACTTCGCCGTCGGATCACCCGTCGCGGGCCGGCCGGAGCCCGAACTCGAAGGTCTCGTCGGCATGTTCGTGAACGTCCTGGCGCTGCGGGCGCGCCTGGACGGCGATCCGGCGTTCACCGCACTCCTCGCCCGGACCCGGGAGACCTGCCTGGAGGCGTACGCCCACCAGGAGCTGCCCTTCGCCCAGTTGGTCTCCGAGCTGAACGTCGAACGCGACGTGTCACGCTCCCCGGTGTTCCAGGCGGTCCTCGCCGTCCAGAACTACGCCTCGGCCGTACCGGACGCCGAAATCCCCCTGGAGGTCGAGCCGTTCGGGCTGCACGCCGCCGGGACCCGGTTCGACCTCGAACTGTTCCTGATGGAGGGGCCGGGCGGGCTGCGGGGCGCGTTCAACTACAACACCGACCTCTTCGACGAGTCCGCTGTCGCCCGCGTCGCCGACGCCCTGGACCGGCTGCTGCACGCCGTGGCCGACCGGCCCGATCTGCCGGTCTCCGCTCACGACACGCTGGACCCCGACGAGCGGCACCGGCTGCTCGACGCATGGAACGACACCGCCGCCGGCCTGCCGGACGGCGCGACCCTGCCGGGCCTCGTCGCCGCACAGACCGTCCGCACCCCCGACGCCGTCGCCGTCGGCTTCGGCGACGAGACCCTGACGTACGCCGAACTGGACCGGGCCGCCGCGCGCGTCGCCCGGCGGCTGGCCCGGGAGGGCGTCGGCCCGGGAAGCCTCGTCGCGGTCATGGCCGAGCGGTCGCCGGACCTGCTCCCCGGCCTCCTCGGTGTCCTGCGCACCGGAGCGGCCTACACCCCGCTGGACCCCGAATACCCCTCCGAACGGCTCGCGTTCATGCTCGCGGACAGCGCGGCCGAGGTGCTGCTCACCCAGCGCCGGCTGCCGGTGCCGGACGGCTGCGCGGCCCGCGTCCTGGTCCTGGACGACCCGGCCGAGTGGGACGGCGACGAGGACGGCGCGGACCCGGCGGGCCCCGGGCCCGACGACCTCGCGTACATGATCTACACCTCGGGTTCCACCGGGCGGCCCAAGGGGGTGCCCAACACCCACCGGGCGATCGTGAACCGCCTGCTGTGGATGGCCCGCCGATACGGGGTCGGGGCGGCCGACACCGTACTCCAGAAGACCCCGACCGGCTTCGACGTCTCCGTCTGGGAGCTGTTCCTGCCGCTGATCACCGGGGCCCGGCTGGTCCTCGCGCAGCCCGGGGGCCACAAGGACGCCGCCCACCTGCGGGACACCATCCGCCGGCATGGCGTGACCGTCGCCCACTTCGTGCCCGCGATGCTGGACGTGTTCCTCGCCGAGGACGACGTGGAGCGCTGCACCACCCTGCGCCGCGTCGTGTGCAGCGGCGAGGAACTGGCCCCGCACACCGCCCGCGCGTTCACCGCCCGGCTGCCGCACTGCGCCCTCGCCAACCTGTACGGGCCGACCGAGGCGGCCGTCGACGTCACCAGCTGGGAGTGCGCGGGCGACCTCGCGTCGGTGCCGATCGGCGCACCGGTCGACAACACCCGCCTGTACGTCCTCGACGCCGAACTGCGCCCCGTACCCGTCGGCACACCCGGTGAGCTCCACATCGGCGGCCTCCAGGTGTCCGTGGGCTACCACCGCCGCCCCGGCCTGACCGCCGCCCGTTACGTCCCCGACCCCTACGGCCCGCCCGGCACGCGCCTCTACCGCACCGGGGACCTGGCCCGGTGGCGGGAGGACGGGCAGCTGGAGCACCTGGGCCGGATCGACCAGCAGGTGAAGATCCGGGGCCTGCGCATCGAACCCGGCGAGATCGAGGCGGCCCTGCGCGCCGAGGACGGGGTCGCCGCCGCGGCGGTGATCGTCCGCGAGGACCATCCGGGCGACAAACGCCTGGTGGCGTACGTGGTGCCGGACCGGAGCGGGGACGCCGGGCCCGACCCCGCCACCCTGCGCACCGCCCTGCGCCGCACGCTGCCCGACTACATGGTCCCGGCCGCCTTCGTCGCCCTGGACGCACTCCCGCGCACCCCCAACGGCAAGCTCGACCGCCGCGCCCTGCCCGCACCGCAGGCCGCCCGTCGTACCGGCGCGGCGCTCGCCGCCCCGGAGACCGCCACCCAGCAGGTGCTGGCCGCGATCTGGGCGGACATCCTCAACCTGCCCGAAGTCGGCGTCGACGACGACTTCTTCGACCTGGGCGGGCATTCACTGCTCGCCACCCAGGTCATCGCCCGCGCCCGCAAACGGCTGCCCGACGCGGGGGCGCGGCCGGTCAGCGTCATGGACCTCTTCACCTCCCGTACGGTCCGCGAACTCGCCGCCCTCGCCGACCTGGACGAGTCCGAGCGCGGCCCCCGCCACCTGCTCCACCGGCTGACCCGGCCCGCCCCGCCCGGGGAACGGACGCTCTCCTTCGTCTGCGTCCCGTACGGCGGCGGCAGCGCGGTCGTCTACCAGCCGGTCGCCGACGAACTGCCCGCCGGATACGACCTGTGGTCCGTCGCGATACCCGGCCACGACATGGGCGTCACGGAGGAGCACCTGCCCTTCGACGAGCTGGCCGAGAAGATCGCCGCCGAGATTCGCGAACGGGTCGAGGGCCCCGTGGCGCTGTACGGGCACTGCGCTGTCGGCAGCGCGCTCACCGTCGCCGTCTCCCGCCTCCTCGAAGCGGCGGACCGGGAGGTGGAGGCCGTCTACATCGGGGCCCAGTTCCCCTTCGCCCGCCCGCGCGGCCGGGTCCTGGGGCTGCTGAGCCGGATCTCCGCCCTGGACCCCCTGCTGAGCGACCGCGTCTACTTCACCTGGCTGCGCTCCATGGGCGCCGAGGTCGGCGATCTCGACGAGAAGCAGATGAAGTTCATGATCGGCAACATGCGGGCCGACTCCCGGGCTGCCGAGGTCTACTTCACCGAGGCGCTGGCCGAGGTGGGGGCGGGCGGCGCGCTGCTGAAGGCCCCGGTGATCTCGGTGATCGGCAACCGGGACCCGGCGACCGACTTCCACGAGGAGCGGTACCGCGAGTGGCAGATGCTCGCGGAACGCTCGGCGCTGGTGGTCCTGGACGAAGCCGGCCACTTCTTCCTGAAGTACCGGGCGCGGGAACTCGTCGAGATCATCACCCGCACGCATCCGGCGCTCCTGGCCGGCCCGGACGCGGAGCGCGGGCTGCCCCGGGAGGCGGACGGACCGTCCTGGTGGTTCCACGAGGCGAGCGGACGGGACGGCGGACGGACCGTTTCGCGCGACGGCGTACGGACCGGTCCGCGCGACGGCGTGCGGGACGGCGCGGAGGGCGGGGAGCGGGCCGGGGCTCCCGGCGGGCCGGGCGGTCCGCGCGACGGCGTGGAGGGCGCGGAGCAGGCCGGGGCCACCGGCGTACGGACCGGTCCGCGCGACGGCGTGCGGGACGGCGCGGAGGACCGGGAGCGGAACGGGGCCGCCGACCGGCCGAGCGCACGAGCGCCCGGCGGGCCCGGTGACGGACCGCGCGGCGGCGCCCCCGCGCCGGACGGGTCCTCCGCCGCAGGCCCGGCCCCCGGCATGGGCCGCTTCCTGGCCGTCGCCTTCGGCCAGTTGCTGTCCATCACCGGGTCCGCGCTGACCGAGTTCGCCCTGCCGGTGTGGATCTACATGGAGACCGGCTCGATGGGCAAGTACGCCCTCTACGCGGTCATCGGCATGCTGCCCGGCATCCTCGTCGGACCGCTGGCCGGAGCGGTCGTCGACCGGCTCGACCGCCGCAGGGTGATGCTCACCAGCGACATCGTCGCCGGATCCACCCAGGCGGCGCTGCTCACGCTCCTGCTGAGCGGCAACCTCGCCTCCTGGCACATCTACGTCCTGCTCGGCGTGCTGTCGGTGGCGCTCACCTTCCAGCGGCTCGCCTACGCCTCCGCCGTGCCGCAGCTGGTGCCCAAGCAGTACCTCGGCCACGCCAACGGGGTCACCCAGATGGCTTTCGGGTTCGCCCAGTTCATCGTCCCGCTGGCGGCGGTGGCCCTGATGGCGGGGATCGGTCTGAAGGGCATCCTCATCCTCGACGTCGTCAGCTACACCATCGCCGTCGGCGTGCTGTCGTTCGTGAAGTTCCCGAAGACCCTGCCCTGGAAGCGGAAGGAATCGCTGGTCGCGGAGATCAAGCACGGATTCGCCCACTCCTGGCGCAACCGCGGCTTCCGGGCGATGCTCCTGTGGTTCGCGGCCCTGAACATCTTCCTGTCCCCGCTGTTCCTGCTGATCACCCCGCTGGTGCTGTCGTTCGACTCGCTCGCGGCGGTGGCGCGGATCTCGGTGGCCGGGGGAGCGGGAGCCATCCTCGGGGGTATCGCGATGGGCTTCTGGGGCGGCCCGAAGGACCACCGCATGCGCGGCATGCTGGGCCTGGCCGGGCTGCTCGCGCTCGCCTGTGCGCTGGTCGGGGTGCGGGCGGACCTGTGGATCATCGGCATCGGCGCGTTCGGGATGTCCTGCGCCCTGTCCATGGTCAACGGCGTCTACACGACGATCGTGCAGATCAAGGTGCCCCAGCGCTTCCACGGCCGGGTGTTCGCGCTGAACACGCTGGTCGCCTGGTCCACCCTGCCGATCGGACACGGTGTCATCGCGCCGGTGGGCTCGGCGGTCTTCGGCCCGATGTTCGAGGACGGCGGCTCGCTGGCCTCGACGGTGGGGGCCCTGATCGGTACGGGGCCGGGGCGCGGAATCGGCTTCATGTACCTCCTGTTCGGCGCGGCCATGCTGGCGCTGGTGGTCATCGGCCTCCGGCTCCCGGTGCTGGCCCGCTTCGACCTCGACGTGCCGGACGCGCTGCCGGACGACCTGGTCGGCATCCAGGAACGCGACCGCCGGACACGGGCGGCGCACCGGGACGGGACCGAGGCGGCGAAGGACGCACCGGCCACGCTGGAGGCCGCCCGGTGAACGCCGCCACGCCCGGGAGCCGTCCGGTGAACTCCATCACCTCTGGTAGCCGTTCGGCGCAGTCCACGACGCCCGGAGGCCGTACGGCGAACCCCGCCTCCCCCGGGGGCCGGTCGAGGACCGCCGCCCCGCCGCCCCGCAGTCTCCCCGCCCTGCTCGGCCTCCGGGCCGCCACCGACCCCGGGCACACCGCGCTGATCTGCGGCACGCGCGGCCTGACCTTCGACGCGTGGCACGCCCGGTCCGGGGTCCTCGCCGCCGGACTGCGGAACCGGGGCCTGCGACCGGGGGCGCGCGTCGTGCTGCGTTACGGCGGCGGCGACTGGATCGCGTACGCCGTGGCGTACTGCGCCGTCCTGCGCGCCGGCTGCGTCGCCGTACCCCTGTCCGACCGGCAGTCCCCGGCGACCGCCGCCCACGTCCTCGCCGACAGCGGGGCCGCGGCCCTGCTGCACCCGCACGGGGCGACCCTGCCGCCGGAGCTGCTTGCGGCCGGGGTCTGGGCGGCGACCGAGGAGGAGATCCAGGCGGAGGAGGAGGTCCGGGCGGGAGCCGGAGCCGTCACCGCGACGGAAGCCGGAGCCGGAGCCGGCGCGGGAGCGGCGAGCGGGACGGCCGGCGGCGGCGTCCCGGCGCCCGGCAGCCAACCCGGTGCCGCCGTGCCCGGTCGCACGGAGCCCTCCGCCTCCCCGGGCGTCCCGGAGAACCCCGACCCGGCCGCCCTCGCCCAGATCCTCTACACCTCCGGCACGACCGGCACCCCCAAGGGCGTCACCGCGACCCACGCCAATCTGGTGCACGGCTGCACGTCCGACGAACGCCGCCGCCCACTGCGGCACTCCCGCCACTTCCTGCACGCCTTCCCCGTCGGCACCAACGCCGGGCAGACCATGCTGGTCAACGCCCTCGACTCGGCCGCCACCGCCGTGGCCGCCCCGCAGTTCACCCCGGGACGGTTCGCGCGGCTCATCGAGGAGTACGGGATCGGCAGCGTGTTCCTCGTCCCGGCCATGGCCATCGAACTGCTCGGCTCCGAGGCCGCCCGCCGGTACGCCGCCGACAGCGTCCGGCTCGTCGGCTCGACCGCCGCCGCCCTGCCGGGGCCCGTGGCGCTCGGCCTGACCCGGGCCTTCCCGCGCGCCCACATCGTCAACTACTACACCTCCACCGAGGCCGCGCCCGCCCAGATCACGCTGCTCTTCGACCCCGGCCGCCCCGACTCCCCGGGCCGTCCCGCAGACCTGCGCGACCTGCGGATCACGGCCCCCGACGGAACGCCCCTGCCGCCCGGTGAACCGGGTGAGGTCTGGCTGCGCACCCCCACCTCCCCCCGCGCCTACCTCGACGGAGCCGGCAGCGGCTCCGCGAACGGCGACGCGGAGGTCTTCCGGGGCCGCTGGGTGCGGATGGGCGACCTCGGGCGGGTGGACGAGGACGGCTGTCTGCACCTCCTCGACCGGGAGCGCGACGTCATCAAGTCCGGTGCGTACAAGGTCTCGACGCTCCAGGTGGAGGACGCGCTGCACGCCCACCCGGCGGTGGCCGACGCGGCGGCGTTCGGGGTACCGCACCCCGTCCTGGGGGCGGTCGTCGCCGCCGTCGTCGTGCCGCGCGGCGAGCTCACCGCACCCGCCCTGCGGGCCTTCCTGCTCGACCGGCTCGCCGCCCACGAACTCCCCGCCCGCCTGCTGTTCCGCCCTTCCCTGCCGCGCAACGAGGGCGGCAAGATCCTCAAGCGCGAGCTGCGCCTGCTCCTGGACGACGAGGCCTTGTGATGACGAACCCGACCTCCCCTTCCTCTCCCGCTGCTTCCGCCCCCTCCCTCCCGGCGGTGCTCGGTCCCGCTCAGCACGGCATGTGGGTGACCGAACAGGTGCTGAGCCCCGGCGCCGCCCACCACCTGGTCCTCGCCGCCCGGTTCACCGGCGCGACGGCGCCCGACGCGACGGCCCTCGACACCGGGTGCGCCCGGCTCCTCGCCCGGCACCCGGTGCTGCTGTCCCGGGTGGACCCGGAGGGACCCGCGCTCGCCCCGGCCACCGGACCCGCACCCGGGCTGCGCCGCCTGACCTGCGCGCCCGACGCCCTCGACGACCTGCTCGCGGCGGAGACCACCCGCCCCTTCGACCTGGCCCGGGGCCCGCTCGTCCGGTTCGCGCTCGTGAGCACCGGCGACGGCCACCCGGTCCTGCACGCCGTCGCGCACCACCTGGTGTTCGACGGCACGTCGAAGGACGTCCTGCTCGCCGAGATCCTGGGCGTGGAGACGTCCGCCGGCCTCCCGAGGACCGAGCCCGCCGAGCCCACCGCCGAAGAGGCGGCAGCGGCCGGTGCGTTCTGGGACGGCCGCTGGTCGGACCCGCCCGTCCCCGCGCTGCCCGGCCTCCTCGTCGACGCCCGGGAGGCCACCGCGCCCGCCCCCGGTGGCGCCGTGCCGTTCACCCTCGACGGCGCGCCCCTCGCCCGCCTCGCCGACACCGCGCGCACCCTCGGCGTCACCCGCTTCGAACTGCTCCTCGCCCTCTGGCACACCCTGCTGCTCCGCTACGGCAACAGCTCTCCCGCCACCGCCGTGGAACTGTCCACCCGCCGCCCGGGAAGCCCGGACCACATCGGCCTGTACGTCAACGAGCTGCCCGTCCTCACCCGCCCCGACCCGCACCGGAGCTTCGCCGACTTCGCCCGGGACGTGAGCTCCGAGCTGGACGCCCTCTACGACCACCGCCCGGTCCCGCTCGGCCGGGCGGTGCGCGGCCTCACCCCGCGCACGGCGCTCACCCCGCTCTCGGTCAGCTACCGCCGGCGCACCGGCTGGGAGGCGCTGGAAGCGGCGGACGTCGAGGTGGACTGGATCGGCTTCCCGCACGCCGTACGCAACCTGGCCCACCTCCAGCTGGTGTCCGGTCCGGATCGGCTGGACGCCTCGTTGCAGTACCGGGCCGACGCCTTCGCTCCCGGTGCGCCCGCCCGGATCGTCGGCCATTTCCGCGCCCTCCTGGACGCGGTGCTCGCCGACCCCGGCATCCGCCTCGCCGACCTGCCGCTGCTGGCGGGCGACGAGCGGGAGCGGGCGCTCTACGCGGGGAACGGGACGCCTGCGGCCCGCCCGGCGAACGCCACGGTGACCGGGATGTTCGCGGAGCGGGCCGCCGCGACACCCGATGCGGTGGCCGTGGTGGCGGCCGACGGCACGGAGCTCTCCTACGCCGAACTGCACGCGGCAGCTGCCGAGTTCGCCGCCCGACTGGCTGCCGAGGGCATCGGCCCCGGAGACCTCGTCGGCGTCCAGGTGGGCCGTTCGGTGGCCGAACTGACCGCCCTGCTCGGAACGTTGACCGCCGGAGCGGCCTACGTACCACTGGATCCCGGCTACCCGGCCGACCGGCTCGCTTTCGTCCGGGCGGATGCCGGGCTGTCCGCCCTCGTGGTCGACGGGCCGGTGCCCCGGGGGCTGCCGAGCGGGCTCCCGGTGCTCTCCCCGGAGCCTTCCACCGCCGCCGGTGCGCCGCCGGTCGGGCGGACGGCCGTCCCGACCGCCGGTCACCCCGCCTACGTCCTCTACACCTCCGGCTCCACCGGCCGGCCCAAGGGGGTCGAGGTCTCGCACGGGGCGCTCGCCAACCTGCTCGGCGCGCTGGCCGACCGGCTGGGGGCGGCCCCGGAGCACCGCTGGCTGGGGCTCACCTCGCTGTCCTTCGACATCTCCACCGTGGAACTCCTGCTGCCTCTGACCACCGGCGGCCGGGTCGTCCTGGTGCCGGAGGAGCGGCAGCGCGACGGCGCGGCCCTGCTGAAGCTGATCGACGCCCACGGCGTCACGCACGTCCAGGCCACGCCGAGCGGCTGGCGGCTGATGCTGGCCGCCGGACTCCACCGCCCCGGACTCGTCGCCCTGGCCGGGGGCGAAGCGCTTCCCGGGCCCCTGGCCGCCGGACTGCACGCCGCCGTCGACAGGCTGTTCAACGTCTACGGGCCGACCGAGACCACCGTCTGGTCCCTGCTGGCCGAGCTGCCCCCGGGCGAACCGGTGACCATCGGCCGCCCGCTGGCCGCCACCCGGGCGTACGTGCTGGACGAGCACGGAGGTCCCGTCCCCGACGGGCTGCCCGGCGAACTGCACCTCGGCGGTGCGGGCGTGGCGTACGGCTACCGGGGCCGCCCCGGGCTGACCGCCCGCTGCTTCGTACCGGACCCGTGGGGGCCGCCGGGGTCCCGGATGTACCGCACGGGTGACCTGGTGCGCCGACTGCCCGACGGGCGGCTGGAGTTCGCGGGGCGCCTGGACACCCAAGTGAAGCTGCGGGGGCACCGGATCGAGCTCGGCGAGATCGAGGCACGCCTCACCGAGCACCCCGGGGTGGCGCAGGCGGTGGTGGTGCTGGACCCCGGTGAGGACGAGAGCGCCGGAGAGGCCGGCCAGGAGCGGCTGGTGGCGTACGTGGTCGGGGCGCCGGACGGCTCGGAGGCGTCGGGAGCCACGGGCGGTCCGCAGTTTGTCGCCGGCCCGGGGATCTCGGACGGCCCGGGGACGTTGGCGGCCAGGGGCGTTCCGGACGTGTCGGGAGCCACGGGCGGTCCGCAGTTCGTCGCCGGCCCGGGGATCTCGGACGGGCCCGGGGGCGCCGACGGCCTCGGCGGCCCGGAGGCTCCGGCGATCGCGGCGGCGCGGGAGGACTCCGCGCCGCCGGTCGCCCTGGCCACCGTGGCCCCGGCTGCCCCGGCTGCCCCGGCTGCCCCGGCTGCCCCGGCTGCCCCGGCTGCCCCGGCCGCCGACGAACTGCGCGCCCATCTCGCCCGCTCGCTTCCCGCAGCGATGGTCCCGGCCGCATGGGTTCCGCTGGCCGCGCTGCCGCTCACCCCGAACGGCAAGGTGGACCGGGCCCGGCTGCCGGCCGTCCCCAGGACCCGGCCCGACGGGGCGAGCCCGCCGGAGCCGGGCGGGGCCGACGGCACCCCGGCCGCCCCCGAGGGGGACGCGGCCGTGGTGCGGGAGATCTGGCAGGAGGTGCTGCGGCTCGACGACATCGGCCCCGACGAGGACCTCTTCGACCTGGGCGGGCACTCCTTGACGATCACCGCCATCGCCGCCCGCATCCGCAAGCGGCTCGGCGTCGAGGTGCCCCTCGACGCCTTCTTCGACACCCCGACGCTCAGCGAGATCTCGGCCGTGGTGGGCGAACTCCGCCGGCCGGCGACGGGGACGGCACGGACGACCCAGGCAGCACCAGAAGGAGAGCAGCGATGAGCGACGCGACGCCGTACCAGGTGGTCGTCAACGACGAGGAGCAGCACGCGCTGTGGCCCGCCCGGACGGAGCCGCCGGCCGGTTGGCGGGCGGAGGGCTTCACCGGGTCGGAGGAGGAGTGCATGGCCCATGTCGACCGGGTCTGGGAGGACATCCGCCCGCTGAGCCTGCGCCGCCGCCTCGCGGAGCAGGGCCGGTGACCGCCCCGGCCGCCGAGGAGGCCGCGCTGCGGAGCAGGGTCGCCGCGCTGGTCTCGCACGCCACCGACGGTGAGGTCACGGAGGGGGAACTGCTGGGTGCGGGAGCCTCGTTGACCGCTCTCGGCGTGACGTCGCTGGCGCTTCTGCGACTGATCGACGCGGTCGAGGAGGAGTTCGGGATCGTCCTCGACCTGGACGGGCCGTTCCGCTTCCTGGACGACCTCGACGGCCTGGTCGGCCATCTCGCGGAGCTGGGCGCGGCGGCGGAGGGCGGGACCCATGCCTGAGGGGACGGCCCCGGCGGCGGAGCGGGCGGATTCAGCGGTGCCGACGACCGCCGTGGTGGCACCGCCGGGGTCGCCGGAGCCGGCCGGGGCGCCCGGTGGCCCCGCCGCCCCCGGCCTCTCCGCGACGCGCTCCGAAGTCGCCTTCCACGGCGAGCGGTCCGGCCGGGCCCCGCTCACGTGGGGGCAACGGGCCATCTGGCACGCGATCCGCCGCACCGCGCCCAACGACCATTACTTCAACATCGGCCGCGTCCTGCCGCTGGCCGACCGGGGCCGCCCCGCGACCGTGCCCGAGGCGCTGAGCGCGCTGGCACGGCTGATGGAGCGGCACGAGTCCCTGCGCACCCGCCTCCTGCTGTCCCCGCAGGGCGGGGAGCCCGGCCAGATCCTCACGGACGCCGGAACCCTGTCCGTGACGATCACCCGGGCCGCCGGCCTCCCGGAGGCGGCGGCCGGGGCCGAGGTGCTGCTCGGGCGGCTGTCCGCGACGCGTTTCGACTACTCGGCCCAGTGGCCCGTGCGCGTGGCCCTGGTCACGGTGTGCGACCGGGTGACCCACGTCGTGCTGGTCCTGTGCCACCTCGCCGCCGACGGGCACGCCGCCGAGATCCTCGTACGGGATCTGCGGCTGCTGGTCCGGCGCGGCTCGGCCGGCCGGCCCCCGGCCACCACCCCGCTGGACCTGGCCCGCGACCAGCACGCGGCGGCGGGCCGGCGGCGGGGCGCCGCGGCCCTGGCGCACTGGGAGGCGGGCTACCGGGCCGCGCCCCCGACGATGTTCCCCGACCCGCGTGCGGAGCCCCGCTCCCCGCGCTTCTGGACCGGGCGGATCGTGTCCCCCGCCCTGGCGCGGGCGGTCGGCGCGGTGGCGGCGGCGCACCGGGTCAGCGGGTCGACCGTGCTGCTCACCGCGTCGGCCGCGCTGGTCGCGGCCGGAGAGGGCCACCGTACGGCGGCCGTGATGCCGATCGTCGGCAACCGCACCACCGGGGCGCTGCGCGACCTGGTCTCGACGCTGTCGCAGGACGGCCTGTTCGTCCTCGACCTGGCGGACGCGGCAGCCCCGACGGAGCCGTCCGGCCTCGGGGACGCGGTGGATTCCACGGGGACGGCAGGCTTCCCGGAGCCGTCCGGTCTCCCAGAGGCAGCCGGTCTCCCAGAGGCGTCCGGTCTCGCAGAGGCGTCCGGTCTCGCGGAGCCGTCCGGTCGCGCGGAGGCGGCCGGTGGCCCCGGGCCGGTCACCGGGGGCCGGGAGCCCACGTTCACCGACCTCCTCCCCGCCGCCTACCGGGCCGCCCTGCGCGGGTACCGGGCCGCCGTGTACGACCCGGTGGAGTGGGACGCGCTGGGGGAGCGGCTGAGCGCGGAGTACGGCACCGACGTGCACCCGTACTGCTGCTTCAACGACATGCGCCTGGTCGAACGGGTGCTGCCCGCGGGCCCGCCGGCCACCCCGCAGGAGCTGGCGGAGGCCCGGCGGCGTACCGTCTTCGGCTTCCCGGCGACCCAGGACCGGGTGGCGTGCCGCTACTGCCTGCACGTCACCGAGGAGGGCGACGCGCTCGCCGTCTCGCTGACCGCCGACACCGCGTATCTGCCGCCGGAGGCGATCCGCGCGCACCTCTACGCGCTGGAGGAGCTGGTCGTGGCGAGCGCGGCAGGTGCGCCACCTCCCCTGACGGGGCTCCGCACCCTGCTGGAGACGGCGGGAGGCGACCGGCCGTGACCACCGTCGAGCCCGCCCCGCGCCCGGCCGCGGGCGTACCCCTGCGGGCCTGGGCGGACCGCACCTCCTGCGTCCAGGGCGGGCGGCTCCCGTTCCACCTGACCGGCGTCGACCCGTCGACCCCGGTCCGGGTGCGGATCACCGACGGGGTCAGCGGCGAACCGCTGCTCACCGCCGCGGTGACCGCCCCCGACTGGACCCTGGACGTGCCGCCCCAGTGGCCCAGCTCCCTGTGCCGTGCCGCCTTCGACGTACCGGGGGAGACGCGGCCCACGACCGACGAGGCCGGACACGAGGTCTGGTTCGTCGTCCGCGCCGCCCGCCCCGGCACGGCCTCCCGCATCCTCGTCTCGATCCCCTTCGCCACCTGGCGGGCGTACACCCACGCGGGCCTGCCGCACCGGGGCCTGTACTACACCGAGCAGCCCCACCGCGCCGCCCGTGTCTCCTTCGCCTCCCCGGGCGGCGGGCCGCCGCCCGAGCGCTGGGAGGAGGGGCTGCTGCGCTGGCTGCCCACGGCGGGGTACCCGGTCGACCTCTGCTCCGGCCTCGACCTGCACGACGGCGGCGAACTCCTCTCCCACTACCGCCTGCTGGTGATCAACGGCCATGACGAGTACTGGTCGATGGAGATGCGCGACAGCGTCGAGACGTTCGCCCGGCGCGGCGGCAACGTGGCCTTCTTCGCCGCCAACACCGCCTGGTGGCAGATGCGGCTGGAGGACGACGGACGCACGATGGTCTGCCACCGGGACGCGCTCACCGACCCGATGACCGCGACGGACCCGCGCCGCACGACCGTCGAGTGGTCCAGCTCGCCCGTCGACCGCCCGGAGAACACGATGACCGGCCTCAGCTTCCGCCGGGGCGCGGGCGCGTGGGGCGAGGGCATGGCGGTGATGCGCAAGGACGCCTACACGGCCCGCTTCGCGGGGCACTGGGCCTTCGCCGGTACGGGGCTGGCGGACGGCGAACCCTTCGCGCGGGGCGCCCTCGGCTACGAGACGGACTCCTGCGCCCTGGAGTGGACCGGCGGGGTGCCCCGGGCGACGGGCGTGGACGGCACCCCGGCCTCGTTCGTCGTCCTGGCCACCGCCGATCTGCGGCACTGGCGGGAGTACGGGCAGGGCGGGGCGGCCACGATGGGCGTCTTCCGGCTGGGCGCGGGCACGGTCTTCAACGCGGGCACGATCAACTGGGGCAGCGTCCTGGCGGACGACCCGGTCGTGGACCGCGTCACGCGCAACGTGCTGGACCGGCTGGGCGGGGCCGCCCCCGGTGACGGCTGGGAGGCCGCCGGGGCCCCCGACGAGGTCCACGCGCTCGCGGTCTGCGCGTCCGTCCTGTTCGGCGTGGACGCCCGGGGACGGCTGCTGTGCCGGGAGCCGTCCGGGCAGAACCTGCCGTGGCGGCCCGTCGGACAGGCCCCCGGTGTGCGGGCGCTGGCCTCGGCGCGGGAGGCGTCGGGCGGGCTGCCGCAGGACCTGTACGCGGCCACCGAGGACGGCAGGCTGCTGCGCCGCGCCCCGGTCCCGGGGCCGGTCGAGGAGCGGGAGGAGTGGGCCGAGGCGGGATCGGTGCCGCCGGGCACGACCGCGATCGCGCTCTGCGACGCGGGGATCTTCGCCGTCACCCCGCACGACGACACCTTGCACCATCTCTCCGCCTTCGCCCCCGACGGGCCGTGGCAGGTGCTCGGGGACGCGGGCGGCGCGGTCGCGCTCACCACGCTGAACAGCAGACTGTGGGCGGTCACCGGGGACGGCCGGCTGCGCACCCGGCTCCCGGCCGGCCCGGCGGACGGGCCCGCCCCCTTCACCGACACCGGCGTGCCGGGTCCGCCACCGGCCGGGACGTCCCCCGGCGGCTGTACGGGCCTGGCCGGCCGGGCCGGGACCCTGTACGCGGCCGTGGCCGGGGGCCCGCTGCTCCTGTGCGCGCGGCCGGCCGCCCCTCCCCGCTGATCACTCCCTGCGACGCCGGGCCGTCCGCCGCCGTAGGGTGGAAGGAGAGCAGGGCAGTGGGGGCGGGGAGGAAGCCGGACGTGGGTGCTGTGAAGAGCAAGCGGATGCCGCGCGCCGTGCGCGAGCAGCAGATGATGGACGCCGCCGTGCGGACCTTCGGGCAGCGCGGCTACCGGGCCGCCTCGATGGACGAGATCGCGGAGCTGGCGGGCGTCTCGAAGCCGTTGGTCTACCTGTACCTGAATTCCAAGGAGGACCTGTTCTCGGCCTGTATCCGCCGCGAGGCGCAGGCCCTGCTGGACGCGGTGCGGGCCGGGGTGGAGCCGGGTCTGCCCGCCGACGCCCAACTGTGGTCGGGGCTGCGGGCGTTCTTCGTCCACACCGCCGAGAATCCGGACGCCTGGTCGGTGCTGCACCGTCAGGCCCGCTCGCAGGGCGAGCCGTTCGTCAGCGAGGTCGGCGGGATGCGGGACGAGATCGTCGCGTTCGTGACCGGCCTGATCGGCGCCGCCGCCCGCGAGGCCCACCGCGACCCCGCCCTCGCTGACCGGGACGTGGCGGGCCTCGCCCAGGCGCTCGTGGGGGCCGCGGAGTCCCTGGCGGGCTGGGCCAACGACTCCCCGGACGTCTCGGCGAGGGAGGCGGCGGCGACGCTGATGAACTTCGCCTGGGCGGGCCTGGAGAACCTGATGCACGCCCGGCCCTGGACGCCCCCGGCCGACCAGGACCTGCCGTAGGCGCTGCCCCGGGGCCGGACAGGTCCTAGACGTTCCGCGTCACCGCGCCCACCAGGTGCACGCGCCCCTCCGCCCCGCGCAGCGCGAAGGCGTCGCCCGTGGCGTCGGCGGCGTACGTCACGGTGGCGGGCAACAGGACCGGGGCCCTGAACTCGGCCCGCACCGAACGGATTCCGGCCGGGTCCCCGGCCTCGGCGAGGCAGCGGGCGGCCGTCCACATGCCGTGCGCGATGGCCCGGGGGAAGCCGAACAGCCGGGCGGTCAGCGGGTGGAGGTGGATCGGGTTGCGGTCCCCGGAGACGGCCCCGTAACGCCGCCCGAGGTCACCGGGCAGCCGCCACTCGGCGACGGCGGGCGGGTCGCCGACGGCGTCCGGGCCCGAGCGAGGTGAGGCGGCCGTGTCCGTCGTCGCGTGCCGGGACAGGTAGCCGCTGCGCGACTCCCACACCAGCTCCCCGTCCACCCGTGCCTCGGTGGCCATCGTGACCTCGGTGCCCCGCCGGTGCGGGGTCAACCCTTCCGCACGGACGCTCAGTTCGAGGGGTTCCGCCGGCCGCACGGCCCGCAGCGGGGTGATCTCGATCCACGTGTGGACGAGCCCGAGGACCGGCAGGGGGAAGCCGCGTGCGGTCATCAGCCGCATGGTCAGCGGAAAGGCCAGCACATGCGGATACGTCAGTGGCAGCGGGCCGGACTCCGCGAACCCGCAGATCTTCCGGTAGGCCGCGAGTGGCCGGGGGGCGACGGGCGCGGCCGGGCGGGTCAGGCGGTCCGTCGGCACGGTGGCGTCCGGCCGTCCTGCGCGTTTGAACGGTGAGGTGAGGGCCCCGCGCACGAGCGAGGCGCTGAGTGAGGTCATCGCTTTCACGCCCCCAGCAGGCTCTGGCCGCACACGCGCAGCACCTGGCCGTTGACGGCGGCGGAGCCGGGCTGCGCGAACCACGCGACGGCCTCGGCCACGTCGACCGGAAGCCCGCCCTGGGACAGGGAGTTCATGCGGCGGCCCGCCTCGCGGATGAACAGCGGTACGGCGGCGGTCATCTTCGTCTCGATGAAGCCGGGGGCCACCGCGTTGACCGTCACGCCGTGCTCGGCGGCGGCGCGCGGGCCGAGGGAGCGGACGAGGCCGATGACGCCGGCCTTGCTCGCCGCGTAGTTGGTCTGGCCGTCGTTGCCCGCGATGCCCGCGATGGAGGCGGTGGTGACGATCCGGCCGCCCCGGTTCAGCGTGCCCGAGGTGAGCAGGTCGTCGGTGGTGCGCAGCACGCTGTCGAGGTTGACGTCGATGACCTGGGCCCAGCGGTCGGCCGGCATGTTGGCGAGGCGGCGGTCGCGGGTGATGCCCGCGTTGTGGACGAGGACGTCCAGCCCGTCCGGCGCGGCGGCGGCGATGCGGGCGGCGGCGTCGGGCGCGGTGATGTCCAGCGGCAGCGCGGTGGCCCCCAGCCGGTCGGCGGTGCGCACCAGGTCGTCCTGGGCCTGGGGGACGTCCAGCACGATCACGTGCGCCCCGTCGCGGGCCAGCACCGAGGCGACGGACGCCCCGATGCCCCGTGCGGCGCCGGTGACCAGGGCGGTGCGGCCGGACAGCGGGGCGTCCCGGTCGGCTTCGGGCTCCGGGGCGGCGGTGGTCAGCTCGATCACCTGGCCGCTGACGTAGGCGGAGCGGGGGGAGAGGAGGAAGCGGAGCGTGGACTCGGCGGCCCCCGGCGCCGCCCCGGCCGGAATCCGCACGAGCTGGGCGGTGGAGCCGCGCCCGGTCTCCTTCCCCAGGGACCGGACGAAACCCTCCAACGCCTGCTGGGCGGCGGCCTGATGGTGGTCCTCGGAGGACGGGGGCGTGCCGATGACGACGATCCGGCCCCCGGGAGCCTGCGACCGTACGACAGGGTGGAGGGCCGCGTGCACCTCGGCGAGGCCCCGGGCGGAGGTGACCCCCGTGGCGTCCAGCACGATTCCGGCGGGCCGGGCCGCCTGGGCGTCGACCGTCAGGCCCGTCGCCGCCAGCGCCTTCGCCAGCTCGTCCGTGATCGCGGAGTCCCCGGCCGTCAGATGCAGCAGCGGCCCGTCCAGGCGGGGGGTCTGCGGGCTCCAGCGGCGCAGCGTGGCGGGCTGCGGCAGGCCGAGCCGGCGTGTGAGGAAGCGGCCGGGTGCTGTGCCGGTGAGGTGCAGATAGCGATCGGCCATTGTCCTGACTCCCTGCTCGGTCGTAGATTTACTCTGGAGTAAGGTTACTGAAAAGTCAGGAGCTGGTCGAGATGAACAATCCCGGACCGACCGAGACGAGAGGGTCACGATGACGCGCCGGACCCCGTTCGTACCGCTCTCCCCGCCCCGGCCGCGCCGCGTCGCGGTGCTCGGCGGCAGCCGCACCCCCTTCGCCCGCTCCGACGGCCCGTACGCGACCGCCTCCAACCAGGACCTGCTCACGGCCGCGCTGAACGGCCTGGTCGAGCGGCACGGCCTGGCCGGTGAGCGGGTCGGGGCGTTCGTCGCGGGCGCGGTCCTCAAGCACAGCCGCGACTTCAACCTGGCGCGGGAGACGGTCCTCGGCTCCGCCCTCGATCCTCGTACCCCGGCGTACGACATCCAACAGGCCTGCGGCACCGGCCTCCAGGCGGTCATCGCCGCCGCGAACCAGATCGCGCTCGGGGCCCTCGACTCCGCGATCGCGGGCGGCTCCGACACCACCAGCGACGCCCCCCTCGGCGTCAACGACGACCTGCGCCGCATCCTGCTCGCCGCCCGCCGCGCGAAGACGACGGGCGCCCGCCTCGCGGCGCTCTCGGCGGTCCGCCCCCGCCACCTCGTCCCGGACATCCCCCGCAACGCCGAACCCCGCACCGGCCTGTCGATGGGCGAGCACGCCGCCGTCACCGCCCGCCGCTGGGCCGTCACCCGCGAGGACCAGGACGAGCTGGCCGCCACGAGCCACCAGCGCCTGGCCGCCGCGTACGAACGGGGCTTCCTGGACGACCTGGTGGTCCCGTACCGGGGCCTGGACCGCGACCAGAACCTGCGCCCCGACTCGACCCCCGGGAAACTGGCCCGCCTGAAGCCGGTGTTCGGCACGTCCGGCCCCGACCCGACCATGACGGCGGGCAATTCGACGCCGCTGACGGACGGGGCCGCGACGGTCCTGCTGGCGAGCGAGGAGTGGGCCGGGGAACGGGGCCTCGAACCACTCGCCTACCTCTCCCTCCACGAGACGGGCGCGGTCGACCACGTGGACGGCGACGACGGCCTCCTCATGGCCCCGGCGTACGCGGTGCCGCGCCTACTGGAGCGGGCCGGGCTGGGCATCGAGGACTTCGACCTGTACGAGATCCACGAGGCGTTCGCCTCCCAGGTGCTGGCCACCCTCGCCGCCTGGGAGAAGCAGGGCCTCGCCCCGGTGGACCGCAGCCGCCTGAACGTGGCCGGGTCCTCCCTGGCCACCGGCCACCCGTTCGCCGCGACCGGCGCCCGGATCGTGGCGACGCTGGCGAAGCTGCTGGCGGAGCGGGAGGGGCCGGGCCGGGGCCTGATCTCGATCTGCGCGGCGGGAGGCCAGGGGGTGACGGCGATCCTGGAACGCCCGTGACGGGGTTGTTCCGCGCCGGCCCGCCGCCCCTTCCCGCGCCACCGTTCCCCTCCTCCCCACCGTCCCCCGACGCCCGCGCTGTCCCCGCCCCCGCCGCTCTTTCCCCCGCTGCTCTTTCCTCCCTCCGCTGTTCCCTTCCCTCTGCCGGACGGACGACCCGGCGAACCGACCCGCCCGACCCCCGAACCGAGGAGCCGCACGTGTCAACGCCACCTTCCGCCGTATCCGCGTCCACCACGCCCCCCGGCCCCGTCCTGATCGAGCCGACGAAGAAGCGCGGCCCGGACGGCAGGGTCCAGGAGGTCTCCGTACCGGAGTTCGCGCCCACGGTGCAGCGCGGCTCGCTGGCCGAGATCCCGTTCGACAACGCCCGGGAGGCCCCGGCCGACCCGGTCCTCAGCCGCAAGGACGCCGAGGGCGCGTGGCAGGACGTGAGCGCCGCCGACTTCGCCGCCGAGGTGCTGGCGGTGGCGAAGGGGCTGATGGCGGAGGGGCTGCGGGCGGGGGACCGGGTCGCGATCATGGCCCGGACGACGTACGAGTGGACGCTGCTGGACTTCGCGGCGTGGGCGGCGGGCCTGGTGACCGTCCCGATCTACCCGACCTCGTCCGCGTTCCAGGCCCGCTGGATCCTCCAGAACTCCGGCGCGGTGGCGTGTGCGGTGGAGACGAAGGAGCAGGGCCGCCTGATCAGCCAGGAGCGCAAGCAGCTGGGCGACCTGGCGCACCTGTGGCAGTTCGACACGGGGGCGATCGGCCACCTGAAGTCCCTCGGCAAGGACCTCCCGGACGCGGCGGTCGCGGCCCGCCGGGCCACCCTGGAACCGCACAGTCCGGCGACCCTCATCTACACCTCGGGCACGACCGGCCGCCCGAAGGGCTGTGTCCTGACCCACGGCAACTTCTTCGCCGAGGTCGACAACGCCATCGAACTCCTCCACCCGGTCTTCACGTCGGTTTCCAAGGACCCGGCTTCCACCCTCCTCTTCCTTCCCCTCTCGCACGTCTTCGGCCGGATGGTCGCGATCGGCTGCATGCGGGCGCGGGTCCGCCTGGGCCACGCCCCCTCCATCCAGACGGACGACCTCCTGGCCGACCTGGCGGGCTTCCGCCCCACGTTCCTGCTGGCCATCCCGTACGTCCTGGAGAAGGTCTACAACACCGGCCGGGCGACGGCGGAGAAGATGGGCCGCGCCGCGTCGTTCGACCGCGCGGCACGGATCGCGCAGCGCTACGGCAAGGCGGTGGAGGCGGCCGAACACGGGACGGGCCCGGGTCCGGGCCTCGGCCTGCGCGCGGCCCGCGCGCTGTACGACCCGCTGGTCTACCGCCGCATCCGGGCGGCCCTGGGCGGCAAGGTCCGGTACGTGATCTGCGGCGGCTCCCCGCTGGGCCGACGCCTCGCCGCGTTCTACGAGGGCGCGGGCATCGGCATCTTCGAGGGCTACGGCCTCACCGAGACCACGGCCGCCCACACGGTGACCCCGCCCCTCAAACCCCGCCTGGGCACGGTGGGATGGCCGCTGCCCGGGACCTCGGTGCGCATCGCGGACGACGGCGAGGTGCTGCTCAAGGGCGGCCAGGTGTTCCGGGGCTACTGGGACGGGGAGCGGGCCGAGGTGACCCCGGCGCTGCTGGCGGACGACTGGTTCCCGACGGGCGACCTGGGCACGCTCGACGAGGACGGCTACCTGACGATCACGGGCCGCAAGAAGGACATCATCATCACGTCGGGCGGCAAGAACGTCACCCCCGCCCCGCTGGAGGACTGGCTGCGCGCGCATCCCCTGGTCAGCCAGTGCATGGTGGTCGGCGACAACCGCTCGTACGTCACCGCCCTGATCACCCTGGAGCCGGACGGCCTCCAGCACTGGCGCCGGATGACCAAGAAGCAGGACATCCCGATGCGCGACCTGGTCCACGACGAGGACCTGCGCACGGCCTTGCAGAAGGCGGTGGACGAGGCGAACCGCCTGGTGTCCCGTGCCGAGTCGATCCGTAAGTTCACGGTCCTTCCGGTGGACTTCACCGAGGAGAAGGGCCACTTGACGCCGTCGCTGAAGCTGAAGCGGGAGGCGATCGCGCGGGACTTCGCGGAGGAGATCGAGGGGTTGTACCGGAGGTAGGGCTTCGGTGGAGGCCCTTGTCACCTGTCCGCGGGGAGCAACCTGAACGCCTTGTGGCCGGTCAGGGGCCGGACCGTACGGAAGCGGCGGTCCGCGGTGAAGACGACCTCGGTCCGGTACGCGGCGGCCGGGGCGACGTTGCGACACCTCCGTGGTGTGGCGCAAAACCCGTCGATCATCGTCCGCGCGTCCTGGCACCCTGAGCACAAGGGCCCGACGGCAGCTGATCCGCGGGCAGGGTGTTGCGAAGGGAAGTCCGCATGGCCACGGTCGTCGACCTGATCACCTACCCCGTCAAGGGCTGCGCGGGAACGTCCGTGGACGGGTCGCACCTGACCCCGGCGGGTCTCGCCCACGACCGCAGCTTCATGGTCGTCGGCCCCGACGGGGTCTACCGCTCCCAGCGCCGCGACCCCCGCCTGGCCCTCGTCCGGCCCACCGTCAGCGCCGACGGCAGCAGGCTCACGCTCGCCGCAGCCGAGCCGGAGGACGGCCACGGCGCGCTGCACCTCGACGTCACCACCGCCGCGCCCCGGCGGGACGTCGACCTGTTCGGCACGACGTACCAGGGCATCGACCAGGGCGAGGAGGCCGCGGCCTGGCTCACGGACTTCCTCGGCGCCCCGAGCCGTCTGGTCCGTGTGCCGCCGGAGCACGGGCGGAAGACCGACGGCGTGACCCCCGGCACCTCCGGTTACGCCGACAGCAGCGCCGTCCACCTGCTCTCCCGCGCCTCCGTGGACCTTCTGCACACGCGGCTGACCGAGCGCGGCGCCCCGCTGCTGGCCATGGACCGCTTCCGCCCGAACATCGTCATCGACAGCCTCCCCGAAGGCGCTCAGGGGGACCGGGGTGCACAGGGGGCGGACTGGGCGGCGGAGCCCCACGTCGAGGACCGGATCCGCCGCGCGGCCATCGGCGCGGCCGAACTGGGCTACGCCAAGCTCGCCGTGCGCTGCGCGGTCACCCTGGTCGACCAGGAGGCCGGCGCCCGGGGCGGTCCGGAGCCGCTGCGGACGCTCGCCACCTATCGACGGGCCCCCTTCGGCATCGTGTTCGGCGCGAAGTTCGCCGTGACGCGGCCGGGGAAGCTGTCGGTGGGGGACGAGGTGGCGGTGGCGGAGTGGGGCGAGGCGGAGGGGTGACGCCTCATCACGGGGTGCGACCCCGAGCGGGCGGTGCGCAAAGTCTGCGTAGTGACAGACCGCCGGGCCGTGGCGGGTATGGCGGTATTGATGACGGCGCTATGGCTTGAAAGCGGTCACTTCTTCGGGCTCGTTCGCCGCATGGCTGAGTGACATACCTCAGAGTTTTCTCAGGTGGATTTGACCACCCGGTCAAGATCGTTAGTGTTCCTTCTGATCAACCGACCACCATGCTCCAGCTACGGGGGAGCACCACAGGAAGCTGAGGTTGCGGAATGGATGCTCTGACCGTCCTGGCGTCGGCCGCGTTCGGTTCCACCGCGTATCTCACCACCCTCTCGGGTGTGACATGGCTGAACCGGCAGGCCTCGGGCGTGAAGTTCGCGGGCCTGGTTGTTGTCGGCATGATTCTGTGCGCGCTCGTCGGGACGATCGCCGACGCGAGCCAGAGCGTGGCGATCGGATTCATCGTGGGGGCCGGAATTACTCCGCCCGTATTCCGGTGGATCCTGCAGCGTCTCAGGCCCGTCGCCAGTTCCTGACCTATCGGCGAACTCACGGTCTCGACGCCGTTCAGCGTCGAGTCCCAACCAGCTCTCAGCATCGCGAGGTTGGAGCAGAACAGGCAGCCGTTCGACTTGTACTGGCCCCTGCGTACGTGGGGTCGCCACCCTTGCGCAGGCACGGGTCCGCCAGGCAGCACTGCTCGCTCCGACTGCCGTTGGCGGAATACGCGATGGGCAGTTGCCCTTTCGGATACTTGATCGTCTTGGGGCTCTCGTGGATGAACGGGTTGCCGACCACCGCTCCCAGCTCTCGCGTGGCTGCGAGACTTCCGGCATGGACATGGGACGCGAGTCGCGGTGGGAGAAGGACGCGATGACGGTGGAGATCGTCTTCGCCCTGGTGACTGCTGTCGTTCTTGCCGCAGCGGTCTTCGCCCCCGCGCTGGTGCTCACTCTCGCCTTCGATCTCTCCGGTTCGGCGTCCAAAGGTGTGCTGACGGGGGGAGCCCTGGTGGGAGGGGCGGCCGGAGTGTGGCGACTGGTGCGGGTGCTGTACCGCTTCGACGTGGAGCGCCGTAAAGGCCACTGACGGCCGGGGGTCGGAAGGCCGTTCAGAACTGGAGGGCGCGGATCAGGCGCCGGGCGGCCCTGGCGTCGATCGAGCCCGGGTGCAGAAGGTCCGGGGTGCTTTCCCGTACGGATACGGGGATGGTGCCGCCGCCTGGTTTCGTAAGCGAGAGCGGACAACGTTTGTCGACGGTTTCGGACAGCACCTTGGCGATCAACGCCGCAGAAATGTTGACGAGAGCCGACAACGCTTTGGCCGCTGCCAGGACCTCCTTGTCAGCCACGCCTGCACTTGGGGGCTGGCATACCCGCCGCCGCTGCGAGAGGCTGACCCATCGCGGGTTGATCTTCAGCACACGGAGGCTACGAGCTCATGGCAGCATCAGGGAACCAGCTCTTACCAGCAGCAGGTGCATACGAGATCGATCAGGCGGCATCAACGGTCCGCTTCGACACACGTGCCGTGTTCGGGCTGCTCCCAGTCCGAGGTACCTTCGCCATCGGTCATGGCCGCATCACTGTGGCGGACCCGGCAGAAGAGTCGTTGGTGCACGTCGCAATAGAGGCAGGAAGCTTCGAGTCAGGCAATCAGCAGCGTGATGACCACGTCAGGTCCTCTGACTACCTCGACGTGACACGGCATCCCGAGATCGGCTTCCGGAGCCAGCATCTGGAACGATCCGGCGCTGATGCCACCGTGTACGGCGAGTTGACGGTATGCGGGGTGACTCAGCCGATCGCCGTGACACTCGGCACGGTTGCCCACGAGGGCAAGCGGATCACGGCGAGCGGCACTACCACGATCGACAGGTACGCCTTCGGCATCACCAAGGCCAAGGGCATGACGGGGCGGCATCTCAAGATTTCTTTGGAAGTCGTCGCGCACCGCTGAACCGATCGTGCTACGAGCTCATAGCGGCACCAACAACAACTGCATCGAGCACGCTGTCCTCGTCTCAGGCCGACACGCGGTCCGCGATACCAAGGACCGCGCTCTCGGCGCGCACACCTTCGGCCCTGAGCAGTGGCGGGCCTTCGTCGCCGCCGTGCAGGACGGCTCTCTCCAGGGCTCCTGAAGCCGCGCAGGCGTACGCGACCATTCCGGCGACGTTCGCGACCGTCGCCGGGATACTCGTCGTCCATGGATGAGGTTCACGTCGTCGTCGCCCATTCCGAGCGCGCGACCCTGCGCGTCGGTGATGTGTTCCTGAAGGTGGACGCCGATCAGGCGCGTATCGACGTCGAGGTCGAGGCGATGACCCTCGCGCCCGTTCCGACTCCGGAAGTCCTGTGGCGCAAGCCGCCCGTGCTGGCGATCGCCGCAGTGCCGGGGACGACGCTCGGCCGCCTCGGTGGGCCGTCGACCGGGTCGGCGGGGGCGTGGGCCGCGGCGGGCGCCGCCATCCGGAAGCTGCACGACGCGCCGCTCCCGGCCCGGCCGGGCGGGCAGAGGCGTCGGCGAGCTTGCGGCGGAGCTCGACGCCGAGTGCCAGGTGCTCGTAGCGGAAGGCCTTCTGCCCTCCGGCCTGGTCACCCGTAACCGCGAGGTCGCCGAGGGCGCGCTCAGGCCGTGTACCCCGGCGTTCACGCACGGTGATCTGCAGATCGCACACGTCTTCGTCGACGGTGACGAGGTCACGGGCATCATCGACTGGTCCGAGGCGGGCCGGGGCGATGCGCTGTACGACCTTGCCACCTTCACGCTCGGGCACGAGGAGCACCTCGACGACGTCCTCGCCGGGTACGGCCCCGACGCCGATGTGGATCGCGAAGTGATCCGCGGGTGGTGGGCGTTGCGCAGCCTGCTGGCAGTGCGCTGGCTGGTCGAGCACGGCTTCGACCCGTTCTTGCCGGGCTGTGAGGTCGACGTGCTGAGATCCCGGATGTGAGGCAGCGGCGGGCCCGGCCGCCCCGCCGGAGTAGGTTCTGGTGCGTCGGGCCGGCCTCCGACTCCTGCCTTCGTCACCTCGCCGCGGCTTCCGAGCGGGAATGATCCGCCAACCTGGCTCTCCCGGCTTCCCGAGTACGCCGGTTGTGTCAGTAGGACGTGAGAAGGTCCGTGCGGGGGAGCGAGCCGACCGGAGGGCAAGGGGCTGGGGAGCTGATGGGGAAAGAGCTGCCGGAGATCGTTCGGGCCGATGAGTGGGTACCTCTCGTCATCCGGACCGACTACACCGATGACGCCGCGTGGCGGGAGGTCGTCGCCGCGCTGGAGCGTGCCGTCGAGGGGGAGCGGGAGTGGGAGGCGGCGGTGCATCTCGTCGAGGACCGGCGGTGGGACGGTGTCACCGGCGACGAGGCTGTAGCCGCTGCGGCGCGGGACGAGGAGCTGAGCGTCGTGTTTCTCGCCGACGGTGTCACCATGCGCTCGCCCTTGCGGCCGCTGCTCGCCCTCGACCTCGGCGCTGATGACGACGAGGACCTCGACCCGATGTACTACCAGGAGCTCATCCACTCCCCGCAGCCCCGCGAGGTGCGTGTGGCGCCGGACGCCGTGCACATGGTCCACGGGAACCTCCAGCTCGCCAACGTGGACTTCCCGGAGTTCGTGGAGGACGCGGCCGCCGATCCGGACGGGGTTGTCCGGGAGGTGGTGACCGTCCCCGGCGGGCCCGGGGACGGTCACACGGCCAGCAGCCGTCACGTCGGCCGGCCACCTCGGTGGTGACGCCTGTCGAGGAGGACGCCCATGCCCAGACCGCCATGCCGGGCGACGTCCTGCAGGTCGCGAAGTGCGGCCAGGCGCCGGTCCCGTTCGGCTGGTCGTTCTGCGGGATCGACCGGTGAGCGGCCGGACCTCGTGGAGTCGGAGTCTGCGGAGGCCGGCCGCGCCGCACTGGCGTAGCAGCTAGTCGTCGTCCTCGGCGGTTCGTGTGCACAGGTGGCCGGTGGGGCAGGCGTCGCAGCCCGCGTACTCGACGTATCCGGAAGCCCGTGCGGCCGCGAACAGCTCACGGGCGTGCCGGGTGCCGTCGACGCCGGTGTGGGTTCCGTAGACCTCCGGGTCGGGTTCGCTGAGCTGGGCCTCGTGGGCGCGGATGAAGCCCACGGCCGCCGCTACTTCGGTGGGCAACTCGTCCCACATCTCGGCGGGCATGCAGACCTGGCGAGTGGGCAGACCCGGTTCGCCCCGGAAGTGCCAGGTTCCGCCGGGCTCGGTGGGCTTCTTCGCGACGAAGCAGATGAGGGGCACGCCGTATTCCTCATCGGGGACGACGAGGAAGGCGCCATGGGCGTGGAGGTTGTGCAGCGACTCCCGTACGGCCGCCGCGTTCATTCCCGGCCGGGCGGAGGCCACTTCGTCGATCGGCACGAGCGTCGCCTCGGTGGCGCCCCTCCGTGAGGCGACCGGGAGCTGACCGGTGTCGATGATCGTGTCGAGCAGCAAGGCGGCATGGGGCACCTCGTGGTCGTACGAGGGGCCGAGAAGAGCCAGGCGGCGCATCAGGTCGATGGCCTCCGGGCCCAGCCGCGGATCGTCCACCGTCGAGGCGTCCGTGCCAGGCACGACCTGGTACCACTCGTCGTAGGCGACTCCGGGCGGCCGGAGTTCCTGGAGGGTGTACTGGCGGGGGACGCGGTTCCTGGGGCGTCGCGGCTTGCCGGGCTTCTTCCTTCCCATGGGCTTCCTGTCTACGAGGTGAAGTGTTCGTGGTCTGGTAACGAGCGGACGGCCCGGAGGTAGCCTCCGTGCACTTACGGGGGCCCAGGACCTGAGAACGGTGCCGGGCTCCGGTGTCCCACGTGTGCGGGTCCACCCAGCGGCGGCGTCGGCGCCATCAGCCCCTCCAAGCGGCTCTCAGCCTCCTGTGTCGGGGAACGCCGGTCGGCCGAGGAGGTCATGCGACCCCCGCGATCCCGTCCAGTCGCGCGCGCAGCCCCGGGGTGAGGACCAGGCCCGCCGCCGCCGTGTTCTCCTCCAGGTGGGCGATGCTCGACGTGCCCGGGATCGGGAGCATGACCGGGGAGTGGTTCAGCAGCCAGGCCGGGCAGACCTTGGTGGGGGTGGCGTTCGGTTCGGCGGCGATGGCTGCCACCTCCGCGCGGTCGCCCGCCTTGTCCCGGGCGACCGCGCGCCAGGGCAGGAACGCGATGGCCGTGGACGCTTCCGATGTGCCCGATGCGGCCCGGGCGCCGAACCCCCTTGTCTGATGACCCGTCAGGTATGACGATGGCGGCCGTCACCCGGGGCGGGAGCGCCCCGGGCCGGAGGGGAAGGAAGGCCGCCGTGCCGCTACCGCCCACGCCGTCCACGCCGTTCGTACGGCCCGACGGGCCGCTCGCGTACGGGATGCAGTTGCCGGTCCAGTCGCAGAGCGCCCTCTACGCGGAGCCCTGGGAGGCGGCGGCGACCCCCGCCGATCTCGTCCGCGTCGCCCGTGCCGCCGATCGCGGGGGGTTCGCCTACATCGCCGGCTGCGATCACGTGGCCATCCCGCGGCGGCTCGCGGAGGGGATGAGCACCGTCTGGTACGACCCCGTCGCCACGCTCTCCTTCCTCGCCGGGGTCACCGAGCGGGTGCGGCTCATGAGCCATGTCGCCGTCGTCGGGCTGCGGCATCCGCTGGTCACCGCCAAGCAGTACGCCACCCTCGACCACCTCAGCGGCGGCCGGCTGATCCTCGGGGTCGGGGCCGGGCACGTACGGGAGGAGTTCGAGGCCGTCGGGGCGGACTTCGACGGGCGCGGCGGTGTCCTCGACGAGAGCATCGACGCGCTGCGGGCCGCGCTCGGGCCGGAGGAGTACCCGGAGTTCGCGGGGGAGCGGTTCTCGTTCGGCGGGCTCGGGCAGCTGCCCCGGCCCGCCCAGGAGCGGGTGCCGGTCTGGGTGGGCGGCTCGTCGCCCGCCGCCGTGCGCCGGGCCGCCGTGCGGGGTGACGGGTGGCTGCCGCAGGGCGACCCCCGGGACCGGCTGCCCGCGCAGATCGCCCGGCTGCACGCCCTGCGGGAGGAGGCGGGCGTCGAGGCGCCGATCGTCGTCGGTGCGATCACCGAGCCGCTGTACGTGGGTGAGCCGGGGTGGTCCGTGGGGCGGCGCACGCTCTCCGGGAAGCCCGAAGCGCTCGCGGAGTCGTTGCGGGAGTACGCGGCGATCGGCGTGCACCAGATCCAGGTGCGCTTCCGGAGCCGGAGCGTGGCGGAGCTGACGGACCAGATGGCGGCGTTCGGTGCGGACGTGGCCCCGCACCTCGGTCAGTAGGGGAGTGCGTCATGGGCAAGCTGGACGGGCGGGTCGTCCTCGTCACCGGGGCGGCGCGCGGGCAGGGCGAGCAGGCGGCGCGGCTCTTCGCGGCCGAGGGGGCGCGGGTCGTCGTCGCCGATGTGCTGGTGGAGCAGGGGGAGGCGCTGGCGGAGGAACTGGGCGCGGACGTCGCCCGGTTCGTGCGGCTGGACGTGGGGAGCGAGGGGGACTGGGCCGCCGCCGTCACCGCGGCCGGGGAGGCCTTCGGGAAGATCGACGGGCTGGTCAACAACGCGGGCATCCTGCGCTTCAACGAACTGGTCGACACCCCGCTGGCGGAGTTCGAGCAGGTGGTGCGGGTCAACATGACCGGAGCCTTCCTCGGCATCCGCGCCGTCGCGCCGGAGATCGCGGCGGCGGGCGGCGGGACGATCGTCAACACCTCCTCGTACACGGGCCTGACCGGGATGCCGCTGGTCGGCGCGTACGCCGCGACCAAGCACGCGGTGCTGGGGCTCACCCGGGTCGCCGCCATGGAGCTGGCCGGGAAGGGGGTGCGGGTCAACGCCGTCTGCCCGGGGGCCGTCGACACCGCGATGACCAACCCGGCGCTGCTGGACCCGGACGCCGACCTGGCGGCCTCGGACGCGGCTCTGGCGGCGTACTACCGCAAGCTCCTCCCGCTGGGCCGGATCGGGCGGCCCGAGGAGGTCGCCGCGCTGGTGCTGTTCCTGACCTGCGACGACTCCTCGTACATCACGGGGCAGCCCTTCGTCGTGGACGGGGGGTGGCTGGCGGGCGTCAGTCCCTTCTGAAGCGGCGTTTCTGACTGGGCGTCAGCTATTGACGGGGTGCGGTCGCGGTGGAACAGTCGGTCGCACCGCTATCTGACGGATCGTCAGATGAGTTGCCGGGAAACTTGAGGACGGTGAACCTCCGTGGAATTCGGGCTCTTTGTTCAGGGGTACGTGCCCGCCGCGCGTGCCAAGGTGGACCCCGAGGCAGAGCACAAGGCGCTGATCGAGGAGACCGAGTACGTCATCCAGGCGGACAAGTCCGGCTTCAAGTACGCCTGGGCCTCCGAGCACCACTTCCTGGAGGAGTACTCGCATCTCTCCGCCAACGACGTCTACCTCGGCTATCTCGCGCACGCCACCGAGCGCATCCACCTCGGCTCCGGCATCTTCAACCCGCTCGCGCCCGTCAACCACCCGGTGAAGGTCGCCGAGAAGGTCGCGATGCTCGACCATCTCTCCGAAGGCCGCTTCGAGTTCGGCACCGGGCGGGGGGCGGGCAGCCACGAGATCCTCGGGTTCATGCCGGGCATCACCGACATGAACCACACGAAGGAGCTGTGGGAGGAGACGATCGCGGAGTTCCCCAGGATGTGGCTCCAGGACGAGTACGCCGGCTTCCAGGGCAAGCACTGGTCGCTGCCGCCGCGCAAGGTCCTGCCGAAGCCGTACGGGGGTGCGCACCCGGCCATGTGGTACGCGGCCGGGTCGCCGTCCTCGTACGCCATGGCGGGCCGGAAGGGGCTCGGGGTCCTGGGCTTCAGCGTGCAGAAGGTCTCCGACATGGAGTGGGTCGTCGAGTCCTACAAGAACGCGGTCAAGGACGCGGAGCCGGTGGGGGCGTTCGTCAACGACAACGTGATGGTGACGTCCACGGCCATCTGTGCCGAGACGCACGCCGAGGCGGTGCAGATCGCGGTGGGCGGGGGGCTCAACTACCTCCAGTCGCTGCTGTTCCGCTACCACGACACGTTTCCGCGGCCGGAGGGCGTTCCGGAGTGGCCGGAGCTGCTTCCCGAGTACACCGAGGAGATCGTGGAACTGCTCATCGCGGAGGAGCTGATGATCTGCGGTGATCCGGACGAGGTGCTGAAGCAGTGCCGGCGGTGGGACCGGGCGGGGGCGGACCAGCTGAGCTTCGGGCTGCCGATCGGGATCAGCCCCGAGCACACGATGAACACGATCCGGTTGATCGGGGAGCACGTGATTCCGCGGATCGACACGGATCCGGTGCACCGGACCTCCCGCTTCCGGGCCGCCGCGAACTGATTCGGGGCGCTGCCCCGGACCCCGCTCCTCCATCGCCGGAGGGGCTCGACCACCCAGCTCCTCCGGCGGTTGAGGGGCGGGCGTGTGGGGGCGGAGCCCCCGCCGGCAGGCCGGGCGGCGTCTTCCCGGACCGTCGCCCTGTGAGCCGGGGTGCGCACCGCGGCCACCGGCGTGCGCACCCCGGCTGTCCCGACCGAGCCGAAGAAGGAACCCCCGAAGGGAACCGTCATGCTCGACCACCTCATCCGCCGCGCGACCGTCGTGGACGGCACCGGCGGGCCCGCGTACACCGCCGACGTCGGCCTCCGCGGCGGCCGGATCGCCGTCATCGCCGAGCCCGGTACCGTCACCGAGGAGGCCGTCACCGGCGAGGACGCCGACGGGCTCGTCCTCGCCCCCGGGTTCGTCGATCCGCACACCCACTACGACGCCCAGCTCTTCTGGGACCCCTACGCCACCCCCTCCATGAACCACGGCGTCACCACCGTCGCGGGCGGAAACTGCGGCTTCACCCTCGCCCCGCTCCACCCCGGCCGGCCCGAGGACGCCGACTACACCCGGCGGATGATGTCGCGGGTGGAGGGGATGGCCCTCGCCGCGCTGGAGGAGGGCGTCGACTGGACCTGGTCCACCTTCCGCGAGTACCTCGACGCCCTCGAAGGGCGCATCGCCGTCAACGCCGGGTTCATGGTCGGGCACTGCGCCCTGCGGCGGCACGTCATGGGCCCCGACGCCGTCGGCGGGCAGCCCACCCCCGCCCAGCTGGACGCCATGCTGGCCCTCCTCCACGAGGCGATGGACGCCGGGGCCTGGGGGCTCTCCACCACCCAGTCCGCCACCCACTCCGACGGCGACGGCGAACCCGTCGCGTCCCGGCACGCCCGCCCCGAGGAACTCCTCGCGCTGTCCCGGGCCGTCGGCGAGCACGAGGGGACCCAGCTGGAGGCGATCGTCGCCGGGTGCCTGGACCAGTTCTCCGACGAGGAGATCGACCTCCTCGTCGACATGACCGCCGCGGCCGGGCGCCCCCTCAACTGGAACGTCCTCACCATCGACGCCGCCGTCCCCGAACGCGTACCGCGCCAGCTGGTCCCCAGCGAACGCGCCCGCCGCGCCGGCGGGCGGATCGTCGCGCTCACCATGCCGATCCTCACGCCGATGAACATGTCGCTCGGCACCTTCTGCGCCCTCAACCTCATCCCCGGCTGGGGCGAGATCCTCGCCCTCCCCGTCCCCGAGCGCATCGAGCGCCTCCGGGACCCCGGCACCCGTGCCGAGATGCTGCGCCGCGCCGACAGCAAGGAGGCCGGGGTCTTCCGGCGGCTCGCGCACTTCGGCCGGTACGTCATCGGGGACACCTACAGCGCCGCCAACGAAGGCCTCACCGGGCGGGTCGTCGACGACATCGCGGCCGAGCGCGGCCAGGACCCCTTCCACTGCCTCGTCGAGATCTGCGCCGCCGACGGCCTCCGGACGGTCCTGTGGCCGATGCCCACCGACAACGACCCCGGCTCCTGGGCGCTGCGGCAGCACACCTGGGAGCACGAGGACGTCCTGCTCGGCGGCTCCGACGCGGGCGCGCACCTGGACCGGATGTGCGGGGCCCCGTACACCACCCGCTTCCTCGGCGACTGTCTGCGCGGGCGCAAGCTCCTCCCGCTGACCGCCGCCGTCAAGATGCTCACCGACGATCCCGCCCGGCTCTTCGGGCTGCGCGAACGCGGCCGGATCGAGGAGGGGTTCCACGCCGACCTCGTCCTCTTCGACCCCGCGCGGATCGACGCCGGACCCGCCACCCTCGTCCACGACCTGCCCGGGGACAGCCCGCGCCTGGACTCCAGGGCCATCGGCATCGTCTCCGTACGCGTCAACGGCGTCGAGACCCTGCGCGACGACAAGGTGACGGGGGCCGTGCCGGGGACGGTGCTGCGCTCGGGCCGCGACACCCGGACGGTGAGTACCGCGTGAACCCCGCAGCGGAGCGGCTGTTCATCGCCGGGGAGTGGGCCGAGCCCGCCGGAGGGCACTACGAGGTCGTCGACCCCGCCACCGAGGAGACCGTCGCTCTGGCGCCCGAGGCGAGCCGCGCCCAGGTGTACGAGGCGGCAGCGGCGGCGAGAGCGGCCTTTCCCGCCTGGTCGCGGACCCGGCCCGAGGAGCGCGCCGCGATCCTGGACCGTACGGCGGACATCGTCCGGCGCGACCTCCCCGCCCACGCCGAGGTCGCCCGGCGGGAGAGCGGGGCCACCGCCGCCACCGCCCGGGGGATGCAGGTGGGGGTGGGCATCGCCCGGTTCCGGCGGTACGCGCGCGGTGCGCTGGAGCCCGTCGAGGAGGCCGTCGCCCCCCAGGTCAACGAGGCCGGGCCGATGGGGCGGGCCGGGATCTTCGGGGCGCTGGCCGTCCGCCAGCCGGTCGGCGTGGTCACCTGCGTCACCTCGTACAACAACCCGTGGGCCAACCCGGCGGGCAAGGTCGCGCCCGCGCTGGCGATGGGCAACACGGTCGTCGTGAAGCCCGCCCCGCAGGACCCGCTGTCCGTCCTCCGGATGGCCGCCGCCCTCGCGGAGGCGGGTGTTCCGCCGGGCGTGGTGAACGTCGTGACCGGTTCGGGCGCAGAAGCCGGGGAGGCCGCCGTCGACTCCCCGGACGTCGACATGGTCAGCTTCACCGGGTCCACCGCCGTCGGGCAGCGCATCGCGGAGGTGTGCGGGCGCGGGATGAAACGGCAGCTGATGGAACTGGGCGGAAAGGGGGCGGCCCTGGTGCTGGAGGACGCCGACCTGGGCTCGGCGGTCGCGGGGATCGGGACCACCTTCTCGTTCTACAGCGGACAGATCTGTACGGCTCCGACCCGCGTCCTGGTCCACCGGTCCCGGTACGACGAGCTGATCGCCCGGCTCGCCGCGTACGCCGACGCGCTCACCGTCGGCGATCCGGCCGACCGGGCCACCGTGGTCGGCCCGGTCATCTCCGCCGCCCACCGCGACCGCGTCGAGGCGTATGTGGAGCTGGGCCGGAAGGAGGGCGCGCGGGTGGTCACCGGCGGCGCCCGCCCCGCGCGTCCGGACCGGGGCTTCTACGTGGCCCCCACCCTGCTGGCCGACTGCACCCCCGGCATGCGGGTGGTCCGCGAGGAGATCTTCGGGCCGGTCGTCGTGGTCGTCCCCTTCGACGACGAGGAGGAGGGCGTCGCGCTGGCCAACGACAGCGACTACGGCCTCATCGACTACGTCTGGTCCGGCGACGTCGCCCGCGCCTTCCGCGTCGCCCGGCGGCTGCGCTCGGGCGGGGTCGGCGTCAACACGGTCGGGCGGAACATGGAGGCCCCGTTCGGCGGGTTCCGGAAGAGCGGGGTGGGGCGGGACGTGGGCTCGTACGCCCTGCACGCCTACAGCGAGACACAGGCGATCGTGTGGCCCGGATAGACCCGCGGCCGAGCGCCGCGGGAAAATTTTGAACCTACCCAAAACGGACAGGGCTACGGTTACCGTACGGCGTCACGCTTGGTCGCATGGCATGGATTGCAAGTCTTCACGCGGAAGTGACCTTGAATTCATGAAGTGTTGGCGCAATAGTGCTCGCTGTATCCAAGGTTGAGACGTTGGAGTCTCACGCTCCGGATGTGGATATCGCAGCGCATAGCGTCCTCCTCATGACTCAGCTGGACGCGCGGCCACGGGCCGGAGACACGGTACGGGGAAGCTCCCCGGCCGACGGTGGCAGTGGCGGTGGCGACGTGCGCGGCAAGGGGCTCGGCGGCAACTCCGTCGGGCTCGTGGGCAGCGCCGTCATCGGCATCTCCACCGTCGCGCCCGTCTACTGCCTGACCTCCACCCTCGGCTCCACCGCCGGAGAGGTCGGCGTGCAGATGCCCGCCATCTTCCTCGCCGGCTTCCTGCCGATGCTGCTCGTCGCCTTCGCCTACCGCGAGCTGAACAAGGCCATGCCGGACTGCGGCACCTCCTTCACCTGGACGGTGAAGGCCTTCGGCCCGCGCGTCGGCTGGATGTGCGGCTGGGGACTGGTCATCGCGACGATCATCGTCCTGTCCAACCTGGCGGGCGTCGCCACCTCGTTCTTCTGGCTGCTGGCGGGCGAGGTCACGGGCAACCCGTCGGTCGCCGCCCTGGACGACAGCAAGCTCGTCCACATCGGCACCTGTCTCGTCCTGATCGCCGCCGCCACCGCCATCAGCTACCGGGGGATGACCGCCACCAAGGGCATCCAGTACACCCTGGTGGCCCTCCAGCTCGCCGTTCTCGCGCTGTTCGTGACGATGGCCGTGAACAAGGCGGGCAGCGGCGGCGCGGACTTCGCCACCTCCCTCGACTTCTCCTGGTCCTGGCTCAACCCCTTCGCCGTCCAGTCCTTCGCCGCCTTCACGGCCGGACTCTCCCTCTCCATCTTCATGTTCTGGGGCTGGGACACCTGTCTGACCACCAACGAGGAGACCGCCGGCAGCCGCCAGACCCCCGGCCGGGCCGCGCTCGTCGCCATGGTCGTCCTGGTCGGCTCCTACCTGGCCACCGCCGTCGCCGCCCAGATGGCCGTCGGCTCCGGCACCACCGGCCTCGGCCTCGCCAACCCGGAGACCGGCGAGAACGTCTTCGCCGCCCTGGCCGGACCGGTCATGGGCTCCGGACTCGGCGTGCTGCTCTTCGTCGCCGTCCTCGCCTCGGCCGCCGCCAGCCTCCAGACCACGTTCATCCCGGTGGCCCGCACGGTCCTGGCGATGTCGACGTACGAGGCGATGCCCGCGTCGTACGCGAAGGTCCACCCCCGCTTCAAGACGCCCGGCCGGGCGACGGTCGTGGCGGGCATCGGAACCGGGGTCTTCTACACCGTGATGACGCTGGTCAGCGAGCACGTGCTGATCGACACCATCTACGCCCTCGGCCTCATGATCTGCTTCTACTACGCGCTGACCGCCTTCGCCTGCGCCTGGTACTTCCGGGCCGAACTGACCCGCTCCGCCCGCGACCTGGTCTTCAAGGGCCTCTTCCCGCTGCTCGGCGGCATCCTGCTCGCCGCCGTCTTCGCCAAGACCCTCTACGACATGTGGGACCCGGCGTACGGGTCCGGCTCCTCGGTCCTCGGGGTCGGCTCGGTGTTCGTCATCGGGGTGGGGCTGCTGCTCCTCGGTGCGGTGCTGATGGTCGCGATGGGGCGCCGCAGCCCGGCGTTCTTCCGGGGCGAGGTGCTCACGAAGGAGACCCCGGCCCTCGTGGTCGAGGACTGAGGTCTCCGCGCGGTGCGACGTCGCCGGGCTACGGCTGCCAGTAGCCCAGCGCGTTCACCCGGTCCTTGGGCAGGCCCAGCTCCTTGCGCAGGTACGCCGACAGCGCCCGGGTCGTCGACGTGTCGCAGGCGACCCAGACGTACGCGTCCGAGTGGTCCGCGCCCAGTGCCTCCGGCAGGGCCGCCTTCACCTCGGAGACCAGGTGCGCACCGGCCTCGCGGCGCTCCACGTGGTGCAGGGTGTGATGGGCCTCGTCGAGACGGAAGGGCAGTTTCCGGTCCTCCTCGTGCGCGGTCTCGAACCAGATCGTCGCCGGGGTCGAAGGGACCGCGTCCAGCAGGGAGTTGATCGCGGGCAGCGCCGCCGCGTCACCGATCACGAAGAGGCGCTTCGGCGCCGGGTCGGGCAGCGTGAACCCGGTCCCCTGGAGCGTCGCCTCGATCGTGTCGCCGGGCCGGGCGCCGCGTGCCCAGTCGCAGGCGGGGCCCTCGTGGAGAGCGAACTCCAGGCTGAAGGTCCCGGCCTCGGGGTCCGGGTCCACCAGGGTGAAGGCGCGCTGATGCGGCTTGCCGGCCTTCTCGAACCAGAGCCGCACCCACATCGTGGGGTGCGCCCCGCCGGTCGCGGCGAGCAGCCCGCCGTCGGTCAGGTGCACCCGGCGGAAGCGTTCGGTGACCTGCTCGGCGCCGGTCACGGTGAACGTGAAATCCCGCCCCCGGAACAGTTTGAGAACGACGCCTTCCCAGCCATGCCCCACGGTGCTCCCCACCCTCTCCTGCCGCCCCGACCCACTGCCTGAGCGTTGCTTTTAGGTTAGGCTAACCTAAATCTCGGTGCAGGGGGAGTGGCTGAAAACCACCGGGATCGGAAGATGGGCAGGGCGATGACCGCTGACGTCGACAGCGAGAGATCCGGCGCGGGACCGGCCGAGGGGCCGGACGAGGCGCCCGGCCGGGTGCGGGACCGGGCGCCGGGGGCGGAATCCGGCGGCTACGAGGTCTTCCACGACGACTGGGGGATACCCCACCTGCGGGCCGCCGACGCGCTCACCCTGGCCCGTGCCCAGGGCCGTGCGACCGCCCTCGACCGGGCCTGGCAGCTGGAGACCGAACGGCACCGGGTGCTCGGCACCAGCGCCTCCCACCTCGGCCCGGAGGCCGTCGAGTGGGACCGGTTCGTGCGGCGGGCCCGGATCGCCGACACCGCCCGCCGCTGCTTCGACCGCCTCGCACCCGAGACCGCCGCCTGGGTGACGGCGTACGTCGACGGCGTCAACGAGGGCCTCGCCGAAGGGGCCGGCCGGACGCCCGAATTCGCCGCCGTGGGCCTGGCGCCCGGCCGCTGGGAGCCCTGGACCCCGCTCGGCGTCTGGCTCTCCACGCACATCCTGTTCGCGGGGTTCCCGACCAAGCTCTGGCGCGAAGAGGTGGCCCGCCGGCTCGGCGAGGACCTGATGACCCTCTTCGCCACCGACGGCCCCGGCACGGCGGGCAGCAACGGCTGGCTGCTCACCGGCGCCCGCACCGCCAGCGGGGCCCCGCTCCTGGCGGGCGACCCGCACCGCTTCATCGAGGACCCCGGCGTCTACCAGCAGATCCGTCTGGCCTGCCCCGAGTTCGACGTCGTCGGCCTCGCGGTCCCCGGCATCCCCGGCATCGCCCACTTCGGCCACACCGGGCACGTCGCCTGGGCGATCACCAACGCCATGGCCGACTACCAGGACCTCTACCGGGAGCGGTTGCGCCGCACCCCGGACGGCGGAGTGGAGGCGCTCGGCCCGGACGGCTGGTACCGCGCCCACGCCCACACCGAGACGATCGAGGTGGCGGGGGCGGACCCGGAGCAGGTCGAGGTGATCGAGACGGACCGGGGTCCGGTGATCATCGGAAGCGACCCCCGGACCGGGGAAGACACCGAAGAGGCCCGCCCCGGGGCCGGTGGAACCGCCGAGGACGCCCGCTCCGGGCCCGCCGAGCCTGCTGAGGGCGTCCGTTCCGCTCGCGGTGAGCCTGCCCGGGGCGTCCGCCCCGGGGGCGGTGAACCTGTCGGGGACGTCCGTTCCGGGGGTGATGAGCCCGCGACGGAAGGCCGTTCCCGCACCGGCGGGGCCGCCGAGGGGACCTTCATCAGCCTGCGCTACCCGCCCCGCGTCACCGGCGAGCTCGGCTTCGACGCGCTGCCCGCGCTGCTCCGGGCCCGTACGGTCGCCGATGTCGACACCGCCCTCGACCGCTGGGTCGAACCCGTCAACGTGGTCCTGGCCGCCGACACCGCCGGGTCCACCCTGCACCGGGTCGCCGGGCACGTCCCGGTGCGCCCGTACGCCAACCGGCTGCGGGTCGTCCCCGCCGAGGACCCGGCGTACGCCTGGCGCGAGGGAGAGACCGTCCCCCTGCCCCGTACCGAGGTCGACGGCTCCGACGACGCCGGGGGCCCCGGTGGCTTCGCGGCCTCGGGCGACCCCGAGGGCGCCGCCGGCCCGGAGGGCACCGGCGGCTGCACCGAATCCGGGGCCTCCGAGGGCCCCGACCGCCCCGGCGGAATCGCGGCGACGGCGAACGAGCGCGGGATCGCGGCGACGGCGAACGCGCGCGGGATCGCGGTGATGGCGAACGAGCGCGGGCTCGCCGCCCCGCTCGGCGTCGAGTTCGCACCCCCGCACCGGGCCCGCCGGATCGGGGAGTTGCTCGGCGCGGGCAGCGACTGGACCCCCGACGCCCAGGCCGCCGTCCACACCGACACCCTGCTCGCCTCCTCCCGCCCGCTGCTGTCCCTGCTCGCCCGGACCTCGGGCCTCGGCCCCGCCGCCGGCCGGCTCCGGGACCGGCTGCTGAGCTGGGACCGCCACATGGACGCGGACAGCACCGACGCGACCCTCTACGCCCGCCTGCGCACCGACGTCGTCCACCGGCTGGCCGCCCACCCGGCGCTGCAGGGCGTCACGGGCGACGACGACCCCTGGCGCTCGCCCGCCTACCCCGCCCTCTTCCGCCCCTGGCTCGCCGCCGTCCCCCGGATCGGCTACGCCCTGGAGAGCCTGCTCACCGTCGGACTCCTGCCGGACGACGACCGGGTGGCGCTCGTCGCGGCGGCGGCCGAGGCCGTCGCCGCGACCGCCGAGGAGACCCCGCCCGCCCCCTGGGGCGAGCTCCACCGGCTGTCCCCCTGGCAGGCCCTGCCGGACCTCACGTCCGACGGCCCCGACGCGGAGGCGATCCGGCCCGGGGTCGCGGGCGACCACGACTGCGTGCTGTCCACCTCCAGCGTCCCCGGCATCACCGACCTGTTCGCCCGGGGGCCGGCCGCCCGCTACGTCTGGGACCTGGCCCGCCGCGAGGACAGCCGGTGGGCGGTCCCCTTCGGCGCGTCCGGCGTCCCCGGGTCCGCCCACCACCGCGACCAGACCCCCCTGTGGGTCCGGGGCGCGCTCGCCCCGGTCGTCACGGACTGGAACCTGCTGCACCGCACGTCGCACCACCCCGAGGAGAACCCCGCCATGACCGTCGCCGAACCTGTCGCGCCCGCCCTGCGCCCGGCCGTCCACGACCAGAAGATCGAGGGCTTCGGCACCGTCCGCCTGGTCCCCGTCGACCCGGCGGCCGACGCCGAGCTGCTGCACGGCTGGGTCACCGAGGAACGGGCCCGTTTCTGGGGCATGGCCGACCACACCCGTGAACAGGTCCGCGAGATCTACGCGTTCGTCGACTCGCTCCCCACGCACCACGCCTACCTCGCCCTGCGCGACGGGGTTCCGGCCGCGCTCTTCCAGACGTACGAGCCCGACGCCGACCCGGTCGGCGAGTGCTACGACGTCCAGCCCGGGGACTTCGGCGTCCACCTGCTGATCGCGCCCGCCGAGGGCGAGGGAGCGGTGAAGGGGTACACGGAGGCCCTGCTCGCCGCGTTCATCGGCTACGTCTTCAGCGACCCCGCCCACCTGAGGGTCGTCGTGGAACCGGACGCCCGCAACGACAAGGCGATCGCCCGGATGGTCCGGGTCGGGTTCGAGCTGGGCCCGGAGATCCGGAAGCCGGAGAAGACGGCCCGGCTCGCGTTCCTGACGCGGGCGGCGCTGGGACTGGCGTAACGGGAACCGCTCGCACGGGGGCGGGGACGGACCCGCCCCCGCCGGACCGTAGGGCCGCACCCGGCCCTACGGCGCCGGGTCCTCCGCCCCGTCCGGGTGCAGGGCGCCGCCCGGCCGGAACAGCCGCTTGGCCACCGCGTGCCCGCGCTCCGCCGCCATCCGGAACCACGGCCGCGCCGCCGCCAGGCCCTCGCGCTGCTCGACCAGGCGGCCCAGCTCCCACATCGACTCCGTGTCACCGGCCTTCACCGCCTGCCGCAGCAGCCGCTCGGCCGTGTCGGGACGGCCCTCGGCCCGTGCGGTCAGGGCGAGCGTCCGCAGCCTCCGCACCGCCCGCGCGTCCCCGGCGGCGGCCGCCGCCGCCAGCTCGCGCGGATCGGCGGGGCGGCGGTAGCGGTTCCCCAGGACCAGCAGGATCCCGAGCACCCACATGATCCAGCTCAGGCTGATCAGCGTGCCGCTGCCGGTGACGACGCCGGTCAGGCTCAGCGCGCCGCCCGCGGGCAACAGGAAGTACCCCAGCCCCCGTCCCGGCCCCACTCCCGGTCCCATGCCCGCTCCTCTCCGCCCGGCCTCGTGGCCGCCCGTGCTTCGACCCTTCCCGCTCCTCAGCCCGCCGTACCGGCGTCCGCGTCGAGGAAGACCGGATTGGTGAGCGCCGCGAACGCGCCCGGCAGCCCCGGAACGGACGGGGCGTGCCGGACCTCGGCGCGCACGTACGCGGCGTGGGCGGGGGTCGTACGCCACTCCACCACGCCCGCGCCCGAGGCGGGCAGCGGGGTGGTCAGCAGGACCCCCTGGTCGGTGACCAGGCGTACCGTGCAGCCGGCGGCCGCCCCCGACACCTCCAGCCGGACGGTCACGGGCGCGGCGGCCGCCGCCCGCAGCCGCCGGCCGATGCCCGCGTGCCGGCCGCGCCCGTCCACGGCGGCGAAGGAGAGGCTCAGGGCGGCGGACTCGGCGAGGTAGGAGCGGCCCGCCCGGATGCCCGCGAGGACCGCCCGCCGCGACAGCGACTCGGCCAGGACGACGGTCTGCGGGTGGCCCACCCGGTCCGGCTCGCGGTGGGCGTCGCTGTTGCCCATCGCGGGAAGCCAGCGCCCCGGCCGGCCGTCGCCGTCGCTTCTGTCCCGTACGGCGGCCACCAGCGTGTTGTCCCACGCGGCGAGAGCGACCTCGTCGTCCGGCGTCCAGGGCCCGTTCCACACCTCCACCGCGTCCGCCTCCGCGAGGCCGAACTTCCAGGCGCAGCCGATGCAGGTGGCGTGCGGATGGGCGGGCACGACGAGTCCGCCCGCCCGGCGGACCTGGTGCGCGTACCGGCCGAAGCGGTGGTCGCGGGCCCGGTAGCGCCAGTCGACGAAGACGCCCGGATCGGTGCCGACGGCGAGCACGTGCCCGTTGCGGGTGGTGATCTCCTCGCCGGTCAGGATCAGCAGGTCGTCGCCCCACAGCCCGTCCCACGCGGCGTGCGCGGAGGTGGTGTTGTGCTCGCTGCTGTTGATGAAGTCGAGCCCGGCGGCCCGCGCGGCGGCCGCGACCTCGGCCGGGGTGCGCCGCCCGTCGGAGTGGACGGAGTGGACGTGGCAGTCGCCCCGGTACCAGGCCCGGCCGCGCCCCTTGGCCCGCTCGGGCGGGTGGGCCGGTGCGGGGGCGGGGGCCGCCTCGCCGAAACGGAGGGTGATCGTCACCTCGTACGGGAGGCCCTCGGGGGCGACGGTGTAGGGGGCCAGGGCGATGTGCCAGGTCCCGGGGCGTACGGGACCGGGGAGATAGCCGGGCGTGGCGGCGTCGGACCGGACGAAGAACGAGGTGCGCGCCCCGCCGGACCAGCCCCGGAAGCCGCGCCCGCCGAGGGCCGTTCCGCGTTCGTCGAAGAGGCCGATGTCGAGTGCGTTGCCCTGGGTGCCGGGCGGGACGGGCGGCCTGTCGTACGCGTAGGAGACGGCGAGCTCGGCCACCCCGCGCGGGACGTCGACCGGGAGGTACACGTAGTCGGGTGCTCCGACGGGCAGCGTCCCACGCACGGTCCGGGTGCGGTGGAGACCCTCGGGACCGGGACGGTCCTCGGCTCGGGCGAAGCTCACGGGGGCCAAGGTTAAGCCGGTGGCCGCGGTCGCCGCGAGGAGGCCGCGCCGGTTCATGGCGGTGTTCGTGGTGGCGTTCATGGCCGACACGGTCTCGGATTTCGACGGCATACGGCTTACGTTGGCGCTTCGCAGGGACGACGTACAGAGGGACGACGTAAGCAGGGCAGAAGGACAGACAGTAAGGACAGAAGGACAGACAGAAGAACAGCGGGACAGCAGGGCGGCAGAGCAGCAGGACGACGTAGAGGACAGCAGGACGACGTACAGGACGCCGAGCGAGACGACGGCGGCGACCACGGAGTGTCACGGAGGCGGCTTCGATGCGGATTTCCACCACGATCTTCCTCACCGACGAGACGGTGACCCCGGTCAGGCTCGCGCGCGAGCTGGAGCAGCGGGGGTTCGGCGGGCTGTACCTGCCCGAGCACACGCACATTCCGGTGAGCCGCCGCACGCCGTACCCGATGGGCGGCGAGCTGCCCCGCGAGTACGGCCGCACGCTGGACCCGTTCGTCGCCCTCGGCCAGGCCGCCGCCGTCACCGAGCGCCTGGCCCTGGGCACCGGCATCACGCTGGTCGCCCAGCACGACCCGATCGACCTCGCCAAGCAGGCGGCCACCCTGGACAACCTCTCCGGCGGCCGGTTCACCCTCGGCGTCGGCTACGGCTGGAACGTCGAGGAGGCCGCCGACCACGGGGTGGACTGGCCGACGCGCCGGGACCGCGTCCGGGACCGGATGGCGCTGATGCGGGCCCTGTGGGCGGACGAGCCGGCCGGGTACGCGGGGGCGTTCGGGTCGGTCCAGCCGAGCGAGGCGCACCCGAAGCCGGTCCAGCGGCCCCGCGGCCCGGTCAACGGCCCGCGCACGCTGATCGGCGGCGGGGCGGGCCCGAAGCTGTTCACGCACATCGCCCAGTACGCGGACGGCTGGCTGCCCATCGGCGGCGGGGGCCTCACCGAGTCCCTGCCGAAGCTGCGGGCGGCCTGGGAGGAGGCCGGGCGTGACCCGAAGGGCCTCCAGGTGGTTCCGTACGCGGTCCTGCCGAGCCCCGGGAAGCTCGCCCACTACGCGGAGCTGGGCATCGGGGAGGTCGTGCTCCAGCTGCCCTCGGCGGACGAACCGGAGGTGCTGCGGACCCTGGACGCGTACGCCGCGTACCTGTGAGAAAGGCCTCCCAGGGGCCAGCGGTGCAACCGCGCCGGGGTACAGGGCATCCTTGTTCACCGGGGATCGCTATACGCGGGCCGCAGGCCCGCCCGGGTGGGGAGTGGAATGAACAGGCCGTTGCGGCACATAGCCATCTTCTGCGGGCTGCTGGTGCTGGCCCTGCTGCTGCGGGCGAACTGGCTCCAGCACGTCGACCGCCAGGAGCTGGCGCAGCACGAGCACAACGCCCGGGTGAGGTTCGAGCGGTTCTCCACCCCGCGCGGCGACATCATCGTCGGCGGCAAGGCGATCACCGGGTCGAAGGAGACCGACAGCCGGGACTACGCGTTCATCCGGACCTACAAGAACGGTCCGATGTACGCGCCCGTCACCGGGTACGCCTCCCAGTCCCGGGGCACCTCGCTGCTGGAGCGGACCTACGACAGCGTCCTCAGCGGCCAGGACGACCGCTTCGCCTTCCGGCACGCCAAGGACGTCCTGACCGGTCAGCCCCGGCGCGGCGGTGACGTGATCACCACGATCGACGCCAAGGCGCAGAAGGCCGCCTACAAGGGGCTGACGGACCTGGGCGCCCGCGGCGCGGTGGTCGCCCTGGACCCGAGCACCGGAAAGGTGCTGTCGCTGGTCTCCACGCCCTCGTACGACCCCGAGGTCTTCGCCGGCATCTCCTTCAAGGAGAGCGACCGCTTCACCGCGCTGGAGAAGAAGAAGGGCAAGCCGCTGGCCAACCGCCCGCTGCGCGAAACGTACCCGCCGGGCTCCACCTTCAAGATCCTCACGGCCGCGGCGGCGCTGGAGCACGGCGTGGTCACCGATGTGGACGCCCGCACGGACGCCGTCTCGCCGTACCCGCTGCCGCTCTCCTCGAACAAGATCGGCAGCGAGGCGGGTGACGCCGTGTGCGACAAGGCCTCGATGAAGACCGCCATGCAGTACTCCTGCAACAACGTCTTCCTCGACGCCGCCGCCGAACTGGGCGATGAACGGATGCGGGAGACGGCGGAGAAGTTCGGCTTCAACGAGGACGTGTACGCGGAGGAGTTCGGCGACATGCTCGCCACGAAGAGCCTCTACCCGGAGAAGCTCGACAAGCCCGGCACGGCTCTCACGGGCATGGGCCAGGGCAGTCTGACCAGCACCCCGATGCAGATGGCGATGGTCACGGCGGCCCTCGCCAACGACGGCAAGCTGATGCAGCCCTACATCGTCGACGAACTGCGCGGCCCGGACCTCTCCACGCTGGAGAAGAACGAGCCGATGGAGATGAGCCAGGCCGTCTCGCCGGAGACGGCGAAGAAGGTCCAGGAGATGATGGAGCACACCGCGAAGGAGGGCAGCGCCCAGCGCGCCCTGATCGACGGTGTCACGGTCGGCGGCAAGACGGGCACCGCCCAGCGCGGTGTGGATGTCCGCGACAAGGTCCCGTACGGCTGGTTCGTCAGCTACGGCAAGAAGGACGACGGCCGCTCGGTGGCGGTCGCGGTGTTCATCGACCCGACCGACATGGACATCTCCCGCTCGGACATCTCGGGCGGCCGCCTCGGCGCCCCGATCGCGAAGAGCGTGATGCAGGCGGTGCTGGGGGACTGAGCCGTGCCCGTTCTGGAGACGGGCGGCCGAGCAGCAAGATGCCCCACCTGGCGTGCACGGTGGGGCATCTTGCTGTTCCGTGTGTCAGAGGGTGTCGAACGTCCCGCTCCGTACGCCTGCGACGAACGCGGCGAAGGCGGTGGCGGGGACGGTGACCACGGGGCCGTCGACGACCTTGGAGTCACGGACGGGGACGATGCCGTGCGTGGCGGTGAGGTCGGCGGCGACCTCGACGCAGTTGCCGCCGTTGTTGCTGTACGAGGACGTGAACCATCGGGGGGATTCGGTCGTCACGGGGTGCCCTTTCGCAGCTGGCTGATCTTGGCCACCGACGCCGTCTGCGACAGCGACGCGCCCTGAAGCTGATGGTAGGCCGTCAACATGGGGAGGACGAACGAGCTTTCCCGGTCAAGATGCCCCTGAGTCTGCGACTCGGCGTAGCAGACCACTGACCGGTCCGGCAGCGTCAGGATGTTGACCGGCAGATCGAACGTCCTCTGCTCTCCGATCTCGTACGGAGCCACCTGAAGCAGTGTGTTGGGCAGTTCGGCCAATTCCATCAGCCGGTCCAGCTGGGCGTTCATGACGGCGGGGCCTCCCACCGGGCGGCGAATGCAGCTTTCGTCCATGGTGACGAAGAGCATGGGCGGATTCGGCCGCACCAGGGCCGCTTGGCGCTCCGCCAGGTAGGACACACGGTCATCGGCCTGCTCCGGTGTGATCGCTCCCCGCCGTACGGCACTGTCGGCCAGGACCCGCGCGTACTCCGGGGTCTGCAACAGCCCAGGGATGATGCCGACTTCGTAGAGCCTGATCTCCACCGCCCGGCCTTCGTACCTCACGTACTCCGGGAAGCCCTCCAGCAAGGTCAGGTCCTTCATCGCCTGGACCATGCGGCTGAACTTGTCGCCGGTCCCCAGCGCCCTGTCAACACTTCTCGCGAAGCGTGGAGTCGGAGAACGCCGACCAGTTTCCACGGCCGAGATATGCGTCCCCGAGCACCCCATGCGACCGGCTAACTCATCCTGCGTCCAGCCACGCGCATCTCTGGCCTGCCTCAACTGCAACCCGAAGGAAGCATCCGGGTCCTCGGGATCGAGCTGCTTGCGATTCACCATGCCGAAGCCCTAACTCTCTGAGCAAAACTCGCAGGTTGAAGACGTATCGACCCTAGGTCACGCTGAATCGCCCCGGTAGCCGAACAGCTACGGAGAGGAGCGATCGATGGACGGCGAGAACGTGTGCCCGAATATCCAGGAACCCTCTGGTCTTCCCGCCCCCGGAACCCTCATGGTCGACACCAGCCGCGCCGACCGTGTGGGCGAGTTCCGGGGGGCCGCCGGCCCCTACTGGTCCCTGAGGCCCGTCGGGGGCGGCGCGGAGTGGGAGGCCGAGCCCCGCCACCTGCGCCCCGCGCTCCTGATGGAGCAGCTCCGCGCCCGTACCGCACGGCTCAACGCCCGCAGCCGGGGCGAGGTCCTGTGAACCCGCGCCCCCACCCGCACCCCCTCGCCGAACTCGTGCGCATCGAGTCCGATCCGGCCTACCGAGCGCTGTTCTGCGCCGAGTTGGACGCGGCCATCCGGGACCGTTTCGCCAACCGCGCCGCCGTCGTCGCTGAGGTCCAGGCGGCGGCCGACCGGTTGCGGGCGCTGATCCTGCACGGCGAACCCGGGCCGTCCACATGACGCGGCGCGTCACCGGGTACGCCGCCGAGGTCACCGTCTCCGACGGTCAGCGGTCCGCCTCGCTCGGCGGGGTCACCGTACGGAACCGGCGGCTTGCCCTCCTCTGGCTCCGGCGCCAGGCCCTGCGCCTGGCCAACAGCCACGGGCTGCCCCTCGCACCCGAGCCCGTACGGCTGCCGGCCGGCGACGTACGGACGGTCCGCTTCCACGGGGCGCACGCCCCCGAAGCGCTGCGCCGCTGGGCCACCCACGGCCCGTGCCAGGACCATGCGATACGGGCCCTGGAGGCCGGGTTCCCCGCCCTGTTCACCGTGCTCGACCCCGCCGTCGGACTGAGCCTGACCCTCGCAGGATGGCGCGGCTCGCCCGCCGACCGGTAAACCCCTGCCACGAAACGGAGTTGACTCCCGTGCTCCAGTGCACCGCCGTCACGCTGCTGCCGCCCGACGCCGTGGCACGCCTCACGGCCCCCGGGACGGACACCCCCGACAACCCCGAGCCCTACGTCCTGTGCGAACTCGGCACGCACGACGACCGGCACCCCGAACACGCCGCCCACCTCATCCCGGGCCGGACACCCGACGCACCGGCCCTGTGGTTCTTCTGGACCGGCAGCGCACCCGACCGCACCCACCGCACCACCCTCGCCCCCTGGTGCCCCGCCGTCCTGCGCCACCTCGACTCCGGCCCCCTCCAGCGCTGCGCCTACGCCGACCACCACACCCCGCCCCACTCCTGGGACGTGACCGACCCGCTCGGCGACCTGCTCGCACAGCACCTCACCACCGACGACTCCCCCGAAGGGTGACCCCGCACCCCATGAACCAGTGCACCGCCATCGCCCTGCTGCCGCCCCCGGCGCACGTCCTCGCCCTGACGGCGGCCCCCGGCCACCACCGCCCGGAGGCCGGACACATCCTCTGCGAACTCGGCGAGCACCACGACGGCGACCACGCCACCATGCTCTGGGACGAGGGCGGACGGCCGGGAAGCGCCGTCTGGGCCCACTGGCACACGCACCGGGCCCGGCTCCTGCCGCATTCCTGGTGCGCAGCCCTCGACCCCCGGGACACCGACCACGCATGCGGACTCTTCGCCGGACACCCACCCGGCCACAGCTGGGACATCACCGATCCCACCGACGAAGCCATCACACAAGACCTGGCCCGGCAGCATCCCCACCTGTTCCGCTAGCCGCACCGCTGGAGCGACGGACGCCCCCTCGCACAGCCGAGGGTCTGTGCCCCGCCGCCCGACCGCAGCCGCCGCCCGGTCGCGGCCCTCGCCGCCCGGTCGCCCTTGACCGGGTGCGGGGGAGTGCGGGGGCACCCTCTGGCGAGCTAGCGAACCGACCTCAGCGCTCCCCGCCGCACGACCTTCAGGCCCTCGTCCTTCGAGGCGTCCGGGGCTGTCGCGGTGTCCTGGGCCGCGGGTGCGCACGAGTCCTCCGCCGCGTCCCGGGCCGCCGGTGCGTCCGGCTCCACGGAGGCCGGACCCGAGGACGTACCACCGGAGCCCGCCGGCTCCGCCGACCCCGCCAGCCCCGCCAACTCCGTCAACGCGTCGATACGGAAGTCCGCCGTCTCCACCACGTCCGGGTGGTCCGCCCACCAGTGCCCGTACGGTCCGCGCCGCAGATGCGCCGTCCGCAGCCCCGCCGCGGCGGCCGGGAACAGGTCGTCGGCCGGGTGGTCGCCCACGTACAGCGTCGCCTCCGGGGCCGCGCCGGACGCCTCCGCCACCCGCGCGAAGAACTCCGGGTCCGGCTTGCGCACGCCCCACTCGTCGGCGGTGACCACCAGATCGGCGGGCAGGTCCAGCGCCCGCAGCAACTCCCCGGCCCGGACCGTGCCGTCCCCCGCCACCACGACCCGCACGCCCGCGGAGCGCAGTTCGCCCAGTGCGGGCCGGACGTCCTGGTAGAGGTCCGACTCGTCGAGGTGTTCCCCGCGCCCGGCGGCGGCCCGCGCGCGGCAGGCCGCCTCGACGTCCATGCCGGGCCGCAGGATCCGCAGCGCGTCCGTGGCCTCGCGGCCCTGGGCGACGACCGCGCCCACCAGTGCCCCGAGCGTGTGGGGTGGTACGCCGAGCCAGTCGGCCCAGGACGCCCAGTGCCGGTCGTCGCGTACGAGGGTTTCGCCGATGTCGAGGACGATCGTTTCCATCATCGTCCCGACCTTAGGCGCGCGGAGGCCGTCCACCGGTGAACGTCCGGGTGAGTCGGCCCGCACGGGTGACCACGGCCACCTCCCGGCCTGCGGGGTCTCCACCGAGGCCCTGATCCGGAGCGGGCGCCTCGCTCGTATGCTCGGTTCATGACCGATCCCGATCCCGACCCTCAGAGCGGACGTCCCACCTCCAACGCCATGCGGCGCGCGCTCAAACGCGCCCGTGACGGTGTCGCCCTCGATGCGACCGAGGCCGCCGTCCTGCTCCAGGCGCGCGGCGACGACCTGAAGGATCTGGCCGCGTCCGCCGCCCGCGTCCGGAACGCGGGCCTGGAGGCCGCGGGCCGGCCGGGCGTGATCACGTACTCCCGCAAGGTCTTCATCCCGCTCACCCGCCTCTGCCGCGACCGGTGCCACTACTGCACCTTCGTCACCGTCCCCGGAAAGCTGCGCCGCGCGGGCCACGGGATGTTCCTGTCCCCCGACGAGGTGCTGAAAATCGCCCGCGAGGGTGCGGCGATGGGCTGCAAGGAAGCCCTGTTCACGCTCGGCGACCGCCCCGAGGACCGGTGGCCGGAGGCGCGGGAGTGGCTGGAGGCGGAGGGGTACGACGACACCCTCGCGTACGTACGCGCCATGGCGATCCGGGTCCTGGAGGAGACGGGCCTGCTGCCCCACCTCAACCCGGGCGTCATGACCTGGACCGACCTCCAGCGCCTCAAGCCGGTCGCCCCCTCGATGGGGATGATGCTGGAGACGACGGCGACCCGCCTGTGGTCCGAGCCGGGCGGCCCGCACCACGGCTCGCCGGACAAGGAACCGGCCGTACGGCTGCGGGTGCTGGAGGACGCGGGACGCTCCAACGTCCCCTTCACCACCGGCATCCTGATCGGGATCGGCGAGTCGTACGAGGAGCGCGCCGACTCCCTGTTCGAGTTGCGGAAGACGGCCCGCGCCTACCACGGCATCCAGGAAGTCATCGTGCAGAACTTCCGCGCCAAGCCGGACACGGCGATGCGCGGGATGCCCGACGCCGAGCTGGAGGAGCTGGCCGCCGCCATCGCCGTGGCCCGGCACATCCTCGGCCCCTCCGCCCGCATCCAGGCCCCGCCGAACCTGGTGGACGCCGAGTACGCGCTCCTCATCGGGGCGGGCATCGACGACTGGGGCGGGGTCTCGCCGCTCACCCCCGACCACGTCAACCCCGAGCGCCCCTGGCCGCACATCGACGAACTGGCCCGGAAGACGGCGGACTCGGGCTTCCAGCTCCGCGAACGCCTCACGATCTACCCGGAGTTCATCCAGCGCGGCGAGCCGTGGCTCGACCCCCGGCTCCTCCCGCACGTCCGCGCCCTGGCCGACCCGGAGACGGGCCTCGCCCGGGAAGGCGCACTGCCCACCGGCCTGCCCTGGCAGGAGCCGGACGAGGGGTTCACCTCCTCCGGCCGCACCGACCTGCACGCCACCATCGACACCGAGGGCCGCACGGGCGACCGCCGTGACGACTTCGACGAGGTGTACGGGGACTGGGAGGCGCTCCGCGAGGCGGCGGCCCCCGGGATGGTCCCGTCCCGGATCGACGCCGACGTACGCCAGGCGCTGAGCCAGGCCGCCGACGACCCGACGAAGCTCACCGACGACCAGGCCCTCGCCCTGCTCCACGCGGACGGCCCGGCGCTGGACGAGCTGTGCCGGATCGCGGACGCGCTGCGCCGGGACGTGGTCGGCGACGAGGTCACGTACATCGTCACGCGGAACATCAACTTCACCAACGTCTGCTACACCGGCTGCCGCTTCTGCGCCTTCGCCCAGCGCCGCACGGACGCCGACGCGTACACCCTCTCCCTGGACCAGGTCGCGGACCGGGCGGCGCAGGCGTGGGACGTCGGGGCGGTCGAGGTCTGCATGCAGGGCGGGATCCACCCGGACCTGCCCGGGACGGCGTACTTCGACATCGCGCGGGCGGTGAAGGAGCGCGTCCCCGGTATGCACGTCCACGCGTTCTCCCCCATGGAGGTCGTCAACGGGGCCACCCGCACCGGCATGTCGATCCGCGACTGGCTGACCGCCGCCAAGGAAGCGGGACTCGACTCGATCCCCGGGACGGCGGCGGAGATCCTGGACGACGAGGTCCGCTGGGTCCTCACGAAGGGCAAACTGCCCACGGCCACCTGGCTGGAGGTCATCAGGACGGCGCACGAGGTGGGCCTGCGCTCGTCCTCGACGATGATGTACGGGCATGTCGACCAGCCCCGGCACTGGCTCGGCCACTTCCGCACACTGGCCCGACTCCAGCAGGAGACGGGCGGGTTCACGGAGTTCGTCACGCTCCCCTTCATCCACACCAACGCCCCGGTCTACCTGGCGGGCATCGCCCGCCCGGGGCCGACGGACCGCGACAACCGTGCGGTGACGGCGATGGCGCGACTCCTCCTCCACCCGCACATCACGAACATCCAGACGAGCTGGGTGAAGCTCGGCACGGAGGGTGCGGCGGAGATGCTCCGCTCGGGCGCGAACGATCTGGGCGGCACGCTGATGGAAGAGACCATCTCCCGCATGGCGGGGTCGAGTTACGGCTCGTACCGCTCCATCCAGGACCTGAAGGCCATCGCCGACCTGGCGGGCCGCCCGTCCCGTCCGCGGACGACGCTCTACGGCGAGGTCCCGCCCGAACGCGTCGCGGCGGCCACGGCGTCGGACGGACACCTGCCGGACCTGCTGCCGGTGCTGCCGAGCTGAGGAGCTTGGGGGAGGGGGCGGGGGCTGCGCTTCCCCGCGCGGGCCGCCCCCTCCTCCTCGCTTAGCAGCCCATGGCGGCGATCGCGTCGGCGTCAGTCGAACTCCGGCGTGGAGTCCGGAAGTTCCGTGCCTCCCTCGCAGCCCACCACGTGGCGGACGACTGCTCGTGCTGCGTCGGCCGTCAGCTGTGAGGCCTCCACCCTCGCGGTCCGCCCCTTGATCTCCGATGTCTCCCCGACCTGGATGGAGACCTCCAGCAGATCGTCCCTGCCCTCGGAATAGGGGCAAGGGGCGAAGAGCGCGGCCTTGTACCGGCCGACATAGCCCGTCGCCGACCCCAGGGAGATCGGGGCATTGCCGGGTCTGGAGGCATGGCGCGCAACGGTCTCGGTGGTGAATTCCGGGTCCTGGATACGACGGTAGCTGATCGCGAGATCCTGGCCCCCGGCCGACAGTTCGCACGTCCCGAGTCCCTGAGAAGCGCCCGCGGCGAAGTTGGTCGAGCGCACTTCCTCGAACGGTTCGCCGGTAGGCGATAGGAACGCCGTCACATGCTCACCGGGCACAGTGCCCTGACAGACCCGGTCCGGGACGGCGACCTGCGGCTTCTGGTCCGGCAGGAACAGCGCCACTCCCGCCCCGGCGGCGACGAGGGCACCCAAGGCCACGACGAGAGCCTTGTGGCCCTTGCTCCTCGGGGTCGTCCCCCCGGAACTGTCTTCCACGTCAGCTCCCTGCTCGCTGCCGGCCCATTCCGTAGCCGACCCGCACTTCGCGGGCCGCCGAATCGGCCTGGCTCCTTGCGTTCTCCGGATCGGTTCCGGATTCGATGGCCGCCTGGTAAGTGGCGTCATATATCGCATCTGCGGACTTGCTCCGCTGATCCTCGAGGAAGTCGCTGCGGTCCTGCCCGGCCTGCTCACTGGAATCGCGGGTGTAGTGCTCGATCACTGCCTCCCGGATGTCCTCGATGATGATTCCGGCCGCATCGCCCGCGACGGGGAACCGGGACAGGCCCATGTCGATGGCTCGTCCGGCCCATTTGTCCGCGGTCGTCAGGCTCTCGTTGAACTCCGCGTCGGAGGCGATCTTGTCGTCGTACACGGCTTGGGTACGGGATTCGGCCATGATGCCCGCGATCTCGGCGCCGGGTGTGACGCGGTTGGCGATCTCCTCGGAGAACTCCGCGTACTTGGCCTTGTCGTGGTAGCCCTCGTTGATGAGTTCGGTGGTGACCGCCTGCTGAGAGTTGATGATCGCGCCGTATGCGTCGGGGTCCTTGCCCACCTGCGCGATGAAGTCCTTGAGCTGGCCACGGGGCAGGTCGCCGAGATGAGCGTTGTTCCCGTAGGTCTTGATCTCGCGATCGCCGTTCATCCCGTCCTGGACATCCCGCATGTACTCCGCGGTGATGTTCCCGAAGCTGTCGTTCATCGGGGACTCGTCCAACCGGTCGGAGTTCCTGCCGAACTCCGAAACAATCCGATGGACGAGCTCAGCGCTGCCGGCCGAGTGCTCGGGCGGTGTCGCGTCCGAGCCGTGCGGGACGCCGATCGTCGCCGATTCGAGAGCATGGCCCAACGCGTCATGGCCGAGTGGCTTGCCGTCCTCGCCCACCGGCCATTCCCGTGCGCCGTCACCCTTGGCCACCAGGTAGTCCCAGTTGTCGAGGTCCTTGCCTTTGGCCTCGACGGAGTCGTTGAAGAATTCGAGCGAGGCCTCGGGGTTGTGTCCGAGGCCCTCCATGAAGCCGGCGAAGGGATCATTGGGCTCGTCGGTCGGTGGGTAGTTCAGGTTGGCCGTGTCGCGCCAGGCGACCTCCGGGTCGCCGGGGAACTCACGCTCGTGCTTGACCAGCGCCGTGCCGTAGTCGCTGAGGAAGGCGTCGTCGAACTTGCCCTTGCCCATCAGGCTGCTCATGACCTGGAAGCCGTTCGGCCCCATGGGAAGGCTTTGGATGGGGAACGGCTTGTCCCCGGCGGCGATCACGTCCCGCTTCCAGTTCTCCATGGCCGGACTGTCGCTGTGTGATGCGGTGGCGAGCGTCATGCTCAGGTTGTCCTGGACCTGGGCCAGCACCTTGGCCCGCTCACCCTCTACCGCGCCACCGGGTGGAGCTGCGAGATCCCGCCAGAACTGGAGTGTGCCCTCCGCGCCCAGTGTGGTGGCGAACCGCTCGCTGAAGGCCGGGTTGTCACGCTGATCGGCCAGCGTCTCTTTGAAACGCTCGACGTCCTTGTCGCTCCACTCTCCGGGGTCGCTCCGCTGCACCTTCCTGGCCCAGTAGTCAGCGTCTGCCCTGCCTTGGCGGTCGTCGGCCTCCTTGAGCCCGCCGGGGCCGTCGCCGGTGAAGTCGTGCTTGTTCCTGGCGAGGGCGCGCAGGGCGCGGGCCGCGATGCGGTCGGTCTCGCTCGCCTCCCAGAGCACCCGCTTCACCCGGCGTTCCGCGACGGCGAGTTCCTCGTCGCTGGGGGTGGGGATGTCCCCGTTGCCCGCTGCGGCGCCCGAGGGCACGGAGGCGACGGCCCCGCCCTTGGCGTTGATGTAGATGTTCCGCTTGGCGACGTCGTCGATCACCGTGCGCAGGTCGGCCTTGTGCTTCTTGAACGCCGCGCTGGCGTCGCGCAGGATACCGAGCACGCTCGTGGCCTGACCTGCCACGTCCTGGAACTCGACGGCCGTCTTGGTGACGAAGCTCTTGGTGACGGTGGCGTTGACGCCGTTCCAGTCGGCGGCGTTCGCCTCCGTCTGGAGCCGCTTGGCGTTCACCCCGCCGCCCTCCCCGGTGGAGAGCGTCTTGAGGCGCTTGGACATGGCCTCCCAGTCCGTGACCGCCGTGTCGAGTGTGCCCAGGCGCAGATCCGTCAGTTCCTGCGCGGTCATCGTCTCGGTCGCCATGTGCTGCGCAGCCCCCGTGTGCTGTTCACCGGATCTTCCCGGTTTGCGGAAGTTACTTTATGTAGCTGTCGATCTTGGACACCGGCATGCTCGTCGCGACCTGCACCTGGTCCTTGGCGTGCTGCGCGCGGGTGTAGTCGAAGTGGTTGGAGATGTGGGCGCAGGCGTCCTTGAGCGTCTTCGTCTGGCTGTTCCACGCGTCGTGCAGCTCGGTCAGAGCCGCACCCATGTCCAGCCCGTCGTTGAACAGGTCGACCGACGCGGTGAATGTGCTGGGGCGGGCGTGATCGCTGTCGACGCCGAACTTCTGGCGCAGTTCGTAGGCGGTGTTGCCCATCCTGCCCAGCTCGTCGTCATGGACGACCAGGTCGCCGGTTCCGCCGTCGCCGGGCGGTGCCCCATTGAGCTGCATCGGGGCCGAGGCCCGCTGCGCCGCGTCGCTCTTGAGCTGTTCCCATTCGTCCCATGCCATGAACCGACCGTCCCCCGGTGCTCGCCCGACTGTGGATCCTTCGCCCTGCACGTGAGCAACCTGCTTGACGGGTGAACCGTTGAGAGGTGGATCAGCACAACTCGGTCACACCTCTGGGCCCTCGTCCCGGGTCGGCATACCGTCTCGGGGTGACCGACCCCTCGCACCTGAACGAGATCCGACAGTCGTACGACACCGTCGCCGCCGACTACGCCCGCTGCGTGAAGGACCCCGGCGCGCTGGACCCGGTGTCACGTGCCGTCCTGTCCGCCTTCGCCGAACTCGTGACATCGTCCGGCCTCGGCCCGACGGCTGACGTGGGCTGCGGGCCCGGCAAGGTGACCGCGTACCTGACCGGACTCGGCGTCTCCGCGTTCGGGGTCGACCTGTCACCGAAGATGATCGCGCTGGCCCGCGCCGCCCACCCGGACCTGCGCTTCGACGTGGGGTCGATGTCCGCACTGGCGGCCGGTGACGGCGAACTCGGCGGCGTCCTGGCGTTCTACTCCACGCACCACCTGCCTCCGGCGGAACTTCCGGCGGTGTACGGGGAGTTCCACCGGACGCTGGCTCCCGGCGGCCGCCTGCTCCTCGTCACCCGGGTCGGCGAGGAGGGGCGCCAGCGCCGTACGTACGGCTACGGGGACGGCGACCCCGCCCCCTTCGACAGCTACCGGCTGCCCGCGGACCGGATCGCCGGACTGCTGGAGCGGGCGGGCTTCGCGATCACGGCGCAGACGCTGCAAGCACCCGAGGAGGGTGCCAGGCGGCCGGTGGCGGGCTTCCTGGCCCGGAAGCCCGGCGTCGACACCGTGCCGTAGAGGGCGCGGGCAGAGCCGGACCGGATGCGGACCGTGCGGGCACGGGAGGGCGTCGAGCGGACCCGATGGCAAGCGCGCCGCCCGGCCCGTACTCGCGGGTGGCGTTTCCTCTTGTCATGACCCGGGCAATCCTTGCGGGACCGGCCCTCACGGTCACGCGTTGACGGGCCCGACGACCAGTCAGGAGCGAGAAGCCATGCCAACTCCGCCGATACCGCCGCCCGCGCCCCGGAAGCGCACCGGCATTCTCCCTCGCGCCACCCGCACCGCCGCCACCCTCGCCGCCGCGGGCATCCTCGTGCTGGCCACCGCGTCCGCCGCCCACGCCGACCCGCCCGGCAATCTCCCCCAGAACGCCGGCGGTTACGAGCAGACCTTCTCGCCCGCCTACGACTACGACGGCGACGGCTGCTACGCCACTCCCGCCATCGGGCCGGACGGCACCCTCGCTCCCGGGCTCAGGACGACCGGGGCCGTCAACGGCAGTTGCCGGGACCAGTGGGACCTGGACAACTCCCAGACGTACGCCCGCTCCCAGTGCAACAACGGCTGGTGCGGCATCGTCTACGCCAGCTACTTCGAGAAGGACCAGGCCGTCCACGGCAGTGGACTCGGCGGCCACCGGCACGACTTCGAGCATGTGATCTCCTGGGTCAACCAGGCCTCCAACCAGGTGGACTACGTCTCGACCACCCAGCACAGCACCGTCCGGACCTACCCGCGCTCACAGGTGCGGTTCGACGGTTCGCACCCCAAGGCCGTCTATCACAAGGACGGCCTCAGCACGCACTTCTTCCGCCTCGCCAACGGCAACGACGAGCCGCCGGAGAACCACTACGGCACCTGGCGCTACCCGCCGATCGTCGACTGGAACGGCTTCCCCAGCACGGAGTTGCGCGACAGGCTCATGAACGCCGACTTCGGGGCCGCGACCATCAAGGTGACCGACAAGGACAACCGCTTCCGCAACCTCCTCAACAACTCCAAGCCGGCCGGAATCCCCTTCGACCCCTGGGCCTGAGGGCCCGTCGCCTCCGGGCGAGCATGACGGTGCGCGGGCGGCGACTCCCACAGGACCACGGCCGCTGACAGACTGACCCCCATGCCGCCGTCCAGCCCCCGCCGCCTCTCCCTCCAGCAGATCGTCGAGAGCCGGCGGCGTGCCGCCTTCGTCGGGAGGGAGGCCGAACTCGACCTCTTCCGCGCCAACTTCACACGGCCGCCCGAAGATCCCCGGCACCGCTTCGTCTTTCACGTGCGGGGCAACGCCGGGGTCGGCAAGACCTCGCTGTTACGCGAATGGCGTCAGGCGGCAGGGGAGTTCGGCGCGCTGTCCGCTGCGGCCGACGAGAGCGCCGACTCCGTGGCGGACGTACTCGCGGCCTTCGCCGCGCAGTTCGCCGAGCAGGGGTATCCGCTCAAGGCGCTCGACCGGCTGCTCGCCACCTATCGGCGTGCCCTGCACGAGGCGGCGAGCCGGCTCGCGGCGGACAACGAGGCCGCCGCCGGGGGCCCTTCGCCCGGGGCGCTCGCCGCCGCGCAGGCCGGGCTGCTCGCGGCCGGGGCGATACCGGTCGTCGGGGCGCTGGCCGGGGGCATCGACCCGGCGGTCGTGGCGCGCGGCGCGGGCGGACTGCGGGCGGTGTTCGGCGGGCGGGCCCGGCAGCAGGAGGAGGCCCGGCTGCTGGCGGAACCGGTCCAGATCCTCACCCCGGTGTTCGTCGCCGAGCTGGACCGGGTCGCGGACGCCGTGCCCTGGATCGCCCTGTTCCTGGACACCTACGAGCGCACCGCACCCCAGCTGGACCGGTGGCTCGCGGACCTGTTCACCCCCGGGCGGTACGGCGAGCTGCCCGCCAACCTCGTCCTGACCCTGGCCGGCCGGCGGCGACTCGACCCCGCGCACTGGGGCGACCGGGGCCGACTGGTCGCCGACGTGCCGCTGGGGCCGTTCACGGAAGCCGAATCGCGCCAACTCCTCAACGAGCGGGGCGTGGTGGCGGAGACCGTCGTACGGGAGGTGCTGCGGCTCTCCGGCGGGCTGCCGGTCCTGGTGTCGACGCTCGCCGCGAACCCCGGCGCGGCCGGTGAGGCCAACGCGACGGCCGTCGAACGCTTCCTGGCCGGGGAGAGCGACCCGGTCCGCCGAGCGGCCGCGCTCGCCTGCGCGCTGCCCCGCCGGTTCGACGAGGACCTGGTCGCCGTCGCCGTACCGCAGGACGGGCCGCACGACGTTCCCTTGCTCTACGACTGGCTGCTCGGACTGCCCTTCGTCGCCGAGCCGTACAGCGGGCGGTCCCGCTATCACGCCGTCGTCCGGGCCCCCATGCTCCGCCTCCAGCGCACCGGTTCTCCCCGGCGGTGGAAGGCGGCGCACGACCGGCTGGCGGAGGCCTTCGCCGCCCGCCGGGACGCGGCGGCCGAGGGCATCGACCCGGAACGGCTCTGGGCCGAGCAGCCCTGGCGCCGGGCGGCCCTGGACGTGCTCTACCACCGGTTGTGCGCCCGCCCGCGCACCGCACTGCCCGAGGCCCTGCGTGCCGGGATCGAGCTGCTGGCGCAGCGGCCGTCCCGTGCCCGGCACTGGGCCCGGACCCTGGTCGACGCGGGGGAGGACGCCGACGACGCCGTACTGCGGGAGTGGGGCCGGGACCTGCTCGCGGCCATAACCGACCACGGCCCCCGCCCCACCGCCGCCCTCGGGCTCCTGCTGACCCGGGCCGAGCTGACCGACCGGGACCGGGCGGCCGCCCTGGTGGCGCGGGCCTGGGACCGGTTCCGGGCCGGGGAGCTGGAGGCCGCGCTGTCCGACCACGGGCGGGCCGTCGCCGTCGACCCGCGCAGCGAACGCGCCCACCAGGGCCGGGCGGTGATCCTGCGGTCGCTCGGCCGGTACGAGGAGGCCCTCGCCGACCTGGACCGTGCCGAGGAGATCGCGCCCGCCTGGGCCTGGGCGGTGCGCGAACGGGGCGAGACGTACCGGCGGATGGGCCGCCTGGAGGAGGCCCTGACCGTCCTGGACCGGGCGCACGCCCTGGACCCGTCCGACGCCGTGCCGCTCGCCGGCCGGGGCCTGGTCCGCCATGTCCTGGGCCGGTCCGAGGAGGCGCTCGACGACTTCGACCGGGCGATCGCCCTGTGGCCGGAGTACGCCTGGGCGCTGGTGCGGCGCTCCCGGGTCCGCACGGTCCTGGGCGACCCGGTGGGCGCTCTCGCCGACCTGGACCGGGCCGAGGAGCTCGACCCGGGGCGGGCCGGGACGGAGGGGGAGCGGGGCGAGGTGTACCGGGCGACCGGCCGGTACGAGGAGGCCCTCGCCTGCTACGGGCGGGCGCTGGCCCTGGACCCCGAGTACGCCTGGGCCCACGGCAGCAGGGCCCTCGCCCTGGAAGCCCTGGGACGCCTGCCCGAGGCACGGGCGGACCTGGACCGGGCCCTGGAGCTGGATCCGGGATACACGTGGGCCCGGGAGCGGCGGGAGCGGCTGGGGGCGGCGGACAGACCGAGTGCGGGGGGCGGGCCTTAGGGGTGTCTGAACCCATTCCGCGCGGGCGGGCGACGCCCGGCACGGCACCTCGCGGCGTTGCCGATAAGCCCTGCCGGCTCCGCTACGAGGACTCTCCGGTGCATCGCGATGCACCGGACCTGACGCCGCCCGCCGATCCGCGCCCAGTGGCCCGACACCCCCTAGGGTCGGAGGCATGCGCGAGGTGAGGGTGGTGCTGATCGGCGGGACTTCGAACACGGGGAAGTCCGCCGTCGCCGAGGCCGTGGCGGAGAGGCTCGGGTTCGAGCACCGCTCCACGGACGGGCTGGCCCGGCATCCGGGACGGCCCTGGCGTACCCCGGGGCACGAGGTGCCACCGCACGTTGCCGAGCACTACGGGACCTTGACCACCGACGAGCTCGTCACCTCGGTTCTCGCGCACTACGAACGGCTCTGGCCGCGCGTCGAAGACCTGGTCACCGGTCATGCGCGGTACGGGGCACCGGGCCTCGTCCTGGAGGGCTCGGCCCTGTGGCCAGAGTGGGTTGCCCGGCTGACGGTCCGCCGTACGGCCGCCGTGTGGCTCACTGCCGACGACGCGGTCGTACGTGATCGGGTGCGGGCGGCGGGACGGTACGCGCAGGCGACAAAAGGGGAGCGGTTCCTCATGGACCGGTTTCTGGCGCGCACCGGCCGGTATCAGGCGCTGATGCTGGACGCGGTGGAGGCGCTCGGCCTGGACCGGGTCGACACCGGCGGACGCACGGTGGCGGAGTCGGCCGACGCCGTGCTCGCCGCAGCGACGGCCCAGGTGCGCCCGGGACGTGGAGGCGGGACCGGGGGCAGCCCCTTCCTCGCCGGCGAGCAGGAACGCGACCTTGGGCCCATCACGCGCGAGGACGAGCGCCGGAGCATGACCGAAGGAACCCGGGCGGGGGAGAAGCCCTAGAACGGGGCCGTCCGCCCACCGCCCAAAACCGACCTGCGGGACGTCCGTCGACATACCCGTACGTACCCCGGTCGCCCCCTCTACCGCCCGTTCCCGTTCGATTACAGTGCTTGCGCGGTCGCCCGCAGGGGCCCCGCGCGCAGGCGAGCACGTGGTGCCGGGAGCGGTGACGGGGAGGCGGCGGGGTGAGCACAGGGACCACGGCGGTCTGGGGCCGGGCCGAGCAGCAGGACTTCCGCAGCCGGGTCCGCGGGGCTCTGCTCGGCGGGGCCGTCGGGGACGCGCTCGGTGCCGGGGTCAGCGGCCTCGTGCTGGAGGAGATCCGCTCCGCCCACGGGGCCGAAGGGGTCGTCGACTACGTCCCCGCGCACGGCAGACGCGGTGCCGTCACCGCGCTCACCCAGCTCACCCTGTTCACCGTCGACGGCCTGATCCGCGCCCAGGTCCGCCGCGACACCGGCGCCTGGCACCCGCCCACCGACGTGCACCGGGCCCATCTGCGCTGGGCCGCCACCCAGCACGACTGGGGGCCCGACGAACGGCGCGCGGACAACGGGTGGCTGGCCGCCGAGGAGTGGCTCTACGCCCGCCGCGATCCCGCCCGGGAATGCCTGGCCGGGTTCGGCGACACCGTCATGGGCACCCTCGACCGGCCCAAGAACCCCGCCGCCCGGGACGCGGGCGCGCTCACCCGGTCCGCGCCCTTCGGGCTCCTCGTCGGCTGGGAGCCGGGGCTCGTGCTCCAGCTCGCCGTCGAGTGCGCGGCCCAGTCCCACGGCCATCCCGCCGCCCAGCTGTCCGCCGGAGCCTTCGCCGTACTGGTGCACGGCCTGGCGCGCGGCGAGAGCCTGGACGGTGCCGTCCAGAACACGCTGGCCCTCCTCGCCGGACGTCCGGGCCACGAGCCGGTGACCGAGGCCCTGCGTCAGGCTCTCGGCTCGGTGCGCCAGGGGATTCCGGGGCCGGCCCTGATCGAGGCGCTGGGCTCGGGCGACGCCGCGGAGGAGGTCCTCGCGGTGGCCGTGTACTGCGCGCTCGTCAGCGAGGACATCCGGCACGGGCTGCGGCTCGCGGTGAACCACAGCGGGCCCTCCCGCGCCACGGCGTCGGTCTGCGGGGCGCTGCTGGGCGCCCTGCACGGGGAGACCGCGCTGCCGCCGGCCTGGCTCGCGGAGCTGGAGGGGCGGGCCACTCTCCTCGAACTGGCCGACGACTTCGCGATGGAGATGACGCAGGGCCCCGCTCTGCACAGCCCGGCCGCCGTCGCCCCGGGGTGGCTGGCCCGCTACCCGCGCGGCTGAGACCATCGGGCAGCGGACCGGGACCGGGACCTGCGCCACCACCGCGGCCGTATCAGCCGCGCCGCTGAGACGATCAGCCGTCAGCCGTCAGCCGTCAGCCGTCAGCCGTCAGCCGTCAGCCGTCAGCCATCAGCCATCGGCCATCGGCGAGCGGACCGGGACCGGCGCCACCGCCCCGGACGGCCCGTTGTCCGCGCGGCTGGTACGGCCGGGGCGGCTGGGGCCCGCACGGCGGGGGCGGTACGGACCCCGGGTACCGGAGTGGTGCCCCGCTCTCGGCAGTCCGGTCGACCGGCGTCGCGGGCCGGCCGCGGGTACGGCTCCGTCAGCGCATCAGCTCGCCCGCGTTGACCAGCAGCGACTGGCCGGTGATCGCCCGCGCCCGGTCGGAGGCCAGGAAGGCGACGGCCTCCGCCACGTCCCCGTCCGTGGCCAGCTCGGGCAGCGCCATCCGCTCGGTGAGCCGGGCCAGCACCGCGGACTCCGGTACGCCCTCGGAGTCCGCGGTGAACTGCACGTACGCCTGCACCGGCGGCCCCCACATCCAGCCCGGCAGCACCGTGTTGACCCGGATCCGGTCGGGCCCCAGCTCCCGCGCCAGCGAGTACATCGCCGAGGTGAGCGCCCCCTTGGACGCCGCGTACGCCGCCTGCCGCACCTCGGAGGGCGCGGCCACCGCGGACTGCGTGCCGATCACCACCACCGAGCCGCCCCGCTCCTTGAGCGCGGGCAGGCAGGCCCGGGTCATCCGGAGCGTCCCCAGGAGGTTCACGTCGATGACCGACTGCCAGGTGGTGAAGTCCGCGTCCTGGAGCCCGCCGAAGCAGCTGTCCCAGGCGGCGACATGCACCACCGCGTCGATTCTCCCGAACCGCTCCAGCGCCAGCGCGGCCAGCGCCTCGCACTGCGCCTCGTCGGTGATGTCGGTGGGCAGGAAGGCCGTGCGGCCGCCTTCCGGGTCGATCCCGGTGGCCGACCTGGCCAGATTCTCCGCCGTACGCGCGCCGAGCACCGCGCGTCCGCCGTCGCGGACGACGGTCTCCGCGACCCGGTGCCCGAGCCCCGGTCCGACGCCCGAGACGATGACGGTCTTCCCCGTGAGCGACATCGGCGCCTCCCGGCTCTGGCAGTTGACCTGACGGTCCGTCAGGGTAGAGGTGACCGGGATCCGATGGAAGGGGAGGGGAGGCCCGATGAGCGACGACGCCGGAACGGGAGGCGGGCCCGCCGGAACGGGCAGCGAGCGGTACGCGGAGCTGGCGGGGACGGGGCCGTACGGGGTCCGCCCCGGGCACGCGCTGATCACCCTGGTCGAACCGCATCCGGGGCATGAGTACGCCTACAACCGCTGGTACGAGGACGACCACTACTACGCGGGTGCGACGGCCATGCCGTGGATCTTCGCGGGACGCCGCTGGGTCGCCACCAAGGACCTCCAGGAGCTGCGCTACCCGGAGAAGTCGGCGGTCGCCCGGCCGGTGGGCGCGGGGTGCTATCTGTCGACGTACTGGGTGACCGAGGGGCGCTACGACGACCACATGAAGTGGACCGTCGCGATCAACCGGCGGCTGAACCGGGACGGCCGGGTCTACCAGGACCGGACCCACGTCTTCACGGCGTTCCAGGACCACGAGGCCACCGTCTACCGCGACGGGGCCGCCGGCCCCCGGGACTTCCACGCCCTCGACCACCCGTACGCGGGCCTCGTCCTCCAGGTCGTCGACACCGATGGGCCCGAACAGCGGGCGGAGTTGCTGGAGTGGCTGCGTTCGCGCCATCTCCCGAAGCGGCTGAAGGGGTCGCCCGCGGCGATGGTCACCGTGTTCCGGCCGACGCCGCTGCCGGGCGACCGGATGACGTATGTGAAGCAGGTCGAGGGGGTCGACACCCGGCTGACGCTGCTGTGGTTCCTCCAGGAGGACCCGGGGAGCTGCTGGGCGGAGCACTTCACCGGCCTCGACGCCGCGCTCGCGGAGGCCGGCCAGGGGCGGGTCGAGCTGGTCGCCCCGTTCGTGCCGACCGTGCCGGGGACGGACCGCTACGTCGACCGGCTGCGGTGACGCCGGATCGTCCGGACCATGCCGAGCCCCCTCGGCCAGGACGGCGAACCGGTCGAGAGGGCTCCATCAGGTGGTGCGGGTGGTGCGGGTGGTGCGATAGCGCGGTGGTGCGGCGATACGGGAACGGTGTCGGCTGATCAGGCGTTGATCGAGCCCGTGGCGACATCGCGCACGAACGCGTTCCACGCACCGGGGACGAAGGTGAGCGAGGGGCCCTCGGGGGCCTTCGAGTCACGCACGGCGATGGACAGCGCCACCGGGGACTTGACCTCGACGCACGCGCCGTTGCCCCCGGAGTACGACGACTTCGTCCACTGGTCCGTAGCACCCTGAAGAATTGCCATGTTCACTCCGGTTCAGAGAGTTGGGAGTCGCACCAACCTGATTCCGATTGGCGTGATCGACGCTACTCGCCAAGCTCCGTCCATGAGATGGCCGTTCACTCGACCGGATGGTCTTTCCCTGGAAGGCCTGCTGCTTTGCCTGGGCGGCGGTGTAAAATTCCGCCGCCTCTCGCTCCACTGTCCGGATTCAGCTGGTGTACGACTTGGCGATCTTGCTGATGAACTCCCGGGTCTGCTCCACGTTCAGCGCCTGCGCCCGCAGGTGCTCGTACATCACGCTGTAGCGCTGCACGTCGTTCGCCTTCTCCAGGTAGAGGTCGCTCGTGACGCCCTCGATGTAGACGACGCTGGAGTCGGCGGCGTCCGGGAACTCCAGGATCGCGTACTGGCCGTTGATGCCCGGGTGCGCGCCCATGTCGAACGGCAGGACCTGCACGGTGACGTGCGGCAGGTGCGACTGCTCGACGAGGTGTTCCAGCTGGTCGATCATCACCTGCTTGTCGCCGACCACCCGGCGCAGCGCCGACTCGTCGATCACGGCCCACAGCCGCAGCGGGTTCTCCGGCGCGTTGACCCGGTCCTGCCGGCGCGACCGTACGTTGACGCGCTTCTCGATGTCCGACGGCGGGGCCTCGGGCAGCGCGCCGCTGATCAGCGCCTCGGCGTACGCCCGGGTCTGGAGCAGTCCCGGAACCATCTGGGGCTCGTACACGCGCAGCGACTCCGCGTCGGTCTCCAGGCCGATGTAGACGCTGTACGGGATGTCGCCGAAGGCGTGCCACCAGCCCTGCTGGCGCGAGTCCTTCGCCATCTGCATCAGCGAGTCGACGATGCGGTGGTCCTCGACCTCGTACACCCCGCAGAGATCACGCACGTCGCGCTGGCTGATGGAGCGGCGGCCGTTCTCCAGGCGGCTGATCTTCGACTGCGAGACCAGCAGCCGCTCCGCCACTTCCTCGGCCGTCATGCCTTTGAGTTCGCGCAGGCGGCGCAATTCCTGGCCCAACCTGCGTCGCCTGACAGTGGGATTGACGTTGGACGGCACGGAAACGGCACCTCCGGCTATGTAGCTGTGCGTATCTACTGCTCAGCAGATTGCCACCCCTTGCCCCGGCCGCGCTGGGAAATGGCCACACGCGGAGCCCGGGGGCGTGCGCATCGGCGCACGGGGCGGCGCGCACGCGCGCGGGGCAGCCGGTGATGGTGACTACCGGCTGCCCCGTGCGTGGTGCGGCTCCCGGACCGGGTCCTGTGACGACTGACGACGGTACGGCGGTGTGCTGTTGTTCCAGGCTGTTCCCCGCTGCCCCCGGCTGTTGCCGTGGTGCACCGGGTCCGTGCGGTCAGCTCGCGGCGGTGTGCGCCATGCTCCCGCGACGGGTCTGTGCTTGCGGCTGCAACGGAACGCCTGCTGCCTGCTGCGAACGGCGTGGCTGGACCGCCACTCCGTTCTGGACGTCCATCACGGCGTGCGCCACGAGTCCGCCCATCGGGTCGTGCCTGATCAGATCCCGGAGGCGGGAGCGCGACGAGCGCCCCTCGTTCCCGGGATACAGGTGCTTGCCGAGTCCGACCGCGTGGGCCAGCGCGGCGAGCGCCGCGGTCCGCGGGTCCGGCGGTACGCCGGTGCGGATCGCATTGTCCAGCCGGTTCCTGATGTCCCGGCTGATCGCCGTCTCCGTCGCCTGGTAGCGCGTCGTCGGCAGCACCCCGCACATCTGGCCCGCCACGGCATGCACCATGCCGCACCGCTCCAGATGCGCGAGATAGATCTGGCGCAGCCCCAGCCGGGGCCCGCCGATCCAGTGGACCGCCCGGACCGGGCTGCCACGACGGCGCAGCAGCTCCAGTGCGGAGTCCAGAGTCGGATCTCCTGTCGGCCGTGGCATCACCACGGCGATACGATCCCCGTCAGGGGCTATCCGTCCTGCCAGAGCCAGCTCCACTAGCTGTGCCCCGGCCAGGCCGAGGTCGAGCGACTGCGGCTGCGCTGTGGTACCCGTGGCCGGGTCCAGAGCGAGCAACAGAAGCTCCTCCGGGATTGTTCTGCGGCTCCTGCCCATCCATGCCTCCCCGCGTGGATGTCTGACAGGGTGACCCCTCTCACATTCATCTGTCGAGAGTGCCTGGCCGCTTTGTACGGGAACCAGTAGGTATGTCGTTCTCGTCTAGCACCTCGGCCAGGGGTTCACACAGGACACTGGTAGATGGTTCGGACAGCGCGGGGTGGCCCCGCAGCGCATGAGGAGGCATCGGTGGCGGGCGAGTCCCCCGACAAAACGGAGCAGCAGAAGTCGTCGGGGACGGCTCCGGAGGAACGCGACCCGCGCTTCGCCGTCTTCCGTGATCCCGGCGCGGACGCGGACACGGAGGCCGGTGCGGAGGCCCGTACGGGCACGGGTGCGGGTGCGGACTCGGAAGCCGTGTCCGACACGGCGACCGCGGTGTTCCGTCCCCGGCTGCCGGAGGACGCTGCCCGGCGGGAGAACGCTCCCGAGCCCGGGGCCGCGCCCGGGAGTGACGCCGAGCCCGACTCCGGGAGCGCGCCTGTGACGGCCTCCGCGGCCTCCGGCGGCTCTGGCACGCCTTCACGGGCCGCGGACGCCGTGAAGGGCCGCACAGAGCCGGACACGGAGGCGCCCGGGGCGGAGGAGAGGGGCGCGGAGACGTCGGCCGATCCGTCGGCCGGTGCCTCGGCGCCCGTGACCTCCGAGCCCGGTACCTCCGAGCCCGTGACCTCTGCGGTCGGTTCCTCCGCGGTCGGCACTCCTGCGCAGGGTCCGGGGGACGAGCCCGAGCCTGGGAAGCCTGAGGCCCGGGAGGAGGAGGGGGACGGTCGGCTGCGTGCCGCCGTGGCCGCCTGGGTCGACGCCGCGGCCGAGGACGAACCGAAGACGGAGACGGAGACGGAGGGGGCGCGGGGCGCGGAGGACGCCGGTAGCGAGCCCGCCACGAAGCCGGAGCCGGGGCCGGGGCCGGAGTCGAAGCCGGGGTCCGAGGCCGGTTCCGCGTCGGAGCCGGGGGCGAAGGCCGGGCGGCGTGACGCGTCGGAGCCGAAGCCGGAGCCTGGTTCCGGTCCGGAGCCGAAGGCCGTCGAGGGGCCGAAGGCCGGTGCCGAGCGGGGCAAGACGTCCGCCGCCGAGCGGGACGAGACGTCCTCCGCCGAGCGAGGTAAGGCGTCCGGTACCGCGCACGGTGAGGCGTCCGACGCCGGAGCCGAGAGCGCACCCGCGTCGGACTCCGACGCCGAGCCGGCTGCCGGCGCCACGTCCGACCTGCGAGGAATCGATCAGCCCACCGCCGTCTTCACGGCGGTCAAGCCGGCCGACCGGGTCGACCAGGCGACGACCGCGCTGAAGCTCCCGTCCCGCACGGGCAAGCCCGGGGGCACGCCGGAGAGCGAGCCCGACGGCAAGCCGGCAGGCACGAGCAAGGGCGGGGCCGGTGCCAAGCCCGAGAGCGAGACCGAGAGCACCAGCACCTTCGTTCCGCTGCGCTCCGACGACGGACGGACCGCCCCCGCGCCCCGCAAGCCGGAGGCCGGGGCGTCGGCCGGGTCCGCAGCCGGGTCCGGGGCGTCGGCGCGTACTCCGGAAGCCGGCTCTCCGGCCTCACCGGGGGCCGCCGTGCCGTCATGGGCGAAGGCGGAGCGGACCCGGCAGCAGCCGCTGCCGCCGAAGCCGCCGCTCGACCTGCTGGCCGAGCTGACGAACACGCCTCCGCCGCCGGAGACCCCGGTCCGGACCGCCGTGCGACGCGTCAAGATCTGGACCCCGCTGGTGCTCCTCCTGCTGATCGTCTTTGCGATCGTGCAGGTGATGCGCCCGCTTCCGGAGCCCTCGCTGGAGCTCACGGCGAAGCCGACGTACACCTTCGAGGGCGGCGGGACGGACCTGTCCTGGCCGGGCCAGGGGCAGTCGGCCGTGATGGTGGACGGCGTCGGGTCGCTCGGTACCGAGGGCGCGCAGAAGCCGGCCCCGATCGCCAGCGTCGCGAAGGTCATGACCGCCTACGTGATCCTTCAGGAGCACCCCCTCAAGGGCGACGAGGGAGGCGAGAAGATCACCGTCGACCAGCAGGCGGAGGACGAGTCCAAGCGGCCCGACGAGTCGACGGCCCCGCTGACCAAGGGACAGGAGCTGACCCAGCGCCAGCTGCTCCAGCTGCTGATGATCCCCTCGGGGAACAACGCGGCGCGGCTGCTCGCCCGCTGGGACGCCGGTTCCGAGGACAAGTTCATCGACAAGATGAACGACGCGGCCGAGGATCTCGGCATGACGGGGTCGACGTACACGGACCCGAGCGGGCTCAAGGAGACCACCGTCTCGACCGCCACCGACCAGCTGAAGCTGGCGCAGGCGGTCATGCGCAACGAGGTCTTCCGGGAGATCGTGGACATGCCCGAGGTCGAGATCGACGGCATAGACGGAAAGATCTACAACAACAACAACATCCTGCTCCAGCCGGGCGTCAGCGGCATCAAGACCGGGTCCTCCACCCCGGCGGGCGGCAATCTGCTCTGGTCCGCGAACACCAAGGTCGACGGCAAGCTGCTGTGGATCTACGGGGCGGTGATGGGCCAGCAGGCGGGGACCGGCCGGGTCTACGACAGCCTGGAGCTCTCCCTCCAGAACAGCCTGAAGCTGATCAAGGACGCGCAGGAGGCACCCACCTCGGCGACGGTGGTGAAGAAGGGCGATGTCGTCGGGTACGTGGACAACGGATTCGGCGGGCAGGCCCCGGTGGTCGCCACCAAGAACCTCAAGGCGGTCGGCTGGGCCGGTCTGAAGGTCGAGCTCGAGGTCACGGACAACGGCGAGAGCATCGGCCACGCCGCGAAGGCCGGAACCGAGGTCGGCTCGGTGACCGTGGGCACCGGCACCGGAAAGGTCACGGCGCCGGTGGTCCTGCAGAGCGATCTGCCCGAGGCGGCCTTCGGCGACAAGCTGACCAGGATCGGCTGACCGCCGCGGCTCCGGGGCGCCGGGGCGCCGGGGCAGTGCGCGTCGGGACGCCGGTCGCCGGGACGCCGGTCGCGGGACGGTGGGCGCCGGGTCGACGGGGCTACGGGCCGGTGGCGGTGGGGCCGCCCCGCCGCCGGTCACCGTCCCGGCGGCGGCCACCGTCCCCGTGCCGCTGATGACGGAGAAGTGTGCCGAAGGTACGTGTTAGCGTCCCCGGACAACTCAAGGATGCCGGGACGCGTCCTTGAGGACGTACCAACAGGTACGCAGAGGTCGGGGCCGGCGGAGGACGGGGAGAGCCGTAGTGACCACCGCGGAGCCGAAACCCGGCCGCGAGGCGGACGGGACCACCGGTGCCGGGGGCGACGCCCTGGCCCCGCGCGTGCCGTCCCCCCGCGTTCCGGAGCCCCCCACCGAGAATTCCGCCGAGAGCTCCGCCGCGGGCTTCTCCGATCGGCCCGCCGAGACCGTCGGGTCCGCCGAGGCCGTCGGGTCCGCCGAGACCGTCGGGTCCGTCGGGTCCGTCGGGTCCGCCGAGGCAACCCGGACCACCGAGCCCACCGGGTCCGCCCCGGCCGGTGAGTCCAGCGAGCCCACCGGGTCCAGCGAGTCCGCCAAGACCGCCGGGTCCAGCGTGTCCAGCGAGACCGCCGGGTCCAGCGAGTCCGCCGAGACATCGCGGGCCCGAGCCCGCCGGCTGCTGCGCCACCCCGTCACCATCGCGACCGCGGCCGCCGCCGTGCTCCACCTCCTCTGGTTCTTCTTCTTCGCCAACACCGGCGGCGACATCGCCGCGCAGGACGCCTGGGCCGAGTTCGTCGGCCGGCACCCCGGCACCGCGTACAACCTGGCCTGGTACGGGGGCATGCACCCGGTCTCGTACAGCGTGGTCTCGCCCTACCTGATGTCCCTGCTCGGCGTCCGTACCACGATGATGATCGTCGGTACGGTCTCCTCGGGGCTGACCGCGCTGATCCTCGTGCGGGTCCCCGCCGTCCGTAATCCGCTGGCCTGCTCGCTCGCCGGGGTCTTCGCGTTCCTGTGCAACGCGCTCTCGGGCCGGGTGACGTTCGGGCTCGGCATGATGTTCGCCGTCGGCTCGGTGGCCGCGGTGTTCTGCTGGCCCCACCGGTGGCGGTACAAGCGATGGGCCAAGGCCGCCGTCGCCGCCCCGCTCGCCGGGATCGCGACCGCGTCCAGCCCGGTCGCCGGACTCTTCCTGGGCGTCGTCGCGGCGGCGCTGTTCCTGCACAAGCGGCGCCCCGGCGCGTACGCCGTGGGGCTCGCCCCGGTGGCCGTGGTCGGGCTCTCCGCCTGGCTGTTCCCGTTCTCGGGTACGCAGCCGATGTCCCTCGGGACGCTCTCGCTGCCGTTCCTCTTCGCGGTGCTGGTCTTCGTCCTCGTTCCCCGCGACTGGAGCACGGTCCGCACGGCCGCCGCCGTCTACGGGCTCGGGACGCTGCTCACGTACGTCATCGACTCGCAGATCGGCTCGAACATCACGCGCATGGCGATGCTGTTCGCCGGGGTGGCACTGCTCGCCGCGCTGCCGTACACCGTGCCGCGCAGCCGCCGCTGGTACGCCCTGGTCCTCGCCTTCGTGGGCCTCAACTTCTGGATCGGCTTCAAGGGCGTCGACGACATCGTCCGGACCGCGCCCGCCGCGTCCTGGAACCGCGAACTGGCCCCGCTGATCCACCAGCTCCAGCAGGTGAAGGCGGAGCGCGGCCGGGTCGAGGTGGTGCCCGCGAGCAGCCACCGCGAATCGTCGGCGCTCGCCCCCTACGTCAACCTGGCACGCGGCTGGAACCGCCAGGCGGACATGAAGCGCAACCCGCTCTTCTACGACGACACGCTCGACCCGGTGAACTACCGGGAGTGGCTGGACCGCTGGGCCGTGCACTACGTGGTGCTGCCCAAGGACCGGCCGGACAACGGGGCGGTCCAGGAGGCGGAACTGGTCGAGCAGGGGCAGCCGTACCTGCGCCAGATCTGGGGCGACGCGAACTGGAAGCTCTTCGCGGTGCTGGACCCCGTGCCGATGGCCGACCCGCCGGCGACGGTGGAGCGGGCGGGCGCGGACGAGCTGACGATCACGGTGAAGTCGGCGGGCCGGGTGCTGATCCGGATCCCGTACACCCGCTGGCTCGCGCTCGTCGACGAGGACGGGAAGAGCGTGGAACGCCCGGTGGAGACCGAGGAGTCGAAGGAGCGGTCGCAGCTGGACGAGACCGCGCCGAAGACGTACATCAACACCCACGGCTGCCTGAACAAGGTCGAGGAGGGTCCGTACGGCGACGAGTGGACCGAACTCCTCGCGCCGCGGCCGGGCGTGTACCGGCTGGCGGCCCCCTACCAGCTCCAGCCGGGCACACCCTGCCCGGAAGAGCTGAGCTGACCGGTCCTCCTCCGCTGTTCGCGGATGCTCCTCCGGCCCGTTCGCGGCTGTCCCGTGTACGGGCCACCGGGTGCGGGATCTCCCTTCGCGGGCGTCGCACTGGCAAGCTGTCCGGCCATGAACGCCACGACGTGCCAGTACTGCGGCGGAGGGCGCCGGGGGCCGCTGCCCGGAATGATCTGCCCCGGCTGCGGGGCGGGCGCGTCCCGCACGGCGGGGGCGGACGGTTCCTGGGTCGCCCGCGAGACGCTGACGGGCCGCCTCTCCACGCTGCCGCGCCGCCGCAGGGCCCTGCTCGCGGCGGGCGCCGTGGTGGCGGCCGCAGGGCTGGTCACCGTCGCCCTGCTGCTGGTGCCGGGCGGCGGGAGTGTGGGCGGCGGCCGGACGGACACGGCGGGCCGGGCGGGCGCGGTCCCCGACCGGATCGGCGGCGCGGCCCCCACGAGGATCGTCCCCGGCCCCGGCCCCGGCACGGCGACGGACGCCCCCGCACCCTCGCAGACCTCGTCGGAGCCTCCGGTGGACGGCGGCCGCTTCACGCAGTGGGCGGGTCCCGGCTGTGCCACGGGGACGTACGAGGAGCGCGGCCGGTTCGAGAGCGGGGACGCCGGCTGGTACACGGTCGAGAACGGCGGCTTCGACGGCGACGGGTGTGACGGCCGGTTCAGCGCGATCCCGATGTCGGGCAGCCCGACCGAGGACCGCGGTTCCACGGCCACCTGGTCCTGGCACCTGGGCCGGGGCTTCAGCGCGTGCGCGCTGACCGTCTTCGTGCCCGACAGCGGCCGCCCCCGCGACGCGGCGGGGGAGCCGACCGTCTACCGGGTGCTGTCGGACCCGGACGACGCGGACTCCGCGTACACGGGTTTCGCGGTGCTCCAGACGGAACACCGGGGCAGCGAGGTGCCGGTGCGCAGCTACCCGGTCAAGGGGGACGTCTTCGCCGTCCAGCTCATCGACCGGGGCCGGGACTGGGGCGACGCGCGACGGGTCGGCGCGCATCACGCGGCGGCGCAGATGAGGGCGTCCTGCCACTGAGCCGGTCACCGCACGAAGGCACGGTCGTGCGGCAGGAGGTCCGTGACGGGCCCGGCCGCGCGCAGGACGGTGTCGAGGGCGCGGCCCGGATCGACCTCGTAGCACCCGCTGGCCCAGGCCGCGTTGGCCTCGATCACCGCCCACCGGCCTGCGTCGTCCCGGCCGATGTCGACGACGACCGCCGAGGGCAGGCTGTCCCCGGCGGCCGCGAGCACCTCGCGTCCGAAGGCGAGCGCGGCGAGGTCCGGCGGCCCGGGCCGGAGACGGCCGGCCTCGGCGTACCGCCCGGCCGTGTGGATGGCGCCGTCGAGGAGGAACAGCCGGTACTCGACGGCGAAGGTCATCACGTCGCTCACCAGCACCACGGTGCCCGGATCCACGGCATCCGGTCCGGGCAGCCGGGACCCGTCCGCGTACACCAGTGCCGAAATGCTCTTGTCGTTCGGCGACTTGACGAACGCGGGGCGGCGCAGCCGGTACGCCTCACCGATGGGCATCGCCCGGATGTCCCGCTGGGTGAGCGCCTGGGGGAGGCGGGCGAGCCAGTCGGCGGGGGCCTCCAGGAGGGCGATTCCCAGCGCGGGGGCCACGACATCGGCGAAGGAGGGTCCGGCATGCAGGTGCACGGCGTGCGCCTCACCCCCGGCGCCCGCCGCCCACCCCGGTCTCCCCGCCCCCGGCGACACGGCGGAGGCCGCCGCCTCCACGACCCGCAGTCCGCGCCGCAGTGCGGTGGTGCGTAACCTCCTTGCGGAGTCGGTCAGTTGGGGTGGAAGCACCAGGGTGCGCGATGAATACGTCATGGCCGCAGATCCTCTCGTACGGGTGCGCGGCACCGCACCGATTTTCGGACGGTCGGGGCCGGCCCGCGCAGCGGCGGCGAGGGGCGACCCGGCAGGACCCGGACCGGAACGTTGTGCGACTCCGGGGCCACCTGGTTCGATCGCCGCATGACCCTTGATCCGACGCCGACGCCGACGCTTGTGCGCGGGCTGATCGCCGCCCAGTTCCCGCACTGGGCGGACCTGCCCGTGGAGGCGGTCGACGCGAGCGGGACGGCGAACGCGATCTACCGCCTGGGCGACGACATGACCGTACGGCTGCCACGCACCGAGGGCAGCGCGGCGGACGTGGCGAGGGAGCACCGTTGGCTGCCGCGCCTCGCGGAGCGGCTGCCGTTCCCCGTACCGCTCCCCCTCGCCCAGGGCACCCCGGGTGAGACGTTCCCCCGCCCCTGGTCGGTCTGCACCTGGCTGGACGGCACGAACCCGGCCCCCGGCGACGCCTCTTCGTCCTCGGACCTCCTGGCGGCGGACCTGGCGGAATGCGTGCTGGCGCTCCGCCGGATCGCCCCGGACGGCGCCCCGCCCGCGTACCGCAGCGAGCCCCTGGCCTCCCGCGACGCGGCGACCCGGGAGGCGCTGGCGACCCTGGCCGGGATCGTGGACGCGGAGGCCGTCACCGCCGCCTGGGACGCGTCCCTGTCCGCCCCGCCCTGCACGGCCGCCCCCGTCTGGGTGCACGGGGATCTCCAGCCGGGCAACGTCCTGGTCGCGGACGGCCGCCTCACCGCGGTCATCGACTTCGGCTGCACGGGCCTGGCCGACCCGGCCGTCGACCTGATCGCGGCCTGGTACCTGCTGACGGCGGGGGCCAGGGAGACGTTCCGCACGGCGGTGGCGGCCGACGACGCCACCTGGGCGCGAGGGAGGGGCTGGGCGCTGTCCATCGCCCTGCTGGAACTGGCCCACTACCGGGAGTCGAACCCGGTGATGGCACGGATCGCGGCGCGGGTGGTCGAGGAGATCGTCGACGGCGCGCCCCTCCCACCCCCGGGTGTTCGGTCCAGTGCTGACACCACGCACTCCGGACAGCACCGCTGACGACGCCTGGCGCCGATCCGCCGGGGGCGGGCGGGCGGGAGGTCAACTCCTCGTCGCCGCACGCTCTGCTCGGGCGAACGGCCCCGGACGCGAGGACCGGGGCCGCACCATACCCATCCCTGAGGGAGAAGAGCGAGGTCAGAGCGATATTGCGTTGTGCCCCGGCAAGATCCGAACCTGCGACACCCGCTTTAGGAGTGGGATCGAATCCGTGCCGGACGGTTCCAGACCGTGCCGCGCGGTGTTGTTCTGCCTGATCGGCGCTGTGCGACACGGCGCCTGATCCTGCGTGTGACGCCTGGTGCTGACCCGTCCGCTCACGCATCGCGCACGTATGAACCCTCCGCTTGGGATGCATGACCCAGTTCGAGGCCGGTTCCGCTCGTCTTGGCGATGGTCGCAGGTGGTCTAGGCACTTGATGGACTCTTCTCCTATCCGCACGCAGGGGCCCAATTCTTCGCCCTGATGCGTACTGAGACGGGAGAGACGTCTGGAGTTGTCCGCCAGACGTCATAGCGGCGCGCCGCTATGCTTCACCCATTTCGTCTAGTGCCTTCACGGCATCTTCATCAGTGAGGGAGCTGCTCTGTATGCCCCGTCAAGGCTCGCTGCCTTCCGCGGACCGCGCTCGGCTGGACAAGCTGCTTGCCTCATGGCGGGACTCACTCATTGACTTGAGTTTCCGTAACCGGCTGCTCAACTATCAGCGCCGCTCCTCGTCCGCCGGCATGGATCTGGTCGAGCCCGGGCTGGCTGGCGTGCTGGAAGGGCTCTCCCGCGGCTGCACCTTCTCTGTCGTGCGCGACGAAGAGCCTGATGGCGAGACCCCCGGTTCGGCGCCAGCCATCGTGGCGAACCCGGCGGGTTCCATCGCCGGCGCGAGGGCGATCGACACCCCCGGGTCTCGGGCCGGAGCCGGAGGTGGTCGACCTGGTGTGGAGCTCAAGACCTCCAAGACCACCCAGGCCGAGCAGGTCAGGCACCTGCGGCGCCTGGCTCTGGTCGCGCGGGAGAAGTTCAACGACTACGGCCTGTGGGTTCTCCAACTCGGCGTGGGCTTCCTTGACTGGACGCCGGCCACCTCCGCCGAGAAGAGCTTCAGCTCACCCTTGGTGATAGTGCCGGTCGTCCTGGAACGGCGCCGTGGGGACTCGTACGTCCTGAAGATCAATACGGATGAGGAGCCAGTCCTCAACCCAGCCCTTGCCATCAAGATGGGCGAGTTGGGCATCGAATGGCCGCGTGTCGACCAGGTGGACCACCGCGACATTCCGGAGCTGCTTGCGCGGGTACGTCACGCGGTAGCCGGTGTGCGCGGTTGGAAAGTCACCAACCGGGTCGTGCTGGATACGTTCAACTCCAGCAAGGAGGTGATGTATCGGGACCTCCTGGACAATGCCGCCCGTGTGCAGGCCAGCGCCCTCGTGCGAGCCATCGGGCTCGGTGCCGACTCCGGCATTGCGTCCGGAACCTTTGCCTTCGACCCCGTCGACACGGATCGCATCGACGAGGTCCAGCCGCCCGAGAACGCCCCCCTTGTGCTCGACGCGGACTCCTCCCAACGACAGTGCGTCGCTGCCGCGCTCGAAGGCCGCAGCTTCGTGATGGATGGACCGCCCGGCACCGGCAAGAGCCAGACGATCACCAACATGATTGCGGGTCTGCTGGAGCAGGGCCGCACCGTGTTGTTCGTCAGCGAGAAGGCGGCAGCGCTCGACGTGGTCCGCAACCGACTCGGCGATCTCGGTCTCGACGACTACGTCCTGGCCTTGCACAGCAACAACATGGGCCGGAAGCAGGTGGCGCAGGAACTCGGTCAGGCATTGCAGGCACCCCGCCGTACCTCGCCCGGCAGTGCCCAGGCGGACCTCAACCGCGCTCGCCAGCTACGCAAGGAACTTTCCGGATACGCGGCGGCGATGAACGAGATCCGGCCTGGTCTCGACGCGAGCCTGCATGATGTCCTGGGACGGATCTCCCTGCTCGACGATTCCCACCCCCTGCCCCCGGCCCCCGCCTTCGACGCGGCGGCGTTCAGCGCCGAGCGACTTGGCCAGGCGACGGTGGCGGCCCGCCAGGTCAGCAGGTCATGGCGGCCGGCTGCGGAAGGCACCGCTTTCTCCTGGTACGGGCTGACAGCCACCGGAGAGCCGCTGCAGGCCCTCGACCTCGCCACCGAGACCCTCGTCGAGCTGGAGACGAGGTTGCTGCCGCACGCGGATCTCCTCGCCGACCTCGGCTGGCCGGGAGTTCGGTACGTATCCAGGCTGACCGCTCTTCTCCGGAGCGCCGGTGCGCGGCCGACTCTGCCGTTCCCGTGGCTGACCGCCGAGTACCACGGTCTGACCACAGCGGTGGCAGAGTTCCGACGCCGCCTGGAAGCGGTCATCGACGCCGAGCAGTCGGCGGAGCGGACACTCGGCAGGGCATGGGACCAGCTGCCGGCCGAAGTGGACGCCACGTCGAGTCCTGAAGAGACCGCTCTCGCGACTCTGCTGCCCCCGGCTATCGATATCAGTGCGCTCACCACTGATGCCGCGCGCGAGCTCGGGGACCGCCTCGAAGCCGACGCCATAGCACTCGATGAGGCAGTCAAGTCGCTGGCGGCGGTTGCTGCGATGTACGGTCTGCCGGCCCCTGAGACCTGCGACGAGGCCCTTCGTCTGGGCCGCCTCGCCGACCTGGCGGGGGACTCCGACGATGCCAAGCCGCTGGCGGCATGGCTCACCCGAGAGGGCGCCGCTGGTGCGAGGACCGCCGCACAGGCCCTGCGCGAAGCCGTGGACCGCCTGAGTGCGGCGCGGAAGAAGGCCGAAGGGATCTTCACGGACCGGGTATTGCAGGAAGACTCCCTCGAAGACGTGTCGCACCGGTTCGCCACGGTGCACCGGTCCATCGCTGCCAGGCTGACAGCAGCATGTCGTGCCGACCGGCGGTTGGTGAGGTCACTCCTCCCCAACGGTCGCAAGTGCACCAAGGAGGTACTCGCCACGCTGCCGGCGGCGGTGGCCTGGCAGCAGGCAGCACGGACTCTGCACGCTGAGGTCGGTCACCACGCAGCGGCCCTTGGCAAGCACTGGCGGGGCGAGGACACCGACTTCGATGGCCTGGACTCCCTTATAGCACGGGCCGATGGAATTCTGGCGCTCGCTCCCCGGGTGGTCAACCAGGACGCGTTGGCACGCGAGGTGGCTTCTGGGGGACAGCCGCGTGTTGCCGCGAGGAACACCGCGGAGCAAGCTGCCGCCCGGCTGACCGAATGGCGGGACTCTCTCGTGCTGCCGCCCATGCTTGGGCCGTCGTACGAGTTGGAACCGGGAAGTCTCCGCGCCGCCGCGCAGTGGAGTCGCGCACATGTGGCGCCGCTGCGAACCGCGGAGCGCTTGATGCGGATCGTGGAGCGGACGGCCGTCGCGGACGGAGGCGCGGCCGTGGCGCCCGGCACCTGGACGCTCGCCTCCGCACGCGCGGCAGTCCGTACCGCACGGGCGACGCGTGCGGCCGTGTCGGAGTTCCTGTCGAAGGAAGACGCGGACCGGGAACTCCTCGGTGACCTTTACATGGCCAGGAGCACCAAGGTGCCCGACCTGACCGCCGGCCTGGACTGGATCGCCGCTCTGCGTGAGTCGTGCGGGCTTCAGCAGAAGATTCTCCTGAGCGCATCCGTCGCAGAGATCCTCTACCGCGCGGAATCCGACAAGGAACTGGAAGCCGCTGCGGACGCATGGTCACGTGCCACAGGGGCGCTGGCGAATCTGTTCCGTCCGGAACGCGCCGAGCAGCTGCGTCAGTCGTTCGCCGATGGCCAGGACGCGGCCGTAAAGGCGCTGGCCGTCCTGGACAACGACCGGGGCGGTCCTGACGAGTGGCGCGCTTACGACATCGGATGCAGTTCCCTCGACGACCTGGGCCTTGGGGACCTGGTGGACCGGGCGGTGCGCCGTGGGGTCGCTCCGGCAGACTTCCCAGTCGTGGTCGAACGTGCGGTGCTCCGAGCATGGGCGGATGTCCAACTGGCAGACGACCGGCGGCTGGCCACCTCCCGGTCCGCTGACCGTGACGATCTCGTGGCCGGCTTCCGGAAGGCGGACGCGAGACTGGCCGGCCATGCCCGTCTGCGCGTCGTCCAGGCGTGTGACGGCCGCCGCCCGCGGGGTACGAGTACGCCGGGTGCGGCGCTGCTCAAGCGCGAGGGCGAGAAGAAGAGTCGGCACAAGCCCGTGCGGGAGCTGCTGGAGGCTGCCAGGGACACGGTGTCACGAGTCAAGCCATGCTTCATGATGAGTCCGCTCACCGTGAGCCGCTTCCTGCCGTCCGACCTTGTCTTCGACGTGGTGATCTTCGATGAGGCGTCGCAGGTCCTGCCGCAGGACGCCATCAACTGCGTCTATCGCGGACGGGCACTGATCGTCGCTGGTGACCAGAAGCAGCTTCCGCCCACCGCGTTCTTCTCCTCTGCGGACGACGACGAGGAGGACCGCGAGGACGAGGAGGCCCCGGACAGGTTCGCCTCCGTGCTGGACCTCTGCAAGGCGAGCGGACTGCTGGAAAGTCTTTCCCTGCGCTGGCACTACCGCAGCCGTCACGAGGACCTGATCGCCTTTAGTAACCGTGAGTTTTACGACGAGTCGATGACGACCTTCCCGGGCGCTCATGCTGAGGGTGAGGATGTCGGTGTCGCCTTCTACCGTGCCACGGAGGGCGTCTACCGTTCGGGGGCAGCGGCCCGGAACAACCCCAGGGAGGCCGAAGCGGTGGCCCGCCGGGTCATCCACCACTTCAGTACGCGCAAGGGCAGGTCACTGGGTGTCGTCGCGCTGTCCCAGTCGCAGGCCGTCGCGATCCAGGACGCTGTGGACGCGGCCAGGCAGAGTCGCCCCGACCTCGACGAGTGCTTCTCCGAGGACCGGCTGAACGGATTCTTCGTGAAGAACCTGGAGAGCGTGCAGGGCGACGAGCGGGATGTCATGATCCTTTCCGTCGGTTACGGCCCTGACGCCCAGGGCAAGTTCTCGAAGAACTTCGGTCCGATGAACAAAGCCGATGGCTGGCGCCGACTGAACGTCGCCGTGACCCGAGCGCGCTACCGTGTGGAGGTCGTGGCCTCGTTCGAACCGGGTGAAGTGGGAGACACCGGTAGCAAGAGTTTCCGGCACTTCAGCCGCTATCTGAGGTACGCGCAGAGCGGGCCGTCCGTGCTGTCCCAGGAGGCGGTGGACCCGGACGCCCAGCCGGAAAGCCCGTTCGAGGAATCCGTACTGGCGGTGCTCCGCAACTGGGGTTATGACGTACAGCCTCAGGTCGGTGTAGCGGGCTACCGCATCGACCTGGGCGTCCGGCATCCGGGCCGACCGGGCCTGTACGCATTGGGCGTGGAGTGCGACGGTGCCATGTACCACTCCTCGAAGGCGGCACGCGACCGTGACCGCCTGCGCGAAGGAGTGCTGCGAGGACTCGGCTGGGAGTTGCACCGGATCTGGGGCACCGACTGGTACCGCGACCGATCGGGATCCGAAGCCCGGCTCCGTGCCGCGGTCGATCGCGCGGTGGCTCTCGTCAGGGCGAGCCCCAGTAGCCCGCGCGCGATTGCGGGCGGCACAGCGGAACCGGATGCACCTTCGCCGCGAGCCGAATCGCGGAGCGGGGCCGCACAGCGGCCTTCTGCGGCTCGGAGCAATGGAACCCGGACCGCCGCCGCCCCGCTCTCCGCGCGGCGGAGCGGAACCGTGCCAGCCCCGCGGCGCGACGAAGTTACTCCTGCCCCCCGGTATCCGGTATCGGTATTGGCCGAGACCTCCCGTCGCCGTATCGAGAACGAACTGTCTCAGATCCGCGAGTATCTGCAGCAGCCGGAGTCCGTGGACCCCGCCACGGACTACCGGGTGCGCGCCGATAACCGGCGCCATTGGGAGAAGCGCTGTGCACAGCTCAAGGAGCGCGCGGCCTTCCTGGAGACCTTCCTCAAGGCAGTGCCCTCCACTCATCGCCCGACTGGTGGAAAGATGGTCGCACCTGGTCGTCTGATCGGCGTGACCTTCGGCGGATCCAAGGACGTCGAGGAGTACGAGATCACTTCTCAGAACCCCGCAACGGTGGAGGGTGAGGTGCTCAGCCCGTCTTCGCCCCTCGCCGCTGCCCTGCTGTGGCGCATGGCCGACTCCACAGTCGAGTACGAAGACGGATCAGGGAAGCGGCGGACCGCCAAAATCCGACACGTTCGTGACTGAAGGAAACGCCAGACGATCGAAGTAGCGGCCGTGCTGGGGAGGCCGGCAATCAGGGCGAGGCTGCGGGCGGCTTGGTCCAGGAGGAAGTCTCCGCATCTGGTTGTCGAGTACGCGGCTGAACAGCCCCTGGCCGCTATCGAGCGTTCTTCAGCCCAGGCGTTCCTTCGGATAGGGCGCCAAGTACTCGTGCGAATAGGTGAGGGAGGCTTCGCCGGTCCGCGTCGTCGATGCGCGGTAGCGTCGCAGGGGATACCCCATCGGGGAATCGCCGGGGATACCCCATCGGAGAATGGAGCGACCACCGGATGCCGCACAGGACTGATGTCGCCGACAGGCGCGGCCTGATCCTCGACTTCGCCGGGGTGCTTACCGCCAGCCCGATCGATGTCCACCGCGCTTGGTGCGTGTCGGAAGGGCTGGCTCCGGGCGCGTGGCGCAGGACTCTCAACGATCACCCTGACGGCCGGCGTCTATACGCGGCTCTGGAGATCGGGGAGATCGGGCAGGCCGAGTGGAACGAGGGCACGGCCCCGCTGTTGGGCGCGCATGTGGATCCGGTGAACCTGATGGGGCGGGCCTGGGTCCGGGTGTCCGCGGCCCGCCGGATGGTCGCGTTCGCGCGTGCCGCGCGTGCCGCCGGTCACCGGCTTGCCCTGCTGTCCAACAGCTTCGGGCTCGACCCGTTCAACCCGTACGAACACGTCGGCATCTGGGACATGTTCGATGTGCACGTCGTCTCCGGGCTGGTCGGCATGGCGAAGCCCGATCCGGCGATCTACGAACTCGTCCTGGAACGGATCGGGCTGCCCGCTGAGCAGTGCGTGTTCGTGGACGATCATGCGGTGAACCTTCCGCCGGCCGCCGATCTGGGCATCGCCACGGTCCACGTCACGGACGAGGATGAGGCCGTGGCGGAGCTGGAGGCCCTCCTCTGCGTCACGGCGGTGCTCGCCGCGTGAACCCAACTGCGCTCTGTCCAAAGGCTGTCGGCTCCACCGCTCCAACCAGTACTGTCCGTGTGGGGTCCATCACGCGGAGGTTCTGGAGCATGTAGTGGTCGGAGTACACCACCTCTGAGCGCTTGAAGGCGCTGCGGGGCGGCATGACACAGGAGCAGTTGGCGGAGGCGGCCGGCGTGTCCGTCGGTGTGGTTCGCAAGCTCGAACGCGGCGGGACGGCTCCCCTGCCGTCCTTGCTGTCGATCGCCGACGTGCTCGGCACGGACATCGCCGTGCTCCTCGGCCAGCAGGCGCCACGGCGGTCCATGGACCGCGACGAGCGGGCCGCGTTACGCCTGGTCTCCGCAGCGACCCACGACGTGGCCGTCGGTCTCCCAGCCGAAGTCGAGCCGGGAACCGTCGAAGAGCTCCGCATCGTCGTCCGTCGTGCGGATACCACGTACTGGGGAGGCCGGTACACCGAACTCGGCACTCTCCTTGGACGGCACCTACCCGAGGCGCGAGCCAGGTCGCTCTCCCGGTCCTGGACGATCTCGCCCGTCGCGCCCCCGGTATCCAGACCAAGCAGCGTTACGCTCGCCACCTCCAGCAGACCGTCCCCGAGCACGCCGATCGCATCCTGAAGAACCCCGCCTGGGACGCTCTCGCCACCGTCCTGGCCAACGCGGAGACAGCCGGCCACAACCCGTCCGCCCTCCTCGACCAGGCCCTCGGCCAACGCGCTCTCAATGACGCCCACAACCCAGCGCGTGCCCTGACTTGGCGCATCCACCGCCTCGGGCAACGCCACGCACCCGGCCCCCTCGCCCAGGCAGCCATGGCCCGCAGCACCACACGACTCACTGCCACCCCGGTCCATCCGCCGGCGGCCACACCGGCCGCCGTACAGCAGCCGCAGGTGCGGCGGCGTTGACCGCGAGGCGCGGGGCGTGCTGCCACGCCGTCTGTAGGTGCGTGGCCGCCACCCACAGCGTGACGGCGTCCAGCGCCTCCAGTGAGGGGAGGATCACGAACTTCGCTATCTGCCAACGCAGTTCGGCCAGGAGGACTGATCAGATGGTCGGCTCGGGGGCCTTCTCCTTCACGGGCTCGCCCTCCGGCGGCCATCGCCGACATGGAGCCGTACCGCCGCATCGTCGGGCTGGCGACGCTCCAGCGCATCCGCTCCACCCTGCGTGCCGCTCTGAACTCCGCGATCGCGCAGCAGATGATCATCTTCAATCCGACCGCGCACGTCGAACTGGAAGCGGGCAAGCGCCCCGAGGCGCTCGTGTGGACCGAGGACGGGTCCTGCACTGGCAGCGCACCGGCGAGAAGTCCTCGCCCGTCATGGTCTGGACGCCGGAGCACACAGGGCGCTTCCTTGACCACGCGGCGTACGACCGCCTGTACGCCCTGTTCCACTTGATCGCGTTCCGCGGGCTCCGGCGCGGTGAGGCGTGCGGGCGGAAGTGGACCGACACCCACCTGGACGCGGGCCTCATCACCGTCGCCAAGCAGCTCGTCGTCGATGGCTGGGAGGTCTACGAGGACGACCCCAAGACCGATGCGGGTGCGCGCACGATCGCCCTGGACGCGGACACGGTCGAGGTCCTGTGCCGGCATCGGGCTCGGCAGGACGAGGAGCGTGAGAAGTGGGGGACCGCCTGGGTTGAGACCGGCCGCGTCTTCACGCGGGAGAACGGGGAACTGCTCCACCCGGCCAACGTCACCCGCCGCTTCATCGAGCTGTACGAGGAGATCGGCCTCCAGCCAGTCCGGCTCCACGACCTGCGCCACGGCGCGGCGACCCTCGCCCACGCGGCCGGCGCCGATCTGAAGGACATCCAGGAGATGCTCGGCCACTCCTCGATCACCATCACGGCGGACACGTACACGAGTCTGCTCCCCGAGGCGGATCTCGCGATCGCCGAGGCCGCGGCCCGTCTCGTTCCGCGTGCGCGCGCCCTTCGCGACATGCCGGACGGTGCTGATCGTTTGGGGGCCATTTCGGGGGCTGCCGCCCCGTCCGCTCACGCAGCGCTCACGCAAACGGCCTCGGACGGGACGTCCGAGGCCGAGTGAGACCCCTCCCTGAGGAATAAACCCCAGGTCAGAGTGGTACTGCATGGTGCCCCCGGCAGGATTCGAACCTGCGACACCCGCTTTAGGAGAGCGGTGCTCTATCCCCTGAGCTACGAAGGCGGGGATCTGTAGGAAAATGTGTTGGAAATTGCGACGGAAGCCGCGATCCCGGACACATCGATCCACTGATCCAGCGGTGCGCCAGCGGACTGGCGCGCCGCCGTCAGTGTAGCGGGTGGGGGTGCGCAGGCGAGGGGGTTACCCGCCCGGCGCCTGGAGGACAGAGGTCCAGCCGCCAGCCAGGCAGCGGCTTACCTATGTGGCTCACCTACGGTGCCGAGGGCGATGGAGTTGATCATCCAGGCGAAGCCGATGTAGATGAGCAGGGCTCCGGGGGCGCCGTAGGCCGGCAGGCGCTTGTCCCAGTGGGAGTAGTCGAGGGTGCAGTTGGTGGACTCGCTGTCCTGGCGGAATCCCTTGAGGCGGTCCCCGAGGTCGGTGTTCGGCGGGATCTGGCGGAGGTGCTCGCAGCGGTTGAGCTTCGGTCGCTTGGTTCTGGGGTCGAGTGTCCTGTCCTCCTTCGTCTCGTAGACGGGGATCAGCTCGATGTGCGGTCCGTTCCTGCAGGGAATTTCGACTGCGTGGTAGAAGCGGTAGCTGTTCACTCCGGGGCGCACCGGAAGTTCTCGGACGGGGAGTGGCATGTAGATGGTCTGCCCGTCGACGGAGATGTGCCGTTCGCATGACCGGCCCGCTGCCGCGTAGACGTCGTGGATGCAGTGGTCGTAGCGGTACTTGTTCAGTGGCTTGGGGCTGATTCCGTCGTGCTGTGGTGTGTAGACGACGATTCCCCGGGCGACGAGTCTGGCCCGGTGGGTTCCGCGCCAGGCGGTGTCGAACACGGCGGCGATGACGCCTGGCGCGCGGTCGAGGATCTCGTGGCCGAGGCGCAGGGCCGTGCTCGCCTCCTCCTCCCTGTCCGGATCCTCTTCCGGGGACCGGTGGCGGGCGCCGTCGGCGTTCAGGATGATCCGGCTGTGAGCTCTCTCCGGCAGGCGTACTGAGAAGGAGACGATCTTCTTTCCGTAGACGGCCCTGTCGCCACCCTCGATCTGGATTCCGGCGTCCGGATCGACTCTGCGCCGTCGCATCTTGCCGGTTTTCTCGTCGCGGGTGAACTGCTCGGTCTGGTCCGAAGGGGGTCTGACGACGGTGGCGTCGCCGTTGATCACCTGGCTACGGTCCGGGCGCAACCAGCAGCCGCGGGGTCTCTCCTCCGACAGGTAGCCGAGAGCGATCGCCTGCTGGATCCAGGCGTCCCGGGAAGCTTCACGGAGCTGAGGGAGGGCGTCGAGCATTTTGTGCCGGTACTGCAGCCAGTGATGACGCTGAGGGCCGGTTTTGGGGAGGGAGTCGGCCTCCTCGTCGCCCAGGCACCGGCGTACTCCTTCGCGGACGATCTCCCAGATCGTCTTGTGCTGGAGGTTGGCTTCGGTGGAGCGGGCCGTGTTGAAGACAGAGATGGCGCAGACGTAGATGAGGAAGACGTAGGGCGGATAGTGAGGGGTGCGTCCGCGTGTTCCCGGCTCTTTTCGGGGGAGGACAGCGGTGGCCACCTCGTACAGGGCAGGGTTGGCGACGACGAGTTCCAGCCGTTCGATCTCCGGGATGTTCCGGGCCTCGGGACCCTTGGGTTCGGGATCGAAGCCGGCCGGACTGAAGATGTCCCGGGGTGTGGGGCCGAGGATCCAATCGGGCTTTTTCTTGACCTTCGCGGCCTTCTTGAGTTTGCGCGGGGCACTGGTGGATGGGCTCACGTGTCGGCCTCCTCTACGGAGGGCCGCCACTGGTAGCCGGCCAGCCGGGCTGCACCATCGAGGGAGGAGAGGCCGAAGCGGAGCGCGACGTCGGCGATCTGACCGGTCTGCTCGAAGATCTTCGCGGCGAGCCAGCTGGAGACGTCTCGCGGAGCCGCCGAGCGTCCCTCAGCCGCGATAGCACCACTACGGACGATCTCACCGAAGGCGGTGCACACGCTGGACTGGCGCCGGTAGGCGGGTGAGTCGGCGATAGTGGCGAGGGTTTCGGCGCCGTCCGCGCTTGAGTGCTTGAGGATGCATTCGGCGCGCAGGCGCAGGACTCTGGTGCTCCAGTCGTCGTCGAGCGGGCAGTAGCGGGCTGTGGTGTGAGTGGTGCCGCAGGCCCAGACCCGGGCGTGCGGGAGATCGAGGTCGCTGACGGTGGTGTAGCCGATCTCGCCGGTGTGCAGGCCGGAGAGCAGGAGGCCGAGGACGGTGGCGTGCCGAGTCTGGGGCATGCCGCGTTCGGCGTGGAACCGTAGCGCTTCAATGTCGCGGTCGGAGAGCGCGCCCGCGGGCCGGGGCGCGGACCGCGGGATCGGCGGAAGGTCGAGCAACGGGGCTTTTGTCGTCAGGCCGAGGTGCCGGGCCTCCGCGAACAGGGCGTCGACGCCTGACTTGCGGACGCGGCGCGTGCTGTCGGCGGGTGTGGTGATCAGCCGCCCCTGCCGGTCGCGTCCTGGCGCGTCCACGAAGGTCTGAGCGACGGCGTCTGTGATGTCGTCCAGCCGAGTGACGCCCAGAGCCGTGGTGAACCGCAGCAGGCGCTCGCCGACCTTGATGTAGGACTCGGCAGTCTGGGCGCTCAGGCGCCCGTTCCGGACAGCCGTGTCCCACTCGCGTACGACCCGGAGGAAGGCTGAGCGGAGGGTGATCCTAGGCATGGAGACCTCCCGCTCGCTCGCCGGAGCGCTGCTGGACAGTGGTCATGATCACTGGATTCGACGAAACGTGTGGGGTGCGCGGCTCAGTCGCGCTACGGTGACTGGTGGCTCTCGCCTCGTGTGAGGGCACGCCAAAGCCCCCTCTCTCGTGGGCTCTTTGCCCGCGGGGAAGTGGTGGGTTTTCGGTGGGGGGTCCGGAGGCGCCGAACCGGCCAAGGAGATAGCGCCTCCGGACCCAGCTCTCAGCTGTTCATGGACTCCTTTCGCAGCGGCGCGGCGGAACCCAGCTGCTGGATCAGCCGGTGGGTGTCGAGCCATTCGCCACGGTCCATCGCCGCGATGGCAGCCAGTGGCCACAGCGGGACGAGGAGTTCGGCCTTCAGCGGCGCCTCGCTCCTCTGTGCGCGAGCGCTCACCGCAGACAACACAGTGACCAGCCCGGTCACGTGGTCATGCAGAGCGGCGGCCTCATCGGGATTCATGTGCCACGCCTCCCCCATGCCGAGGTGTGCCGACAGCAGCTTCTCGACGTCCACGTCGGGGCCCAGGCGGTGGTCGGCCTCGCCTTCTCTGCGAGGGCCGGGGACGGTTGGCTCGTCCTTGTCTGAACGGCGAGAGGCCTCGGCGTCGGGGGCCGAAGAGCACGAGAATCCGGCGTCGCCAGCCGGCCCGCCTGTCTGAGGCTCTTCGGTCGTGGAGGATTGCCCTGGACCCGTCTGCGCGGTGGGCTCCTCGGACGCTGCGGTGCTGCCCGAGGCAGGGGCAACGTGCTCGTACCACCGGATGAGACCGTCGGGCTCCTCGATGAGAAAGCCCGTCGCGACCATCAGATCGAGGAGACGGTCGACCGCCTTTTCATGACCACGAGTTCGTACCTGCCGAAGGAACTTCAGCCTGAGTGCGACCCGGGGTGCGGGTCCCTGCTCGAGACGCTCTCGTGCGGATCGTACGAACCACAGTTTCTGCCAGTCCGTGCGGAGGGCGCTCAGCCCCTCTGTCCGGCCGTTTGCCCAGGCGCGGGCGATCTCCTGAGCGCTCAGTGATGGCCTGTAGATGCCCCGAGCGGAGATCTTCTCGACCAGACCACAGTCGGTCAGGAACTTCATGGAGATCCCGATCCGCCACGGACCGATGTCAGTTGCCTCATCCATCGCGCTGACGTGGAACTGCTCGGTGAACCTCCCTGCTGTGGGGATCAGGTCGCAGTACGTCGACGCAGGCACGCGAGGGTGAGGCAGCGGTTTCGCCGGCTCGGCCTGTGCCGAGTGGTGACCTTTGCCAGCCAAGGCGTCCTCCAGGGGCCGTGCGAGAGTTGGCGCGTGCGCAGCGTAGAACACGGTCGTCGCCTGGCGCAGGCAAACTGTGGATCTTGTTGCTGAGCAACACGTCTGCCAGCAGACGGAGTTGGAGCTGCGCTGGCGTTTCGGCACCTGCACTCGCCAGGGCGGCGCCCCTGGCGACGTCCTCATGGCGCAGCCCGGCGGTGCTGTAGGGGGCGAGGCGTGACGCTAATAACTTGATCCACGCCAGCGCTGGCGGTGAGTTTTGTGTGCCATCTGTGCCGCTGTGGATAGGCCGCTTGGAGTGGCCGTCCCAAGCGTGAGGCGCAGCTCGGTCGCTCGCGAAAGATCACTGGAGATTCCTTTCCGGACCCGCCCCTCCAGGGGTGCTATATCAGTAGCATGGGTGAGGTGGGTCCGCATTCCGAGCGCCCTTCCGTCACACTTGTCAGGTGCCTGGAGGAACGAGACGTGCGCAGAGGCCGAACACATACGTGGTCGGCGGCGAATGGCCGCATGCCATGATGGAGCCGCACCGTGGTGCCCTCGTCGCACAGGCCATCGCTCGGAAGCTCGCCCAGGCGATGTCTGACCAAGGACTGAGCGCCAATGCCCTTGCTCGCAGAAGCGGGGTCAATCGGCAGGTGATCACCAACGTCCTGAACGGCACAGTCTGGGCCGACACGCTCACCGTGATCGACCTGGAAGGTGCTCTTGGTGTGATCCTGTGGCCTGATCACGTGCAGTGGCGCATCCCTGCCGCCGGCGAGGCTCCCGAGGGCTACAACGATGAGGTGGAAGGGACACCCGCCGAAGGTTCGAGCGCACCGGACAGCGTGGGGTGAGCGAGGTCGCCAGACCTCGATTGACGGCCGCACGCTGGGGGAACGCCTGAGGAATGTGGCAGTCGGCGGCCAGCGGCTCGAAGGCGGTCGTCACGGAGCTGGACCCCCTGGGTGATGTGGATGGTGCGGATGTGCGGGGCCTTGGCCTGCTTCAGTGACTCCAGCCGGCCTGCGAGGTGTACGAGCGGGTTACCTGGCAGCGTCGCCGTCGAGGTCCAGGCGGATCAGGGCCAGCGCCGTGGCAATCTCGATGGTCATCTCGTCGTCGGGGCCGAACACCATGCACATGTCCTGATGGAGCGGTTCGAGGACCTGCCGTGCTTCGGCGGCTCGGCCCTGGGCGAGCAGCAGCATCCCGATGTTGTGTCGTAGCTCCACCGCTTCCTCACTTACGTCACTATCGACGGCCCGCACGACGTTCAGCACGCCCTGGAGCGCGGCGAGCGCGTCGGTGACCTGGCCCAGTTCGGCGCGGCACCGGGCCGCCTGGGCACGGCAGGCGCGGGACTGCTCGCCGGTGGGGCCGGTGATGCGGGCGTAGGCATCGGAAAGGGCCTCGAACTCGGGCAGGGCGGCCCGGTAGTCGCCGCCGAGGAGGCGGATTGCCGCTTGCTGGCGGCGCAGCGCCAGAACGGCCTTGCTCTCGGAGCCGAGAGCGAGGGCCGCGGGTTCGATGATCTCGCCGAGCACCTCGGCGGCCTGAGCGAACCGCTCCTCCTCCAACAGGGCGTCGGAATGGGCGTACGCCTCCTTGATGTCCTCGCGCAGTTGGGCGGGAACGGGCACCGGCTGGGCCCCCGGGAGGACGGCCGTGGGCGGCAAACCATCAGGTGCGAGCGCCTGGGCGCGGGCACGGGGCGCGAATGGGCGACGGAACACGCCCGTCGGGTCGGGTGGTCCAGCCGGCCCGGCGCCAGTCGTGCCGGGCTCCTGGCCCGGAGGTGGGAGGAACGGCAGCAGTCGCGCGTACACCTCCTGCGTGTCGGCGGGCCGTGCCTCGGGCGCCTTGCGCAGCAGGTGCAGGACCAGCTCCTCCAGCGCCTCGGGGACGTCGGGCCGCAGCTGTCGCAGCGGGGTGGGGGCGGCGTTGACGTGCTGGTACATCAACAGGTACGCGTCCTCCGCCTCGAACGCGAGTCGTCCACTGAGGAGTTCGTGCAGCACACAGCCCAGCGCGTACAGATCGGTCTGCGGGGTGATGCGTCCGCCGCGGACCTGTTCGGGCGACATGTACTGGTGAGTGCCGATGGGGCTACCGGTGGCGGTCAGTTTGGTGACGTCGGTGCGCAGGATCGCAGCGATGCCGAAGTCGAGGACCTTCACGGTGCCGTCGCGTGCGACGAGGATGTTGCCCGGCTTGAGGTCTCGGTGGATCACCGGGACGTCGTGCGCGTACGACAGCACGGTCGCAACCTGCGCGGCGACGGCAGCCGCCCAGCTGACCGGTAGCGGCCGGCCGGGGTCCAGGTAGGCGGACAGCGGTACACCGTCGACTAGTTCCATCACCAGGAACAGCCGCTCGTACGACGCGTCGAGCACCGCGTCGTACACCTGCGGCACACCGGGGTGCTGGATGCGCGCGGTGATGCGGGCCTCGCGGCGGAAGCGCTTGGCGAACTCCTCGGCCAGTTGCGGAGAGGAGACCGATGCCTGCCGGATGAGCTTCACGGCGACGGGCCGGTCGAGCACGGCGTCGTAGCCGCGCCACACGTCGCCCATGCCTCCGTGGCTGAGCTCCTCCAGGAGTTCGTAACGGTCGGAGATCGCCTCCTGCGGCACCTTGCCCCCGGTGTGCGTGATGAACAGTCACGGTCAGGGGTCAAGTGTGACCGCTGCGTTGATCTGTCGTCCAGCGGCCTGGTGCGATCGGGGCTTGGTCGTGGTGGGTGACCACGGGCAGGAGAGTGCGGCGGCCGGTCCGCCTCCCGCCGGCAGGGCGTACTGCGCCCCACCCTGGGGAGCCCGGTCGCACCGGCGGCTGGGCCCCACGTTTTGCTCGGTTGGCCGAGACGGAAACACCGTCCCCGCTCCGAGGAATCGGGGACCCACCGCCGGATCAGACGCTCCAACGCCCTCACAAGACCTGCCGCTCCGGCAGATCGTCACGTGCGACTGCAGTACGGTCTGGCAACTGTGTCGGCAGTGCCGAATCCGATGCAGCGTGGCTACTTCACATCTTTGGCCAGGACGGCGACGGCTACCTTGCCCACCACCGTCGTCAGGACGTAGTTGGTTGAGCTGCTGAATGCGACACCTACGCCGGCGGGAATCGCCTTGGCCATCGCCTTCTGGGTGAAAGTGATCGACACCCGCTTGAACAACTGCTTGATCGTGACCAAGGCCGGCCCTCGCAGGTACTGATAGACCAACTTCTCGGCGATCTTCATGACCGCTGCCTTGCCACCCTTTGACGCCATCTGTTCCACGGAACCTGCCAAGGCGAGCACGAAGGCGAGGTGCTTCTTGTCCTCATCGCTCAGCTCGGTCTCGTAGACCTCGACCAGGCACATGCACATGTCGATCTGGAGCTTGAGTGCCGCGGCGATATCGGTGATACCGCCGCCCAGGACGGCGACCGCTGTCCCGACTCCTGGAATCACACTCGGGGCTGCAGTGACCGCACCGGTGACTGCCGAAAGTTTGGAGTACCGGCCAATTATCTTGGCTGCGATCCGGCGCTTGTCCTCCAGGGTCTCAGGCTCCCGCTCGAACTTGCCCTCAAACGCCGTACGGTACCCGCCGACGATCTCAGCGGCCGCCTGCGGTGTGATGGCGATCAGCTCGACGGCCTTCTGAAGCCGAGACTCTTCGAGCTCGTCCTGCGCGTGGTTCATCGTTTCCCCTCCCGATCCGCTGCGACATGGCAGCGGAAGATCCCTTGCCCCATCGTCAAGGAGCGTCTTGCCGCTCCAGCAGGTCGCCCCGGCCGGCACTTCCGGCCGGGGCGTACACATCAGACGTCGTCGTCCAGACCCTCCTCGCGGCGGATCATCCGCCAGGCGGCCTTGCGGGCGCTGCGGTCCAGACTGGACTTGAAGCCCTTGTCGGGGCCGAAGTACTGGCGGCCCATGCCCGCAATGGTGTCGATGTGGTCGGCCATCTTGTCCGCGAAGACGTTGTCGAAGACGAGGCCGAAGTTCTCCTCGTCGTTGACGACGGCCGCCGCCCGCACCTTCGGGTCGGCCTTGGCCTCCTCGAACGGCCGAATGACGTCCTGCTCAGTGAACTCGGTGCCGAAGCGCTCGTTGAACTTGTCGATCAACTGCGAGAGCAGCGACTTCTCCGCCTCTTTGGCACCGCCCGAGCCGTCACCGAAGCCCTGCATCGTCGTCGGCCCCTCGGAAGTGAGGGAGACGTCGTACTCGCCAGTCTTCTCCACCCGCATATGGCTGAGGTCGATCTCGCCGATGTCCACGCCGCCGTCCGCCCGGCGCGGCAGCCGGTTGAGGAGGTAGCGGCCGTAGAGGTGCAGTCGCTCCAACTCAGCGTCCTGGTACGGAACGATCTGCGCGAGGAAGCCGTACTTCCTGACGTAGTCGTTGAGAGCGGCGCGGAAGTCCTCCGCGGCCTCCTGGTCGTCCGTGTCCTCGCTTTCGAGCAGGGGCGTGAAGCGGGCGACGGCGGGGGAGAGCAGCCGGTACAGCTCGGCGTGCAGCTTCTCCCACTTGGACTGTGAGCCCGCGGCCTTCTCCTTGGCGGCGAAGTACGCCGCGGCGAACTCGTCCATCTCCTGCCCGGACAGGATCGCCGCCTGCATGACCCGGCTCTGCGCTGTGTAGAGCAGGTTGGGGTCGGAGGGGAGGGTGTTCGCCTCCTCGAAGTACGGGCGGAAGGAGTCCTGTATGTCGTTGGCGTCGTTGACGAAGTCCAGGACTGCCAGGTCCGCCTGGGTCTTGCGCTCGGCGGTCCGGTTCAGCCGGGATAGGGTCTGGACGGCGGAGATGCCGGTCAGTGACTTGTTGACGTACATCGTCGTCAGCAGCGGCTGGTCGAAGCCGGTCTGGTACTTCTCCGCCACGACCAGGATTCGGTACTCGCGCTGGCCCGCACCGCCGGTCCGGGCGGCCTTGTCGTCGGCACGCGTGTACGCGAACGCCTTCGGCAGCGCGCTCTCCGACAGCCCGCCGTTCTCCTTCGGCTCGGTGGTCTCCTCGCCGTCGACCGTGAGCGAGCCGGAGAAGGCGACGAGGACCCCCAGGTCGGGGTACTTGGTGTCGTAGTCCCGGTCCTTGATGTAGCTCTTGATCGCGCGCGCCATTTGCACGGCGGACTGCCGGGAGGCGGTCACCACCATGGACTTGGCCCGGCCGCCGAGACGGCCCCGGCTGTGCGCCACGAAGTGCTCCACGATTACCTGGGCGTGCTGGGCGACCGTGGAGTCATGGGTGAGCGCGTACCGGGCGAGCAGGCCGTTCGCCTTCGACGGGTCGACCTCCCGCTCGTCGGGGTTCTGATTCACCAGCTTCCAGTACGTGTTGTATGTGACGTAGTTCCGCAGCGGGTCGAGGATGAAGCCCTCCTCGATCGCCTGCCGCATGGAGTACGTGTGGAAGGGCCGGTAGGCCGCCTTGCCGTCGATGTCCTGCAGTGTGCCGAAGAGTTCGAGGGTCTTGGCCTTCGGTGTCGCGGTGAACGCGAAGTAGGAGAGGTTCGCGGCGCGGGAACGCTGCTCGGCCCTCTTCTTAAGCTGCTCGTCGAGGGTGGCGGCGTTGGTCTTGACGGTAGTCGCGCCCGCGTCGTCTGAGTCGGAGTCCAGGCCGAGGTCGCGCAGCGCGGACCGTACGGCGGTGGCGGCGTCGCCGGACTGCGAGGAGTGCGCCTCGTCCACGATGATCGCGAATCGGCTGCCCTGGATCTCCATGGGGTTGCGCTGGAGGTAGTCCAGCAGTGCCGGGAAGGAGTGCAGCGTGACGGTGACGACCTTCCCAGTGTCGCGGGAGAGGGCCTTGGCGAGCTGCTCGCCCTTCGCCCCATACTTCTCGTCGATCTTCACGACGAGACCCGCGGTCTGCTCGAAATTGCCGACCGTTTCTCGGAGCTGGGCGTCCAGGTTGCGGCGGTCTGTGATGACGATGACCTTGTCGAACACCGGCACGCCCGGCTTGAGGCCCTTGGCGATGGCCTCGGGATCGAGTTCGCGCGGGTCGGTCGGGGTGTGCAGGTCGCTGAGGCGGTGCGCAAGCCAGCCGATGGTGTTCGACTTGCCCGAGCCGGCGGAGGCCATGACCAGGTAGTCGTGCCCGGCGCCGTGGGTGGCGGCGTGCGTGGTGAGCTTCTTGACCACGTCCCACTGGTGGAACCTGGGGAAGATCATCGTCTTGGTGGTGCCGCCGCCGGGCGTCTTGCTCTTGTGCAGGTGCACGAATCGCTGGAGCAGGTCCAGCCAGTTGTCCGGCTGCCAGACCTGCTCCCAGAGGTAGGAGGTCGCGTACGTGCCGTAGGCGGTGGGGGCCGGGTTGCCGGCCCCGCCCGGTTGACCGGGGCCATTGGAGCCGGTGTTGAAGGGCAGGAAGCGGGTGTTCTTGCCCTTGAGCTGGGTGGCGACGAAGACCAGGTCCGGGTCTACGGCGAAGTTCGCGACGACTCGGCGCGTGAAGATCAGCTCGGTGGGATCGCGGTCGGTGCGGTACTGCTCCTTGGCCAGCTCTACCCCCTGCCTGGTGAGCGGGTTCTTCAACTCGGCCGTGGCGACGGGGATTCCGTTGAGGAAAAGAGTGAGGTCGAGCTTGTTGCCCCAGTCGGCCTGCTTCGTCGCATACACGAGTTCGCGGACGACGGTGAGGCGGTTGGCCCGGTATCCGTCGAGCACGGAGTCGTGGGCGACGAGGTTTGGCTTGAAGTAGGCGACGCGGAGCAGGACGCCTCGGTCCTTGACGCCATTGCGGAGGACATCAAGGAGCCCGTTGGTGGCGATGGCCTGGTCGAGGCGGCCGGCGAACCCGCGCTGCGCCTCGTTCGGGTCGCCGCCGTAGACGGTGAGCAGTTCGTTCCACTCGTCGGGCTGGGTCGCACCGATGAAGGTGAAGAGTTCGTTGGTGTCCAGGCCGAGGTCGGCCTGGTAGTCCTGTGGCCGCGCCTCGCGCCAGCCGTGCTCGACCATGGCGGCGACGATGGCGTCACCGAAGGCGGACTCCGTGTGGATGGGGCTCATGGTTAGGCGGAGACTCCGTCCGTTACGTTGCGGCCGCTGGCGATGGATACGTCGAATTGGCCGGTTACGGCGGCGGTGATGAGGGCTTGGCGGCGTTCGGCGAGCAAGTCAGCTTGCTTCGCCGTAGCTGCCCGTAGCCTGTCAGCATGATCCAGCGCTCTACTTACTCGATCAACGATTCGACGCTGCTTATCGAGATTCGGATAGTAGATGCGCAGCTTCAAGCAGTCGTGAACTCGCATGTGCGAGTGCGCGGCACCATCACTTGCTAGTTCGAACTGCCGCTTCATGAAAGAACTCAAAAAGTTGAACAAGAGAAATTCGGGGATCGCGCGAAGTGGGTTTGGGCGGTACAACATGACTTGTTGCCCAAGGAATACAGGCGCATCAGAAGTGAGGAGTCCAGCTTCACCGACGGGAGCTTGCCTGGTGAACAGAACGTCGCCGACCTGAGGGGCGCCACGCCGATTCCACTTTTTGAACGTCTCTTCTGAGACCCGATAGGTATCGTCGAGGCTTACTTGCCCATCCCGGACGTTAGATGTCCGGAGCATGCGGTATGGAGTCTCGCCGACTTCGATGGGGGCAGTCTTGTTGACACAGTCCAAGACCAACTCGCATGCGCTGGTCACAGGTGCAACACAATCACGAGAAAGTGCCCCAAGTTCCGCGTCAATGACGGCTGTGCGGCGAGCCGATGCCAGCTGCCCAGCCTTTCTCACTAGGCCTTCAATCTGGCTCATCCGAGTGGTTTCGACGTCGAGGAAGTCGGCAATGCGACGCTGCTCATCCAGAGCTGGGGCGGGGAGGAGTACGTCGGCCAACGTAGATGCGTCAAAGGCTGTCGAACGCTCACGAATTCCCTTTGCGAGAGTGCTCACGTATCCGTTGAGCGCCATAGTGCGCAATGCGTATGCAATGTATCGCGCATCCATGCTTGCGTTGGCTCGATAGGTGTGGACGACTGGCGATGACTTTCCGTCGGAGTCTGACACGCCGATAGCCCCGGCAAACCCATCCATGCCATGTACTACAAGGTCTCCAACGCGAATTCCTTGATACCCGATCTCCTGGATTGCATTTGTGAAGCCCCCGGTACGCCTCCGCTCTCGGAGGGTCACCTGTCCGTCACGAAAAGCGGTCACGATTCCGTCTTCGGGGCGCACGTCTCGCCGCTGTCGATGCAGTAGCCATCGGGCACGCTCTGCACCCCAGTGATCAGGGATTACGCCCAGCCCGGGAATTGTCGTCATCCTGTCACCTCACCCAGCAGCGCCTGGATCTCCGCCTCCAGCGACTTCAACTCCGCGTCGATCTCCGCCAACGGCCTCGGCGGCTTGTACACGTAGAAGTGCCGGGTGAACGGGATCTCGTAACCGATCTTCGTCTTCGTGTGGTCGATCCACGCGTCCGGAACGTGCGGCAGTACCTCGCGCTTGAGGTACTCCTCGACGTCCTCGCTCAGCGGCACGTTCTCGTAGTCCCGCAGGTCCCCATCCGGCTCCGGCGCGCCCTTGACCTTCTGGACCTCGCCCTCCGGGTCCCGGACGCCGATAGTCTCCCGTACCGCCTTCGCGAACGGCGCTCCCGTCGGCCACGTCAGGCCAGCCACGACCACCGCGTCTTTGAGGGCGATGAACGCTTCGGACTTCGTCGTCCAGGACGAGCCGAGCAGCGTACGCACCGCCGCGACGAAATCCTTGCTTCGCTCCAGCTTGGCCACGGGCTTGGCCTCCGCCAGCGCGGACAGCGTCTCCTCGGTAACCTCAAAGCGGAGCTTCAGCGGACGTTCGACCGTGATGCGCTGGTAGCCGAAGTCCTCGTTCTTGAAGACCTTGACCTTGCCGTACAGGGGGTGCTCGGGGTCCTTCACGACCTGGAGGGCTTCCGCGTACAGTCGGGTGATGTCGCCGATGTGGTTGGGGCGGCCGTTCGTCCCGTCGCCCAGTTCCTTGCGCTTGTCACCGAGCGACTTGCGCATCCTCACCCACTGGTCGCGCGCGTCGAGCAGGACGACCTTGCCCTTGTGGTCGGCGTCCTTGCGGTTGGTGAGGATCCAGAAGTACGTGGAGATGCCGGTGTTGTAGAAGAGCTGGTCCGGGAGGGCGACGATTGCCTCCAGCCAGTCGTTCTCCAGGATCCAGCGCCGGATGTTGGACTCGCCGGACTCGGCCGCGCCGCTGAACAGCGGCGACCCGTTGAAGACGATGGCGAGGCGGGAGCCGCCCCCGCCGTTCACGTCCACCGGCTTCATCTTCGAAATCATGTGCTGGAGGAACAGCAGCGAGCCGTCGTTGATGCGCGGCAGGCCCGCGCCGAAGCGGCCGGCGTCGCCGAGCGACTTGTGCTCGTACTCGACCTCCTCCTTGACCTTCTTCCACTCCACGCCGAAAGGCGGGTTGGCGAGGATGTAGTCGAACTTCCGGCGGGCGTGGCCGTCGTCGGAGAAGGAGTTACCGAAGGCGATATGGTCCGGGTCCTGGCCCTTGATCATGAGGTCGGACCGGCAGATCGCCCAGGACTCGGGGTTGAGCTCCTGCCCGTAGACCTCGACCGTTGCGTCCGGGTTGAGGGCAAGGATGCGGTCGTCGGCGGCGCTGAGCATGCCGCCCGTGCCGCAGGCCGGGTCCAGGACCGTGCGGACGACGCCCGGCAGGCTGAGAGCGTCCGCGTCGGGCGCCACCAGCAGGTCGACCATCAGCTTGATGACCTCGCGCGGGGTGAAGTGCTCACCCGCGGTCTCGTTGGACTGCTCGGAGAAGCGACGGATCAGCTCCTCGAAGATGTAGCCCATGTTGTGGTTGGGCACGATGTCGGGGTGCAGGTCGAGGTCGGTGAACCGGCCGATGACCCGGTAGAGCAGGTTCGCGCCGTCGAGCTTCCTGACCTGCTGGCTGAACTCGTACTTGTCGAGGACCTCGCGGGCGTTGTCGGAGAAGGCGCCGATGTAGATCTGCAGGTTCTTCGCCGCGTTCTGCGGGTCGGCCGCGATCTTCTTGAGCGTGAGGTCGCTCTTGTTGTAGAAGGAGTGGCCCGAGGCCCTGCGCAGAAAGTGGTCGATGTCCATCTCCTGGCCCGCGAACCTTTCGACGGTTTCGACCACCTTGTCGCGCGTCGGCTCCAGGACGCATTCCAGGCGGCGCAGCACGGTGAACGGCAGGATGACCTTGCCGTAGTCGGACTGTCGGTAGTCACCGCGCAGGAGATCTGCGACGGACCAGGCGTGGTTCGCCAGCTCCGTGTGCTTGCTGCTGTTCAAGAGGTCCTGGCTTCCTTCCGAAAGAGCACCGTCCGGGCGTGGGACGGCAGGGATTCAGTGTGGTCGTGTGCGGTGGGACGCGTGGGGCGTTTCAGACAGAACGGCTGCCCGGTTTGGCCGGGCCGCCCGGGCTGTCCGGTGGCAGGAGCACGCCGGCAGTCAGGCCGGTGGTGAGGGCCGTCGCGGTGTCGGCGGCCAGGTCGGCGGTTCGGCGGACGGCCGCGCGCAGTTCGTGCACGCGGCGGAAGGCCTCCCCGTAGCGCCGCTGTTCCTCCAGGGGCAGCAGCGGCACGCGTAGGCGGCCCGGTGTGATGTGCACATGGGTGCTGCCGGTCGACGCGGAGGCGATGTTGTCCTCGGCGCCGAGGAACCCGGCCAGGAACCACGGGTCGAGGCGGGCGGGGTCGGGGCGCAGGAGGTGGATGTGCTGACCCAGCAGGGCCCCGGCGTCCTGGTCGTCCGCCACCCGGGTCATCGCGGCCGCGTCGCCGCCGCCCGCGACGGCGCGTACGAGGACGTCCCCGGCTGCTACGGGTTGCGCGGCGTCCGCGTGGATGTCGACAGCCGTACCGGACGGCGGGCTTCCGGCCGCGATGTCGCGGGCGGCGAGGACCGGCCGCTCCACGGTGGGGGCGCTGGAGCCCTTGGAGCCTCGTGTGCCGGGCGTCGCCGCCCGGAGCACGGTCAGGGCTCCGCCGCGTGCCAGGTCGGAGACGGTCGCCGTACGCCACTCGCGGGCCGAGGCCCCGGACGGCTGCCACCCATCGGACGCGGAGGAGGCTGCCAGCGCGGCGACCTGCTCGGCCAGCTGCTTGTGCAGGTCGTCAACGCGGCGGGCCAGGGCGGCCGGGTCGATGTCGGCCGCGGTCGCCCGGACATGGCGGGCCGGGGTGACGTCGACGACGTCGTCGAGGAGGTCGACGAGCGGCACCGCGCGGGCGATGCCGGGCTCGTCGGCGTAGGTGTCGGGTGCGGTGGTGAACGCGGCCCACTGGCCAAGGACCCGGTCGGTCAGCCCCGCCCAGTCGAAGGCGGCGGTCGAGGAAGAGGCAGCGGAAGAGGACGAGCCGGAGCGGCGGGGGCGTGAGCAGCCACGCGTGCCGGCGTCGGCCGTGGCCGTGTCGGTGGCGGGCGTTGTGCCCGGGGTGCCGTCCCGCTGCTCGCCCTCCCCGTCGACGAACAGCACCGTCGTACGGTCCGTGCCGCCCGGCTCGGGACGTTGAAGCACCCAGATCTGAAGGCCGATGTGGAGCGGATACGCGGCACGTGCCGGAAGGGAGACGACGGCGCGCAGGGCCCCGCCGCGGATGAGTTCCGCGCGGACGCGGCGGCCTGAGGAACGGAAGGCGAGCGCTGGCGGTAGAAGCATGACCGCGTGGCCGCCGGGCTCCAGGTGCGCGAGGGCGTGCTGTACCCAGGCCAGTTCGGACTCGAAGCGCGGCGGAAGTCCGTACGCCCATCTCGGGTCGTAGGCCAGCTCGTCGTGGCCCCAGTCCCGGTCGGCGAACGGTGGGTTGCACAGGACGGCGTCCACGGTGACGTCGGGGAAGGCGTCGTGGCGCAGGCTGTCGCCGACGCGGATCGCCGTCTCGGCCTCGGGTGCGGCGAGCAGGAGCCGGATTGCCGTGCGTCGGCCCTGGACGGGGAGGGAGTCCTGACCGAACAGCTCCCGCGCGCCCTGCTGGGCGGCGGCCGCCAGGAGCGTGCCGCTGCCGCAGGCGGGGTCGAGAACGCGGGACGTGTCGGCGGGTAGGAGTCGTGCCATGAGCAGCGCCAGGCCCTTAGGGGTCTGGTAGACGCCGCTGGCGGCGCCTTCATCCAGTTCGCGTTCGGCCAGGACGTCGGCGGCGGCCTGTGGCCCCGCCTCGCGGACGCAACCCAGCAGCGCGCGGACCGCGCCCGCGTCGTCCGGACCGTAGCGGACCGGTTCCGCCTCGGGCAGGGAGGCCGGAAGCTCGCCCGCGGTCTTCTCCGCTCGGGCGATCAACTGGTCGTCGGGTAGGGCGGCGAATTCGTCCAGCTCCTCCGGTGCGCGGCGGGACACGGCCGCCACCAGCGGGAACAGCCGTGCGGCCACTCCCGAGCCGGGTCCCAGCAACCGGAGCGCCGTACGCAGTTCCTCGGTCGGCGCGGCGGCGGAGGTGTGACCGCGTCCACGCAGCCATGCCTGGACGGCCGGCAGGTCGTAGAGCGGGCTGGTTTCCGTACCCGCGCTGGGGGCGGGGAAGTCGTCGTGGCGGCGACGCCAGTTGCTGACGGTGGCGCGCGTGACCCCTGCGATACGGGAGATCTCGGCGGCCGTCACATGCGCTGAGGGCGCCGGTCGGGCGGGTGGCTGCTGGGGCATGGCGTGGGGTTCCGCACCTCTCGGGCCAGTCGGACGGGGACGGTTAACACCTTACAACAGTTGCCAAGCCCGTCAAGTCGTTTGACGGTGCTTTCACGGCTGTGCTTATCTGGTTGTGGTTCCGAGTGGAAGCGTGATGCTGACCGCGTGAACTGCACTGTGGCGCGCCCTGTCGCCGTACAGCGGCACGTCCCCACCGGCAGGTGTCGGTGTCCGCCCCGTCCTCCTCAGCAGCATCCGGACCCCCGGGAGACAGCACATGACCGTGACGGAACAGCCCCAGCCGAACGCGGACGAACCCACCGACCCCACTCGGCCGAACCCCGCCGACCAGCCTCCGCCCCTGGCCGATCTGGTGCGGACCCGTCTGGGCGCGGCGGCACTCACCGAGCCCGTGAAGGCGCTTCTGAAGGAGGCCCTGGGCGAGGACGAGATCCGTGGAACCTCCCCGGTCGGGTGCGTCTACCTCGACTCCCTCACCGTCAACGGCTTCCGCGGCATCGGCCCTCGTGCCCGGCTGAGCCTCAGCCCCCGCCCGGGCGTCAACCTCGTCGTGGGCCGCAATGGTTCCGGCAAGTCCAGCCTCGCCGACGCCATCGAGGTCGGCTTCACCGGCTCCCGGGCCCACCGGCCGGGCCAGGACGCCACGCGTGGCGGCCACTGGGCCAACCTCCACAACGCTGAAAGCCCCAAGATCGAGCTCAAGCTCGCGATCCAGGGCGACACCGGTAACAGCACCCTCACCCGCACCTGGACGAGCGAGGAGTTCGGCAGCTCCGAGGCCACCTTCAAGCGCCCGGGCCACGGAGCCGTCCCCCTGGCGGAGGCCGGCTGGGACACGGCCCTCGCCGACCACCGGCCGTTCCTCTCGTACACCGACCTCGACCTCATGCTCAACGGCAAGCCGTCCGAGCGGTACGACGCGATCGCCACCATCCTCGGCATGGACCTGCTCTCCACCGCGACCAACAGGCTGAGCGCACGGGAGAAGGCCCTCACCGCCGCCGTGAAGGAGACGAAGGACGCCCTGCCCGGTCTGAAGGACGCCCTCTACGCGCTGGAGGACGACGACCGCGCCGTACGGGCCCTGCTCGCCGTGGACACCACGGGAGCCCTGGACCTCGACACCCTCGACCAGCTCGTCGCCGGTCTCCCCCCGGCCGACGACAGCCGGCTCGCCGAGCTCCAGATCGAGGCCGGGGCACACGGGCCCGACCTGGCGGAGGTGGGGGAGGCCGTCCAGCGGCTGCGGATCGCCCTCGCCGACGTGGAGGACCTCCACGGCACCGACGCCGAGAACGCCCGGCTGCGCGCCGACCTGCTGGAGAAGGCCCTCGCCCACGTCGACCGGCACCCCGACGAAGACGTCTGCCCGACGTGCGGAACGGAGCGGACTCTCGGGCGGGAGTGGTACGACCGCGCCTCCCGGCAGGTGGCGGAGCTGCGCCACGAGGCGAAGACCGCCGAGGACGCGCACGCCGCCGTCCGGACGCGTAAGCGGAACCTCCAGAACCTCATCGAGAACCCCAAGCGGATCCCCGCTGCCCTGGCCGACCCGTGGAAGGCGTGGACCGACTGCCAGCAGATCACCGACCCCGTCGAGCTCGCCAGGAGCGCGGAGGATGCCGCCACGGTCCTCGCCGACGCCTGCGACACCGTCAGGACGCACGCGGTCCGCGAGTTGGAGGAGCGCGACGAGCGGTGGCGCGCGCTCGTCACCCGGCTCGCCGCATGGGCGGACAAGGCGCGTGAGGTCGAACGGGACAAGTCCCTGCGGACCGACCTCGGCAAGGCGGTGAGGTGGCTCAAGAGCCTCTCCACCGAGCTGCGGGAGCAGCGCATGGAGCGCTTCACCGACGCCACGCAGGGCATCTGGGAGCGCCTGCGGCAGGAGAGCAACGTCGACCTCACGGCCGTGAGCCTGAAGGGCAGCGAGAAGGCGAACGTCCGTAAGCTCGTCATGGCGGCCTCCGTCGACGGCCAGGACGCCCCGGCGCTCGACGTCATGAGCCAGGGGGAGCTGCACTCCCTCGCGCTCTCCCTCTTCCTGCCGAGGGCCACGACCGCGGACAGCCCGTTCGGCTTCCTCGTCATCGACGACCCCGTGCAGTCGATGGACCCGACCAAGGTGCACGGACTTGCCCAGGTGCTGCACGAGATGGGCCGGCACCGGCAGATCGTCGTGTTTACCCACGACCCTCGTCTGCAGAAGGCGTTCACCGACCAGGAACTGCCGGTCACGGTCTTCCAGGTGACGCGGGGCGAGGGGTCCCGCGTGAAGGTCGCCTGCGTCGACGACCCAGTCGCACAGGCCATCGGCGACGCCCGGGCCATCGCCGCCACCCCGGACCTTCCGCCCGGGACGCACAGCCACGTGCTGCCCGGCCTGTGCCGCATCGCCCTGGAGAACGCCTTCCTGGAGGCCGCGTGGATCCGCCACCACCGCACCGGCGGATCGGAACACGACCTCCAGGCCGCGATCGACAGCGCGGAGAGGTTCCAGGAGGTCGCGGCCTTCGCCCTCTTCGGCGACGTGAGGCGCGGTGGCGACGTCAAGGAGGAGATGCGCCGCCGCTACGGAAGCCCGGCATGCTCCCTGATCCAGCAGTGCCAGAAGGGAGCCCATCCCGACGGCGCCTCGATCCCCAACCCCCACCGCTTCGTCACGGACGTCGACAACCTGGCGCAGAAGATCCGCAAGTCGGAGGTGACCGCATGACCACCCCTTCTCCTGTTTCCGTCGAAGGTCTGCTGCTGGCCGCCGACCGCCTCCTTGACGGTGAACTCGCCGAGGCCACCACCGCCGGCAGGCACCGCGGCGCCTGCCTCGCGCTGCGGACCGCGCTGGAGATCCGCGTCGACCGGGTGCTGGAAGCCGCGACGCCCGGGCTGTCCCGCACCACGGGGCGCGCCAAGCTGCTCCTCCTGCACTCCGTCGTGCCGGCGGAGACGGCGCGACGGGCGAAGGCCCTCTGGTCCCAGCTGAGTCTGGGGTGCCACTACCACCTGTACGAGCTCGGGCCCACGTACGACCAGGTGCAGGCCTGGCGGACCGAGGCTGACGACCTCGTCCGAGAACTAATCCACTGACTGTTCGTCACCGTCCGGTTTCTGATAGTTGTTTCAGCGGGGTACGGGCACATGCCCGTGGCGGTGTCCCCCGGCACCGCAGGGAGGACGCACATGAGCACCACCACTCGGGACGAGATCCTCGCCGGCGAGCAGCGGGCGGTGGACCACGCGTACGACTGCTACACCACGAAACTGGCCGAAATGAGCGGCACTTCGGCCGCCACCGCCTCGGCGAGCGGCAAGGACGGGATCGCCAACCGGGCCGAGGCGGAGGCCCGCGCAGCGGCGTACGGAGGGCTCGGTGACGAGGCGCTGGTCTTCGCCCGCGTCGACGCGTCGGAGGACCCGGGCGGAGAGGCCCGGCCCTGGTACATCGGACGCCGCAGCGTGCATGACGCCTCGCACGAGCTGGTGGTGCTGCCGTGGACCAGCCCCCTGGCGAAGACCTGGATCGAGGCCCGGCCCGAGGACCCGGGCGAGGTGGTCCTGCGCCGGCAGCTCCGCTGCGTGCGGCAGGTCGTCGAGAGCTACTTCGACGAGATCTCCTCGTCGGCGTCCGTTCCCGCGCCCTTGGTCATGCCCGAGCCCGAGCCCGAACTCGCCGCCGTACCAGAACCCCGCAAAGCCGCCGACGACAGCGTGGCGGAGGAGACGGAGGCGCTCCAGGGCCCGGAGCGCGCGCCCGCCCCCACCCCCGGTGACGTCGTGCGGCGGCAGCGGCGGAAGGCGTTCCAGCCGGACGACTTCCTGCTGCGGGAGCTCCAGCGGTCGCGCGGCGGTCGGATGCGGGACATCGTCGAGACCATCCGCCGTGACCAGATGGAGCTGGTCACCGGCTCGCCCTCGGACATCCTCGTCGTGCAGGGCGGCCCCGGTACCGGCAAGTCGGCGGTCGGTCTCCACCGGGTGACCTGGCTCGTCAACAACGATCACTTCAAGGCCCAGGACATCCTCGTCATCGGCCCCCACCAGCGGTTCCTCGACTACGTCGGGCAGGTCCTGCCCACCCTCGGCACCCGGGACGTCAACGCCGTCCAGCTGGACCGGCTGTGGGAGGGCGAGATCCTCGGTGTCGATTCGCCGAAGGCGCGTCTCGTGAAGTCGGACGACCGCATGGCGGCCGTGCTGCGGCGTCGCGTCGAGAGCGATTACCGCCCCGAGGCGCTCGACGCCCTCACCGTCGAGCCCTCCTTCGAGGGTGACGAGCCCGCGATCGTCGTCACCGCCGGCAGTACGACCCTGCGCGTGCCGAAGTCCGAGGTCCTCGCCCTCCTCGACCGGGCCCACGCCGGCGAGGGGCCCTTTAGGGAGCGGCGCGACCGTTTCCGCGGCCTGTTCGTCGACCGGCTCCTGCAGGGGCTCGCCGACATCGCACCGCGCCGCGGGCAGGCCGGCACGATCCGCCGCGACCTGGAGCGCAACCACCGGGTCGAGCGCCTCGTCGAACGCGTCTGGCCGTCCCCCGGCCCCCGGGAGGCCCTGCGCAGCCTCTACGACTCGGCCGACCTCCTGCGGGACTGCGCCGACGGCGCCGACGCCGATCCGTGGACCCTCGACGACCACGTCTGCCTCGAAGAGCTCCGCGTGCTGATCAGCGGCGACACCCCACCGCGCTACGGCCACATCGTCGTCGACGAGGCCCAGGACCTCACGCCCATGCAGGCCCGCTCCCTGCGGCGGCGCTGTGCCGCGGGCGGCTCCATGACCGTCCTGGGCGACCTCGCGCAGGCGACGGGCGCCCACATCCCGACGAGCTGGGATCTGCTCGGCGCACTCCTCTCCGACCACGGCGACTGGAGCGTGGCCCAGCTCACCACCAGCTACCGCGTCCCCGCCGAGATCATGGAGTTCGTCGCCCCTCTCGCGCACGCGATCGCCCCGTCCCTGCCGTACCCGCAGGCCGTCCGTGAGGCGGGAGCGGACGCCGTACGGACCGTAGCGACCGAGCCGTGGAAGCTGCTCGACGACACCGTCGACCAGGTGGCCCGACTCGTCGACACCAGCGACGGCAGCAACCCCCGCTCCGTGGCCGTCATCGTCCCCGACGACTCGGACTGGCTGGACGCGATCAGCCGCAGGATCGCCGAGGGCGACGCCATCGGCGAGCAGCACCGCGAGGCCGTGTCCGTACTGGCCGCCACCCAGGCCAAGGGCATGGAGTACGACCACGTCCTGGTCATCGAGCCCGCCACCATCGCCGACCGCGGCCCCGCAGGACTGCGCCAGTTGTATGTGGCCCTCACTCGCAGCACCCAGAGCCTCACTGTCCTGCACACCGCCCCGCTGCCGGCGGCGCTCACCGCCTCCGCGGACGACACCGAACCCGCGGCACCGGACGCCCGGCCGACGGGCGCGGCGGAAAGCCTTCCCCGGATCGGCAGCGATGTCCGGGTCGAGGTCGTGGGCCACGTCTCCGGCGGCCGGTACAAGGTCAGGCCGTTGTCTCCGGTGATCGGTCGGCCGCTCGTGCTCACCGTCCGCCAGGGCTCGGTTCCCCCGCGCCGGGGTGACGAGCTGGACTGCTGGGTGTTCGCGAACGACACGAGTCAGACGGTGCTCACCGCCGATCAGCGTGGCCGGTCGCCCATCTCGGAGCGGATGGCGGGGCGCTATCTCGCGGCGCTGGCCGTGCTGGGAGAGCTGACCGGCAGCGACGGCGACATTCCCGAGGCCCGCAGCTACCTCTCCGAACTCCAGGGCATGGCCAACCGCATCCTCCGACGTGACCAGGCCGACTGGGTCGACGTACTTCACCTGTTCGGTGATCCGGACAGAGAACGACTCGGGGTTCTTCGAGACCTTGCCGCGACAACCAACCGTGCGCTCAAGGAGGGAACTTTCGACGCAGGTCGGCTCGCGGAGGAACTGGGCGCCTCCGGCTGGGCAGGGCCCCTCGCCGAAGCACGACGAGAGCTTCAGGAGCGCTTCGGCACGGAGACGAAACCGAACTCCGACGGCGCGGTCCCCGTCGCCCCGCCGCAACCCGATCAGAAGGAAGAAGCACAGATGACCACCGCGGACACCACCGCCGCAACACCGGCCGTGACCACGAAGGACGGCTTCCTCCGCGTGCTGGAAGCGGCTGCCGATGCCGACCGTACGTGCAAGAAGCACGAGGCGGTCCGCCACGCGCTGAAGTCGGCACTTCTCTGGGCGGGCCTCCAGCCGGCCGACTCCTCGGTCGTCGACGTAAGCTGCGTCACCCAGCACGGTCTCTTCCTCTACGAGGCCCTGGGCGCAGGCCGCTCCACCTACGCGGACCTGCGATCAGGCGCTACCCGCCTGCTCGAGATCAACCACACGCTGCCCGCGCCGGCCGACGGTCTTTACCTCGTTCTCTCCGAACCGCCCGCCGAGGACTGGTCCGTGGACACGATTCGTGACGTCTTCCGCGTCAATGTCATCTGGCGCAGCCCGACCGGCTGGGGCGGCGAGAACGCGGACACCGCCTTTGGCTCCTCCGGGGCGAGTGATCACCAGTAGCCGTCGTTCAGTTCGCTCCTGTGCCTGCTGGAACAGATGAAGCGGGCGCAGGTGATACCGCGTGGGTTGGGAGTGAAGTAGAGCAGTCCTGATGCCCCGATTAAGTGCTGGCCCCGGCAACCAGGGGCACAACTCGCAGGCGCTCAACAAAGAGAGATGGGGCCGTCGGGAATCCACCCCTCGATGTATCCGGTGGTCAGCGGGACGATGCCCTCAGGGTGGATCTCCCGCCTCCGTCTTCGTAGGTCCGTGACACCCCATCGAGCGTGTGTGGGTGATCTCTGCTCGATTGCCGACCCCTCGGCGTCGCTGATGCGGACGATGAAGACGCGTACCGCCGTCACGCGATCGAACTCCCAGTTGTCGCCGGCGCGCGACTGTCGGAACCCGTAGACGGAGCCAAAGCGCGGATGCGTCAACCCGAACTGCTCGTCAAGGAATCGGACGGCCGACTCCATGTACCGGGCTCCGCTTGTCATGCGGACCTGCGGGACGGTCCAGCCGCCGCAGCACCCGCCGCACAGCAGGAGTTGGCGCTGGTCGTCCAGTAGGAGGAGATAGACGCGGCGGTCGAAGCGGGGCCAGGGCACCCAAGGGGCAGCAGGAAGGGTCACATCTCAAGCCTCACGAGCCGCTATTTGAGTAGCAACTTCTGGGCCGTCGGATGGGTGAGCTGGCGTATTCAACGGGATGGGCTGAGGTGCTTCAGCCAGCGCTCCGAGTGGCAGCCTGTGAACGGCGTGAGACCTGGCGCTACCTGCGCGAACCTGGAAACGCGTTGGGAAAAACGCCCTGGCGCGTTCGGTGGCCTTCCAGCGCATTCGCCCTGATCTGCGGCGATCTAATTTCCTACAGATCCCACGAAGGCGGGGGCTTGCCGAAAACCGTGCCGGAAACCCCGTGAGGATGCCGGGCGGGATGAGGCAAACGCCCTGGTCATGCGAGCCTTTGGCGGTGCCGGGGCAGAGATCCCGAAGGATGCCTTCCCGGGCAGGCGCACTGGAGGTCGACTGACCGCTAACAGCGTAGCGGATGGGGATCGCGGAGGCCGCCCCCCTGTTGCCGCTGTGCGCCGCAATCCCCTCGCGCCGCCCGTCGGTACGGCTCCTGGGGTTCGAGCCCGGCCTCGGAAAGCCCGAGGGCGGCACCCCTCCCGGGATGCCGCCCGTCGATGCGTACGGTCGCGCGGGGACGCGTCCGTGTCAGAGCGAGCCGGCCGGCATCCGCTCCCGCGGTGTGGCGTCCTGGTCCGATGCGCCCCAGCATTCCACCTCGCCGCGCAGGCCCGGAACCCGGTCCTTGCGGAAGACCGGGTCGAGGCCCTGGCGGCGCTGGTCCAGGTAGTCGTCGAGGAGGCGGAAGGCGACCGCGCCGAGGGGGATGATCGCGATCAGGTTGACCAGGACCATCGCGCCCATCGTGACGTCCGCGAGGCTCCAGACCAGGGGGACGGAGCCGATCGCGCCGAGGACGGCGCAGGCGATGACCAGCGCACGGTACGTGCTCATCACGCCCTTGCTGCGGGTGATGAACTGGATGTTGGACTCGCCGTAGTAGTAGTTACCGATCATGGAACTGAAGGCGACCATGAAGACCACCAGGGTCAGCAGGTGACCGGCCCAGTCGCCGAGCGCGCTGGTGAAGGCGGCCTGTGTGACGTCCGCGCCGCCGCGCTCACCGAGGGTCGGGTTGGCGGAGAGGATCACGAAGGCGGTCATGGTGCAGATGACCAGGGTGTCGAAGTAGACGCCGAGGGTCTGGACCAGGCCCTGCTTGACCGGGTGCGTGGTCTCCGCGGCCGCGGCCGCGTTCGGGGCGGAACCCATGCCCGCCTCGTTGGAGAACATGCCGCGCCGCACGCCCTGCAGGATGGCCGTACCCACGGCACCGCCCGCGACCTCGCGGAAGCCGAAGGCGCCGCCGATGATGTCGCCGAGCATGCCGGGCACGTTGCCGAGGTTGAGGAGCACGATGACCAGGCCGACCAGCAGGTAGAGCGCGGCCATCACCGGGATGATGACCTTGGTGACGGCCGTCAGGCGCTTCACGCCGAAGAACACCGCGAGCGCGAGCAGCGCGGCGAGCGCGACGCCGAGGACGGGGTTGAACCAGGAGGCGTCCGAGCCGAAGGAGCCCTTCGTGGCCACCGTGATCGTGTTGGACTGCACCGCGGTCAGGACGAACCCGAACGTCAGCGTGATCAGCACGGCGAAGATCACGCCGAGCCAGCGCATTCCGAGCGCCCTCTGCATGTAGTAGGCCGGGCCGCCTCGGTACGTACCGGGCTCCGTGTCGCGCACCTTGTACAGCTGGGCCAGGACCGACTCGACGAACGCCGAGGCGCCGCCGATCAGGGCCATCATCCACATCCAGAAGACGGCTCCGGGGCCGCCCATGGTGATCGCGGTGGCCACACCGGCGATGTTGCCGGTGCCGATCCGCGCGGCGGCGGAGATGGTGAAGGCGCCGAAGGGGCTGACGCCGGACTGCGGCTTGTCCCCGAAGACCCGGAACATTTCCGGGATCAGGCGGATCTGCACGCCCTTGGAGCGCAGCGTGAACCAGACGCCGGCGACGGCGACCAGTGGAATCAGCAGGTATGTCCAGAAGACGTCGTTGAGCTCGACGACCCAGTTTTCCAACGTGCCCATGCGGATGTTCCCGGTTCCTTGTGAGTCGGGGAATCGGCCCGGTCTCCGCGTACGCGTACAGGTCGTGTACGGAGCGGAGGGGTGGGCCGGACGGCGCGGAGCCGAATACTCCGCAAACGAATAAGGACTGTAGGCCGGGGTGGCTGCCGCTGCCTACGGCCTCCGAAGTGGCCTATCTCATACAGGGCCGATATGAGGGGGAAGTCCTTCGCCGCGGCCTTCGTCGGGGCTGGTCAGTGATGCCCGCTCCGCCGCCCGGAACCGGTGCCGGCTTGGTCCACGAGCGGACCGCGGAGGATGTCGAGGCGTACCGCCGTCCGGGGCCGCGCATCGGTTGCGGCCGCGGCCGACGGCCTCGCCGCGGTGGAGGCCGCCGCCGCGACCACCGGCGGCCGGGGCCGTCACACCGTTCCGGGCTCGTCCGACGAGACGGTGAACAGGAACGAGAGGGCGTTCACCGTCGAGCGGGCCTTCTCCAGGGCTTCGGCGGCCGTGGGGGCTGATGCCCTGGCACGGGCGATGCGGGCGAAGGAGCCGTGGCCCGTGAGTTCCGAACCGGGCGTCAGGAGCACCGCGATGTCCGGGTTGCGGGTGACCGCCTCCGCGTCCGCCGGGCCGACGAACGTGCCCTGGGCCTTCGGGGCCGTGTACCAGATCGCCTCGCACCGCGGCGCGCGGTCCGACCCCAGGATGGCCCGGATGTCCGGGAGCACCTTCTCGCCGAACGTCTGCCGGGTCTGGAAGTCGAGCATGTCCACGCCGACGGCATCCTTGACCAGGTTGAAGATGTCGTCGCCGCCCACCCGCAGATGCGTCTCGATGATCTTCGGACCCTCGTCGGTCAGCACGATCTCGGTGTGAGTCGGACCGAACTCCACCCCCAGGGCGTCCAGCACCCGGGTGACGTGGGACCCGATCGCCTCGCGGTCCGCGTTCTCCAGCGGGGCCGGCAGGACGTGGCCGAGCTCGACCATGTTCTCCGGGTCCGAGTACTTCCGGGTGACCGCCACGACCACGTGCTCGCCGGCCTCCGAGAACGCCTCCACGCTGTACTGCGGCCCCACGTGGTACTGCTCCGCCAGGACGCCGAGCCGGGTGATCCCCGGGAAGTCCCCGGTCGCCCTGCGGTACGCCTCCGCCGCCTCCTGCGGTGAGTGGACCAGGGTGACGCCGAAGCTCGCCGTGCCCGCCGTCGGCTTCACGATGAAGGGGTATCCGGCGCGCTCTCCGAAGGCCAGCAGGTCCTCCTCGCCGTAGGCCCGGCCGGCCGCCGTGTCCTCGACGCCCGTCGCCCGCAGCCGCTCGCGCATCGCGTGCTTGTCCTGCACCAGGGACACGGTCTCGGGCTGGTGCGTCGCGACGCCCAGCGCGGCCCCCACGGCGGCGGCCCGGTCCTGGTCGTGCTCCCAGAACGTCGTGATCCGGGTCACCGGCTCCAGGGCGTGCACCGCCCGCGCCAGGGCGAGGACCTCGTCCATCGGGCCGTCCTGGCGCACGGCGACGACCCGTCGGTAGTTGCCGGACTCCGTGATCCTGGCCAGGTGCTCGGGACGACAGATCACCGAGATCCGCGCCGACTCGTCCAGGACGCGCAGACGGGCGGCGAAGTCGAGCTTCGGGCCGATCGCGAACATCAGGAAGTGGTCCGAGGGCGGCGTCGGAGCGGAATCCGCCGCCGGAGCGAGGTCGGTGAGGGGGATGGGGCCGGTGGGGGCGGTGGGGTCCGACATGGCGGGTGCCTGCCTTTCTTGGCTGCGGGCTGCGGGCTGCGGGCTGCGGGCTGTGCTCTGTGCTCTGTGGACTGTGTTCTGTGGTCGGGTGTCGGGTGTCGGGTGTCTGTGGTCAGGGGGTGGGGACGGGGTGTGCCTGCGGCCGGCTCGTGGTGCCGCCCCGGGGCGCGGCAGACGGCTCCGCCGCGGGCGGCTTCCTGGCGTACGGTCGTGCCGCCAGCGAGAACGCCGCCGTCGCCGCCGCGAACAGCGCGGCGATCACCAGCCAGCCGGCCGTCCCCGCCTTCAGCACGAACGCCGTCATCAGGAAGGGCCCCACGATCAGCTGGGCGCTCATGCCCATGCCGAACACGGACAGGTACTGCGGCCGCGACGCGGGGTGGGCCATCTCGTACGACAGCTCCCACGCGGCCACCGCGTGCAGGTTCTCGCCGACCGTCAGCGCCACCACCGCCAGGCCGACCGCCACCAGGGCGACGGCCACCCCCCGGCCGTCCGCGGCCGCGAACAGCACACAGCTCAGGACCAGCGGCAGACAGGACAGCCGCAGCAGGCGCAGCGATCTGGTGACGCCCTGGGCGAAGCGGGACACGTACACCTGGAGCACCACCGTCAGCACGGTGTTGACGGCGAGGACCACGGAGCTGGCCCCGCCGGGCAGGCCGGCCTGCTGGGTGACCCACAGCGGTACGAGGATGAACAGGATCGAATCGTGCAGCAGGAGTACGGCGTTGGCGAGCGCGGCCGTCAGGAACCTGCGGTCCCGGTAGGGGGAGCGGGCGGGGTGGGCCGCTGCCGGCTCCCGTCCTTCGGCGGTCGGGCCGGTCGCGGGCTGACCGGCCGGAGCCGGATCGGCGGCGTCCCGTGCGACTGCGGCGTCCGGGACCGGGCCGGCCTGGGGCGGCGCCGGGCTCCGGTGCGGGGCCCGGAGCCCGGACGTGTCGCGGGCCGCCCTGCCGATCAGCAGGGCCACCGCCACGAACGCCAGGCCGTTGAAGCCGAAGAGCGCCATGAACACGGGACGGGAGCCGGATGCCTGGACGACGGCCGCGAGCAGGAAACCCGCGGTCATGCCGATGTTGCTCACCGCGCGCAGCGACGCCATCGTCCGGGTGCGGCGGTCCGCCGGTTCGAGTTCGCCCACGATCACCTGGAGCAGCGGCATCGCCGCGCGGGTGGCCGCCGTGATCAGGCAGGTGACGACGAAGTACCCGGCGTAGCCGTCCACGAAGGCGTACGCCACGAAGCCCACCGCCCGGAGCAGCGTCAGGCCGACATAGACCGGGAGGGGCCCGATCCGGCCCGCCAGTGCGCCGGTCGGCGCGGGGCTCAGCAGCCCGATCACGTTGGCGACCGTGAGCGCGCCGCCCACCGCCACCGCCGGGATGCCGACGATACCGACGAAGTAGAGCGTGGCGGCGGCGAGGAACATGCCGACCGCGACCGCCTCCACCGCCGAACCCGCCGCGATGATCCGGCCGTTCCGGGACGCCGGGAGCAGATCAGCCAGCATGCTGCACCCCCGGGTGCGAGAGGGCCTCTTCGATCAGCCGGAACGGCGGACGAGGCGTCAGGTAGAAGTGGTCCCCCGGCACGGTGTGCTGCGTGAACGGGCCCTCGGTCGTCTCCGCCCACGCTGCCGCGGCCCACGCGGGGACCTGCGGGTCCGCGTCCCCCGCCACGGCGGTGACGGGGCAGGTCAGGGGTGTTCCGGGACGGTGGACGTACGCGTCGAACATCCGGAAGTCCCCGCAGACGTAGGGGAGGACCAGCTCGCGGAAGTCGGGATCCGCCAGCAGTTCCGCGTCCGTCCCGCCCAGCTGAATCAGGGCGTCCGCGATGGCGTCGTCGTCCATGTCCGCCGCGCCGGTCCCCTCGGGGTGCGCGAGCTGCGGTGCGCGGGCCCCGGAAGCGAACAGGTGCGCCACGGGCGTGCCCTCCGCCTGGAGCAGGCGCGCGGTCTCGTAGGCCACCACGGCCCCCATGCTGTGCCCCAGCAGGGCCACGGGCCGGTCCAGCAACGGCCGCAGGGCGGTGGCGATGTCTGCGGCCAGCGTCAGCAGGCCGGTGGGGAGCGGTTCCTCCAGCCGGGCCGCGCGTCCCGGGTAGCGCACCGCGTGCACCTCGTGGCCCGGCAGGCCCTCGGTCCAGGCGCGGAAGAAGGCGGCCGAGCCTCCGGCGTGCGGGAAGCAGACGAGCCGGTACGCCGCGTCGGGGCGCGGGGCCGGGCACTGCAGCCAGGGGGTCATCGGCGTTCTCCCGCCGGGACGAGGGAATCCAGCAGGGCCGTCTGCCCGGCCAGCGTGGACGCGGTCATCAGCGCGCGGACCGGGACGCGGACGCCCAGGTCCTCTCCCAGCCGCCGGGCCAGCCGGACCACGAGCAGTGAGTCCCCGCCGAGGTCGAAGAAGTCGGAGTCCGCCGACAGGTCGGACCAGCCCAGCAGTTCGGTCCAGCGGGCGGCCACCGTCGCTGCGGAAGCGGAAGCGGAAGCGGAAGCGGAAGCGGACGTGGGCGTGGGCGTGGGCGAGGACGCCACCGCCACCGCCACCGCCGACGTCGCCCCTGATGCCGATGCCGCTGCCGGAACCGGGGCCGGAGCCGGAAGTGCCGTCGGGGCCGGAGGCGGCGTCTGCCCCTCCGCCGTCGGCGGGTGCGGTGCCATCGCGGCCGGGCTCCTGCGTGCCCCGGCCGCCGCGGCCAGCAGACGCGGACCCGCGAACACATGGCCGGGCAGGTGCGCCGGGCGGCCCGGTGCGGTCAGCGCGGCCGGGTCCAGCGGCAGGCCCCGGGACCACAGGTCTGCCAGGGCGAGCGCGGTCTCCGCTGCGGGGCGCCCGGTACGTCCCGCAGCGAGCGGGACCGCGGTCAGTCCGGCCGCCTCCGCCATGCCGCTCAACGCCTTGCCGGGGCCCGTCTCGATCGCCACGGCACCGGGGAAGGCCCGCGCCACGGCGGCCAGCCCGGTCGCGAACCGTACGGTGGCGCGGGCCTGTTCGGCGAACGAGCCGGGCTCGACCGTGCTGCCCGCGGGCAGCAGTCCGCCCGTGACGTTGGAGAGGTAGGGCAGCGTGGGCCGGCCCAGCGCGAGCCCCCGTACCGCCTCGCGCAGCCGGACGGCGGCCGGGTCGAGCATGCCGGTGTGGAAGGCGTGGCTGGTACGCAGTCGGCGCGCGGTCCGCCCGTCGCCCAGCCATGCCTCGAAGGCGTCCACGGTTTCCACCGGGCCGGCCAGCACCACGCTCTCGTCGGTGTTCACGGCGGCGAGCTCCAGGCGGCCGTGGGCGTGACCGCTCGCCGTCGAGGAGGCGAACCGTTCCGCCAGGTCCAGCGCCCGCTGCTCGCCCGTCGCCAGGGAGACCATCGCGCCCGGCGGGCACTCCTGCATGGCCCGGCCCCGTACGGTCACCAGCTCGGCGGCGTCCGCGAGTCGCAGGACACCGGACAGCGCGGCGGCCGTGATCTCGCCCAGGCTGTGTCCGGCGAGCGCCACCGGGGCGGGGCCCAGTGCGGTGAGCGCCGTCGCCGCCGCGTACTCGACGCAGAACAGCGCGGGCTGCGCCAGCTCCGTACGGGCCAGTTCACCGGCCGGGAAGTCCGTCGCGAACAGGGCGGACCGCAGCCTTGCCGCCGGCGCGGGGCCGAAGTGCGCCAGGCACTCCTCCAGCGCCTCGGCGAACCCGGGCAGCGCGTCCCGCAGCGGCAGGGCCATGCCCGGGTACTGGCTGCCCTGGCCGGGCAGCAGGAGGACCACGGGCGGCGGTGACCCGGCCGCCCGGACGGGGGCGGCCCGCAGCGCCTTTGCGAGCTCGCGGTGCGTGCGCCCCACGACGGCCGTGCGGTACGGGAGACGGGGCCGCCCGGTGGCCAGGGTGTGGGCGACGTCGGTGAGCGACACGGCGGCCAGTTCCTCGGGCAGCCGGTCGGCGAGCCGCCGGGTGGTCCGGCCGAGAGCCTCGGGGCTCGCGGCCGAGAGCAGGAGGAGGCGGTCGCCCGCGCGGTCCGGCTCCGCCTCGCCGGTCGGAAGCCGGGGTGGTGGCTGCTCGACGATGACATGGGCGTTCGTGCCGCCGATGCCGAAGGAGCTGACTCCCGCGCGGCGGGGGCCGGCCGGTCCGCCGGACCAGTCCTGGCGTTCGGTCGGCAGGCGCAGAGGTGAACCCGCCTGCTCCAGAAGAGGGTTGAGCGTGCGGAACCCGGCCACCGGCGGCACCTGGCCGTCGCGCACGACCAGCAGGGCCTTGACGAGCGAGGTGAGGCCCGAAGCGGCGTCGAGGTGGCCGATGTTGGCCTTGACCGCGCCGAGCGCGATCTGTCCCGGTCCCGCGCCGAGCTCGCCGAGGACGGCCGAGGCCGCCGACCACTCGATGGGGTCGCCGACCCGCGTTCCCGTGGCGTGCGCCTCCAGATAGCCGAGGGAGGCGGCGTCGATGCCGGCGGCGGCGAGGGCGGAACGGATGACCGCCTCCTGGCCGGTGGCCGACGGGGCCTGGTAACCGGCCTTCGCGGAACCGTCGTTGTTGACGGCCGTGCCGAGGATGACCCCGTAGGCGTCCGCGCCCTCGGCGACCGCGTCCTCGTACGGGCGGAGCACCACGGCGACCACACCCGATCCGGCGAGCGTGCCGTCGGCCTCCGCGTCGAAGGGCCGGCACTCGCCCGACGCGGACAGGATGCCGCCCGGCAGATGCACGTGCCCCGTCTGCGGGAAGTCGACGGCCGCCGCGACGACCACGGCCTGTTCGCACTCGCCGTTCAGCAGCGCCTGGACGGCGAGGTGCACCGCGACGAGGGAGGAGGAGCAGGCGGTCAGGACGCTGAGGGCGGGGCCGGTGAGGCCGAGCCGGTAGGCGATGCGCGTGGCCATGTAGTCGGGCTCGTTGGCGCGCAGGGCCTCTTCGACCCCGGCCGCGTCCAGCGTGCCGGACGTGAGCATCGCGCGCAGGTACGCGCTGCTGCTCGCCGAGGCGTAGACCCCGGTGACCCGGGACTCGGAGGTCGGGTCGCACCCCCCGTCCTCCAGTGCCGTCCAGGCCGCCTCCAGCATCAACCGGTGCTGGGGGTCCATGAGTTCGGCCTCGCGCGGGCTGATCCCGAACAGCTCGTGGTCGAACCGGTCGGCGTCGTCGAGGAGCCCCCGCACCGGTACGTAGTCCGGGTCGTCGAGCACCGGGGCGGCCTCGCCCGCGGCCAGCAGGCCCGCCCGGTCGAGGCGACTGGTGAGGATCTCCCCGCGCAGCAGCGCCTGCCACCAGGAGGCGATGTCGGCGCTGCCGGGGAAGCGTCCGGCCATGCCGGTGACGGCGATGTCCAGGGAGCGGTCGCGGTCCGGGTCCGGTCCGGCGGTCAGGTCGGCCGCCGGACCGGGGGCGGCGTGCGGACCGGGGAGGGGGCCCGCCCCGGCGGGGGTGGGCGGTGCGGGGAAGGCGTCCGGGCCGGTGAGGGGGTGCGGTGCGCCGGGCCTGTCGGGCGTGGGCCCGTCGAGTGCGGGCGGTGCGGCGGTCATCAGGCTGCTCCTGCTCGACGCGGCGGCGGCGGGCGCGGGCGGCGCGCTCCTGCCGGGCCCGCTGCGCGCGGCCGGTGTCCGGGGTGGCGGGGCCCGTGCCCGCCGTGGCTCCCTCGCGGACCAGTTCGGCCTGGGCGGTCACGGTGGTGCGGCGGAACAGCTCGACCACGGAGGGCTGCACACCGGCGTGCCGTCCGAGTGCTTCCTGGAGCCGGATGATCAGCAGGGAGTGGCCCCCGAGGTCGAAGAAGTTCACATCGGCGGGGACGGTGGCGATCTCCAGCACCTCCGCCCACGCGGCGGAGACCTGGGCGACGGGGTCCGCCACCGGCGCCTTGCCTGCCGGGGCAGGTTCCCCGCCGGCCGGGCCGCCGGGCGCCGCCGGGCCGGGTTCGCCGCCGCGGCAGCGCGCCGCCGGGTCCGGGAGGGCCGCGAGGGCCGCGCGGTCCGCCTTGCCGTTGACCGTGAGGGGGAAGGAGTCCAGCGCCCGCAGCCGGGCCGGGACGGCCGCCTCCGGCAGCACCCGTGCCAGGCTCTCGCGTACGGCGGGGAGGGCGTCGGGCGCGTCCGTGACGACGAACCCGGTCAGCCGCGACCCTGCCGCGTCCACCACGGCCACCGCGTCCCGGATGCCCTGGCAGGATCGCAACGCGGCTTCCACCGCGCCGAGTTCGACGCGATGGCCGCGGATCTTGACCTGGTTGTCGCGGCGCCCGAGGAACTCCAGTCCGCCCGATGCGCTCCACCGCACCATGTCCCCGGTGCGGTACATCCGGGGGGACGCGCCGGACGCCGTGGCCTCGGCGAACGGGTCCGGGGTGAAGACGCGCGCGGTGGCCTCGGGGCGGTCGAAGTAGCCGCGGGCGACTCCGGCGCCGCCGATGTACAGCTCGCCCGTGGTGCCGCGCGGCACCGGACGGCCGGCCTCGTCCAGGACGTACAGCCGGACTCCGGGCACGGGACCGCCGATGTCGACCGGACCGGGCTCCTCGAACCGCCGGTAGCTGGACCATACGGTCGCCTCGGTCGGCCCGTACTCGTTGACGAGGGCGGTGCCGGAGCCGAAGGTCCGGAAGTGACGCCGGACCAGGGCCTCGGGCAGCGGCTCCCCGGCCGTGACGACCGTGGTGAGCGAGGCGAGGCGGGGGTGGCCGTCCTGTTCGGCGGCGGCGAGGAGCGCGTCGTACAGGGAGGGGACGCCCAGCAGATGCGTCACACCGTGGCGCTCGACGAGGCCGAGCAGGGCCCGGGGGTCGCGGTACTCGTCCGGTCCGGCGACGACCAGCAGCCCGCCCGCCGTCAGCGTGCCCCAGAGGCCGGCCACCGAGGAGTCGAAGGCGAGCGGGGAGAGCAGCAGGAAGACGGGCTCGCCGGGATAGACCTCGCGACGGGCCAGCGTGGACGCGGACAGCTGCTGGTGCTCGACGACGACGCCCTTGGGCGCACCGGTGGATCCGGAGGTGTAGATGAGGTACGCCGCGTCCTGCGGGGCGGCCGGTGCGGGAGGCATGACGTCCCCGTGGTCGCGCACGTCCGCGCCGTCGACACGCAGCACCCGGGGGGAGTCCCGGGGCACCCGGTGCGCGGTGTCCCCGGTCACCAGGACGGCGGCGACACGGGCGTCGGCGAGGACCGCGGCGATCCGCTCGTCCGGGTTCGCCGGATCGACCGGGACGTAGGCGGCCCCGGCGCGCATCGCGCCGAGCGCCGCGGCGACCATCGCCGTCGAGCGGTCGGCGAGGATGCCGACGCGCTCCCCGGCGGTGATCCCGGCGCTCGCCAGCCGGGCGGCGATCCGCCCGGCCCAGGCGTCGAGTTCGCCCCGGCCGATGCGGTCCTCGCCGCAGACGACGGCGGCGCGGCCGGGGGCGGCGGCGGCGAGCGCGGCCACCTGGGCGGGCACGGCCGTGCGGCCGGTCTCCGGCAACGGGGCCCCGGTCCCGAGGTCGAGCGGAGCCCGCCGGTCGGTCGTGGCGAGGGCCTCGTCGGTTCCCTGCCGGAACTCCTCGTTGCGGCCCCCGGCCGGGGGCCGTCCGTGGTCTGCGGCGGACGGCGATGACATCTGAACTCCTTGGGTGACGGTCGGGACGCGGGGCGGCGGGGTCAGTCGGCCAGCGTCATCGTGAGATGGATGCGCTCGGTGCCGCCCGCGTTGTAGGCGGAGTGGTGGCGCAGGGTGTTGAGGATGTGGATGCGGCCGTCGGTGGGCACGTGGTAGGTGTGGCCGCTGCGGAAGAGCAGCCGGCTGTCCTCGTTGGTCGTGATCGACACATGGGCGACCCGGGAGTGGTCGGTGTGCATGTGGTAGATCTCGCCCGGGTTCAGCGTGACCAGCCGCATCCGGCCCGCACGGAAGGGGAGTTGGCGGTACAGCTCGTAGAAGTAGGTGTCCTTCAGCGCTTCGTTGAAGAACGCGAACTCCCGCTCCTCGAAGTTCTTCTCGCCGGTCTGCTGGTTGAACTGGCCGGTGCCCGCGTCGCGCCACGGGTCCTCGGCCCCGGCGCGGTGGGTCAGGCCCAGTCGCCGCAGCCGGTCCTCGGGCTTGCCCGACGGCGCGTCCGGGAGGCGGTCGAGGTACTGCGCGTAGGCCCTGACGATCTCGTCGTGGTCGAGCCGGACGGAGTCGACGATCTCGACCAGGTCGGTGTCGACGGTGCTGAGGGTGGGCGTGGCCATGGTGATCTCCGAGTTCTCCGGGCGGTGGTCGCCCGGACGGTGGTGGAAGGCCCGGGAGGCCGGGGGAGGGACGAGGGGCGGGGCGGGAAGGGCGGCGGGCGCGCCGGGGCGCGGTGCGTCGCCGGGTCAGGCGGAGCTGACCTCGTACGTCCTGGGCAGCGGTGACGTGCGGACCGCCCAGGCGACGAGCGGCCGGCTGACGAGGCCGACGAGGAGGAACAGCGCGCCCAGCAGGAACCAGCCGGGCCGGCCCATGCTGAGGGCGAGGAGCCCCAGCAGGGCGGGGGCCAGGGCCTCCGCGACGCCGCTGCCGAGTCCGAAGACTCCGGAGTACTGGCCCTGCGCGTGCGGGGCGGCGAGTCCGAAGGAGTACTCCATGGCTGCGGCGGCGTGCCACAGCTCCCCGAGCGTGTAGACGGCCGTGGCCGCGACGAGGAGGGCCGCCGCGACCCAGGTGGAGACGGATCCGGCCGCCATCATCAGCAGCAGCCCGGCGGCCACGGCGAGGCCCGCCCAGCGCATCCGGGTGCCCGCGGAGGCGGGGTCGGAGACGTTCTTGCTGACCGCGACCTGGAGCGTGATGACGAGCACGGTGTTGAGCACCAGCACCCCGGAGACCATCCAGCGGGGCGCGTCGGTGTGCTCGACGATCCACAGCGGCAGGAGGAACGTGGGCACCGCGAAGTGCAGGGACATCAGGCAGTTGAGGACGGTCGCCGCCAGGTAGGGGCGGTCCCGCAGGGCGTCCCAGCGGCCGCTCAGCGGCGGTACGGGGATGCGCGGCGGGCGGGGGAGCCGCAGCAGGGCCAGCGCGCAGCCCGCGAAGGCCAGCGCGCGTCCGCCGACCAGGCTGAGGTAGGCGGGTGCGGTGTCGAGCTGGATGGCCACGCCCGCGCCGAGCGCGCCGAGCGAGATGCCGAGGTTGGTGGCGGCCCGCAGGTAGGCGCGGAAGCGGGCGGGGTCCTCGCCGCCGAAGGCGCGGATCAGGGGCGCCCGGCTGGATTTGTCGGCGGCGAAGACCACCCCGGTGAGGACCGAGATGAGGACGAACGACCAGAAGGCGTCGACCAGCAGGAAGCAGCCCATGAAGACCGTGCCCGCGGACATGACCCCGATCTGGGTCTCCCGGGCGCCCCAGCGGTCGGCGATCCGGCCGCCGAGGATGCCCGCGACCAGGCCGACCATCGCCCCGGCGAACAGCCCGAACGCGACCTGGGACATCGGCAGGTGCACGACCCGGGTGAAGTAGAGGGCGCTGGAGGACATGAACATGCCGCTGCCGAGGGCGTTCACGAAGGTCGCTCCGGCCAGGACGCGCCGGGGGCCCCGGTCGGGCAGGAGACGGGCGATCGGCCCGGGACGGCCGGCGGGTGCTTCCGCCGGCGGTTTCGCGGTCAGTGCCACAGCGGGTCCCGGAAGTCGGCGTCGGGGCGGGTCTCGCGTCCCCAGGCCCGTAGTTCGCGGCCGGTGACGTTCTGCGGGGCGACGACCAGACGGGCGTCGAACCAGGCGCGCACCTCGTCGAACCGGGCGGCCAGCTCGTCCTCGTCGGCGGCCGACACCAGGACCTGGCCCATCCGGTGGTTGGTGTTGTCGATGTCCCCGAGGAAGGTGCCGCCCGCCGGGAACTCCACCCGGGCGAACTCGACGCCCGGCAGCTCGCACAGCTCTGCCGGGGTGGGGCAGGAGAACAGCGTCCCGGCCCGGCCCTTGAGGTAGGTGGTGCCGAACAGGCCCTGATGGTGGTCGACTTCGGCGCGGGGTTCTTCGCCCAGCGCGCTGAACAGGGCGACTTCGCCGAGGTGCACGCCGAACTTCGCCCGGACCTGCTCGTGCAGCAGTGCGCCGCCGCGCCGGGCCGCGCACTCGCTGAAGGTGAGGCGGCCGGTCCCGGGGTCGTGGAAGAGTTCCATGTGGAAGACGCCGTCCCGCAGTCCGAGCGCCTCCAGACAGCGGCGGACCACCGGTTCGGCCCGGTCGTAGGCCCAGGTCTCGGACTTGGGGTCGAAGTGCCGCATCCACAGCGGCGTCTGCTCGTCGATCATGGTGAGGCAGGGAGCGCCGTACCGGCCGACGGCCAGGAAGCGCAGTTCGCCTTCGTACAGGTAGCCGTCGGCGATCCACTCCTCGCCGCCGACGTACTCCTCCAGGACGAAGGTGCGCTGCGCGGTGCGGTCGGTGCGGTAGCGGCGGCTCAGCGCGGCGAGGGCTTCGGGGCTCTCGACGACGGCGGTCCGCGCGGTCGCCGCGCCTGCCACCGGCTTGAGCACGGCCTTCTCGTACACCCACGGGACGCCGGAGACGTCGTGCACGTCGTCGACGACGGTGACGCGGGCGGTGGGCACCCCGGCCTCGGAGACCTTCCGCTTCTGGAGGGACTTGTCGCGGAAGTGGACGGCGGTCGCCGGATCGAGGGCGCGGCAGCCCAGGTGGGCGGCGAGGACGCCCGCCGTCACCAGGCCCCATTCGTCGGAGGTGTGGACGGCGTCGAACCGGTGCTCGCCGAGTCCGGCCCGGTGCAGGGCCATCAGGATGGCCTCCGGGCTGTTCTGGTCGTCGACGAAGAGCCGGTCGAGCTGCGGCGGAATCTCGGCGAGGCCGTGGTCGTAACCGCCGGGTCCCTGGACGACGACCGCCGGGATGCCGTGGCGTACGCAGGCCTGCATCACGTACTTGTCGGTGCCCAGCAGCAGGATGCGGGGGCCCGCGTCGGCCACGCGGTAGACAGCGTCCTTGAGGTCCTGGATACGGGCGTGGTCCGCGCGGATCGTCGCGAGGTCGGGGGCGGTCAGGAAGATCCGCAGCGGGCTGGTGAGCAGGTCGGCCGTGGGGCTGATCCGCTTGCCCGGCGTGAGTTTGACGCCGACCAGGTGGACGCTGGGCAGGGCCGCGATACGGTCGACGGCCTCCTGGTCCACGGACTCCACGACGCCGTCGCGGTCCGTCCGGGTGCTGTGGACGGCGGCCGCGGCGCGCGGGGAGTAGACGCGGCCCGCGTAGCGGCGCGTGAACTCCTCTGGGCGGGCGTGGGCGAGGGCGGTGAGGTCCGCCTGGTTCGTGCCGAGGCACCGGTCGTGGAAGCCGGGGTTCATGTTGCCGTTGAGCCGGGCGCCGATCTCGACGAGGGCCGGGCCCTCGGGGGTCATGATGACCTCGGCGTGGGCGGGGCCGAGGCGGATGCCGAGGGCCTCCAGCACCGTGTCCACGTAGGCGATCAGCTCGGGGACCGGGTCGGCGTCCGGCGCGAGGAGCACGTCGAGGTCGTAGATGTTCTTGCCACCGGGCAGGATCCGCTTCTCGTACTCCCAGACCCCGCACACGTAGCGCTCGCCGTCGACGCTGACGGTGTCGACGATGTACTCGGTGCCGTCCAGGAACGACTGGGCGAGGGCCTCGGTGTTGGGCCGGTCGAAGATGTCCGTGGAGCCGATCACCGCGCGGGCCGCGGCCAGCACCTCGGCCCGGTCGTGGCAGCGGTAGACGTGGTCCGTGGAGGCCGAGCTGAGGGGCTTGACGACGACGGGGTACGAGCCGTTGTGCTCGGCCCAGTCGGCGAGGGCCTGCGGATCGTCGCTCTTGCACTGGTCGGCGCAGCGCACCCCGGCCCGGCGCAGTGCCTCGATCATCTCGTACTTGTCGCGGCGGGCGGTGGACAGCGCGGTGCCGTTGCCGGGCAGCCCCAGGCGTTCGCCCAGCGCGTCGGCGAGCGGGACTCCGGGTTCCTGGCCGGCGAGGACGGCCACCGGAGCGAGCCGGGCCAGGGCCTCGGCCGTCCGCTCGAAGGCGTCGGGAGGGCAGGTGAGGCCCGTCCGGTAGGCGCCGAGGTCCGGCTGGAGCATCGTCGTCATGGGCTCGGCGGTGCTGTGGACGTGCACCACGTCGATGCCGAGGCGGGCGAAGGCCGGGGGCAGGAAGGTACCGGTCGAGTACCCGTCCACGATCACCGCGGTCCTGCCCGCCTGAGCGGGGGGCGAGTCGGAAGCCATCGAATCCATCACTCTCTGTGCGGGGGCGGGCATGGGGCGTTCGGTCACACGGTGGGCGGAACGGGCCAGCCGATGTCGCCGTCCGCGAGGGCGCGCGCGTCCGTGCCCGGAGTCGGTGCGGGCCAGCCGATGTCGGTCGCGACGACGGACCCGGCGGGCGGAACCGGCCGGTGGAGGTCCGACGTCACCCCGGCCGCGACGGCGAACAGGGCCACGAAGGCGAAGACGCCGGCGGTGATACGGATCCGGGTGACACGCAGGAAGGACTGCACAAGGACTCCTAGGCGGAAGCGAAAGAACCAGGTGCGGCGCGCAGTGGGCAGCGCCGCTTGCCGAGGAAGCTAGTCCAGCGGTCACTGGCTTGGCAAGATATTGCCAGAAGCTTGGCAATCATCCTCGGCCGTTGAGGCGCACAATCCCCGCCAACTCCGTCTACATCTGGGGCAAGAATTTGCCCGCCCCACCCGACTCTGGCTAGCCTCGTCATCAATCACCGGACCAAGGCGCGCATGCGGGCACCCCCCTTCCGCTTCCCCCCTCCCGGTGCGACCTTTGGGGTTGATCACGTGTTGGAACAGCCTTACTTCGGGCGGCGACTGAAGCAGCTGCGGAGTGAGCAGGGCCTGTCCCAGGCCGCGCTCGCCGGCGATGGCATGTCCACCGGCTATGTGTCCCGGCTGGAGTCCGGCGCACGGCAGCCGACCGCGCGCGCCGTGCAGCACCTGGCCTCCCGGCTGGGCATCGGCGTCGCGGCCTTCGAGGAGGAGGGCCCCGCCGACTCGCTGGCGCAGGCCTTGGCCATCGCCGCTTCGGCCACGTCCGAGACGGCCATCGAGGCGCTGGAGCGCGCGCTGTACCCGGGTGAGGGGCAGGACCCCCTGCTGCGCTGGCAGGGCCTCTGGCTCGTGGCGCAGGGGCGGCGGCAGCACGGAGACCACGCCAGGGAGCGGGTCGTCCTGGAGGAGCTCGTCGCGCTCGGTGACGAACTCGGCCTGCCGGCGCTGCGGGCCCGCGGTCTCACCCAGCTCGCGCGCTGCCTGCGCGCCTGCGGGGAGATCGTCCCCGCCGTCGAGGCGGCCACGACGGCCCACGGGCTGGCCCGCGAGCACGATCTTCCGGTGCCGGACGTGGCGGCCGGCCTGCTGGCCCTGGTGTCGGCCGAGTCCGAGGCGGGCCGGCTGGCCGAGGCCCGGGCCCACGCCGACGAGCTGACGGCGCTGAACGTGCCGAGGTCGGAACCGCTGGGGGCGGAGGCCCTGTGGACGGCGGCCGCCGTGCGGGTGCGCCAGGGAGACCTCGACGCCGCGCAGAAGCTGCTGGGGGAGGCGCTCGACGGCTTCGCCGGAGCGGAGAACCTGACGCTCTGGACCCGGCTGCGGGTGGCGGCGGCCCGGCTGCACCTGCAGAAGTCCCCGCCGGAGCTGGATGCTTCGGAGCGGTACACCGAGCAGGCCGAGACGGGCATGGTCTTCGTCGGGATTCCCGCGCTGGAGCAGGAGGTCAGCTTCATCAAGGCCGAGATCGCCTTCCAGCGTGGGCGGTTCGCCGACGCGCGCGTCCTGCTGGACCAGGTGCGGGCGACCGAACCGCGCATGACCTACCGCAACCGGGTGCGTCTGGAGATCCTCGACAGCCGGCTGCTGGTCATCGAGGGCCGGGAGCAGGAAGGGCTGGAGCGGATGCGGGCGCTGGCGGAGGAGGCCCAGGCGGCCTCCAGTATCGATCTCGCCGCCGACATCTGGCGCCTGCTGGCCGAGACGCTGGCCGCCGCCCGCGCCGGATCCTAGGGCCCCGCGGCCCGCGCTGCATACGGGGGCGCGCCGGGTCCCGGGGCCCGGCGTCGAACGGCCGCCCGCCCCGGGCCGCCGGCCGCCACGCCCGGCCGGCACGCTCGCCGTGGCCCGCCCGGCGGTTCCCGGTGTGCGCCCCGTGGGGCGTACGGGGGCGGCCGGACTCAGCCCAGGTGCCGTCCGCGCGCCAGCGCCACGGCCGCGGGCAGCAGGAAACCTCCGCACCCCAGGACCATTCCGGTCCAGCCCCAGCGCGCGTACAGCGCCGCGCCGGTGAGTGAACCCACCGCGCCGCCCGTGAAACTCGCCAGCATGAACAGCGTGTTGAGTCGCGCGCGGACCTGCTCGCCCAGCCGGAACACCCGCACCTGATTGGCGACCTGCGAGGAACTGGTCCCGTACACCAGCAGGTTCGTGCCGATGACGAGCGCGGTCAGCGACTCGCCGCCCACCCCCATGACCAGGAACGCGGCGCCGACGCAGAGCAGGGCCACCGTGTTGACGTACCGGGGCCCGCGCCGGTCGCTCAGCCGGCCCGCCGTGTAGGAGAGCAGCGCCGCGGGCAGGCCGAACAGGCCGAACAGCCCCGCCCACGCCACCCCCCGGTCGAACGGCGGCCCGGCCAGGTGGAAGGCGAGCGTCGCCCAGAAGGCGCTGAAGGCGGCGAAGACGGTCGCTCCCAGGAACGCGGAGAACCGCAGCCCGGGATGGGTGCGGACCAGCCGGGGCAGCGATCCGATCAGCTGCCGGTACGGCACCGAGCGGCCGTTGCCGTGCGCCGGAAGCAGCCGCGGCAGGACGAACACGAGGCCGCCGGTGAGCGCCGCCGCGACCAGATAGGCGCTGCGCCAGTCGCCGCTCAGCCCGGCGACCGCCCCGGAGAGGGTGCGCGACAGCGTCGAGCCCAGGGTGATCCCGATGCCGATCACCCCCACGGCGCGCCCGCTGTGGCCGGGCCCGGCCAGGGAGGCGGCCGTCGGCACGAGGATCTGCGGCAGCACGGTCGTGGTGGACAGGGCGAGCGTGGCGACGGCCAGGGTGGCCAGGTTGGGCGCGGCCGCCGCGACCAGCAGTCCGCCCGTCGTCAGCAGCAGCAGTGCCGTCGTGAGCCGTCGCAGCCGGGCCACGTCGGCGAGCGGCACCACCAGGGCGATGCCCAGTGCGTACCCGACCTGTGCGGCGGTGGCGATCAGGCTCGCGGCCGACCCGGAGACGTCCAGTCCGGAGGCGACGGCGTCCAGCAGGGGCTGCGGGAAGTAGATGTTGGCGACCGTGAGCGCGCTCGCGGTCGCGAGCGCCAGCGCGGCGGGTCGCCCCAGTCCGGAACGTGACGGTGCGGCGGGCTGTGCTGCGGACGGTGCGGCGGAGGTCATGGCCTCTCCTCCCGGGGCTGGCGCTGCGAATGATGCCTGAGACATTGCCATTGATGTCAACCGTGTGGCAATGTTTTGCCAACCCCCGCGACCCACCCTGGCCGAAACCGGCTGTGGATGACCCCTGAGCGCAAGGTGAAGAACATGAGGAGCCCCGGATCACGCCCTGTGGCGGTGCTGGTTGATGCGTACACCACGGGTAATCATTTGCCTCCGGCTTTTGCCAAGCTGGGCGTGGACGTGGTGCACGTCCAGAGCAGCCCCGAGCTGATGACCTCGATGAGACTGCCCGATCTCACCGCATACCGGGCGGTCGTGCCGTACGGCACCCCGGCCGAAACCGCCGCGCGTCTGGCGGAATTCGCCCCGATCTGCGTGGTCGCCGGACAGGAACCGGGCGTACCGCTTGCCGACGAACTCTCCGAACTGCTCGCGTTGCCAGGAAACGGAACAGCTCAGTCCGTCGCCCGCCGGGACAAGTACGAGATGATCGAGGCGCTGCGCCGGGCGGGCGTCCGCTGTGCCGAGCAGTTCAAGAGCGACGACGCCGAGGAGCTCGTCGCCTGGGCCGAGGGCCGTGGCGCCTATCCCGTCGTCGTCAAACCGATGTCGTCCGCCGCCAGTGACGGCGTCGCCATCTGCAACGGTCCCGAGGAGGTCCGCAAGGCGGCCGAAGCCGTCCTCGGCACCGTCAACATCTTCCACGAGCGCAACGACGAAGTCCTGATCCAGTCCTTCCTCCAGGGGGAGGAGTACATGGTCGACTTCGTCTCGTACGGCGGGGAGCGGCACGCCTGCGGCATCTGGCAGTACCACAAGCGGCTCAAGGGCACCCACCGCATCTACGACCGCGACTCCATCACCCCGCCGGACTCCGGCCCGGGTCCCGCGATCATCGCGTACATGCACGAGGCGCTCGACGCCCTGGGCATCCAGTACGGCCCCACCCACGCCGAGGTCATCGTCACCCCTGAGGGCCCCACCCTGGTCGAGGTCGGGGCGCGGCTCAGCGGCGGACTGCTGCCCGCCTTCCACGACATCTGCCTCGGCGGAAACCAGGCCGACGTCACCGCGCTCGCCTACGCCCGGCCGCAGGAGTTCCTCGACCGGTACGCCGGCGGGACGTACCGCAAACTGACCCACGCCACGTGGATCCTCGCCGCCACCGACCTCGACGGGATCGTCGAGTCGATCGACGCCGACGTCGTCGCGGAGATCGAGGCCCTGCCCACGGTCCACACGTTCGTTCCCAAGCTCGCCCCCGGCAAGCGCATCCGCCCGACCGTCGACCTGTACACCGCCACCTTCGCCGTGCACCTGTGCGACGCGTCGGCCGAGGCCGTGGAGCGGGACTACGCCCGCATCCAGGAGCTCAAGGACCGCGTCTACCGCCTGCGCGACGTCTCGGGGGCCGCCGCATGAGCGCAGCGCCCCCTCCCCGCGAACTGCTGCTCATCGGCGGCGGCGGGGAGATGACCCTCAGCGTCGACGTCGCCGTCCAGGCGGTGGAGCAGGCGCGCGCCCGCGGCCTGCGCACCCATGTCACCAACCGGGCCGACACCCTCGCCGCCACCCCGGCCGTCACCGCCGCCGCCGACGCGGCGACCGCGGTCGACTTCGCCCGCCCCGGCGACACCGCCGACTGGGCGGCCGGGCGCGCCGCCGAGGGGGAGCGCCCGGCCCTCGTCTTCGGCGTGCGGGAGATGGCCCAGGAGGCGGTCGCCGCCACCGCGGACGCCCTGGGGCTGCCCGGGAATCCGCCCGCCGCCGTCCGCCGGATCCGCACCAAGGACGCCTGCCGGGCGGCGCTGGCCGCCGCCGGGTTCCGCCAGCCCGCGGTGCGGGTGTGCCGGGACGCGTCCGAGGCCCGCGCCTTCCTCGCCGCCACGGCGGGCCCCTGGGTGGTCAAACCGCGTGACGGCGCGGACAGCGCGGGCGTCCGCAAGGTGACCGGACCGGACGATCTGCCGGCCGCGCTCGCCGGGCTGCCCGACCGCGAAGCACCGTTCCTCGTCGAGGAGTTCGTCGAGGGCGGGGAGTTCAGCGTCGAGGGCGTCTTCGTCGGCGGCAGCCCGCGCGTGCTCGCGGTCACGGCCAAGGAGAAGCTGCCGCCGCCGTACTTCGTCGAGATCGGGCACGTCCTGCCCGCCGACATCTCCGAGGAGACCCGCCGGAGCGTCGAGGAGACCGTCACCGCCGCGCTCACCGCCCTGGAACTGCGCTTCGGCCTGTTCCACGTCGAGCTGTGGCTCACCGCCGAGGGCATCGTCCTCGGGGAGGTGCACGTCCGGATCGGCGGCGGCTGGATCCACCGGATGCTGCCCCACGTCCGGCCCGGTCTGGAGCTGTACGGGACCGTCTACGACGACGCACTCGGCCTCTCCGTCGACCTCCCCGCCACCCTGCCCGCCCCCGAACGGGCCGCCGCCGCACGCTACTTCGCGCCGCCCGAGGGCCGGGTCACCGCCGTCACCGGCTGGGACGCGGTCCGCACGCACCCGGCCGTCCTCCACGCCGAACTGCGCGTCGGCCCCGGCGACGTCGTCCCCGGCTTCCGCAGCGGTGGCGACCGGGTGGGCGCGGTGGTCGTCGGCGCGGCGACCCCGGCCGAGGCACGGGAACTCGCCCGCGAGCTGGTCGCGTCGGTCCGCTTCACGGTGGAGCCGGTGGAGACCGTTGAGCCGGTGGGCGCGGTGGGCGTGGATGCGGCGCCCGGCGTTCCCGGCAGGCCCGAGGTGTGCGTCGATCTCGAACCCCGGCCGCTCACCAGCTCGTTCCGTATCTCCCACATGACGATCGAGACGGTCGACCACCTCCGGCTGCGGCTCGTGCAGGCCGGCCGGACCGTCGGCGAGGGCGAGATCACCGCCGACAGCGGTTACGGCCAGGACGGCCCGGCCATCGCCGCCGAGGCGGAGGTGCTCGCCCGTACGCTGGCCGCGACCTGCGACGACGCCCACCACCGGGCGGACGGGTCCGACCCGGTCGCGCCGTTGCGCGCCGGGCTGGAGAAGGCGGCGGCCGACGGGGTCGGCGCACCCGCCCGGATGCTCGTGGAGATGGCCTTCCTGGACCGCGCCGCCCGTCGGGCCGGCGTGCCGGTGTGGCGGCTGCTCGGGCTGCCGGAGCCGGGGCGCGTCCGGCTCCTGCACACCGTGCCGATCGGGGAGGACATCCCCCTCGACGGCCGCCCGCTCAAGATCAAGCTGGGTGGCGCCGACGACGAACGGATTCTTCGCTCACTGCTCGGCGTCCCGGCGCCGCTGATCCTCGACGCCAACCGGGGCTGGGACCGGCAGGACTGGGAGCGGCTGCGCCCCCTGCTCGCCGAACTGGCCCCCGCCGTCCTGGAGGACCCGGTGCGCGATCCGGCGCTGCTGCCCGCGATCCGCGCCGCACTGCCCGGCACCGCCGTCGTCCTCGACGAGGGGATCGCCACCGCCGACGACGCGTCGTTCGCCGTCGGCACGGCAGGCGGCCTCAACGTCAAACTGATGCGCTTCGGCGGCATCCTTCCCGCGCTCGACGCCCTCACGGACGCCACCGAGCGGGGCGCGGCCCGGATGCTGGGCTGCTTCCTGGAGCCGCCCCGGGCCATCGCGTACGCCGCCCAGCTCGCGGGCCTGTGCGACTGGTCCGATCTGGACGGCCACTTCTGGGTCAGCGACGACCGCCCCGTCCCCTCCTACGGGCTGGACAGCTCCGCCCCGGGCATCCCCCGGATCGCGTACACCCCGGAGCCCGCACGCGGGGAGGCGCTGGCGATATGAGCGGCACGAAAGCTGTCCTGCCGTACGGGAGTTGGCCCTCCCCGATCACAGCCGACGACGCCGCGCGGGGCGACGCCCTGCTGGAGTGGGCCGGCTTCCTCGGCGACGACGTCTGCTGGACCGAGGTGCTCCCCGAGGAGGACGGCCGCAGCGGTCTGATGCGCCGGACCGCCGACGGCGTCGAGGAGGTGCTGCCGCCCGGCTGGGACGTCCGCACCCGGGTCATCGAGTACGGCGGCCGGCCCTGGCTGGCTCTGTCCGGCCGGGCGGCGGACGGGCTGGTCTTCACACACGGCCCCGACCAGCGTCTCCACCGCTGGCGGCCCGGCTCCGAACCGGTACCGCTGAGCCCTCCGGGCGCCTGGCCCGGCGAGCTCAGGTACGCGGACTTCGCCGTCCACGGCGACGAGGTCTGGTGCCTGCGCGAGACCGTGGCGGACGACACCGCCCGCAGCGCCGTGCGCCACCTGGTGGCGGTCCCGCTGGACGGCAGCGCGGCCGAGGACCCCTCCCGGGTCCGTGAACTGGCCGCCACCCACCACTTCATGACCGGACCACGCATCGAACCCGGCGGCGGCCGGGTGGCCTGGCTCGGCTGGGACCACCCCGACATGCCCTGGGACTCCACCCGGCTGATGGTCGCCGCGGTCCTCCCCGACGGCACGCTCGGCCCTCCGTCGGTCCGCATGGGCGGCGAGGGCGAAGCGGTGACCCAGGCGGACTGGGCCACCGACGGCTCGGGCACGCTGTACGCGGTCAGCGACCCGGACGGCTGGTGGAACGTCCACGCCGTCGACCGGGACGGCGGGACCCGGTCGCTCTGCCCCCGCCCGGAGGAGTTCGGCGAGGCGCTGTGGCGGATCGGCCTGCGCTGGTGTCTCCCGCTGCTGGACGGCACGCTCGCGGTGATCCACGGCGTGGGCGAGCGCCGTCTCGGCATCCTCGGGGCGGACGGGGCCCTCACCGACTTCGCCGACCCCGCCACCGAATGGCACTTCGCCGCGACCGACGGCCGCCGGATCGCCGCCGTCGCCTCCTCGCCCGGCCGCCGGCGCACGGTCGTGCTGGCCGACCCGGCCGACGGCAGCGTGAGGACCGTCCGGGCCCCGTCGGCGGAGGCCGGCTCCCGGCCGCCGACGCGCCTGCCCCGGCCGCCTGGATGCCCGCCGCGGCCGCCGACGCGCCGGCTCCGGACGCCCGGATGCCCGCCGCGGGTGCCGAGGCGCCCGCCCCGTCGGCGGAGAGCGTGCCCTCCGACGCCTACGCCACCACCCCGTTCCGGCGCACCTACCGGGCCGACGACGGCGAACCCGTCCACGTCCACGTGTACCCGCCCCACCACCCGGCGGTCACCGGTCCCGCCGACGAACTCCCGCCCTGTCTGGTCCTCGCGCACGGTGGGCCCACCAGCCGCTCCCACCTGGTGCTCAACCAGGAGATCTCGTACTTCACCAGCCGGGGCATCGGCGTGGTGGACGTCCAGTACGGCGGCTCCACCGGCTACGGCCGGGCCTACCGCGAACGGCTCCGGCACCGCTGGGGCCGGACCGACGTCCAGGACTGCGCCACCGCCGCACGCGGACTGATCGCCGAGGGCCTGGCCGACCCGGACCGCATCGCGATCCGCGGCGGCAGCGCGGGCGGCTGGACCGCCGTGGCGTCCATCGCCGCCGAACCCGGCCTCTACCGGGCCGCCGCCGTCTACTACCCGGTGCTCGACCCGGTGAGCTGGCGTGAGGAGACCCACGACTTCGAATCCCGCTACCTCGACGGCCTGATCGGCCCCTGGCCGGACACCGCCGACCGGTACGCGCGCCAGTCGCCGCTGCGCGAGGCCGACCGCATCCGCACCCCCTTCGTACTCCTCCAGGGCCTCGACGACACCGTCTGCCCGCCCGCCCAGGCGGAACGCCTGCTCCGGCGGATCGACCCCGACACGGTCCCGTACCGCTTCCTGACCTTCGAGGGTGAGGGGCACGGCTTCCGCCGCTCCGCGACCGTCGCCGCCTCGCTGCGGGCGGAACTGCGCCTGTACGCCGATGCGCTGGGCTTCACCCCCGCCTCCTCCTGAGGTCCCGCACCACCGTTCCTCCCGGGTTTCCCCAACCCTCCTGACTTCCCCGAACGTCTCGCCCTTTCCGTACCGAACGGAGGCTTCGTCATGTCCACTTTCGAGCAGCTGAACTTCGACCGGCTCGCCCCGGACATCCGCAAGGAGCTGCGTCATCTGCGGACCCTGGACAACCACCACGCACCGCTCGCGATCCTCTTCGAATACGCGCTGATCGCCGTGTGTGTGGTGCTCTGCACCCAGGTCTCGTACGCGTTCTATCCGCTGGCCCTGCTCGTCATCGGTTCCGTACAGCGCTTCCTGGCCCACTTCCTGCACGAGTCCAGCCACAAGGTGTTCGCCCGGAACAGGACGCTGAACCTGGTCGGCGGCACCCTGCTCTCGGGCTACCTCGTCGGGCACCTGTACGGGCCCTACCGCAGCTCCCATGTCGGCAACCACCACCGCAATCTCGGGGACGCGGTCAACGACCCGGACTACAGCTTCCACATCGAGTGCGGCCTCTACGACGCCGAACGCTCCGACCGCCACTTCTTCCTGAAGGAGGTCGTCGCCTCCGCGCTGGGCCTGCGCACCTTCACCTACCTCGGATACATCGCCCGCGAGCGGGTCTTCTGCGACAGCTCGCAGATCACCGTCTCGGTGCCCGTCCCGCTCCGTACCGAGCAGAAGACCTTCGTCGCCCAGTGGGCCGTGATCCTCGGCGTCTGCGCCTGGTTCGGTGTGCTGCCCGAACTGCTGCTGTTCTGGTTCGTCCCGCTGTTCACCACCAACGTGGCCATCGGCTGGCTCGCCGAGCTGTCCGAGCACTACCCGATGCCGGAGAGCGAGAACAAGCAGATCCTGCTGACCCGCAACCGGCACGGCGTCTTCCTGGAGCGCTTCTTCCTCAGCCGTCACAACGACCGCTACCACCTGGTCCACCACATGAACGCCGGCATCCCGTTCTGGAACCTGGGCCGCGCGCACCAGGTGCTGCTCGGCGATCCCGGCTACGCCGCCTGGGACGGCCTGTGGGCGGGCGCGTTCACCCGGCCGCGGGACCGCCGCGACAAGGAGACCGTGATCAGTTACGCCGCCACGTACCGCACCTGGAGACAGCGCGGCGGCGACCCGGCCGCCGCCGGACCCAGTTTCGCCCAGCTCATGGTGGCCGCCGCCAGGTCCGGCGCTCCCGACCCGGCCGCCCTCGTCCTCGCGCAGACCACCCCGCCGGCCGACGGCCCCGCCGACGGCACCGGCCCGATCGGCACCGGCGATCCCCTCGGCCGCATCGGCGAGAACGCCCACGACTCCTCCGGCGACGACACGAAGGCCAAGGTCCTCTCATGAACACGGCACTCTCCGAGCCCACGGCCGTCTCCCAGCGCGCGCTGCACGAGGCCGCCGGCCGCGGCCTGCGGCTGCTGGCCGCCGACCCCCGGTGCCGCAGCGCGTTCACCGCACCCGGGTCACTCCTCCAGGACCTCCTGTCGCCCGCCGCGCACCGGTACGTGCTCGCGGCCGACCGCGACGCCTTCCTCGACCACCTCGGCGTGCTGCGGGCCAAGTCGTACCGGACCGCGGTGGAGTTCGTCGGCGAGGAGGCCGCCGACCCCGACGAGGTCGAGCGGGTCGTGGGCGAGTACCTCGCGGTCCTCGCCCACGAACCGGTCCCCGAGCAGCTCGGCTTCGACCTCTCCAACGTCGGCCTCGCCCTCTCCCGGGAGCTCTGCACGGCCAACACCGCGCGGATCACCGCGGCCGCGGCGGCCCGGGGCAGCGAGGTCGTCCTCAGCATGGAACGGGCCCCCGCCGTCGACGACGTCCTCGCGACCTACCGTGAGCTCGCCGCCGATCACCCCAATCTCGGCGTCACCCTCCAGGCCTATCTGCACCGCACCGAGGCCGACCTCGACGCCGTACCGATCGCGGGCCGCCGGATCCGCCTGGTCAAGGGGGCCTTCGCCGCGCCCCCCGAGGTGGCCCTGGGGCGGGGCCCGGCCCTCGACGCCCGCTACCTCCGTCTCGCCGCCGCGCTGGTGGACCGGGGCGCCCGGCTCAGCCTGGCCACCCAGGATCCGGCGATCCTCGCAGCCGCCGCGACGAGCGGGCTGCTGGACCGCGTCGAGGAGATCGAGATGCTCCACGGCGTACGTCCCGAACTGCTGCGCTCCTACCGCGAGTCGGGCCACGCCTGCCGCATCTACGCCACCTACGGCGAGAACTGGTGGCTGCACCTGCTGCACCGCCTCGCCGAGCACCCCCCGATGGTGCTCACCGCCCTGGCCGACATCGCCGGACGCGATGGTGCGGAGGGCCGCACGGCCGGCGCCGGCTACTGAGGCCCGTCCGACCGGATCTCCCGCCCCCGACCACGTCACCGAAACCAACGGAGCGAGCGCACAGCATGATTCACCTGAACACCGCCGGAGCGGGTCTCGTCCCCGCCGAGGTACGGCGGACCATGGCCGAGGTCCTCGACCGGGAGGCGGCCGCCGGCTGCTACGAGACCGAGAGCTTCTACGACGGCGTCGTCAACGACGAGGTCTACCGCCGCCTCGCCCGGATCCTCGACGCCCCGGTCGCCGACGTCGCCCTGTTCGACAGCGCCACCCGCGCCTGGTGCGCCGTCGTGCCCCGGCTGAACCTCGGGGCGGGCGACCGGATCTGGGTCACGCCCTACGAGTACGCGGGCAACCTCATCTCCCTGTTCGAGCTGCGCGACCGGACCGGTTGCACGATCGAGGTCGTCCCCCTCCTGCCGAGCGGCGACCTCGACCTCGACTGGATGGCCGCCCACATCGACGACGACGTCGCCCTCGTCTCCGTGACGCACATCCCGTCCGGCTGCGGCATCGTCAACCCGGTCGAGGAGATCGGCCGGCTGCTCGCCCCCCACCGCTGCTTCTACGCCGTCGACGCCTGCCAGTCGATCGGCCAGGTGCCCGTCAGCGCGGCCCGGATCGGCTGCCAGCTGCTCACCGGGGCGGGCCGCAAGTTCCTGCGCGGCCCGCGCGGCACGGCCTTCGCCTACGTCGCGCCCGAACTGCGCGCCGCCCTCCTGCCGGGCTTCCACGACCTGCACGTGGCGCACGTCGACTCGGCCACGGGCTACCGGATCGACGACCGCAGCGCGCGGTCCCTGGAACTGGCCGAGCGCAGCACCGCCGCCGTGGCCGGGCTCAACACGGCGCTGACCCTCTTCGAGGAGGGCACCCCGTTCGACCACAAGGACGTGTTCGGGGCCCTGCGGGCCGCGGTGGCCGACGCCCCGGGCGTCGAACTCGTCGCTCCGGGCACGCAGCAGTCCGGCATCCTCACGTTCCGCCACGCGGACGTGGAGGCGGCGACGGTGATGTCCCGCCTCGCCGAGCAGCGGATCAACGTCTGGAAGATCGTCGGTCACCACACCCCGATCTACCTGGCGGACCGGGGAGTGGACACGGCGGTGCGGGTCTCGGCCCACTACTACAACACCCTGGAGGAGATGGACCTCTTCGGACGCGCCCTGCGTGAGGTGCTGGGGGCGGGGGCATGAGCGCGGCCACGGCGGCGACCCCGCAGGAGGCGCTGCGCGGGGGCCCGCACGCCACCTCGGACGAGGGCCCGCACGAGGCGTTGCGCGATGGCCCGCAGGCGATCCCGTGCGAGGGCCCGCACGAGGCGCTGCACGATGGCTCGCACGAGACGCTGCACGGAGCCGTCGCGCGGTGGGCGGCCCGGACCCCGGCTGCCACCGCGGTCGTGCACGGCGCGCACCGGCTGAGCTACGCCGAGCTTGACCGGGCAGCCGGCGAGCGGGCCGCCTCGCTGGCGCGCCGGGGCGTCGTCGCCGGCGACCTCGTCCCCGTACTGCTGCCCCGGGGCGCGGAGCTGATCGTCTCGGTCCTGGCCGTCCTGAAGCTGGGCGCGGCCTATGCCCTGCTCGACCCCGCCTGGCCGGACGGGCGGATCCGGGAGGTCACCGACCGCCTCGGCGCGCGGCTGATCGTCACGGCGGACCCGGAGTGCGCGCGGTCCGGCCTGCCGGTCTGGTCACCGGCCGGGGCCGCAGCCGAGGCCCCGGCCACGGTGCCGGTCCCGGCCGGCCGTGCGGCTTCCTGCCACCCGTCGGCCGCGGTCGCCGGCGAGGTACCGCTTCACCCGCCCGGCCCGGCCGGCGGCGAGGTCTCCTCCGACGCGCCGGCCTGTGTCTTCTTCACCTCCGGGACGACCGGCCGCCCGAAGGGGGTGCTGAGCCCGCACCGGGCCACCGCCCGCCTGGTGCGCCCGGACACCTTCGCCCGCTTCGGCCCCGACACCGTGATCCCGCTGGCGGCGGCGCTGCCGTGGGACGCGTTCTCGCTGGAGCTGTGGGCCGCCCTGCTCAGCGGTGGCACCTCCCTCGTCGTCGACGAGCCGTATCTGTCCGGCCAGGCGCTGCGTGAGGTGGTCGCCGTCCACGGGGCCGACACGGTCTGGCTCACCAGCAGTCTGCTCAACATGGTCGTGGACGAGGACCCGGACGCCTTCCTCGGGCTGGCCCAGGTGATCACCGGCGGCGAACGGCTCTCCGTCCCCCACGTGCGCGCCTTCGTCCGGCGTCACCCCGGGATCGCCCTGATCAACGGGTACGGACCGGTCGAGAGCACCGTCTTCGCCACCACGCACCGCATCACGGAGGCGGACTGCGACCTGCCCGGCGGCATCCCCGTCGGCCGCCCGGTCCCCGGCACCCGTATCCACGTCATCGACGGCGAGATCTGCGTGGCGGGCGACGGACTCGCCCTGCGCTACCTCGGCGAACCGGAGCTCACCGAGGCCAAGTTCCCCCGGGTGCGGGTCGACGGCGAGGACGTACGGGTCTACCGCACGGGCGACCTCGGACGGCTGGACGAGAACGGTGTGCTGCACTACCGGGGGCGTGCGGACCGCCAGGTGAAGGTGCGCGGTCACCGCGTCGAACCGGCCGAGGTCGAACGCCGCATCCAGGAGCTGCTGCCCGCGGTCCGCGACTGCCGGGTGGTGGCCCACCGCAACGCCGCGGGCAACACCGAGGGCCTGGTGGCGTTCTGCGTGCCCGAGCGGCCGGGGGACCCGCTGAGCGGGGCCGCCGCGACGCTGGCGGCGGAACTGGTCGCCTACCAGCGGCCGGACGCCGTGCTGGCGGTGGCCGGGTTCCCGCTGACCGCCCAGGGCAAGCTGGACGAACGGGCGCTGCTGGACCTGTGGGCCCCGGAGACGGCCGACGGCGCGAGGCGGCCGACGGTCGCGACCGCCGCGCCCCTCGCGACCGCCGCCGGATCCTCGGCCGGGACGCCGACCGCACCGCTGCCCGGGACCCCGGGCGGAACGTCGGCCGGGACACCGACCGTTCCGCTGCCCGGGACCCCGGAGGGAACGTCGACCGGGACCCCGGCCGTGGCCGCCCAGACCGCCGCCGATACGACGTCCTGCGCCAGGACGTCGTCCGACGCGGTGGCGGGGACCGCGCCCGCGTCGTCGTCCGGCACCGAGCCCGTGTCGTCGCGCGACGGGGGAGCGGTGCACGGCGTGCACGACGGACCGCCGTCATGCGTCCTGCGCACCGCAGCCGTCTTCGCGGCCGTCCTCGGCCTGCCCGACGTCCCGCTCGACATCCCCTTCACGGACCTCGGAGGCTCGTCCCTGGCCGCCGGCCGCGTCTGCGCGCGCCTGGCGGCGGAACTGGAGCGTCCCGTACCCGTGTCGCGGCTGTACGAGCATCCGACCGCCCGGGGCCTGGGCCAGTGGCTCGCGAAGGATGTGCCCGTCCCACCGGCCCCGGTGGCCGCGGGGGACGACGTGCCGCTGACGCCCATGCAGACCGGCTACCTCACCAACCACCTCCTGCGCCCCGAGGACCGCTCCGCGCACTGCCTGGTGCTCTTCCGCATCGACGGGGACCTCGACCTCGACGCTCTCGACAGCGCCGTCGAGACCGTGCACGAGCGCCACGAGACGTTGCGGACGGCCTACGCGGCCGCCCCGCGTCCCGTGGCCCGTGTGACGGATCTCCCCGCCCCGGTCCTGGAGGTCCTGGAGCCGGAACCGGACGCGGACCGTGCGGTCGGGACCCTCCGCGCGACCCTGGGCGCGCCCCTCGGCCTCGACGAGGGCGAGGTGTGGCGGACCGCGCTGGTCCCGCTGGAGCCCGGCCGGTCCTGGGTGTTCGGCTGCGTGGTCCACCACATCGCGTTCGACGGGTGGTCGGAGTCGGTGCTCGCCGCAGACCTGGCGGCGGCCTACAACGCCGCCCGGTCCGCCGCCGACGGCACGGCCCCCGCGCCGTCCCCGCCCCCGGCGCTCTCCGTTGCCGCGAGCGCGCGCCTGCGGGCGGAACGCCTGGCCCACGCCGATCCGGAGCACCACCGCGCCACGCTGCTCGACGCCTTGGCGAACGTACCGGAACTGACCTGGCCGGACCGCCCGGACCAGGGGCGCCTGCCCGATCAGGCGGGCCCGGCGGACCGGTCGGCCCTGGTGGACCGGCCGGATCTGGTGGCCCCGGTGGACCGGCCGGACCGGCACGACCCGGTGGCCCCGGCGGGCCCGGTGGCCCCGGCTGAGGTCGATCCGGCGGACCCGGCCCGCCCGCCGGGTGGGCCCGCCCCGTCCGTCCTCCGTACGGAGCGCCTGCTGGAGCCGGACGCGGCAGCGCGTCTGGACGCGGCCGCCGCCCGCGCCGGTGTCACGCGGTACGCCGTTCTGCTGGCCTGCTACGGGCAGGTGCTGGCCGAGCTCACGGGGCAGCGGGACTTCGCGGTCGGCGTCCCGGTGGCCCAGCGCTTCGACCCCCGCCTCGACGACGCGGTCGGCTGCCACATCGAGATGGCGTGCCTGCGGCTGCGCGGCGCGGTCCTCGACGGCGGGCCGGCGGCCGTCGCCGAAGCGGGCCGCGTTCTCGACCGGGCGTTCGCCGCCCAGGACGTGTCCTTCCACGAGCTGGTGCGGCTGCTCAACCCGCCGCGCACCGGGCGGCCCCCGCTCTTCCAGACCCTGCTGGTGCTCCAGGACAACGCGATCCCGCGTCTGCCCCTGACCGGTCTCGGGACCACACTGCTGCGCCCGCCCTATCTGGACATCCCGCTGGAGGTCCAGACCGAGTTCTGGCCGCTGCCCGACGGCCGGCTCCGGCTCGCCGTCAACCACCGCCCCGACGCGGTCGGGCGCGCCACCGCCCACGAGCTGGCCGAGCGGCTCGCCGGCCTCGTCCACACCCTGCCGTCGCACGAAGGAGACCCGTCATGAACGTCCTCGCCCCCGAGGGGGTCAGCCTCGTCGACCCCGAGCTGTACGCGACCGGCGACCCGCACCCCGTCTGGCGGTGGATGCGCGACCACGACCCGGTCCGCCGCCACGAGGCCGGGGAGTACCCGGCGTTCTGGTCGGTCACCCGGTACGAGGACGTCCGCACCGTCTACCAGGACGCCAAGGTGTTCAGCTCGGCCCAGGGCATCCTGCTGCGCCCCCGGTCGCACGGCCGGGACCCGGGCGGCGGCCGCACCCTCGCCCTCACCGACCCGCCCCGGCACAAGGCCCTGCGGTCGCTGGTCGCCGACTGGTTCACCACCCGTTCGGTGCGGGCCCTGGAGGACGCGATGCGCGGGGCGGTGCGCCAGGTGGTGACGCGCGCGGCCGGGCTGGGCACGTGCGACTTCGTCACCGATGTCGCGGCGCGGCTGCCGCTCTATGTGATCTGCCGGCTGATGGGGGTGCCGGACCACGAGCAGGAGATGCTCTTCGCCCTCACCAGCAGGGCGTTCGGGGCGGGCGAGCCGGAGGCCCGCAGCGGCGCGCACCAGGAGATCATGGCGTACTTCGTCGAGCTGATGTACCGGCGGATGGACCGGCCCGAGGACGATCTGGTCAGCGCCCTGGTCAACGGCGAGGTCGACGGGGAACTGCTCACCGAGGAGGACATCCTCCTGAACTGCGACAACCTCCTGGTCGGCGGCACCGAGAACGTCCGTCTGGCGGTGGCCGGCGGGATGAAGACCTTCCTCGACCGTCCGGACGCCTGGGAGCGGCTGCGCGCGGACCGGGGGCTGATGCCGACGGCGGTGGAGGAGGTGCTGCGCTGGACCTCCAGCGCGACCCACATCATGCGGACGGTGACCGAACCGGTGATGCTGCGGGACCGTCCCCTGGAGGCGGGCGACCGCGTCGTGCTGTGGACCCCGTCGGCCAACCGGGACGAGCGGCACTTCGCGGACCCGGACCTCTTCGACATCGCCCGCCGCCCCAACCGTCATCTGGCACTGGGCGCGGGAACGCACTTCTGCCTCGGGGCGATGATGACCCGCACCGAGATGCGCATCCTGTTCACCGAACTGCTCGACTCGGTGCGCGCCATCGAACAGACGGGTCCGGCCGTGCCGTTGAGCTCGATCGTCGTGAACGGCCTGGAGAGCCTCCCGGTGAGGATCACGGCGAAGTGAACCTCTACACCCTCATGAGCCTGACCGCCACGAGCGCCCCGCCCCCGCCCGACGCCGGGAGCGTCCCGCGCTCGCCCGCCTCTGCGGGCGCCCCGCCCCCGCCTGGCGTCGCGGGCGTGTCGCGCCGGCCTGCCGTCGCGAGCGCGCAGCCCCCGACCACCACTCCGCAGGCCCGGCGACGGCCTTGGCGCCGGGCGACCGCCCGCATAGCGTCTCGGGTGTCCGTCAGCGTCAGAGCCACTGCGAGAGAGGCCGTCCGTGCCGCACACCGTCCCGTCCCCGGACCCCGCAGCAGCCGCACCGGCTGAGCCCGCCCGGCGCGCCGCGCGTATCGAGGCCTCCCTCACCGCGCCCGGCGCGCCCTTCGCCGTGGTGCCCGGCGAGCGGGGCACGCCGGAGTACGCCGACGGCCCGCGCACGCTCCGGGAGTTCGTGGAGACCACCTGGGCCTACGGGGACGCGCCGTTCCTGATCGCGGGCGAACGGACCTGCGCCTACGGGGAGTTCTTCGCCGCCGCATCCGCCCTCGCGGTGTGCCTGCGGGAGCGGTACGGCCTGCGCCCCGGCGACCGGGCCGTGATCGCGTCGGGGAACCGTCCCGAGTGGCAGATCGCCTTCTGGGCCGCCCAGTTGGCCGGTCTCGTCGCCGTACCCCTCGACGCCCGGTGGACGGAGGACGCGTTCACGTACGCGCTGGAGGACTGCGAGCCCGGGGTGCTGCTGGTGGACGGGGCGCGGCTGGGGCGGGTCGCCGGCTGGGCCCGGCGGACGCGGACGCGCGTCGTCCGCTTCCCCGTTGAGGGGCGGGTTCCGGACGGCCTGCGCATCGAGCGGTACGAGGACTTCCCCGCTCCCGATCCGCTGGCCGCGCCGCCCGACGTGGAGCCCCGGCCCGAGGACGACGCGACGATCCTCTACACCTCCGGCGCCACCGGCCGCACCCGGGGCGCGGTGGCCCGCCATCTCGCCCAGGCCGGTGCCGCGCTCAACGCCCGCTACCACGCGGCGGCCTCCGCCCGCGCACGCGGCGCCATCCCCGGTCTGGAGCCCGCCCCGGTCTCCCCGATGACGGTCCCGTTCTCCGATGCCGCCGCGTTCACCTGCGTCTACGGTGCGATGGCGGCCGGTGGCGCGCTGGCCCTGACGGACGGTGCCGCCGACGGGGCCGGACCGGAGGGCCCCGAACCGTTGCCCGCCGACGGCCGTGACGCGGGTTACGGCCTCGCCGAGACCTGCGGCGTCGTCCTCGCGCCGTTCGGCGACGCGTGCCGCGCCGAGCCGGGCGTCGCGGGCGGCCGGCCCACCCCGGCCACGGAGGTGCGGATCGCCGGGCCGTCGGGCGGTGAGCTGCCCGACGGGGAGCAGGGCGAGCTGTGGCTGCGCGGCCAGTCGCTGTTCCGCGGCTACTGGCGCGACGCGCCGGCGACCGGGGCCGCCCTCCGGGACGGCGGCTGGTTCCGTACCGGGGACCGTGCCGTACGCCGCGAGGGACGGGTCCTCGTCGTGGGCCCGTTCACGGGCGCGTGACCCGTATGCGGTAGGTGCCGTCGTCGTCCTCGTCCAGCACGGATATCCGTACGCCGTTGGCCCGGTCGGTGAAGGTCTGGCCGGGCCGGAACGGGGCGTCGGACAGTTCCGCGTGCACGTTGGGGCGCCGGGTGCAGCCGCCGCTGTCCTCGGTGGCGTCGGCGACGGAGACCGGGCCCTGGCCGGTGTCCACGTCGGAGCTCACCTTGTAGACCAGCACCCCGGGCCGGCAGACCGCCTCGTCGTTGCCCGCCGCCGTGCGGACCTCCACGGCGTAGCCGGACTGGGCGCTCAGCGGGACGAAGGCGAGCTTGGTGCCGCCCTCCGTGGCGAGCGGGCCGAGCGTGTGCTCGCTGACGCCGGGCCGGGAAGCGCAGCTGATCTGCTCGTTGTCGAGCCAGCCGAGCTTCCACTTGTGCCAGGCCAGGAAGTCGTTGTTGGCGCCCCAGTCCTCGGACATGATGTCCCAGTGCCCGACCGAGCCGCCGCCCTCCATCGTGTAGAGGTCCGGCAGCCCGAAGACATGGCCGTTCTCGTGCGGCAGGACGCGGTAACCGGTCTCGGCGTACGACCCCGACCCGTCGTCCTGGCGGCTGTAGACGAACGAGGCGTTGGCGATCGGCACGCCGTCCGCCTCCGGGGCCTCGCCGTTGCCGGAGAAGGTCACCGAGAGCACGGTGTCCAGCGCGGAGGGCCCGGCGTTCGGGCTGACCAGAATGTTCACCAGGTCGTACTCCGAGAAGTCCACCCGGGGGTCGGCGGCAGCGACGATGTCCTTCACCAGCTGGCGGTAGCCCGGCTCGAACGGTGAGCCGCGCTCTATCCCGTACTCCGTGAACGCCATCGGCATCCGCAGCCACTCCTTGACGGGGGCCTCGGGCCGGTAGACGAGCCGGCCGTAGGAGCTGGTGCGGAACCACTCGGAGGTCTGCGGGAAGAACTCCGCGAACCGGTCCTCCGCCGGTTCCGTTCCCTCCGCGTCCGGGAAGTCGATCATCAGGTTGAGCGCCCTGATCTCACCGATCGACCGCGCGTAGCCGGGCGGGGTCGGCAGACCCTCGGACATCTGTACGCCCATGGTCGTGGAGATCCGGCACGGGGCGAGGGCGGAGTCCTGGGTGGTGGCCGCCGGGCCCGCGGTGGTGTGGCCGCCGGAGTGGAGCGTGGTGCTGGCCGAGGCCATGGCCGCGATGACCAGCGCGGTCGCTCCGGCCAGGGCGACCGGGCGGCGATGTCTGCGTATCCGGTGGCGGGGCTGCTGCATAGAGGCGCCTTCGGGGTCCGCGGCAGTCGGCCGACCCTGACTGCGCTCTGGCGATCAGCCTCCGCCGGGTGGTCCGGGGCCGCTCGCTGGGTGCGCCGATCGGTGGGTTTCCGTCTCGGGGTGTTGTGATGCAGGTCACATCGAGGGTGGGAAATAACCGGGGAACCTCTCCCCGTTTGCATACACGTCCCCGCTAACCGGGGACGCGGTCCCCGGTTACGAACGGGGTCCGCCCGGCTACGCAGGGGAAAGGGGAGGTGAGGGTTGCCGTGGAGACCGTCGCCCAGGGGATCGCACCGACCGCCACCGGCGGCACCGCGCGGTCCGGCACGGCAAGCGTCACAAAGCCCGGCACGGCAAGCGTCGCGGGGCCCGGTGCCGCGCGTGTCCCGGAGTCCGGCAGTGGCCGTGCCGCGGAGCCCGGCACCGTGCGTGTCACGGAGGCCGCCGCCGGGAAGGGCGCCGCGCCGACGGCATCGTGCCGCACCGCCCGTCCCCGGGCCGACGCGCTGCGCAACCGTGAGCGGATCGTCTCCGCCGCGCGCGAGCTGTTCGTCGAGGCCGGGCCCGACGTGCCGCTGGACGACGTCGCCCGCCGGGCGGGCGTCGGCAACGCCACGCTCTACCGGAACTTCCCCGACCGCGCCGCCCTCACCCACGAGGTCGTCCTCGCGGTCACCTCCCGCACCACCCTGAGGGCCGAGGAGGCCGTCGCCGCGGAGTCCGACCCGTTCGCCGCGCTCAGCCGCTTCGTGCACGCGGCCGCGGACGAACGGATCGGCGCCCTGTGCCCGATGATCTCCGGCGTCTTCGACAAGGACCACCCCGACCTGCTCGCCGAGCGCGACCGCCTCGAAGAGGCCGTCGCGGGACTCGTGTCGCGCGCCCAGTCCGCGGGGCGGCTGCGTACCGACATCGCCGTCGGTGACGTACTCGTCGCCCTGTCCCAGCTCACCCGGCCGCTCCCCGGCATCGCCTGCCAGGGCATCGACCGGTTCACCCACCGTCATCTGCAGCTGTTCCTGGACGGCCTGGAGACCCCGGCCCGCTCCGAACTGCCCGGATCGGCGGCGACCTTGGAGGACCTGCGGCGCTCCTGACGGCCGCACCGACCTGAACCTTCCGGACCCGCCGGCTCCATCGGCCCCACCGTCCCGCTTTACCCGAACACCGGCCCGTACGTCCCTGTCACGCACGGGCGGACCCACGCAACCGTCGCGCGTACGCCGCAGCGCGTACCGCCGACGCCCACTTCGCGACGCCTCGGCGCCCTCGCACGTCCTTAGGTGGCTACACCCATGTCAGAAACGGCCGGACTGTCCCGGACAGCCGACACCGCCCTTCCCGATCCGAGTCGCTGGAAGGCGCTCGGCTTCATCGCCCTCGCCCAGCTGATGGTCGTCCTCGACGCGACCATCGTGAACATCGCGCTGCCCTCCGCGCAGACCGACCTCGGCATCTCCGACGGCAACAAGCAGTGGGTCATCACCGCCTACGCCCTCGCCTTCGGCGGTCTCCTCCTCTTCGGCGGCCGGATCGCCGACCTCTGGGGCCGTCAGCGCACCTTCGTCGTCGGCCTGATCGGCTTCGCGCTGGCCTCCGCGCTCGGCGGGGCCGCCCAGAACGAGGCGATGATGTTCGGCTCCCGGGCCCTCCAGGGTGTCTTCGGCGCCCTGCTCGCCCCGGCCGCGCTCTCGCTGCTCGCCGTGATGTTCACCGACGCCAAGGAGCGCGCCAAGGCCTTCGGCATCTACGGGGCCATCGCCGGTGGCGGCGGCGCGGTCGGGCTGATACTCGGCGGCTTCCTCACCGAGTACCTGAACTGGCGCTGGACGTTCTTCGTCAACATCCCGTTCGCCGTCGTCGCGGCCGCGGGCGCGTACTTCGTGATCCGTGAGCCCTCCGGAACCCGCAACCGCGCCCCGCTGGACATCCCCGGCGTCGTGCTCTCCACCCTCGGCCTGGTCGCCCTGGTCTACGGCTTCACCCGCGCCGAGTCGGCCGGCTGGTCGGACGCCCTGACCGTCTCGATGTTCATCGCCTCCGCCGTGCTGCTGCTGGCCTTCGTCGTGACCGAGTCGCGCGTGAAGTCGCCGCTGCTGCCGCTGCGCGTCCTCACCGAGCGCAACCGCGGCGGGGTCTACCTCTCGCTGGGCCTCGCCATCATCGCGATGTTCGGGCTGTTCCTCTTCCTGACCTACTACCTCCAGGTCGTGAAGGGCTACTCCCCGGTCAAGACCGGTTTCGCGTTCCTCCCGATGATCGCGGGCATGATCACCGGCTCCACCCAGATAGGCACCCGGCTGATGACCCGCATCCCGCCGCGCCTGCTGATGGGTCCGGGCTTCCTGGTCGCCGCCGTCGGGATGCTGCTGCTCACCCAGCTGGACCTGAACACCAGCTACGCGGGCGTCATCCTGCCCGGCATGCTGCTGCTCGGCCTCGGTATGGGTACGGCGTTCATGCCGGCGATGTCCCTGGCCACGCACGGCATCGAGCCGCGTGACGCGGGTGTGGCCTCCGCGATGGTCAACACCTCCCAGCAGGTCGGCGGCGCCATCGGCACCGCTCTGCTGAACACCATCGCCGCGAGCGCCACCACCGCGTACGTCGCCGATCACGCGGCCCGTGCCACGGACCCGAAGCTCCTGGAGCTCCAGGCCATGGTCAGCGGTTTCGCCTCCGCGATCTGGTGGGCGGTCGGCATCCTCGTCGCCGCGGCGGCCATCGCGATGACCCTCATCAACACCGGCCGCCCCGGAGCGGCGCCGGGCGGCCCGGGCAACGCGTCCGACGCGGGCGCCGAGGAGGAGTTCAAGATTCCGGTGGTCGCCCACTGACGGATGGCCGTCCCCTGATCCGCCCCGGCTCCGCTCCGCGATCGACCGCCCGGCTCCGGCCGGTGACCGTCCCGCTGAGCGGAGCCGGGGCGGCTCCGCGTCTCGACGGAGCCGTTGCAGCCCCGCGTTCCGACGGACCCGGGACAGCTCCGCGTTCCGACGGACCCGGGACAGATCCGTGTCTCGACGGACCCGGGGCGGATTCGCGTCTCAGCGGAGCCAGGGCAGATCCGCGTCCGTGCCCTCGGGCTCCAGCCCCGTGGCGAGTACCCGCATGATCTCGCCGAGGCTGCTCACCTGTTCGTCCGTGAGCCGGTCGAACATCGCCTGCCGTACGGCCTCGACATGGCCCGGCGCCGAACGGCGCAGCATGTCGAGGCCGTCCTCGGTGAGCACCGCGTTCTGGCCGCGCTTGTCGGAGGCGCAGTCCTCACGGCGGACCCAGCCGTTCTTCTCCAGCCGGGCGATGGCGTGGGAGAGCCGGGAGCGGGTGATCTTCGCGTTCCGGGCCAGCTCTGTCATCCGCATCCGGCGGCGGGGGGCCTGCGAGAGCTGGACGAGCAGCCCGTAGTAGGTGTGCGGCATGCCCGCATCGCGCTGCAACTGGCGGTCGAAGTGATCCTCCAGCAGCGTGGTGGCATGCAGATAGGCGCGCCAGACGCGCTGCTCCTCGTCGGTGAGCCAACGCGGTGCGCTGGTGGATGCCGTGGTCATGGACTCCACTGTACGACCTTTTCTTGAAAGTTGAACTAGATAGGGCTAAGGTCTCCACAGGTAGGACCCTTGAAGTTTCAAGAAGCCTCGGGAGGTTTTCGCCCGGAAGCCCGGCGGAACTCCCGCGGAATTCCGTAGGGCCCCTACACAACGATCCCCCGGATGACCTCGGGGAACTACCGCTCTGACGAACTCGTGACCGGATTCGGTGACCCGGCCGCCCGGCGTGGCGCCCGGCCGCCCGGAACCCGGCGTCCAGTGGATGGGGAGTGCCATGACAGCCACCGCGGAGCGCATGCCCGCCCTCTACCTCTCGCACGGCGCGCCGCCCCTGGCCGACGACCCCGTGTGGCCCGGCGAACTCGCCGCCTGGTCCGCGACCCTGCCCCGCCCCCGCGCGATCCTGATGGTCTCCGCCCACTGGGAGGAGGCCCCGCTGGCCCTGGGGGCCACCGAGACCGTGCCGCTCGTGTACGACTTCTGGGGCTTCCCCGAGCACTACTACGGGGTGCGGTACGAGGCCCCCGGCGCGCCCCGGCTCGCCGACAGCGTCCGCAAGCTGCTGCGCGGGGCCGGTACGCCCGTCCAGGACATCCCGGACCGGGGCCTCGACCACGGGGCCTACGTCCCGCTGGTGGAGATGTTCCCGGACGCCGGCATCCCCGTGCTCCAGATCTCCCTGCCGACGCTCGACCCGCAGAAGCTGATGGCCGTCGGGCGCAAGCTCGCCCCCCTGCGTGACGAGGGCGTGCTGATCGTCGGCAGCGGCTTCTTCACCCACAACCTGGCCGCCCTGCGCCACCGGGGCGGCGGAGTGCCCGGCTGGTCGGCGGAGTTCGACGACTGGGGCGACCGCGCGCTGCGGGCCCAGGACGTCGACGCGCTGATCGACTTCGAGCACACGTCCCCGGCCGGAAAGCTCGCCCATCCGCGCACCGAGCACTTCGCGCCGCTGTTCGTGACCCTGGGCGCGGCCGAGGACGAGCTGGACCGGGGGCGGAGCGTCATCGACGGATTCTGGATGGGGCTGGCGAAGCGCTCGGTGCAGTTCGGCTGAGAGGCATTGAGAGGCGCCGAGAGGTACTGAGAGGCGTTGAGAGGTACTGAGGAGGCGCTGAGGGGCGGGCGAGCCGGTGGCGTCCGGCGCCTCTCCCCGTCCCCCGGGTCCGGGCCCCCGGCCGAGCCGTCCCCTCGCGTGCACCCTGAGCAACCCGAACGCCCCCGCAGCCGTCTCCCGGAGTGGGAGCGGGGCGCTTCGGGTGGACGCGCCGATTCCGGGTACCCGGCCGGAGAGCCGCCAGGGAGGAGGGCGAGGGGCCCGAACTCCTCCGTACCGGCTCTGACCTGCGCGTCCGATGGAATCCGGCAGCGGTGTCCGGCGGTCGAAACGGGACAGGGTACTGCATGATCACGAAAATGAATGTGCCGCATGGGAATTCTGTCCGGATTCCAGTCGTTGTTTCCATCGGATGCAGGGCACCCGGAAGGGTGTCGCGACGACCTACTCAGCAAGGGAGCACGCATGGCAACCCGTGCCGTCGCCCGTCGTACGTCCGCCGCCTCCGGTGAGACCGACCGGGCAAGCAGTGTTCGCGCCGTGGGCGGGGAGATCGCCGATCGCGACCTGGTCGGCATGTACCTGGACGAGATCGCCCGCACACCGCTGCTCGACGCCGCCAAGGAAGTCGACCTCTCCCAGACCATCGAGGCGGGCGTCTACGCCCAGCAGATCCTCGACGGCGAGGTGGAGAGCGATGCCGGTGACGCGAAGCGCGAGGAGCTGGAGGCGCTGGTCGCCGAGGGCGAGCGCGCCAAGGACATATTCATCCGTTCCAACCTCCGGCTCGTCGTCGCCGTGGCCCGCCGCTACCCGCGCGCGGGGCTCCCCCTGCTCGACCTGATCCAGGAGGGCAACGCCGGCCTGGTGCGCGCGGTCGAGAAGTTCGACTACGCCAAGGGCTTCAAGTTCTCCACGTACGCGACCTGGTGGATCCGGCAGGCCATCACCCGGTCCATCGCCGACCAGTCCCGCACGATCCGGCTCCCTGTCCACCTGGTGGAGGAGCTCGGCCGGATCCGCCGGGTCCAGCGCGAGTTCAACCGCGAGCACGGGCGCGACCCGGAGCACGAGGAGATCGCCGCCGAGCTCGACTCCAACGCCGAGCGCGTCGGCAACGTCCTGGACTGGGCCCGCGACCCGGTCAGCCTCAACATGTCCGTCGACGACGACGGCGACACCCAGTTCGGCGACCTGCTGGAGGACACCTCCGCCGTCTCGCCCGAGCAGTCGGTGCTGACCCTGCTCCGCAGCGAGGAGCTGGAGGACCTGATCGGCAAGCTCGACAACAGGACCGCCTCGATCATCAAGATGCGGTACGGCATTGAGGACGGGCGCGAGCGGACCCTGACCGAAGTGGGCAAGCAGCACGGCCTCACACGGGAGCGGATCCGGCAGATAGAGAAGCACGCACTGCTCGAATTGAAGCGAATGGCTCACGACACGGGCTTTGACGCTGCGGCGTGAGCCAATAACCCGTAATCTCCCCATCAAGCCGGTTCGCACCGGCTGACCGACCGGGTCGTTCCGGTCACCGACCGGTTTTCCGCCGGTCCACGAGCTGAGCCCCGGCGCCCACCCCCCCCGGCGTCGGGGCTCATCCCTGTTCCGGGCCGGCCTCCTGGCGCGGCTCCGGGCCGGCCCCGGCGGCGGCCCGTGCCAGCCGGGCTCCCAGGCCCTCCAGGTACGCCACCAGCTGCGGTGGACCCGCCACGGAGAACTCGCAGTCCACCAGCGCCAGCCGTAGCCCCACCCACTCCAGCGAGTCGGCGCACGAGCCCCGCAGCCGGCAGCCGCCCCGCCCGTCCGGCTCCGGCACCCCGAGATGCGCGGGCAGCCGCGCCGCCACGAACTCCGCCGGCGCGCCGAACCACACGTCGAGACGCAGCTCGGGCTGCATCCGCCGCATCGACCGGACCAGGAAGGCCGCCGCGTCCCCGCTCCCCGCCTCACCGCCCGTACCGCCCCCCTCGCCCCCGACGGGCAGCGGCCTCGGGGTGAACCGGGCCCCCGTGGCGTACGGCTCGCCGACCCGGTCCACCCGGAACGTCCGCCAGTCCGTCCGGCCGAGGTCGTACGCCACCAGGTACCAGCGCTGCCCGGTGCTCACCAGCCGGTACGGCTCGACCTGCCGCTTCGTCCGGGAACCGTCGCCGCTGCGGTACGCGAACCTCAGCAGCTCCCGCGCGGTGGCCGCCGAGGCCAGCGTCGTCAGCGTCCGCGGATCGATGGTGGAGCCGTCGCCCCGGGTCAACGGGACCGTGGCGTTCTGGAGCGCGGCGACCCGGTGGCGCAGCCGGGAAGGGAGCACCTGCTCCAGCTTCGCCAGCGCCCTTACGGAAGCCTCGTCGACCCCCTCGATCGCGTGCCCCGCCCCGGCCCGCAGCCCCACCGCGATGGCCACCGCCTCCTCGTCGTCCAGCAGGAGGGGCGGCATGGCGGCGCCCGCGACCAGGCGATAGCCGCCGACCGAGCCGCGCGAGGCCTCGACCGGGTAGCCCAGGTAGCGCAGCCGGTCGATGTCGCGGCGGATCGTCCGCGGGCTGACATCGAGCCGTTCGGCCAGTTCGCCGCCGGGCCACTCGCGCGGGGTCTGGAGGAGGGACAGCAACTTCAGCAGACGTGCCGGGGTGTCGGACATGGCTCCAGGATGGCGGACCATCAGGTCATGATCTGACCTAAACGCCTCCTAGGTTCCTCCCATGCCTTCTTCCGCACCGCCGCCGCCCGCGGCCCCGCACCTCGACCCGCCCCCATCGCCCACGGCGGTGAAGACGCCGCCCGTCGCACCCGTGGAGACGCCGGTCGCACCCGTGGAGGCGCCGGCCGAGGCGGTGGGGACGCCGGGAGCGTCCGCAGCCGCTTCCGCACCCGTGTCCGCCCCGGCGGACCGGCGTCGCTGGTTCGCGCTCGCCATCGTGATGACCGCGGCCTTCATGGACCTGGTCGACGTCACGATCGTCAACATCGCGATTCCCAGCATCACGCGAGAGACCGGAGCCTCCGTCTCCGCGATCCAGTGGATCACCGCCGGTTACGCCCTCGCGTTCGCGGCCGGGCTGATCACGGGCGGCCGGCTCGGCGACATCTACGGGCGCAAACGGCTGTTCCTCATCGGCATCGGCGGATTCACGCTCGCCTCGGCCCTGTGCGGCCTGGCTCCCAACCCCGAGATACTGGTGGCCGCACGCATCCTCCAGGGCGCGACGGCGGCCCTGATGGTGCCCCAGGTCCTCTCGATCGTGCACGCCACCTTCCCGGCCCACGAGCGCGGCAAGGTCTTCGGTCTCTTCGGCGCGGTCGTCGGACTCGGTGCCGTCTCCGGTCCGCTGCTGGGCGCCCTGCTCACCGAGTGGGACCTCTTCGGGCTCGGCTGGCGGCCGATCTTCCTGATCAACCTCCCTGTGGGCATCGCCGGACTGGTCCTCGGCGCGAAGTTCATCAGCGAGTCCAAGGCCCCCAAGGCGGTCCGTCTCGACCTGACCGGCGTCGCCCTGATCACTCTGGCGATGCTGATGCTCATCTATCCGCTCACCCGGGGACACGAGCTGGGCTGGCCGCTCTGGGGCCATCTCTCGATGGCGGGCAGTCTGTTCGTCTTCGCGGCGCTGGTGATCCACCAGCGGCGCAAGGCCCTGGCCGACGGCTCGCCGCTGATCGAACTGTCCCTGTTCCGGGTGAAGAGCTTCGCCGCCGGCATCGCCGTGCAGCTGACCTTCGGCGTCGGCCTCGGCGTCTTCTTCCTGGTCTGGACCCTCTACATGCAGATGGGCCTCGGCTGGAGCGTGCTGCGCGCCGGCGTGACGGGTGTCCCCTTCTCCGTCGCCGTCTCCGTGGCCGCCGGGATCTCCGTGCAGAAGCTCGTGCCCCGCTTCGGCCGCAAGGTCCTCCAGGCCGGTGCGCTCCTCATGATCGCCGGACTGCTGGTCTACCTCTGGGAGAGCGAGCGGTACGGCATGGGCATCAGCTCCTGGCAGATGGCCGTCCCGCTGGTGGTCATGGGCGTGGGGATGGGCCTGATCGTGGCTCCGCTGACCGACACGGTGCTCTCCGAAGTGCCCAAGGAACACGCCGGTTCGGCGTCCGGCCTGATCAATACCGTGCAGCAGATGGGGACGGCGCTCGGCCTCGGTCTGGTGTCCGTCGTCTTCTTCGGCGCGGTCGGTGACCGGTTGGCTCCCGCGGCGGTCGGCCCGGCGTTCGTCGACGCGTTCCAGCAGTCGCTGTGGTGGGTGGCCGGGGTGCTGTCGCTGATCTTCCTGGTGATGTTCGCGCTGCCCGCCCGGCCGCGCGCCCACGGGGAGGCCGGCCCGCACTGACCGGCACGGAGGGGGGCCGGGCCCGGGTCAGCAGATCCGGGTGCGGCTCTCCATCGCCGCGCGGGCGGCGGGTTCGTCCTCGTACACCTCGCACATGTGGCGGCCGTCGGGCGTCGCCGTGTGCTCGACCTCCCACAGGCTCGTCTCGCTGCCGTCCAGCAGCAGGAACGCGTGCTCGTAGAGCGTGAATCCGGCCGGCCGGCCGTCGACATCGCACTGCCGCCCGAAGATCTGGGTGATGTGGTGGGCGAAGGCGGCCCGGAGCAGCAGGGCCTTCTGCTCGCCCGGCCGGTCGGCGTTCTCCGCACGGCGCAGCACGCGGCGGGCGTGGTCCGCGGAGTTGTCGGGGGCGTACATCCGGGGGAGCGGGGCCGGCGGGGCGGACATCAGCATCGTCAGCATCTCCAGGTCCACCGGCGCCTCCGGCATTCCCTCGTCGCCGAAGGCCGGGGAGTCGGAGAAGCTCCCGGCCAGCCGGGACGCGGCGATACGGGCGTCTGCCTCGTCGTCGTACAGCTCGTGCCGGCGGGTGCTCCGCACGTCCCGGCCGCCGCTGTGCACCAGCTCCCACAGAGTGAGGGCGGAGCCGTCGGCGAGGAGATACGTGTGACGGTAGGTCTCGCGGTGCAGCACGGAGCTGTGGTGCGACGAGTGCAGCGAACTGCTGTGGGCGAGCGCCGTGCCGAGGCGGTCGACCGTGCTGTCGGGAAGGTCGAAGGAGTTCAGGGCGCGTCGCAGGAGTCGGTCGAGGTGGTGCTCGGTTGTCTCGCACGGATCGCTCAAGGTGGTGTCTCCAGGCCGTCGCCGCGTGTTACTCGATGCGTGCTTAACGTAGTCCCTGGGTCCGACATCGTGACCGGGGTTGCGTGAAAACGTAGGGCGGGCGCCGAAAGTTCCCGGCTCACTCCCGGTACATATCGGGCGCTTGGGGGGAACTCCCTTGCGCAGAGGGCGAGTCGGCCGCCCGTGCGCGCCCCCGGCTCACCCCGCACGCCCCCCGGGATCTCGTGGTGTCACCGCATCGGAGCTCCGTACAGGTCGGTGTACGAGAGGAGCCTGCCGCCCGGCCCCTCGGTGCCGCGGGCCGCGCGCACCGCCTTCACGACGGCCCGCGCCAGGACGTCGGCGCCCGCCGCCAGGATCGCGTTGACGGCGGCCGGGTCCCCCGGTGGCACCGGCACCTGCCCGGTGGCCAGGGTGAACACGGTGTCTCCGTCGGTCAGCAGGTGGACCGGGCGCACGGCGCGGGCGAGGCCGTCGTGCGCGGTGCCCGCCAGCTTCTGGGCCTGTGCCCGGGTGAGGTCCGCGTCCGTGGCGACGACCGCGATCGTCGTGTTGAACGGCGGGACCCCGCCGCCGGCCGCCTCCGTCGCCTCCCGCTCCTGCGCGAGACGCCGCTCCGCCGCCGCATGGACCCCGGCCGGGGGAGGGGCCGGCGGCGCCCCGGCCCCGTACTCCCCGAACAGCACCCCGGTGCGGGGGTCGATCACCGAGCCCGCGGCGTTCACCGCGACGACGGCGCCCACCGTGACCCCGGAGGCGAGGCGAACGCTCGCCGTACCGATGCCGCCCTTGAGCTGCCCGGCCAGCGCACCGGTGCCCGCGCCCACCGTGCCTTCGACGACCGGCTCCCCGGGCTCCGTGGCAGCCGCGGCCTCCACCGCGGCGCGGCCGGTCGACGCGTCGGGGCGGGCCCGCCAGTCGCCGCCCCGGCCCAGGTCGAAGAGGGCGGCGGCCGGAACGACCGGCACCACCTGGGTGGGCCCGGGCCCGACCCGGACGCCCCGGCCCCGCTCCTCCAGCCACGCCATCACACCGGCCGCCGCGTCGAGCCCGAAGGCGCTGCCGCCCGTGAGGACGACGGCGTCGACCCGCTGCACCAGGTTGCGCGGATCCAGGGCGTCCGTCTCCCGCGTACCGGGCCCGCCGCCCCGTACGTCCACGGCGGCCACGGCCCCGCCCTCGGGCGCCAGGACGACGGTCGTGCCGCTCAGCGCGCCCGCACCGGCGACCTCGGCGTGGCCGACGCGGACACCGGCCACATCGGTCAGCGCGTCCAGCAGCGGCGGGTGCTCGGGGTCCTGGTCCTCACGCGTCATCCTGCGGCTCCTCCGGTCGGGATCGGGGCCCGCAGGGAGCACGGGCCGCTACGCCTCGAACGTACCGGCGAGCCGGAACCGACGCGCGAGGTCCCGGGACGAGGCCACCAACCGCCGGCTCGGCGGTGAGCGCCCCGCTGTCTCTCCTGCCGGGGGGGGCGAGCCGCCGTACCCTGGAGACATGAGTGCCGCCCCCGCCCCCAGCCCGCGTGATGCGAAGCAGCAGCAGCCACAGGAGCAGCCGCACCGGGAACCGAAGCCCAAGCCGGTTCTGGTCTTCGACGATCCGCTGGACCGGCAGTCCGCGGACGATACGGACCAGGGGTGGGGCGAGCGGCCTCCGGCCGGCAACAGCGCCGCGGACCTCGCCCGCTTCCTGGACGAGAAGCCGCCCCACCACATCTGAACGGTCGCCCGGAGGGCTACCGGTCCTCGCGCGGACCGGCCGCGGCCCCGCCCGCTCCGCCCGGGGCGTCGCCCGACTCCGGCGCGGACGTGCCACCGGTGCGCTGGGCGACCAGCTCGTCGCGGATCTCCTTCAGCACCTCCAGCTCGCTCACCTCGATCGTTTCCTGCACGCCTTCCTTGGCGGCCTGCATCGCCGCCCGCCTGGCCAGATACTTGGCCATCGGCAGCACCATCAGGAAGTACACGACGGCAGCGGTGATCAGGAAGCTGAGGGTGGCGCTGAGCACCGAGCCCCACAGGATCTCGATCCCGTCCACCTCCCCGGTCTCCGGGTCCGTGGTGCACGGTCCCTGGAGGCAGGAGCGGTAGTTGTCCAGGTCCTGGGTGCCGAACGCGCCGACCAAGGGGTTGATGACGCCCTTGACGACCGCGTTCACGATGTTGGTGAACGCGGCACCGATGACGACAGCCACCGCGAGGTCGATCACATTGCCGCGCATCAGGAAGGCCTTGAAGCCCTCCAGCACACTGACCTTCTTCTCGCTCACGGGTGAGCCTTCTTTCGTGTGGACGGTGGGGGGAGCACACTGCTCCACCACCCAAGGCGGCACAAGGCCGTACTGTCCAATCCGCTGATTCCCGCAGCCGCGGTGACAGAACGTCAGTGCGCATCGGACACCGCCACGGCCAGCCGGCCCGACGTGCCCGCCCCGAGCAGCGCCGTGGCCGTCGGCCGCTCCACCGACAGCACCACCAGCGCCCCGGTCCCCGCGGACGTGCGCGGCACTTCCGCCACCCGCGCCCCCCGGGCCACCACGCGCGCCTCGCCTCCCATCGCGCCGCCCACCGCGATCACATCGACCCGGTCGCCCGGACGCAGCAGCCGCACCGTCTCCGGATCGGCGATCCGGACCGGCGCGGACACCAGCCGCACCGGCGGCCGTCCCGCCCCCGGCGGATCGTCCGGAGGACCGGCCCCTCCGTCGGCGCTGCTCAGGCCCGTGGTGGCCAGCGCCGCGCCCGCGAGAGCGAGCCCCGCTGCCGCCGCACGCCGTTGCCGGCGCAGCATCCGCCGCAGCCGTTCCGCGCCACCGGCCCGGACGTGCAGCGGACCGAACGGCCCCACCCCGCACGGCGCGGGCACCGGCGCGGAGCAGGAGGAGGGAGGGGGAGGAGCGGAAGGAGCGGAAGGAGGGGAAGAGGAGGACATGGCAGCACCACCTGGGATCAGTGCGGACGAGCGCATCGGTGCGGACGAGGACGTCAGCCCGGACGCTCACATCGGCGCGGACGACGAAGGCGTCAGCGCGGACGAAGGCGTCAGCGCGGACGAAGACGTCAGCCCGGACGCGGACGTCAGCGCGGACGAGGGCGTCCGTACCGGCGAGTGCGTCCGTGCCGACAGGTACGTCCGTGCCGACGAGCGCAAGGGAAAGGGGAGCCAGGACCGGTATGACCCGGCCCGACTCCCCTCACTCTCCCCTGTCCGGGCAGATCCCGCAGATGCCTGTGGACAGCCCCCGCACTGTGGACAACTCCGTCACCGGATCGTGGAGTTCCGCCCGCCCCGAGGGGCGGCCGTCCCGGCTACGGCAGCGTGATCCCCGTGTCCATCCCGTCCAGCGCGTGCGCGCACGTGCAGTTGCGGCTCTCCGTCTTCGGCAGCCCCGCCACCGCGTCGAACAGCACCGAGCGCAGCCGGTCCACATTGGCCGCGAACACCTGGAGCACCTCCTCGTGCGAGACGCCCTCGCCCGCCTCCGCGCCCGCGTCCAGGTCGGTCACCAGCGTCATCGTGGTGTAGCAGAGCCCCAGTTCCCGGGCGAGGACCGCCTCGGGGTGCCCGGTCATCCCCACCACGGACCAGCCCATCGCCGCGTGCCAGCGCGACTCCGCACGGGTCGAGAACCGGGGGCCCTCGACCACCACCAGGGTGCCGCCGTCCACCGGCTCCCAGTCCCGTCCGCGGGCCGCCGCGAGCGCGGCCTTGCGGCCCTCGGGGCAGTACGGGTCGGCGAAGCCCAGGTGGACGACGTTCGGGACGGCCCCGTCGGCCCGGGTCTCACCGTCGTAGTAGGTCTGCACGCGGGCCTTCGTCCGGTCCACCAGCTGGTCGGGGACGAGCAGAGTGCCCGGACCGAACTCCGGCCGCAGCCCGCCCACCGCGCACGGCCCCAGCACCTGCCGGACGCCGACGGAGCGCAGCGCCCACAGGTTGGCCCGGTAGTTGATGCGGTGCGGCGGCAGGTGGTGGCCGCGGCCGTGGCGGGGCAGGAAGGCCACCCGGCGGCCGCCGAGCTCACCGATGAAGACCGAGTCGCTCGGGCTGCCGTAAGGGGTGTCCACGGAGACCTCGGTGACGTCCTCCAGGAAGGAGTAGAAGCCCGAGCCGCCGATGACACCGATCTCCGCGGACCCTTCGGCCCCCGCCGTAGCCGTGCCGGAGTTCGTTTCCGTATCTGCGTTCACCATGCGGTCACCGTATCCGCAGAGGTCTCGCCCACGGGAAGCGACCGGACCCCGCCGAGCGGGCTCGGCGGGGTCCGGTGAAAGGGCGGGTGGCGCGGCGGACGCGGGCTCAGGCGGCCGACGTACCGCTCGACGAGGCCGACGCGGGGGTCGACGACGAGGAGGAGGACGACGACGCGGCGCTCGACTTCGTGTCCGAGCCCGTCGACGACGAGGACGAACCCGAGTCGGAGGCCTTCGAGGCCGTCGACGCCGGCGAGCTGCTCGACGAGGAGCCGCGGCTGTCGTTCCGGTAGAAGCCGGAACCCTTGAAGACGATGCCGACCGCGGAGAACACCTTCTTGAGGCGTCCGTCGCAGCTCGGGCACACGGTCAGGGCGTCATCGGTGAACTTCTGCACCGCCTCGAGGCCCTCGCCGCACTCGGTGCACTGGTACTGATAGGTCGGCACTTGCTCCTCCTGGCACTCTCACTCAGTGAGTGCTAACGACGCTCCATACTGACGTATTCCGTCGGATCAGTCCACCGTGACCGGCTCGCGGTGACCGATCCCACGTGCCACCGTGCGTCCCTGGGACCGCGGAGTCAGCCGGGAGCGCAGCGCGAGCAGGGTCAGCAGGGCGAGTGCCGTTCCGGCCAGGGGGACCAGGAAACCGGTGCTCGCGCCGTGGACGTCGGCGAGTCGCCCCGCCACGGTCACGGCCGCCGCCTGGCCGAGTGCCACCGCGCCCGTCAGCCAGGTGAAGGCCTCCGTGCGGGCCGTGGCGGGCACCAGCGCCTCCACCAGGGTGTAGCCGCTGATCAGGGCCGGGGCGATGCACAGGCCGACCAGCAGGCCCAGTCCGGCCAGCAGGGGCACCGAGTGCACGGCCCACAGGCCGGACGCGGTCAGGGTCAGAGCCACGTACCCGACGATCAGCCGGCGGCGCGGGCTGCTCTTCCACGCGATGGCGCCGCAGGCGATGCCCGCCAGCATGTTGCCCGCCGCGAAGATGCCGTAGAGGATCCCGTTGACCCCGGGGTGGCCGATCTCCTCGGAGAACGCGGTCAGCGAGACCTGCATCCCGCCGAAGACCGCGCCGATGCCCAGGAAGGTGACGGCCAGGACGCGCACGCCGGGAACGGAGAGCGCCGAGGCGTGCGGTTCGGCCGCGGTGGCCTTGGCGCGCGGGGCGGGCTGGGTGGCGCGCTGCGCGGCGAAGAGGAGGCCGCCGACCAGCGTCAGGGCGGCTTCCGTGATGAGTCCGGCCGCCGGGTGCACGCCGGTGCACAGCGCGGTGGCGATCACCGGGCCCAGGACGAACGTGAACTCGTCCGTCACCGACTCGAACGCGGCCGCGGTCGGCATCAGCGGGGAGGCGGGCCGGTCGGGGGTCGCCCCCAGCATCGCCGCCCAGCGCGCCCGCACCATGGGGCCGATCTGCGGGACCGACGCACCGGTCGGCACGGCGGCGGCGAACAGCGCCCACAGGGGTGCGTCCGCCAGCGCCAGTACGGTCAGGGCGCTCACGGAGACGGCGTGGAGCAGGACCCCGGGAACCAGGACGGCGCGCTGGCCGAACCGGTCGGCGAGCTTGCCGCCCTGCGGGGCGAACAGCGCCATGGAGACGCCGGCGACCGCCGCGACGGCGCCCGCGCTGCCGTACGAACCGGTCGTGTGCTGCACGAGGAGCACGATGCCGATGGTGAGCATCGCGAAGGGCTGCCGTGCGGCGAAGCCGGGGAGGAGGAAGGTCCACGCACCGGGGGTGCGCAGCAGTTGCCCGTATCCGGGGCGGTCGGAGACCGTGGTCGCCACGGTCCTTGCCTTTCTGCCGCCTGGTGGCCGTGCTTCCCGGCGCCCTTGTGGGGCGGGCCGGACGGAAGCGGCCGAGAGCTGTCCTCTTCGCGCGGAACTGCGGTAGATGCCGGGCGGCTCGCTGCCATCGGCGGAGAAGCGCCGGGCGAAGAGACACCACGACCGCCATACGGTCGCGCCAGCTCTGCATCAGACAGAGTTGGTCGATCAGGTTTGCCTTCATGCTACAGGCAGGAAGTCCTGTGTGCCTGTGATTGCGCACAGAGCTTCCGTGCCGGCCTGTGATCTACGACGCGTTCCTCGCAGGTCGCCTTGGTTGTCACCCATGGAGAGGCGCGGGAACGGGCTGAGCCGCTGTCCCCGAAGCGCCCCTTCGGGAACGGGCTGAGCCGCTGTCCCCGAATGGGCGCGGGAACGGGCCTGAGTCGCTCCCCCCGCAGGGGCGGGGACCGGCCCAAGCCGCTGCCCCTGCCCGCAGGGGCTCGGCAGCCGTCCCGCGTCGTGGCCCCGGAACGGGCTCGGGAGCGGGCCCGAGCCGGTGCCCCCCCGGGCGCTCGCGATGAGCCCTCCGGGGCTCAGGGACGGGTCTTCGTACCGCTGCCGCTCCCGTTGAGGCCGGTACGGGTGCCGGTGCCCGCCCCGCCGAGCTTCTTGGCCAGCTTCATCGCCTGGGGGATGGCCGACCCGCCCTGAGGGCCCGCGGCTCCGGGAGTGCGGGAAGCGGGGGAGGTGCCCGTGCCCAGCCAGCCGGCCAGCTTGCCCCCCTCGGCGACCGCCCGCAGGCGCTCCTCCGTCCGGTCGCGCACCGGGTCGGTGGCCACCACCAGCAGCTCGTCCCCGCGCCGCAGCACCGTCGTCGGGGAGGGCACGAAGCTCTTGTTCTCCCGCACCACCAGCGTGACGGCGGCACCGGCGGGGAGCCGGAGCTCGCTGACCTCGACACCGTGCATCTTCGACTTCGCGGGGACGGCGACCGACAGCAGATGGCCGCGCAGCCGCTCCAGCGGGGCCGACTCGATGCCCAGGTCGTCGGCCTCGGCCGGGTCCTCGGCGATGTCGAGCTTGTTCGCGACCCAGGGCAGCGTCGGCCCCTGGATCAGGGTGTAGACGATGACCAGGATGAAGACGATGTTGAAGATGCGCGTGCTGCCCGCCACGCCGGACACCATCGGAATGGTCGCCAGGACGATGGGCACCGCCCCGCGCAGTCCGGCCCACGACATGAGGATCTTCTCGCGGGCCGGAATCCGGAACGGCACGAGGCTGAGGAAGACCGACACCGGCCGCGCCACCACGGTCAGCACCAGGCCCACCACGACGGCCGGCCAGAAGTCGTCGATCAGGTCGTGCGGGGTGACCAGCAGGCCGAGCAGCACGAACATGCCGATCTGGGCCAGCCAGCCGAGCCCGTCGGCGAAGCCGCGCGTGGCGGGCCAGTGGGGGAGCTTGGAGTTGCCGAGGACCATCGCGGCCAGGTAGACGGCGAGGAACCCGCTGCCGTGGGCCAGGGCGCCCGCCGCGTAGGCCGAGACGGCGATGGCCATCACGGCGATCGGGTAGAGCCCGGAGGCGGGCAGCGCCACGTGCCGCAGCCCGAGCGATCCCAGCCAGCCCACCGTGACGCCGATCGCGGCGCCGATGGCCAGCTCCATCGCGATCTCGGCGACCAGGACGTACCAGTGCTCGACCGGGCCGACCGCGGAGAGCGCCACGACCATGATGACGACCGGAGCGTCGTTGAAGCCGGACTCGGCCTCCAGGACACCGGTGACCCGTGGCGGCAGCGGCACTTTGCGCAGGACCGAGAAGACGGCCGCCGCGTCGGTCGAGGAGACGACCGCGCCGATGATGAGCGCCTGGCGCCACTCCAGGCCGACGAGGTAGTGCGCGGCCGAGGCGGTGATGCCGACACTGATGCCCACGCCGACGGTCGAGATCACCGCAGCCGCGGGGAGGACCGGGCGGACCTCTTTCCACTTCGCCCCGAGTCCGCCCTCGGCCAGGATGACGACGAGGGCGGCGTAGCCGAAGACCTGTGTCAGCTCGGCGTTGTCGAACTCGACGTCGAAGATGCCGTCCTGCCCCAGGGCGATCCCGATGCCCAGGTACAGGAGCAGGCTGGGGAGCCCGCTGCGCGAGGAGACCCGTACCGCCACCACGGCGACGAGCAGGACGAGCGAGCAGACGAGCAGGAGTTCGTTGAGCGCGTGGACAGTCAGGGTCCGTTCCTTCCCTGCGTGCGTCTGCCGGACCGGCCCCCGGCAGCCAGGTACTTCGTTACCTTACCTAATCGTTAACGGTTCCTTGACGGCTTCGAGTGTTCGTACGAGGAAGACGCAGATGGGTGCATCCGTATACCGCGTCCGAGTGGCTTCTCCGCTGCGCCTATGGTTGCTCCTGCACTCCCAGGACCACCCTGCCCCCTCGAAGGACAGCGATGCCCGCCAACACAACCGCCTCTTCCGGCTCTTCCGACGCGAAGAAGCCCGGCAGGAAGAAGGGGCGACGCGCCCGCCTGATCGTGCTCGTCCTGGTGCTGGCGCTCGTCGCGGGTGTCGGGTACGGGGCGTACTGGTCCGTGTCCACCGTGCGGGCCTCGTACCCGCAGACGACCGGGTCGCTCACGCTCGACGGTCTGTCCGGTGACGTCGAGGTCAAGCGCGACTCCTACGGGATTCCGCAGATCTACGCGGACTCCGACGCCGACCTCTTCCGTGCCCAGGGCTTCGTCCAGGCGCAGGACCGCTTCTGGGAGATGGACGTCCGCCGGCACATGACGTCCGGCCGGCTCTCCGAGATGTTCGGTTCCGGACAGGTCGAGACCGACTCCTTCCTCCGCACGCTCGGCTGGCGCCAGGTCGCGCAGAAGGAGTACGACGAGGAGCTCGACGAGAGCACCAAGAAGAACCTCCAGGCGTACGCGGAGGGCGTCAACGCGTACCTGAAGGGCAAGGAAGGCCGGGACATCTCGGTCGAGTACGCGGCGCTGGGCCTGACCAACGACTACAAGCCCGGCGAGTGGACCCCGGTCGACTCGGTGGCCTGGCTCAAGGCGATGGCCTGGGACCTGCGCGGCAACATGCAGGACGAGATCGACCGCTCGCTGCTGACCAGCCGTCTCGACCAGGACGAGATCGAGGACCTGTACCCCGGCTACCCGTACAAGGACCACAAGCCGATCGTCGAGCAGGGCGCGGTCTCCCCGGTCACCGGGAAGTTCGACCCCGAGGCGACCCCGTCCGACTCCGTCGGCTCTGCGACCCCCCAGGGCGCCGGCGAGGGCCTGACCACGCAGCTCGCCGCGCTCTCCGACACCCTCGACGAGATCCCGGCGCTGCTCGGCCCGAACGGCAACGGCATCGGCTCGAACTCCTGGGTCGTCGGCGGGGACCACACGACGTCCGGCAAGGCGCTGCTCGCGAACGACCCGCACCTCGCTCCGATGCTGCCCTCCCTCTGGTACCAGATGGGTCTGCACTGCCGGAAGCTCTCGGCGAGCTGCCAGTACGACACGGCCGGCTACACCTTCTCCGGCATGCCCGGTGTGATCATCGGGCACAACCAGGACATCGCCTGGGGCCTGACCAACCTGGGCGCCGACGTCACCGACCTCTTCCTGGAGAAGGTCTCCGACGACGGCTACCTGTACGACGGCGAGACCAAGCCGTTCACGACCCGCGAGGAGACGATCAAGGTCGCGGGCGGGCGGGACCGGACGATCACCGTCCGCGAGACCGACAACGGCCCCCTGGTCTCCGACCGCAGCAAGGAGCTGGACAAGGTCGGCCAGAAGGCCCCCGTCAGCAACGCCGCCCCCGACCGGGCCGACGGGTACGCGGTGGCGCTGAAGTGGACCGCGCTGCAGCCCGGCAAGTCCATGGACGCCGTCTTCGCCATCAACCGGGCCAAGGACTTCACGGCCTTCCGGGCCGCCGCCGAGAACTTCGAGGTGCCCTCGCAGAACCTCATCTACGCCGACACCGAGGGCAACATCGGCTACCAGGCCCCCGGCAGGATCCCGGTCCGCTCCGAGGGCTTCGACGGTACGGTCCCGGCCCCGGGCTGGGACCCGGACTACGCGTGGAAGGGCTACATCCCCTTCGACGAGCTGCCCTACGAGTACAACCCGGACCGCGGCTACATCGTCACCGCCAACCAGGCCGTCATCGACGAGAAGAAGTACCCGTACCTGCTGACCAAGGACTGGGGCTACGGCGCCCGCAGCCAGCGGATCAACGACCTGCTCGCCCAGAAGATCAAGGGCGGCGAGAAGGTCTCGACCGATGACATGCAGAAGATGCAGATGGACAACTTCAGCGAGATCGCCGCGCTGCTGGTGCCCGAGCTGAAGAAGATCAACATCTCCGACCCGAGCGTCCGCGAGGCCCAGAAGCTGCTGGAGGGCTGGGACTACACCCAGGAGCCCGACTCGGCCGCCGCCGCGTACTTCAACGGCGTCTGGCGCAACATCCTGAAGCTCGCCTTCGGCAACAAGCTGCCCAAGGAGATGCGGGTCGAGGGCGACTGCATCAACGTGCCGCCGGCCAAGAACAGCGGCCCGGCCGACCAGCAGAGGAAGCTCGTCCGCGAGTGCGGCCAGCGTGACGGCGACACCGCGCAGCCGGACGGCGGCGACCGCTGGTTCCAGGTCGTCCGCGACATCATGGACGACCAGGACAACGCGTGGTGGAAGGCGCCCGCCCGGGGCCGCGAGGACGCGCTGGAGAGCCGGGACGACCTGTTCGCCCGGGCGATGGAGGACGCCCGCTGGGAGCTGACCTCCAAGCTCGGCAAGAACATCTCCACCTGGAGCTGGGGCCGGCTGCACCGCCTCACGCTGAAGAACCAGACGCTCGGCACCGAGGGGCCCGGCCTGCTCCAGCGCGCGCTCAACCGCGGCCCCTGGAACCTCGGCGGCGGCGAGGCGGCGGTCAACGCCACCGGCTGGAACGCGGCGAGCGGCTACGAGGTCGTCTGGGTGCCGTCGATGCGCATGGTCGTCAACGTGGGGGACTGGGACAAGTCCCGCTGGATCAACCTCAGCGGGGCCTCCGGACACGCGTTCAGCGCGCACTACACCGACCAGACCGACAAGTGGGTCGACGGTGAACTGCTCGACTGGTCCTTCGGGGCCGAAGCGGTCGACGCGTCCACCTCCGACACGCTGACGCTGAAGCCGTAGGCCCTACCGGGGGTTCCCGAAACGCCGCGCTCCGGCCGGTGTCACCACGGCGTCCACGGGGTGGTCGTGCGGTTCCGCGGGGACCCGCGCGACCACCTCGTCCTCGTACAGGAGCACCACGAGCGACGGGTGCGCACCGGCGGCGGCCAGCCGGGCGAGCACCCGGTCGTAGCTGCCGCCGCCCCGCCCGAGCCGCATCCCGGCCCCGTCGACCGCCAGGCCGGGCAGCAGCACCGCGTCGGCGGTCAGGACGGCCCCGGGGCCCAGGCGCGGTCCGTCCGGCTCCAGCAGCCCCCGCCCCGCCGGGAGCAGGTGCGCCGGACCCTCGTAGTCCGCCCAGTCCAGGTCGTTGTCGGCCAGGAGGACCGGCAGCAGCACCCGCACGCCGCGCCCGCGCAGCGCCTCCAGGAGGGCGCGGGTGCCCGGTTCGCGGCCCACGGAGACATACGCGGCGACCGTACGGGCGTCGGCCAGTTCGGGGAGGCGCAGCGCGGCCTCGGCGAGAACCGCGGCGGCGCGGAGTGCGTCCTCCTTCGTCAGGAGGGCCCGTGCGGCGAGCAGTTCGCGCCGCAGAGAGCCCTTCGCGGAGGTCTTTCCGGACTTGTCGGTGTTCATGGGCGACTCACACGGTTCTCGTATGGGCATATTTAAGGACGAAGTTAACCGGAAAATCGGCTTCCGGCCGTGTGCACCCGTTAAGGTCAGCTCATGACTCAGTCGCCCTCCAGGATCACCAAGGCTGTCATTCCGGCAGCGGGTCTCGGCACCCGGTTCCTGCCCGCCACGAAGGCCACTCCCAAGGAGATGCTGCCTGTCGTCGACAAGCCGGCCATCCAGTACGTCGTCGAGGAAGCCGTGGCAGCGGGCCTCTCCGACGTGCTGATGATCACCGGTCGCAACAAGCGTCCCCTGGAGGACCATTTCGACCGCAACTACGAACTGGAGTCCGCCCTCACCCGCAAGGGCGACGCCGAACGCCTGTCCAAGGTCCAGGAGTCCAGCGACCTGGCCACCATGCACTACGTGCGCCAGGGGGACCCCCGCGGGCTCGGGCACGCCGTGCTGTGCGCGGCCCCGCACGTGGGCGACCAGCCGTTCGCGGTGCTCCTCGGCGACGACCTCATCGACCCGCGCGACGCGCTGCTGGCCCGGATGGTCGAGGTCCAGGAGCGTGAGGGCGGCAGCGTCGTCGCGCTGATGGAGGTCGACCCCGCGCAGATCCACCTGTACGGCTGCGCCGCCGCGGACGCCACCGTCGACGGCGACGTCGTCCGCGTCACCGACCTGGTCGAGAAGCCCGACCCGGCCGACGCCCCCAGCAACCTCGCCGTCATCGGCCGGTACGTCCTGGACCCCGCGGTCTTCGGCATACTGCGACACACCGAGCCGGGCCGCGGCGGCGAGATCCAGCTCACCGACGCGCTCCAGCTGCTCGCCGCGGACGAGACGATCGGCGGCCCCGTGCACGGCGTCGTCTTCAAGGGCCGCCGCTACGACACCGGGGACCGCAGCGACTATCTGCGCGCCATTGTCAGACTGGCGTGCGAACGTGAGGACCTGGGGCCGGACTTCCGGACCTGGCTGCGCAAGTACGTCGCTGAGGAGATGTAGCCCCGTGAGCAGCACGATCTGGTCGGTCGACGAGCATCTGGACGACATCCTCGCCTCGGTGCGGCCGCTGGAGCCCATCGAACTGCAACTGCCCGACGCCCAGGGCTGCGTCCTGGTCAAGGACGTCGTCGTCGAGGTGGCCCTGCCGCCCTTCGACAACAGCTCCATGGACGGGTACGCGGTCCGCGTCGCCGATGTCGAGGGCGCGAGCGAGGAGTTCCCCGCGGTCCTCACCGTCATCGGTGACGTCGCCGCGGGCAGCGCGGGGCTCGCCGACGACCAGGTCGTGGGACCGGGGCAGGCCGCCCGCATCATGACGGGCGCCCCGCTGCCCGCCGGTGCGGAGGCCGTGGTCCCGGTCGAGTGGACGGACGGCGGTACGGGCGGTGGCCCGGCCGAGGGGATGCGCGCCCACGCCGACGCGCCGGAGGGCGCCACCGGCGAGGTCAGGGTGCACCGGCCCGTCGTCGCGGGCGCCCATGTGCGCGAGCGCGGGAGCGACGTCCAGCCGGGCGAGCCGGCCCTGGCCGCCGGATCGGTCGTCGGCCCGCCGCAGATCGGGCTGCTCGCGGCGATCGGCTGCTCCACCGTCGTCGTACGGCCCCGCCCCCGCGTGGTCGTCCTGTCCACCGGCAGCGAGCTGGTCCAGCCCGGCGAGGGGCTGACGGGCGGCCAGATCTACGACTCCAACAGCTTCGCGCTGACCGCCGCGGCCCGGGACGCCGGCGCCATCGCCTACCGCGTCGGCGCGGTCACCGACGACGCCGAGACGCTGCGCGCGACCATCGAGGACCAGCTGATCCGCGCGGACATCGTCGTCACCACGGGCGGTGTCAGCGTCGGTGCGTACGACGTCGTCAAGGAGGCGCTGTCCTCCGTCGGCGACGCGGACGAGCCGGGCGGCGGGGTCGAGTTCCGCAAGCTCGCCATGCAGCCGGGCAAGCCCCAGGGCTTCGGCTCGATCGGCCCGGACCACACCCCGCTGCTGGCCCTGCCGGGCAACCCGGTCTCCGCCTACGTCTCCTTCGAGCTGTTCGTCCGCCCCGCCATCCGTGCCCTGATGGGCCTCCCCGACGTGCACCGCCCCACGGTTCGCGCCGAGCTGCGCGCCGACAAGGCGCTCACCTCGCCGCCCGCCCGCCGTCAGTTCCTGCGGGCCCGCTACGACGCGGAGGCGGGCACGGTCACCCCGGTCGGCGGCTCCGGCTCGCATCTGGTCGCCGCACTGGCCCGGGCCGACGCGCTGATCGTGGTGCCCGAGGACGTCACCTCGGTCGAGCCCGGCACGGAGACGGACGTGGTCCTGCTCCGCTGACCGCCGCCCCGTGGCGGTACGGTATCTGCCGCCGTGCCTTCCGGAGGACCTCCTCCGGGCCCGAGGCCCATCGGTGCCCCTACCGCTAGGCGGAGTGAGTTGAGTACGCAGAACAGGCTGACGCACATCGACGAGGCGGGCGCGGCCCGCATGGTCGACGTGTCGGCGAAGGACGTCACCACCCGCGTCGCCCGCGCATCCGGCCGGGTGCTCGTCGCGCCGCGCGTGATCGAGCTGCTGCGCGGCGAGGGAGTGCCCAAGGGCGACGCCCTCGCCACCGCGCGGATCGCCGGGATCATGGGGGCCAAGCGCACCCCGGACCTGATCCCGCTCTGCCACCCGCTGGCCGTCTCCGGTGTGAAGGTCGACCTGAGCGTGGCCGACGACGCGGTGGAGATCACGGCCACCGTGAAGACGACGGACCGCACGGGCGTCGAGATGGAGGCCCTGACGGCGGTGTCGGTGGCGGCCCTGACGGTCGTCGACATGATCAAGGCGGTCGACAAGAGCGCGGTCATCACCGACGTACGGGTCGAGGCGAAGTCCGGCGGCAAGTCCGGCGACTACCGGCGCACCACGCCCGCGGTACCGACGGGACCGGACGCGTGACGCCGCCCGAGCCCGCCGGAGCCGCCCACGAGCAGCGGGGGCCGGAGCCCGCCGGAGCCGCGCCGGGCGGCCCCGCCCCCTACCGCGCCCTCGTCGTCACCGCCTCCAACCGGGCCTCCGCCGGGGTGTACGCGGACAAGGGCGGCCCTCTGATCGCCGAGGCGCTGACCGGCCTCGGCTTCACGGTCGAAGGCCCGCAGGTCGTCCCCGACGGCGATCCGGTCGAGGCGGCCCTGCGTGCGGGCGTCGCCGCCGGGTACGACGTGATCGTCACCACCGGCGGTACGGGCATCTCGCCCACCGACGCCACCCCCGAGGCCACCCGCCGGGTGCTCGACCACGAGATTCCCGGCATCCCGGAGGCGATCCGAGCCGAGGGCCTCGCCAAGGTCCCCACCGCCGCCCTCTCCCGGGGTCTCGCGGGCGTCGCGGCCCGCACTCTGATCGTCAACCTCCCCGGCTCCACCGGAGGGGTGAAGGACGGGCTGGCCGTCCTCGGCCGGCTGCTGGTGCACGCCGTCGACCAGCTTCGCGGCGGCGACCACCCCCGACCGGGGAGCCCGAGCTGAACATCGCGACCTGGCCGGTGACGCTGACCGACGGCGAGATCGTCCTGCGTCCGATGAAGATGCGCGACCAGCGGGTCTGGCGCGAGGTCAACCGGCGCAACCGCGACTGGCTGCGCCCCTGGGAGGCCACCGTCCCGCCACCCGCCCCCGGCGGCCCGGTCGCGCAGCGCCCCACCTACCGGCAGATGGTCCGCCACCTGCGCTCCGAGGCGAACGCGGGGCGGATGCTGCCGTTCGCCATCGAGTACGAGGGCCGGCTGGTCGGCCAGCTCACGGTCGCGGGCATCACCTGGGGCTCGATGTGTTCCGGTCATATCGGCTACTGGGTGGACCGGAGCGTCGCGGGGCGGGGCGTCATGCCGACGGCGGTGGCGCTCGCGGTGGACCACTGCTTCCGCACGGTGGGCCTGCACCGGATCGAGGTCTGTATTCGCCCGGAGAACGCTCCCAGCCGCAGGGTGGTGGAGAAACTCGGATTCCGCTCGGAAGGCGTGCGCCCGCGCTATCTCCACATCGACGGCGCCTGGCGCGATCACCTGATCTTCGCCCTCACCGCCGAGGAAGTGCCCGAGGGGATGATCCGGCGCTGGCGCCGGTCGCGGCCCGTGACGCCGGAAGGCCCCGGACCGACCGGGTAAATAAAATAAGTGTTCGAATTTGATCGCCGGGTGACCGCGTCCGAAAGGACTATCGGCGTCTGCTGATCCGAACAATCACAAAAAAAGTCCGTGATATCAGCCGGATCGTGCGACACACCGGGCCAATTGGCGGATCCTTCCGCGCAAACCCCTCTACGGTGTGACCGTGAGCAGCAGCGGCCTCATCTACGCAGTCATCGTCGGGGCCTGGGCCGCCTACTTGGTGCCGATGTGGCTCCGCAGGCAGGACGAGCTCAATGAAGCACGTCCGACGGAACGCTTCAGCACCGCCATCCGGCTGCTGTCCGGCCGGGCGGCGATGGAGCGCCGTTACGCCAAGGAGCTGCGGGAGCGCACCGCCGAGGAGGCGGGGCCCGAGGTCGACCCGGACCGGGAAACGGACCGTATGGAGTCCGTGGACGTCCGGGCCTTTGCCGCGCCTCCGGCGCACACGGAAGCCCGGCTTGGCGACCCGGCGCACGCGCCTGAGCGCACCCCGGGGCACCATGCGTCCGACCGTGCGGCGCACGACCGCCGCCCGGCGCCTCAGCCTCCGGACCGCCGGCACCCGGACCGCCCGGCGCACGAGCGCCGGTCCGGCGAGCGCCCGGCGGAGAAGGTGCCCCCCGCCCGGCGGCGCCCGCGCTCCGGTGCGGCCGACGCCGAACGGGCCCGGCGCGCCCAGCGCTCCCAGGTCCTGGCGCGGCGCAGGCGGACCACCATCGTCCTCTTCCTGGCCTTCACGCTCGGCGCGATCGTCGCGGCGGTCGGCGGCCTCGGCTTCCTCTGGGCCCCCGCGGTGCCGGCCGTGCTGCTGAGCACGTACATCGTCCATCTGCGGGCCCAGGAGCGCAGGCGGTTCGCCTTCACGATGGACCGCCGCCGGGCCGAGGACGCGGCACAGCGGCTGCGGGAGAACCGCCCGCGCCGGAACCAGCCCGCGGCCTCCGATCCGGCCGAGCCGGACGACGACTCCGAACCGCACCGCGCCGAGCCGGAACCCACCCCGACGGTCTCCCCCCAGGAGGCCGGCCGCCGCGCGCTGGTCGAGCAGACGGACCACGCGGAGTGGGTGGACCAGCAGCGCGAACGCGGCCGCGCCCAGGGCGACAGCTGGGAGCCCGTTCCCGTACCGCTGCCCACCTATGTCACCGCGCCCGTCGCCCCCCGGGCCACGGGCGGTGTGGAGGTCGGCGACCCGGAGACCTGGAGCGCGGCCCGCTCCAGCACCGCCGAGCCCACCCAGACGGGCACGTCGCACCCGACGGCCCCCGCGGTCGACCCGGCCCCGCGCCAGCGCACGAACCAGTCCCGCCGCAACCGCGACCGGGGCCGGACCCCGCTCTTCGACCAGTACGACGACGAGGGCCGGCCGCGCGCGGCCAATGAGTGAGGCCCCCCGGCGGCGCCGGGGGGCGCTCGGAAACCCGGCACCGCTGACCAGCGGAGGAACGGATTTCCAAGCACCCCTGTGAGGGTGCTAGAGTTTCACACGTCGCAAGGGCCTGTGGCGCAGTCTGGTAGCGCACCTCGTTCGCATCGAGGGGGTCTGGGGTTCAAATCCCCACAGGTCCACAAACGACAGTTCGCGAGTAGCTCTCGAGAACGGTGACGAGATCCCGTCCGATCGAAAGATCGGGCGGGATCTTCGTCGTTGAGGGGCCGCTCGGTGCCTGTCCGGCGTGGGGGACGGCGGCGTAGCGGATCCGGCGGGGTGCCGGGGCGTCAACCCTCCTCACCCTCTCGACCGTCGTCGAGCAGGGCCCCTTCCTCGCGGAACGGGGCAGCCTCAGCCCGCGGTGCCGGTGCGGGCCCCCTGACGGCCTCGTCAGGCGGTGTGGGACACCACGGCGTCGATGAGGTCCGGCCACAGCTCCCGGGGGCGGTCGTGGCCCATGTCGGGGACCAGGAGAAGTTCCGCACCGGGCACGAGCTCCGCGGTGCGCCTTCCGCCACTGGGGTCGATCAGTGTGTCGTCCAGGCCGTGGATCACCAGTGTGGGCACCCGCAGTTCACGGAGCGCGTCCGCGCGTGAACCGCTGAGGACCATTGCGCCGAGTTGCCGTCCGATCCCCGCGGGGTAGTACGCGCGGTCGTAGCTCGCGGCGGCCAGCTCGCGCAACGCCGCCGCGTCGCCGTAGCGTTGGGAAGCCCACGCCAGCTCCTTCTCCGCCGCCGCGACGTACCCCGCGCGGTCCGCCGGCTTCGGGGCGAACAGCACCGCCTGGGCCTCCGGGCTGGACTGGCCGTATGCGCTCTCGCCGGTCGAGGACATCATCGACGTCAGGGTCAGCACCCGTTCCGGGAAGGAGAGGGCCATCGTCTGGGCGATCATCCCGCCCATCGAGGCCCCGACGACGTGGGCGCGTTCGATGCCGAGCGCGGTGAGCAGACCCAGTCCGTCATCAGCCATGTCGCGAAGCCGATAGGGAACCATCGCGAGCGCGGCGGGAATGTCACCCGAGCTGACGGCGGCGATGAACCTGCCCATGTCGACTGGGTGTTCGTCGAACTTCGTGGACAGTCCGCAGTCGCGGTTGTCGTAGCGGATCACATATCGGCCGCGGTCCGCCAGCGCCCGGCAGAAGTCCTCGTGCCAGGCAAGCATCTGCGCACCGAAACCCATCACGAGCAGGACGGGCGGATCCCCGGGGTCGCCGAAGCTCTCGTACGCGATGGACACATCGGAAGACACGGCGACACTCGGCATAAGCGGATCCTGCCACGGGGTCGCCCACCGGGCGTAGCGATATATCCGGCGCGTGCCCCGCGCCTCTCCTGTGGCCATGGCCGTGCACGGCAACCCGGGGCGCGCAGGCGTTGTCGAGGAGTACGAGGAGTACGGGGCGGCGGGCCGGGAACTGCGGCCTGGAGCTCACGCCCGACTGCCTGGTGCACGCCCACCCCTGCGGTGGGGACCGCGCGCCGCGGTGATCCGGATCGCTTCCCGCTCCCGGGCGCTCGACGAGCTGGAGCAGGCCGTCGAGAACGTTTCCGGTACTGCTCCCAACAGGCCGTCTTCTCTACAGTTCTCGGCCAGTTCTGTAGAAAAGACCCCCACCGCCACTTCTTGTCGCGGGAGTTCCGGCTGCGCCAGAGTTCGAGGCGCGGCGACAGGAACATGTCATCGCCGCCGGGCAGTGTCCATGGAACACACCGCGCTTCCCCAGGCGCGGTGTGGCCACCCCCCCCCATTGTCTGGACGCTCGCCTGCGTAGCGGAAGGAATCGCGTGAAGCACGGAAAGAAGAACGCGCGCAGATACATCGTGGCCGCCTCGATCGGCGCCCTCCTGTCGGCCGGAGTCGCCACAGGGGCCTACGCCGGTACGGTGGGTGAGCCCTCGGCCCCCGCGGCGGCGCCGGCGTACCAGCCGGAGATGGTCAAGGCGCTCGCCGCGACCCTGGGCGTCAGCGAGAAGGCCGCCGTCGAGCGGCTGGACCGTGAGGCCGAGCAGCAGGACCGGTTCGCGCAGCTGCGGAAGGACCGGGTCGACACGCTCGGGGCCTTCTTCGCCAAGGACGGTTCGCTGGTCGTCAACGCCGCCGACGCCGAGGCGGCGAAGAACGTCCGGGCCGCGGGTCTGAAGGTCCGGGTGCCCGAGCGCGGCGAGAGCGAACTCGACCGCATCAAGGCGCAGCTCGACGCCAAGGCGCTCAAGAGCGCCCCGGCCGGCGTCTCCGCCTGGTCCGTCGACCTCGCGTCGGACACCGTGACCGTCGAGGTCAACGGCGCCACGGACGCCGCCACCCGCGGCTTCCTCAAGGCCGCGCAGAGCAACGGCGACGCCGTGCGCGTGGTCAAGGGGCAGGAGAAGCTGGAGACCCAGGCCGTCGTTCCGCCCGGCAGCCGGATGACCTTCAACGGCTACCTCTGCTCCGTCGGGTACGGCGCCCAGGACCGCAACGGCCGGCAGGTGCTCGTGACCGCCGGGCACTGCATCGAGGATCTGCCCGAACTGGCTTACAACGGGACCCGTTTCGCCAAGGGCACCCACACCCGGTTCGCGCTCGGCACCCGCAGTGTCGACATGGGCATCGCGGCCGTCGACGCCGGCAACTCCATCGGCCTCGACATCACCACGTACGGCAAGGCGGGCACCGTCCCGGTCCGGGGCAGCAAGCGGGCCCCCTCCGGTGCGGCGCTGTGCAAGTCGGGCCAGACCACCGGCTGGACCTGCGGCAAGGTCGGCTCGTACAACGTCAGCGTCACCTACAGCGACCAGAACGGCGGGCCCGACACCGTCGTGACCGGTCTCGCCAGCTCCTCCGTCTGCACCCAGGGCGGCGACAGCGGCGGGGCGTACGTCTCCGGGGACCAGGCCCAGGGCATGACCTCCGGCGGACCGATCGGCCAGCGGTGCACCGGCCGGGTCAACTCGCGCGGCTCGTCGTACTTCCAGCCGCTCGACGACGCCCTCGCCTACTACGGGCTGACGCTCAACACCAAGTAGTCCCTCCGCGGCAACGGACCGGCAGACAAGGCCACCCCCCAGACGCGGGAGACCGTCCACTCATCCTGGGCGGTCTCCCGTTCTCCACGTTCCCGGACCGTCCGGACCGCCTGGGCCGTCCGGACCGCCTGGGCCGTCCGGACCGCCTGGACGGGCCGTCCCGCCCGGACCGCCTGTACCACCCGGGCCGTCCGCTCCGTACTCCCACGCCACCCCGTGGACGCCGGGTTTGCACCGGGAGGTGAGCACATGGACGTCGTGCGCCTCGCTCAGCGGAATGCGACGGCGGCCGCGCGGTGGGGCGCCGACCTTCTCCCGGACGTAGCGGTGGCAGTCCACCGGCAGGGCGCCGGGGTGGAAGAAGACCTGCTGGAGGTATTCGTGGAGGTTCGTCCGCGACCAGCGTTCGTAGTGCGTGGCCGGGGTCTCCGAGGGGCTCACCTCGACGGCGTAACTCACCACCGTGGTGTCCAGCTTGGCCAGTTCCCGGCCGAAGCGGATCTCCATCACCAGGGACTTGAGCCCCTTCAGGTACGTGGCCTCCGCCAGGCGGCCGCAGGTGACCCTGATGTCGACGGGTTCGGCCGCCTCGTCGTCGAAGCTGAGGACGAAGACCGCCCGGTCGGCCCCGGCCCGCTTGGCCCGCAGGACGTTCGTGGTGGAGATCCCGCTCAGCGTGCCGCTCTCGCCGACCCTGACGATGTCGTGGACCATCAGCGAACTGGTCTCCTGGTTGAAGTGGCGGAAGCGCGCGCCGAGCGCCTTCTCCACCACCGAGTCCTCGCCGAGGATCTGGAGCGCCGCCCCTTCCGCGTCGGGCGGAGTGGTCCGGCCGCGCGGGCGGCGCGGGCCGAGCAGCGAACGCAGGGACCCGGCGGGCAGCTCCAGGATCTCCTCCAGCACGTCCACGGCCCGGAGGGAACGCGCCCGTTCGGGCTGGCTGCGGCCGCGCTGCCAGCTGCTCAGGGTGGCCTGGCTGATGGTGATGCCGCGCACCCTGAGCCGTTCGCTCACCCGCTCCAGGGAGAGCCCGCGGCGGTTCAGCGCCTCCCGCAGGACCCCGGGGAAGGTGTCCGCGCCGGTCGCCGCCGCGTGCAGGGCCGAGGTGGTGATGGCCTCGCCCGTCCGCGCCGCGGTGGCGTGCGCCTCGGTGTGCTGCGCCGGAAGCGGGCGCGGTGCGGTGGCCCGGGGGCCCGTGGCCCGCGGATCCGTGGCCTGCGCACCGGTGGAGCCCGGGGCCGCGGTCCGCGCTCCGGTGGTGCGAGGGGCCGTGGTCCGCGCTCCGGTGGAGCCCGGACCGGTGGCCTGCGCCTCGTCGGTGTCCGTGTCGCTCGACATGTCTCTCCCCGCTCCCGCACTCTCCCGGCGGGACTGCCTGCCGGCCCCCGCATACTGGTTGACCACCGGACGGGGGACGGATAACAAAACCCCCAGGGGTGATCCGGCCCACATTCCGGTGGCGAACCGAACGAAGGGCGTGGACGGCGTGGACAGCACCGCTCTGGTCATCGCGGCGAGGAACGGCGACCGGGCCGCCGGGGAGCGGCTGGCCGCCCAGTACCTCCCGCTGGTCTACAACGTCGTCGGCCGCGCCCTCAACGGCCACCCCGACGTGGACGACGTGGTGCAGGAGACCATGCTCCGGGCGCTCTCCGGTCTGCCCGCCCTGCGCGATCCGGCCCGCTTCCGCTCCTGGCTCGTCGCCATCGCCATGAACCAGGTCCGCAGCCGCTGGTCCCACCTCGGCCACCGCCCCGCCCCGCTGGAGGAGACCAACGACCCGGCCGACCCCGCCGCCGACTTCGTCGATCTGACGATCCTGCGCCTGGAACTCTCCGGGCAGCGGCGCGAGACCGCCGAGGCGACCCGCTGGCTGGACGACGCCGAGCGCGACGTGCTGTCCCTGTGGTGGCTGGAGACGACCGGCGACCTCACCCGGTCCGAGCTGGCCGAGGCGCTCGGCCTCTCCCCGCAGCACGCCGCCGTCCGCGTCCAGCGGGTGAAGAACCAGCTCGATGTCGGCCGTACGGTCGTCCGGGCCCTGGCCGCCGACCCCCGCTGCCCGGCCCTGGCGGACCTGCTCGGCGACTGGGACGGCACGGCGACGCCGCTGTGGCGCAAGCGGATCGCCCGCCATGTCCGGGGCTGCGCCTCCTGCTCCGCCGGGAGTACGGGACTGGTTCCGGCGGAGGGCCTGCTCTCCGGGCTCGCGCTCGTGGTGCCGCTCTACGACAGCGGGCAGCAGGTGGCGGCGGCCGTCGCCTCATCGGCCGCCCCGGCCACCGCCGCCGCGTCCCCGGGCGCGGCCCACGCCGCCCCGGCCGCCTTCTCGGCCGGGAAGGCGGCCGGGCTGATAGCCGGGGCGGCCGCCGTGACCGCCCTCGCCGTACTGATCTGGCCCTCCACCCCGGCCCAGCCCGAGGCCCGGGGTGGCGGTGTCACCCACAGCCCCGCGCCCGCGCCCCCGGCCGTGACCGCCTCCGCCTCCGCCGGGCCGAGCCCCAGCCCCTCCGCGGTCCCGTCCACGCCCGCCCCGAGCCCGACCCCCGCCACCCGGCCGTCGGCCGTCCCCCCGTCACCTTCCGCCTCCCCCGCGCCGAAGCCGTCTCCCCGCCCGGACACCCGCGTGGTCACCCGGGTCAACACCCTGCGCGCCGCGAACGGCTGCCCGGAGCTGGAGACCGATCCCCGGCTCACCGAGGTCGCCCAGCGGCACTCCGAGGACATGGCCGCGCGGAACTACTTCGGCCACACCGACTCCTCGGGCCGGGGCGCGGGCGACCGGGTCGGCGCCACCGGCTACGCCTGGTCGGCCGTCGGGGAGACCATCGCGACCGGCATGAGCGATCCGGCGGCGGTCGTCGAGGAGTGGCGCAACAGCCCCGGCCGCGACGACGACATCTTCAACTGCGCCTTCGTCCACGTGGGCGTGGGCCTCGCCGACTCCCCGCGCGGCCCCTACTGGACCCAGGTGCTGGCCACCCCGAGGTGAGCGGCCGGGCCGGTTGTCAGTGGCGGGTGCCAGACTCGGTCGGCATGGACAACAGCGTGCAGCTCAGAGACGTCGTGCCCGAGGACCTGGAGGCCTTCCTCGCGTACGAGCACGATCCGGAGGCCGTCCGGCGGTCGCGGTTCGTTCCCCGGGAGCGGGACGCGTTCATGGCGCACTGGAGGACGCGGGTGCTGGGGGATCCCGCCAACTTCGTGCAGACGGTCGTCGTGGACGGGGAGACCGCGGGGAGCATCGTCGCCTGGTGGGAGGGGGACCGGCGCTTCATCGGCTACTGGCTGGGCCGTGCGTACTGGGGCCGGGGCATCGGTACGCGGGCGCTGACCGCGTTCCTGGAGCGGGAGACGGCCCGCCCGCTGTACGCGGACCCGGCGGCCGGCAACACCGGGTCGGTGCGCCTGCTGGAGAAGTGCGGGTTCACGGCGGCCGGCACGGTGCGGCACGGCGAGGAGGAGCATGTGCTCCTGGTGCTCGGCGGGGGTGCGTGACCGGGCGTCCTGGAGGGGGATGCGTGACGGCCTGCGTGACCGGGCGCCCGGAGGCGGGGCGCGTGGCCGGCTGCGGCGCCCCGGGGCGCGCGATCTCCCTGCCGTCCGGGGTGCGCGATCTCCCTGCCGTCCGGGGCGCATGATGCCCTCGGCGCCCGAGGCGGGCGACGCCCCGCGCGCCCGGAGCGGGTGACGGACCGCCCTGGCCCCGGCCGGGGCCAGGGCGGCCGGTTGCTACGGCTGCCGCAGCGGCTTGGCCATGCAGATGCTGCTGTCGTACGTCCGGTAGTGCCCGAACTTCACCTCGCAGACGGTGTAGCCGCACGAGGCGTACAGCGCGACGGCCTCGGGCTGCTGGTCGCCGGTCTCCAGGACCATCCTGGTCCGGCCCGCGGCCCGGGCGTCCTCCTCCAGGGCGGCGAGCATCCGGCGGGCCAGGCCCCGGCCGCGGCCCTCGGGGATCACGAACATCCGCTTGATCTCGGCGTCGCCGTCCTCGTAGCCCTCGGCGTTGAGGTTCTGGGTCCGCCAGCCGCCGGTCGCCACCGGGCGCTCCTGCTCGTCGTAGGCGAGCAGATACAGACCGTGCGGCGGGACGAACATCGACGGGTCGAGCGGTGTGACATCGCCCTCGTCGCCGTAGCGCTCGGCGTATTCGAGCTGCACCTGGTCGTTGAGTTTGACGGCGTCGGGGTGGTCGAAAGGCCGAGGGTGAATAAGCATGCTCTGTATCGTATATCTGTGCGCTGGGGTGGAGTAGGTACTGTTCGGGGATGCTGACCGTTACTTCAGACAATGTGTCTAAAACATGGTGCCCTTGACCTGTGGGTATGCCGCACGTCAAGCCGAAGCGGGCTCGTCGAATACGGTACAGAACGCAGTGGACCCCGGGGCCTTGGCCGTCCCGGGGGTCCACTGCTCTCGGTCCCTACTCTGCTGGCGGCCCGTCCACGTGGCAGTAGCAGGCGCAGCGGCCTGCCGGGCGGCGGCAGTCCAGGTGAACGGCTGCCTGGCCGGACAAGCTCGCCGCCCGGCAGTGCGGACCTGTAGGGGCCCCCGTGTCCGTGCCCACCCTGACGGCGCTCTCGCGGCCGTTCTGCTCGCCCCGGGCCTTCTGGACGATGTCTCGTGCCTCCTTGGCCATCTGGCCGAGCCGGATGCCGAAGGGGCACGATCCGGGACGGGCCTGGCACCACTCGCACCGCGCCGTGTGGTCTATGACCGCCCGGTACAGAACCATGTCATCAGTCACGGGCCCCCACTGTGTGGCAGGTCTGCTCACCACTTCACCGCCGCCCATACGACCTTCCCGCCGTCGCGATCGGCGCACCCCCACGCGGCGGCCATCAGCGACACGAGCAGCAGACCGCGTCCGCGTTCGGCGAGGGTCGAGGCCGGCCGAAGGTACGGCAGGGTCGGGCATTCATCGTGAACCTCGACCCTCGTACGCCCCGGCTTGGCGTCGACAACCACCCGAATGGACGTGCCCGGACTCATGCGTGCTCCGTGCCGGATCGCGTTCGTGGCCAGCTCGGACGCGAGCAGTTCCAGTGTGCCGAGGGCATCCTCCGGAGTGTCCGGCTCCTGGTAGGCCGCGGCCTCGCGCACGTACCGACGTGCTGCCCGGACGGACTCGGGCATGGCCCCGCAGATCAGCTGCGGCGGAACGAATCGCCTCCGATCCCCTGGCGGTAAAGCTCGATGCGGATGCATGGACATCATGCGGACCCCTGACGCTGTGGCCGATCCGGACCTCGTCCGACCGTGTCGGCGCGGATGGAAATCTGGAATCATCGTGCGTCCCATACAGTGGCGATTGCAAGTGTCTCACTGTCGAAATAAGAATTTGCATATGCCGTGTAGAACGGCTGTAGGAAGGGGTGGTGAAAGATGACAGGGCGGCGCGGGGCGCGGCAGACTGGACCCGACAACACAGCGAGAGGGCAGGGGTTCGTGAGCGCACCGACAGTGAGACGGCGGCAGCTCGGCCGTACGCTGCGGGCCCTACGCGAGTCCTTGGGACTCAAGCAGGACGAGGTAGCAAGCCGATCGGGTGGCAAGCTCAACGGGGCCAAGATCAGCCGGATTGAAACGGCTGTAACCGCGGCGACCGCCGCAGACGTCAAACTGATCTTGGACGCCTGCGGGATCGACGACGAAGAGACCCGCGCGGGGCTTCTTCGGCTCACCCGCGAGGGCGCACGGCGTGGATGGTGGCAGTCGTACCGCTCCGTTCTCACCCCGGCATACGAAGACTTGATCAGCCTGGAATCCGAAGCCGAGCAGATCAGCACATGGCAGCCGGTGATGATCCCGGGCCTGCTCCAGACCGCCGATTACGCTCGCCGGATAATCTCCGCTACCGCCATGGGCGACGCCGTCGCAGAGCGGGTGACCGCTCTCGTCGAGGTGCGCCTCGCGCGACAATCGGTGCTCACGCAGCACAACCCGTTGACCCTCTGGGCAATCATCGGGGAAGCCGCTCTGCGTACGCGCACTGAGGACCCGCGGCTCATGTCTGACCAGCTCGGCAAGCTCCTCGCGGCAGCCTCGTGGCCGAACGTCACGATCCAAGTGCTGCCCCTGGACGAGCCGCCGCACGTGGGCCAGACCGGTGCCTATTCCATCCTGGGGTACGGGGCGCATGCCAGCCTGGACGTGGTGCACATCGAGTCGCTGACACAGGCTCTCTACGTCGAGGGGCGCGAAAACGTGTCCGCCTACCAGGACGCCATCGGCACCCTTCGGACGCAAGCACTCGCCCCTGACGCGTCTGCCGAATTGATCACTGAGATTAGGGACCAGATATGACCACTCGCACCGCTCCCGACGCCTCCGCACTGCCCGTAGCGTGGTGGAAGTCGTCGCGCTCGGCTGCACAGTCCGACTGCGTGGAGTGCGGCCTCCTCGACGGCGGCCCGGTCGCCGTCCGCGACAGCAAGGTCCCGCATGGCCCCGCCATCGTCGTCAGCCGCGCAGCCCTCGCCGCCATGGTCGGCGCGGTGTCGGACGGCACTCTGTAGTACCCCTGACACGGCGAAACCGCCCCCTCCCGCACTGTGCGGGAGGGGGCGGTTCAGTTCCGGGAAAGCTGCCACAGGGTCAGAGCAAGTCCGATCACACCGACCAGCGCGGCCAGCGACGGCAGCGGCCAGCGGGCCCGCTCAAGGGCATCGAGCCGCTTCTCGTGGTCGGCCATGGCCCGGTCTGTCTGGTCTCCTCGCTGTACGAGCAGCGCCAGGCTGCCATCTACGCGGGCGAATCCGGTCTCCATCGTGCCGCGTAGCCGCTCCAGCTCAACCGCTACCGCGGCCGGGTCGGACGGGGGCGGGATAGTCACGGGCGCCCGTCCTCGGAGAGGCCGAGCCCGACTCGGTCAAGCAGCTGCTCGACGGCCGGGAGCGCCATGACGCGGGCGAGGCCGGCCGCGATGGCGAGGGCCCCGGCCACCCACGGCAGGGTCTCGGGGATGCCGGACGCGGCGACGATCGCGGGGAGCGCTACGGCGAGCGCTACGGCGGCCTGGATACCGGTGCGGACTGTGCGCTTCGTGCTCTGCTTCACGGTCACTTCTTCTTTCCGTAGGCGATGGTGTGGAGAGCGGCCCACCCGCGCGGGCCGATGGCGGGGTCGTAGTGCAGTCCGCGGGCGCGATACGCGGGGTGCGCCTGGTGAAACCGGGCGGTCGCCGCCCGCGTGGCAGGTCCGTAGTTGTCGGCTTCCGGGATGGCCCTGGACATGAAGCCAGCGGCCTTGAGTGCCCGCTGAAGGCCGCGCGCTGAGGGCGACCTGTGGCCCGGGGCGAGGCCCTTCGGGAATGCGGGCGGTGCGTAGGGCTTCGGAGCCGGCTTGCCCGGCAGGGTGCCGAGCAGCTTCCGGAGACTCGACTCCCCCGGTACGCCATCGGCATCAGCCCCGGAGTAGCCCAGGGACCGCTGCCAAGCGGCGTAGCAGCGGGTATCGGCGTCAGTCCAGGTCGGCCCCGGGCCGTTCTTGTACTGGCCTCCGTACCCCTTCTTGACCAGGGCCTCGCCGACGCGGGTCACGTGGCTGCCCTTGGCCCCGTAGCCGTACGGCACACCGTTGATGGTCACCCGGTAGCGGGCGGCGCCCGTCGGCGCGGTCCCGCTCGTGGGCGGCTGGTAGCCCTTGGCAGGCATACCGGCCTTCACCCATGCGTACAGGTCCGGACCGGGGCACTCCGTGGCGATGCCGTCGCGGTGACCACGCCGGGCCAGCGTCCGGCCGGTCCGGCGGCACGCCTCGTCGTACAGGGCGCGAGCCGCAGAGAGGGCCTTGGCGGATGCAGTCGGGCCGCCCTTGCCGACCGCGATGAGCACGCCGAGACCGCTGATGTTGTGGCCAGGGCAGTGGGCCCCCTGAAGGTCCCAGCCGCGGCCCTCGAAGACCTCGCCGTCCTGGTCCACGATGAAGTTGTAGCCGACGCCTGCCCAGCGGTTCCCGTCGATGTGCAGGCGCTCGACTTCGCGGGCGAGAGCGGCCCCGGTCGGGCTGCCAGGAACGCCGCCGAACCAGTGGACGAAGAACTCCGTTCGGGAGCTGAGCGGCACGGTGGCCGGGGTGCCGTTCCAGGGCCGCGCGCCCCACGTAGCTCGGCTGATGATCGACACAGTCATGGGCAGGTCTCCAGACATGCAAAAGGCCCCGGCCGGATCGGCTCGGGGCATGAGGTTCGGGGAAGTGAGGTCAGCGTCAGGTGGGCATGTGGGCGATCCAGTGCACGGGCTGGGACGCCCAGGTGTCGGGCCCTTCGGAAGAGTCCGTGACCAGCACGAAGAGCGTGAATCCGCTCGCGTTGACGCTGATGGGGCGGGCCTCGAACCGGCCCGTCACGCCCGAGCCCGAAGCAATCTCTACGCTCATCATCGGTGTGACGGGGAACGGCTCCGGGAACGGGACAAACTCGGTGTGGCTGGTCTGGTTGGTGAAGCTGACCAGGATGATTCCGGCCTGGTAGTCCTTGGCGTTCATCCGGGCGTCGGTGATGCGCATTCCTGGCCGCCACAGGGTCGCGGGTACGGGCATGGGCGCGCCTCCTCTCTACAGGGCCACGATGGTGGGCCGGGCAAGCCGAACGTCTGCCCCGGCGGCGTGCGATGTCGTGATGCCGTTGACGGACCGGGTTACCGCCATCTGCTGCGGGCCGACGTACAGGCCCCGCCACGAGACGTGGATTGGCAGCGGGTTGGTAGCCGCAGACGACAGGAACGAGCGCACGGCGATGCTGCCTGCCGCCGTGAGGTCGGCGTCCGAACCGGTGACCTGCCAGGTCCCGGGCTCGGAGGCCGACTGCGGCCATAGCTTCGCGGTGATGGTCGTGTCTGCCACGGCAAGCCGTAGCCGATACCGGGTACCCGCACTGAACGTGTACGGGGTCGTATACGACGCGAGCAAGGTCTCGCCACCGTTGCGCTTCCGCAGGTTCAGGTACATCGCGCCCGACTGCGAGATCTGGACGCGAGCGAAGTACATGTGATTGTCATCGGTACGGCGCACGCACGCGTAGACGTAGGCGCTGTTGCCCGCGGGCACCTGGTCCAAGGCGAAGTCAACGCCCAGGTCAACATCCCTGGTGGCAACTGGCACGCTGGTGATCCGAAAGACGTTCTTGGTGGTGATGCTGTGCAGTCCGGCACCGCCGCTCACCGCGAAATCGGCGTCCGAACCGCCCTCAGTGGCCCACGGTTGCCCTGACGGTGCGATACCCCATCCTGACGCCACCGTCCGACCGAAATCGTCCTCGGCCACGCCGCTGATCCCTGCCACCGTGACGATCTCACCGCCCGCCGTCACAGCAAACGGAAAGTCGTCCGGGTGCTCGGTGCTGGTGATCCAGGCGCGGCCAGCAGTCACGGTGACCGGCCACGCCGTAGCGTCTCCCGACACTGGCGCGGCCAGTACGGTGCCGGAGGTATCCACCCGGCCGCGCACCGTATCGCCGACCACCCCGACGGCGTACGGCCCGGCCGGTGTGCAGCCGAGGGTGAGAACCCACGCCCGGGGGCGCGGTTCGTGCTCGATACGCCGCACGATTAGGTCAAGCGGGCCCGGCCCCGTGTAGATCGGGGGGTTGGTGATCCGCACGAGGTCCCCCACGCGCAGCCGACGCGCGTCCCGGATCAGCTCCGGGCGGCGGTGCAGCTCGACGCGGACCGTGGGGTATCGGGCCTCGTCCCACGTACCGAGGTGGGCGCGCCACCCGGCGATCGGGCGGGCCTGGTCGTCGCTGCCGAGCGACAGCGTCACGGCCTCCTCGTACGCGCCGATTCCGCCCTCTTCCGGCGGGAGGGCCGAGTTCGGGCCCTCCTCGATGACGACGCGGCCAGAGCTTCCGCCTGCCCGGGTGACCGTCACGTCGTTGGGCCGGGCGGCGTCGTCCTCGGCGGGGTCCAGCGGCGGTGCGACCTGGCCGGCCGCGTAGTCGAGGACGAGCGTCGGTTCCTGGTTGTAGAGGGTGGCCCGGTCGCGGTAGACGAGCCCGAGCCGGTCCATGGTTTCTGCCAGGATTCCGGCGTCCGTGTCGACGATCTCGCCGAGCAGCGTCAGCACCTCCGCACGCCCCTGCGGGCCCATACGCTCGGACGGGGTGCCGATATCGCCGTCCCGTGCCGAGAGATGCAGGAGCGGTTCCTCGACGGCCAGGCGGCGCACGCGATCGACGGCCGACTCACGGGCGTACCCGCCATCCGCACCGTCATAGATCGTCACACCGGGCACCGCGCCCCCGCCGTTCGGCGTCCCGGGCACGCTGAAGGCGGCGAGGTGGCCGAGGGCAAGCCCCTGCATGCTGCCGCCCCAGTTGCCGACAACTGTCGCGGCCGTGCCCATGGCCCCGCTGTAGGTGGTCGAGGCGCGCCACCGTCCGCCGGTCGTGATGTCCCGCCACGCGGCCGTAAGGCGCGTCTGTCCGCCGTCGTTTGCGACGTAGACGGCCAGCCGGTTCCAGACCCCGGCGAAATCGGTGATGGCGGCGGGGGTGGTGAAGGTGAAGAACGCGAGCACGTCGCCATCTGCGTCACGGGCCTCGATCCGGATTCCGGTGGTCGAGGCGAGCACATGCGCGGACCGCGCCGAGCTGCCCGTGATGTTCACCCGCAGAATCTCGGTAGGCACGGTGGGCAGTGTGGGCAGGTGGTAGACCATCTCGACGTGCCACCCCGCAGCCGCAGCGGCGGGCACCGTTGCGGCCAACGTCGCAACCGTGCCCGTGGTCGGCAGTGGAGCCGATCCGGGCAGGCTGTCGTCCGCGGCCATCGTCATACCGGATACCCGTAGCGGGCGCACCCCGGGAGTGGGGGAGTAGAGCTGCGTGGCCCCCTGTTCGTCCTCCATCGGCCAATACGCCAGCAGGCCCGGGGCGGCCGGGATTCGGCGGCGGAGGGTGGATTCCAGCGGGCGGCGCCCCTGGCCGAGCCTTCGGAGGATGCCTGCGGCGCGTACAGGTACGTAGGCGTCGTGCCCGGCCCCGGTCCACCGCGCGGGCCAGTCGGGCACCTCGCCCGTGAACAGGGCCTCACGGCGGCTGATTGCGGCCGCGCCGGTCAGAGTCCAGGTCCGGCCGGCTGAGTCCGTCATGCCCTCGGCACCGTCCGGCAGGCCGGTGAAGTCCGGGGCAGCGACCAGCGTGCCGTTGATGCCCGCGCGGACCTCAGCCCGGTGCACGCGGCCCGCGAGGGCGATACCCGGGTACGGCAGACCGAGCATGGTCCCCAGCACGAGCGGAGTCGCCGGGTTGGCCACGCTCGTGGTGCCAGCGCTCACGACCGGTTCGCCGATCGCGGTCCATGGGCCCGCCGCGGTGGGCCCGCTGTAGAACGTGACCGCACAGCCGCCCGCGCCGTTGTCCACGTCCAGAACCGCGCGCACGCACAGTTGCCCGCCCTGGCCGTCAACCGGGGCGGTGCTCACCGCGGCCCGGAGGCCGGCCGACGTGCCGGTTGACGACCACGCGAGTTCTAGCGTGCCGTCCAGGAGCACAGACAGCCGATAGCCGATTGCCGCACCCTCCCATCGGGAGATGATCGGCCAGACCCGCCCGTACACGACCCAGTCGTCCGGGGTGATCTCCGCCCGGAGGTCGAGGTCACCGGGTGTGGCGAGAGCCGCTGAGTGCGGGGTCAAGGCATGGCCGCCGTCAAGGCGGAGCCAGGACTCCTCAGCCGGAACCGTGATGCGCAGCGGCGTATTACGGAGCAGCCGCCCGTGGTGCGGGCCCATCGCGTTACGCGGGCTGTACCGCCCGCCTGCGTTGTTGAGCAGCAGAGAGCACGACGCGGGGTCAGGCTGTGTTCCCTCGTTGGCCGTGCCGTGCGCGATCCGGATCGGCTCCCGCGTGTAGATGTCCCGGGTGATATCCACCCAGGAACCGCCGAGCAGCAACTCGCCCCGCAGACCGAGCGGACTCTCCGGGAACGCCACGGCGTGCCTCCTTCACCTCTTGCCCGCAAGTACGAGCTGCACGTCACCACCGCGCACGCGAATTGCGTGCCGCAGTTCTTCCAATAGGTAGTCGTCGCGGCGTGAGCCGGACGACCTGATCTCGATCACTGTTCGTCCGCCGGTCGCCTGATGTGGGCCCGCCCCATACGCGGGGGCTCCACCCATGGGAGAGAAATTCGCGGTGGGGTCGACGAGGTTGGACATGGCCCGGTCCAGCTCCGGTGTCCCTGCCTCGATTCCTGCGATAATCCCTGACGGGATATGGCGTCCCACCTGATCGCGCATCACGCGAGAGGGGGAATGAATCCCAAGAGCCTTAGCGATCGGTCCGGGAATTGCTGAACGCGCAAAGCCCATGACTTTTGAGCGGAGCCAACCGCCCATGTCGCGAATACCGGCCCATAGGCCCTGTACGACGTTCTTACCCTTCGTGTACAGGAGGCTATTCAGGGAGCCGATCCCGCGAGCAATGCGCCCGGGGAGCCCTGATATCCAGGAGACGAGCTGTCCGCCCTTGGTCGCGACGCCCTTTCTGATGGCATCCCAGTGGCGGAGGAAGATCCCGACGATGCTCCATTTGATGAAGAATCCGAGAATTGCTCCACCGAAGTGCTTGATCTTCCCCCAGATTGCACCCCATGCCTTAGTGGTCCATGAGATGATCTTGTCCCAGTTTTTCCAAATCAGGACTCCCAGGGCCACGATCGCGGCGATTACCCATCCCACCGGGCCCATTGCCAGCACCCACGCGGCAGCCATCCGGGCCCCCTGCATGAGCGCTTGGGCGCCCATCAAAAGCCAGGCCCCCACCACACGCGCACCAGCAGCCACCTGCCCGGCAGCCGACGCACCGGCAGACACGCCGGACATCACCCACCCGGCCACTACCTGCCCAGCAGACAGCAGGGCACGGCCGCCCATGAGGAGCCACACACCGACCACACGCCCGCCAGCAGCCACCTGCGTGCCGGCCGACCGCAGAGACGCGGCCCCCGACATCACCCAGCCGGCCACGACCTGAGCGCCGCGCACCGTGGCAGTCACACCCATGAGAACCAGCACCGGGATGAGTGCTCCAGCAACCACGGCCGCCACCACTTTGACGGTGCCGCTGTTCTTCTGCGTCCACTGGCCGAACCGCATCAGTGAAGGCACAACGTGCCCACCGATCAGATTTACGACGCCCTGTTGCATTCCGCGCTTAAATTGCTCCAGCCGGACGCCCGCATTATCCCGAAGGGAGTCCCCCATTTTGTCGGATGCGCCCTTGAAAGTGCCAAGTGACGCAGTGGCCTTCGACGGGTCGAGGGCGAGCAAAGCCTTTTGGAGATCCTCGCTCTTGGTACCGAAAAGCTCAGCCGATGCCGCATCGCGCTTGACTTCGTCGTCCATCGACCGCAGCTTGTCGAGCGTCATTTGCAACGCCTTCGTGGCCTGCGGCCCGCCAGCCGAAATCATCTTGATCATGTCGCTGGAATTCAGACCGATAGTCTTGAATCCGTTTGCCATCTTCTCGGACCCGGCAACACCCTCGATCGTAAACTCTTTGAAAGCGTCGGCGATCACGTCGGTATCGCGTGCACCAGCTTTCAGGCCCTGCGACATAAGTCCCGTGGCGCTCTGCACGTCGAGGCCGAGGCGCTGAAAAATGACAGAATACTCGTTAAAAGTATCCATAATGTCATCCGCGCGAGGACCCATACTTTGCAGGCCCTTGGTGATGACATCCAGCGCGCTTTTCGCGTTCGGGGCCAGACCAGTTTTCATGATCTGCCCGACCGCATTCGCAGACTGGCCGAGATCCAGTTCAAAAGTCGACGCAAGGTCGCTGACCTTCGTACTGATCGCCTGAATCTGCGCATCCGTCGCGCCAGTCGGCAAAAGACCCGCCCGCATCGTCGCGGAAATCGCATCCGCAGCCGACTGGAAATCGGCCGTCACCGCGTCCGCATACATGCGACCGGCGATCTTCCCGTACTTCTGCGCCACGGCCGGAGTCGCCCCCAGCTGCGCACCGAGCCGCCCGGTAACCTGCGTCTGCTCCAGGTGCTGCGCAATGCCCTGCATGAGCACCGCGCCCGCCGCGACACCGGCCGCAGCTGCCGCCATCTTGATACGGGAAAACCCGCTCTCGGCAGACTGCGCGGCCCCGTCGGCACCGTCGTCAGCACCGCGCCGCAGCCCATCGCCGAGCGCATCCCCGGCCGCCTGGCCAACGCGTCGGCCGGCCGCGACGAAACGACCGCGCGCGTCCCGGATCGAACCGTCCGCAGCCCGCACCAAGCCGTCGCCGAGCGCCTGCCCGGCCGCCGCACCTGCGTTCTCCGAGTCCCGCGTCATCCGCTGCCCGGACGTGCGGAGAGCGCCCTCCGCACGCCGGAGCGCGGGGCGGACCTCCCTGTCGTCCATCGTGATGAAGCCGGTCAACTCACCTACGGTGAGAGCCACTTACCGCCCCCGTTTCTGCCCGGACTCGGGCGGTGCGAAGGTGCGGTGAATGCGGCACTCAGTGGAGAGCAGACCGGTGATACGGAGCCGGAGCCAGCGCCATGAGCGCTCGTCGAGAATCCCTGAATCGGCGTCAATGCCGTAGACCTGGTGGAGATCGGCCTCGATCAGCTCCCACCGGTCCAGCAGGGCATCCCACGTCAGCGAGACCCCTTGGCCTTGGTCTTGCCCTTGCGGGGAGCCGAGCCCGCCCTCGTACCACTCGTAGAGCCCGGTTTCCGGGTCGTACTCGCCGCACCCTTTGCCGAGGAGCCGCGCGACGCCGACCGCCTCGCCGCCCGATTCGCTTTTCCCGGCGCGTTGCCCGTCGCCCAGTACGCGGCGGCGGTCTCACGGTCGGCGGTGATCCACATCATGGCCGTGAGTGCCACGTGCCGGAACGCGGCCCACGACACGTCGTCGAGCAACTGCTCGTACGTTGAGCCGAGGCACATCCGGTAGAGGTCCAGCTCCTCGTCATCGTCGAGGACGGGGGCCGTCGGTGCCTCGCCCCCGGCGGCAAGCCGCGCTGCCAGGGTGGTGATGCGCTCGATTCGCAGGCCGTCCCGGGCGTTGGGCCCGATGATCCTGTACGTGCGCGTCTCCCCGTCCTTGCCCGGCACGGGCAGTTCCAGGGCATCGTCAAGGAAGTCGCCGAGCGCGGCGAACTCGCCGCCGCTCACGGGGTCGCCAGCGGGTTGTCGATCGGCAGGAGCGGGCCGTCACCCGTGAGGGTCACCTCAACCTGCCCCAGCGCCGTACGCTCACCACCGGCCGGGGCCCACGTCGGGATCGCGTGGCCCTCGTACGCCTCCGGCAGACCGGTCCGGTCCATGTACCGCAGGTGCACCTTGTTGGCGTTGCCGTAGGCGAAGTGCGCGAGCCGGATGGCCTCGTGCACGGCGTTGAACGTCTTCGCGGTCGGGGCGACTCGACGGTTGATCGTGAGGCTGATTTCCCACGCCTGGCCGGTCTTCGTGTTGCCCGCCCAGCCGTCGCCCTCGTAGTCGCCGCTGTCCTCGATGTTCGGTTCGGACGCGGGCTGAAAGGCAGTGATGCCGGGGCAGAGCTTCCAGTCCGGCGTAGCGGCCGTGCCCACGTTGACCTCAAGCCGCCACTGCCGGGCGAGAGCGATCTCCTCCGGCTCTACGGGTGTACTCATGAGCAGTCCTATTCGTGCGTGTGCGCGGTGCGGCGCAGGGTGCGGAAGTAGTAGTTGGCGGTCAGCTCCATGCGGTTGGAGCCGTCGAGCCCGAGGGATGCCTCGGACTGTCGCCAGGAGAGGGACACCGAGACCTCGCGCAGCCGGTAGTGCTCGCGTCCGTCGAGGACGCCGAACACGTCGTCGGCGAGGTCGTAGACGGCGCGCGGGTCTCGGCCGGCGCGCATGCGGACCTGGACGGCGGTGATCGCCTCCGGCCCCCCGGTGTCGGTGATCGGGTACGGGGTCAGGCACAACACCCGGTCCGGCTGTGCGGGCATGACGCCCAGCACGATCGCCGTTCCCGTCGTGGGGTACGGCTCATCCGGCGGCCCGTAGGTGCCGAGCCCCTGCTCGGCGAGGAGTTCGGCCAGGCCCTCGACTACGTCGGCGGTGTAGCTCACCGCAGGGCCCGGCGCATCTCGGCGGCGATGATCTCGCCGACCGTGTCGGCCTCCTCGGACATCGGCTGTTCGAGGTATTTAGCGGTACGCCCGGCGTCGTGCCGGTAGTCCATCTCTTCGTGTTGCCGGACCGCGTACGGGGTGTCGTACGCGACGGCGGCACGGAGTTCGTCCTCATCCACGGTGGCGATGCCGGACCGTTCGAGGGTGCCCTCCTCGATGGGCACCCTCTCCCGGGACACCTGTAGGACGTGCTCGGCACCGAGCCGTAGCCCGCGCGCCGCGCCTGCCCGGGTGCCCCGGATCACCGCGTCCCCGTTCCACGTCAAGCGTGCTCGGGTCATTCGCAGAACACCTCCGACGACTGAGGCAGGGGGAGACCTGGCGCGGTATGCGGGGCAATGTGCAGCGCGGTCGTCTTGCGGCCAGACGGCAGCGTGATGAGCGATTGCGCGGGGCAGTCGAGATCCGGGGCGGCGATGATCTGTGCGGTACTCGTCACCTCGCGGCCGGTCCGGTCCCGTACCGTGCGGACCTTCTCGGAGACGAGCGCGCGCACCGGTTCACCCGGCGGCCAGTAGACGGGCCCCACGGGGCCCTCACCGCGGTACCGCTCGATGACGATCAGGTGCGGCAGCAGCCACGTGGGCACCCTCACCAGATCACCCCCGGCAGCAGCCCCGCCCGCTTGAGCGTGCGAAGGGCCCGCGGCCCGATGTCCACGGCGTCCGGCGCGGTCGGCCCGTCGCGGCGGCCGGACATGGAAACCGGGCCGATGCTGACGGAGTCCCACCGCCCGGCCGCCCCGGTGTCGTCCCCGCCCTGGGCGAGCACGTACTCGACCTGCGCGCACGTGGCGGCGGCGAGCGCGTCGCGGACAGCGGGATCGGTCGGCATGCCGGTGGCGTCCGTGTCGTAGACGGCGGTCCGGAGAGCGTCCTCGACATCCTCGGATGCCCGGGTCAGCAGCCGTACGGCGTCGACCGGGGCCGATTGCCCCGTGGCGTCCGCCAGCTGCTCAGGAGTGGCGTACACACGGGGCACCGGACTACCCGCCCTTGGCCGCGCGGGTGGCAGGCTTCGGCTTCGGCTCGGCCGGGGCCTGCTTGTCGCCGTCGCCCTGGTCGCCGTCGTCGGCCGGGGCGGAGCCGACCGGTTCCACGGTGTAGCCGTGCCGCTCGAAGTAGGCGACGGCCCCCTCCGAGTCGGTCTCGGCCTCGCCGTTCACGAACCACACACCGGCCACCTGGCCGTTGAACTCGCTGACGGGGGTGCTGATCTTGTACGTCACGCCTGCCTCACTGAACCTTGATGTTGCGGAACACGGACGCGGCCTTCGTGCTCTTGAGCACGACACCGACGGGGCCCATTTCGACCTCGCCCTTCTTGACCGCACCGGACCCGGTGAAGTCCGGCAGCCACGTGCTGACCAGCTCACCGCCCACGGTGCTCACACCGTGGAAACCGTCGAGACCCATACGGACCGCGTACAGGTCCGTCAGGCCGGTGGTCGAGACCGTGGCGACGGTGCGGGTCTCGGTCGGGATGATCGGGTCGTTCGTCCCCGGCTTCGCACCGGGGTCCACGAAGGTGACACCGCCGTACGACTCGCGGACGATCGGCCGGCCGTTGGCACCGATCAGCCCGTCCACCGGGTCCTTCGTGTACTGCCCGGCGCGGCGGGCGAGGGCCCGCACACGGGCCAGAGCCTTGGAGTTGCCGAACACCATCGTGGGCGCGCCGTCGAGCTGAGACAGCCACTCGTCGAGGAGGTCAAGCGCCTTCTGCTCGGCCCGCGGGTCGGTGTCGAAGTCGGTCCAGTCCGTGACCTCGCCGAGCCGAAACTCGGTGCTGCTGCCGGACAGGGCCTTGTCGAGGCCGTCGAAACCGTCCTCCTCGACCGCCGTGTCACCGTTGATCACGGCGTTCTGAAAGGTAGTCCGTGCGGCCTTGATCTTCTGGTTCATGTTCAGCGCGACAGCGCCGGACGCGGCCGGACCGAGCTTCGCAACCACGCGGTCGATCTCGAAGCTGCCACCGAGAACGGCAAGATCCACGGAGAACTTCTGCGTGGTGACGTTGCTCGGCGTGTACTCAGTGTTGATCTTGCGGAACGCGGCGGTGGGCTGGGTGACAAGTCGCCGGTAGCCGTAGGTGAGCGTCGCTCCGCCACCGGCCGGGTTGACCACGTCGTCGAAGGTGAGCGCGTCGAGGATCGCCGACTCCTTGCGGAACTCGTCGATCACCATCACGTCCACGTCGTCCGTGGTGTTGTTCTTCGCCTCGGCGAGGGTTACAGCCATGGGGTGTTGCTCCTGTCTGATCAGCCGCGCGCGAGGCGCGCGGCGACGGCGTCGGTGAGGTTGGCGGGCTTCCGGTCGCCGGTACCGGCTCCGCTGAAGTCGGCCCCGCCCTTGACGGCCCCGGCCGGCCGAACCTTGTACAGGTCGGGGTCCGTGTCGACCTCGGCCTTGATCGCGGCCTTCAGCTGCTCGCCGAAGTCGGCGGCGGCAGGGTCGAGCTGGTCGAGGCGGTCGGTGAACGAGCGGGAGTTCAGCAGCCGGTCGGCGCGCGCCTGCTCCGTCTGCGCGGCCTTGTACGCGGCGAGGTGAACGGCGGTTTCGCGGGCGGCCTTCTGCGACTCGGCAAGCTGCTGCGTCAGCTGCTCGGGCGTCGCCTGCTGGTCGTCCTTGACGAGACCGAGCGCGCGCCCGATCTTCTGCGCGAGGGCCTGCTCAGCGGCCTGAGCGGCGTTGGCCTTGGCCACGGTCCGGGACTTCCCCGCCTCGGCGCGCGCGTCGCTGATGGCCTTCTGCGCCCATACGGGCAGCGTCGACACGTCACCTTCGGCGGGCTGCTGGCCGTTGGGGTCCTGCCCGCCCTGTCCCTGCTGGCCGGTGTCGCCACCGGCCGCGCCCTGGCCCTGGTCGCCCCCGGAACCGCCCTCCCCGGTGCCGTCGCCTCCGGCAATGACATGGATCGGCCGGCCGTCGGCGCGGTAGCCGAGGATGGCCCCGGCCGGGTGGGTGGCGAGCGGGTGACGGAAAGCGTCGGAGGTGTTCATGGTGTGCACTCCTGGTGCGGGTCGGGCCCGCGCCTGGCGGGCCGTGTGAGCATGCGAAAGGGGCCCGCGCCTGGCGGGCCCCTGGGTTGGTGCTGGTCTGTTGTGCGCCTACTCGGCGTCGTCCTTGATGGTGGTGAGCGGGCGGGCGCGGGCGTACCCGCGTACCCACGCCCCCCTCAGCAGCGACGTACGCGGGTACGGGCAGACGGTCGGAGGTTCACCCCGGCGCCCGGCCTCGGCCCCCTCCGACACTGCCTGTGCGATGTCCTCGCGCGTTCCCACGTCGTCACCTCTTGTTCTGGTGGGCGGACTCGTTCAACCGGGCCTGTGCCGCGTGTCGTTGGCGCTCTCCGGTCGCCTGCTCGATGAACTCAGCCTGCGTCAATCGCCCGTTGGCAGCCCACCACTCTCGCAGTTCGTCGCTCGCTCGCGCATGAGCAATCCGGGCCGGGCCGGAAAACAGCGACATGGGGTCGACCCCGTCGGCCTGCGCCTTCTTGTTGAGCAAGTAGCCGCGGCACGCTGCCTCGGCGTCGAGGTACTGCCGGTAGACGTACTCGGCGTACATCTCCCGCGCCCGCGCCCGGGTGATCCGCTCGCGCGGTTCAGTGCCCCCGGTGCGTCGCTCGGCGGCGGCCACCGCCGCGGCGAGGTCGTCTGCGAACTTCGCGTCACGGGCGAGCGCCCCCCACTCCTCCGGAACGGGAAGCGGTTTGAGTGCGTCGTCCAGCGCGGCGCGGTCGGCTAGCAGATCCTCGACGGCGTCGCCGGTCGCGGCCGGGGCCGGGAGCGGCGGAGGCGCGTAGCGGCGGTCCAGCTCGGCGGCAATCCGGGCCCGGTCGCGGTCGTCGAGCGAGGCGGCCCGCATGGCGGTGCCCATCTCATCGTCGGTCATCTCGCGCATGATCCCGTCATCGCCAGACCGTACGCGGGCGGCCTGAACGTACGGGCTGCTCGGCTCGGTGGTGCTCGCGGGGAGGTTCGATGCCCCGGGCTGCTCGCGGGCGCGGAGCCGCCGCAGGTCGGGGTGCGCGGCGAGGTGGTCGCGCATGCTGCCTTGCCACTGCCGGATCTTGGCGTTCGCGGCGCGCTTCTCCTCCGGCGTCGTCGCCGCGGCGGCCCGGTTCTTGTACTGCCGGATCTTCCGTTCGATCTCCCGCTGTCGTTGCCCGGCCTCGTATCCCTCGGGGTCCGGCCGGGCGGTCTCGGTGCGGGTGATGCCCGGCGTGTACGCGGACACGCTGTGACGGCAGTTGGGGTGTTGGAGCCCGGCGCGGCGGGCCTCGTCGAGCGATCCGGCGACCCGTACGGGCACCATCTCGCCGTCGCGGGTGCCGTGCTCTACCTCGACCGTACGGGCCCCGTCAGGGCCTCCGATGGTCAGGACGCGGGTCTCCCACGGGCGGCAGAGCGGGCACTCGCGCGGGCTGTTGGACACGATGACCAGTTCGACCCCGGCGGCTTCCAGGGTCCGCATGTGGCCCTCGGTTGCGGCGCGGCCCACGGCGGTGCGTACCGCCATCTCCGCGTAGCTGGTCAGCTTCCACCTTCGGCCGGCCCGGTCGACGAACGAGGTGATTCCCTCGTCTGCCCATATCCGCATCGCGTCCTGTGTGGCCTGGCGGCGGGTGCTTGTGCCGAGTAGCGGCAACGCGGCCACCTGCCCGACGATCGCCCGGAAGCGGTCCACAATCGTCCGCAGGATGCTGCGGTGGGTGTCGGTCACGCGGGTCACGGCCTGCTCGGCGAGCCGGTCGACGGCCTGCGCCTGCGGGGCGATCTCGTCAACCAGACGGCGGGCGTCGTCGTCGAGCGCGCCCAACTCGGCGACCCCGGCGCGGTGCCCGGTGCTGTACGCCTTCGCCGTCACCTCGAACACCTCCAGGCGCACGGCCTGGTCAAGCTGGTCAGTGACAGCGGTCGCCGCCCGGCGCAGTGCCGTCATGGCGGCGAGCTTCCTCTCGGCCCACTGGGGCGAGTCGTAACCGGCCTCCAGCTGCTTCGCGATGATGCGGAGTAGGCGCTCCTCGGCGGACGCATACAGGTCCCGCGTACCGGCGGCCAACTCCTCGACCATCCCCGGATGAATCGGCACCGATGTACCTCCTGAATGCATACGCTGGCGTAGCCGTCGAAGGGACGTGCAGACAGGGGGGAGAGGGACGATGACACTGATACGGAAGTGGTCGAGACTCGCAGTAGGGGCCGCCCTAATGGCGTCGCTGGTGGCATGCGGCGGCAGCGAAGAACAGACCGCCGCCGCGTCGCCATCGGTCGGCACAGCCGACCTTGACGCAGTAGAGAAGCGCTGGAGTCTGCTGACCGTTGACCAGCGTGAAGAGGTGTGTTCGCACTACGACGCAGAGGCCGGCCGTGACCAGGGATTGGCCAGCGCTCTCAGCGACGTCGGGATGAGCGAGGACCAGGCTGCCGAAATGGTCCCGTCCGTCATGGACTGGTGTACATGACGAACGGGTCTGGTCATAGCGGGTAGGTGTCGCCGGGGTCGGGTGCGCCCGCCCCGGTCTCGGCAAGGATCGCGGCCACCTCGGCATCAACGTCCTCATCGAGCATGTCAGGTGACCTGTACTTGACCTTGGTGGCCGTGCTCACGGCTCCGGCGCGCGCGTACAGCTCCAACGTGGTCGCCTTGGACTGCTCGCTCTCGGCCGCGTCGAGCCGGAACTCAAGGGCCGGACGCTCCGGGGCGACCCGGGCCCCGAACTGCTCGACGGCGAGCAGCTGGTAGGCAAGGAGGAAGTCAGGCAGGCGGCTGCGCCAGTATCCGGCCTTCTTCTTCGTGGTAACGGTGCTGTCCTCGTCGCGGGCGTCAACCTCGGTCGCGGTGATTGCCTGCCCTCCGCCCTCCAACCCGAAGGACTGCGCGGAGTAGCCGGCCGACTCGACGGCCTTACGGGTCAGGGCCTCGGCCGTCCTCTGGTGCTCGTCGACCCTGATTTTGAACTGCGCGAGGGTGAGCCCGCCGGTCTCATTCGGCGGCATGTTGAGCCCGCTGTAGACCTCGCGGTCGTCGTCCCACGCTGCGCCCTGCCCCGGGCCCATGCTGGTGAGGTACCCGTCCGGAACAATCAGCCGTGCGCGGGCGAGGCGGATGTCCCGCATCCACGATGTCCACACGTCGTCGAGCGCGGCGAACTGGTCGTGAATCGGCGCGGCGTAGTCGCTCCGCCCGTAGGGGCTCGCTCGGTGGAGCCGGTTCGGCGTCATGTTCGGCACGTACGTGGCGGTAAGCATCTTGATACCGGTCTCGACCGACACCCCGTCGGGGCCGAGTGAGCCGATCAGCCCGGCCGTGTCGGTGTGCTCGGTGAGCGGCACGGCGCGGCCCAAGTTGTCGGGGGTGCCCTCGTAAAGGGCGTGCTCGATGCGGCCGGGCTCGTGGCGCTCCAGGTGCCGGTAGACGGTCTGGGTGTCGCCGCCGTCCAGCTCCCGCCAGAACGTCACGGCCCGCATGACGCCGAACGTGTACTCGGGGATCGCGTTGTCCGGCTGCATCGTCGTCGGGATCGGCCGGTCCGGCACGATGTCCCGGTCCCACGTAAGCCGGAGGAAAATCCCGGACACGGCCGCGGCCTGTTCGGCTGCGCCGAGCAGCACCTCGTGCAGGTGCATCGTGTCGAGCGCGTCGCCAAGGAAGCGGTTCGTGTCCTTGTTCGGCGTGGTGATCGCGGGCATCTCCGCGAACAGCAGATTGGCGCTCTTGGTGGCGATGTCGCCCGGCAGCGGGATGTGCAGCCGCCGTTCGCGCTTGCGGGGGTAGTCGGCCGGCTGCCGTCCCCACCGGGTGTTACGTCCGTCGCGGCCGTACCTGTCGGCACGGCGTGGAGTGGTCTCCCGGCGGTCATGTGCCCACGCAAGCCGTTCGGGGTCTCCGGCGTACCACATGGCGTCGCGCCGCATCTCGCGATAAACGGCGGCCATGCGCGGCGGCGGCCATGCGGACCCGGGTGCAGGCATACTCACGGCGTGGTCACCTCCTCGGCGGCGGGAATGTGGACTTCGGCGGTGAGCGGCTGCTCGCCGTGGGCGATGCGGCGGCCCTCGCGGTCGAGGACGTACAGGGAGGCGCGGACGCCCTCGCGGGCGAGCCGGAGATCGGCCACCATGGCGGGCGGCAGACCCAGCGCACGGCAGGCTGCGCGCCGCTGATCGAGGGTGACCTCGGTCGGGATGGTCGTCACGTGTCGGTCACCCCCTCGACGATGTCGGCGGCCTCGCGGAGGAACGCGGCGAACTCGCTGCGGATGCTGCCCGCTACGTCGCCGGGGTCGATGGTGATCGTTCCGGCCTCGCACGGCAGCTCCCCAACGGTGATCGTGACGGGCAGGGTGATGCTGACGGCGGGGGTGTGCGCCACGGTGACGGCCTCCTATGCGGCTAGGGCGAGGATGTGCCGCCACTCGTGGGCGGCGGAATGCACGGCGTACCTGAGCGCGTCCACGGAGTGATCGTTGAGCTTCACCGGGCGGTCCTCGCCCTTCTCCGCTGCCTTCTCGTCCCAGACGTAACCGGGGATCTCGTCGAGCAGCCCGGTACAGGACCGGTGGATGCGGAGTCGGCCGGCCGCGAGCGCGGACGCCACACTCCTGATTCCGTCGCTGACCTCGTTCGAGGCGCGGGCGATGCTCGGGTAGCCGTCAGCCCACAGCTGCGTGATGAAGGACGCGGCCGACGGGTCGATGAACGTCCACTCCGGCCGAATGCCCAGGTCCGCCACCCATTCGCGGATGGCGGCGCTGTACTGCGCATCGGTCATCTGACGTTGCGCGGCGCGGGAGTCGTGCCGCCACTCGGCGACCGCGTACAGCCGGTCGTCGACACCGAGACCGAGCAGGATCGCGCTCGTCGGGTTCACGGTGCCATAGTCCACGCCGATCCAGTAACGGCGCATCTCCGGCAGGGTGTCGACGACGTGCTGTGCCTCGTCGTACGCCTCGTAGATCGCGCCCTCGGCCATAACCCACATGCCGAGCACGTTCCGCTTGTAGAACAGGCCGCGATAGCTGGCCTTGGTGCGCGCCTTGTACGCGTCCGACAGACCGGGATTGTCGTCCATGACGAAGTGCCAGGACCGGAGCCGGGTCTCGCGCGGGCGGAGTAGGTACTCCTTGCGCGCCCAGTGGTTCGGGTTGTCCGGGTTGGTCGTCCCGAAGATCTTCGAACCCTCGACGCTGCAACGGGCGTTGAGCTGGTCATAGAAGGTGCGCGGCAGGGTGGTCAGCTCGTCCACGTACGCGCCCGCGCACGTCAAACCTCTGACCTTCGGTTCGGCCTGCGCGTCGTTGGCGCCCAACGTGTGCACGACGCGGCCCAGCACCGTGGCGGTGGGGGCCCCGTTGGTGTACATGATGTCGCGGGCGAGCGGCCCGAAGATCGACGGATCGGTCAGGGGGCCGAACACGTTACGGGCGAGGCTGTCGCGGGTGCGGCCGACCATGACCAGCTCGCCGCCCTCGGGCCGGTCCGACACGAAGTCGAGCCAGCGGAGCAGGCTGGCGATCGTCTTGCCCGATCGAACCGAGCCTTCCCAGATGTTCTGGAAGGCGCGCGCCTCCATGATCGAATCGATCTGCTTCGGGGAGAGCGCGAGGCTACGGCTCATCGGCGGCGGCCTGGTCGTCGTCGGCCTCGGGGGGCGGCCCGCCGTGGCGTGCCACGTAGTCCCGGGCCAGCCCCGCCATCAGCTCGCCGACCACGCTGCGCCCCTGCTCGCCCGGGTCCTGCTTCGGCGGCAGCAGCTTGAGGGAGCGGTCGAGCGCGGCCCCGGCGGTCGCCATCATGGTGCGGCGGTCGGCCGGCGTCGGCTCGGGCTGCTGCTTCTGCGCGTAGGTGTGGTCCTTGCCGCCCCACTCCCAGTAGAGAGTTGGGGCGGTCATCTTGCCGAGTTCGCGCTCGGCCACGTCGTGCAGCCGATGTGCCATCTCGGTGCGCCGGGCATCAAGGTCCGCCTTGCGTACGGCGGTTGCGGTGGCTACCTCGGCGGCGCGGTCGAAACTGAGCGGGGGCTCAAAGTCCCCGGCGATCTTCGAGACGGTGCTAGCGCTGCGCCCGATCTTCTTCGCGATGGCGTTGCGGGAGAGGCCCGCGGCGTGGTGGCGGCGTACCGCTCGCCGGTCTGTTTCAGTGATGGGTCGGCCCATGGGTACGGGTCACCCCCTTGCCGCGGTGGTCTGTGGTGTGTCAGGTGGTGGAAAGCTCCACCTTGTGGCGGACGGCCTCGGCGGAAAGCTGCCAGGCGTTGCGCACGGCCACGGTGAGGCCGTCCCAGTCGGGCAGGTCGTCCCAGTCGGGCAGGTCGTCACCGTTCACGCTGCGGTTGCCGACGGCCTCGGCGTACGCCTTGAAGGCGGCCTGGCCGATGCTCTCGGTGGTGGGGCGGTTCTTGAACATGCTGCTCCTCGACGGTCGGGTGGGAGCGGGCCGGGCGGGTTGCCACTTCCCGCCGCCTGTCGTCGCTACCGACTCTTCCGGCCCGCCCCGGGCATGCAGAACACCCCCGCCGCTGTGTGCGATGGGGGTGTTCGTGGCGGCCGTTTTCGGGCACGCCGGGGTCGCCCTGATTAGATCACAGATCGATAACGGTGGGCAACAGGGATCATGCGGGGCAGAGCGTCGCCCGGAGCGCGGCGTTCAACTGCTTCCCTTGCTCGTCCGTGAGCGGCCGAGTGTCGTTGCCGAAGCGCTGCGCGGCGAGCCAGTCGCTCTTGTCGTTCGGCGCGGCCAGGTGCGAGCACTGGTTCCGCCCGGCGTCAATGGCCTTCTCCTCGTCCTCGACGATGCGCGGGTCGACGGCCTTGATCGCGGCGAGGTACGCGGCGCGGTCGGCTCCGGTCGGTGCGTCCGGGATGCCCGCGGCCTTCTCGGCGTCGCTGCTCTCCCCGCTCTCGGCGTCGTCGGCCGGCTGCTCCTGCGCGGCCTGGGCGGACGCGCTCGGGCCCGCCGCGGGCGCGTCAGGCTCGGGCTCGGTGCCGCATGCGGTGAGCGTGAACAGCGCGGCGGCGAGCAGCGCGGCGGGCAGGACAGTGGTTCGTCTCACGGTGACACTCCGTACGTAGGTCTGTGCCGTGTGAGACAGGCGAGGCGGCCGGAGGGTTGTAGTCCTACCCGCGCGCGACGAACCGTACGACCGGTCGCACGGCTGCGCCCCGCCGTGTCGTACAGCGGGGCGCGGCTGGTCGTACGGGTGTCATACCCGCTGGTCGGCGGGCTGCGGGGTGTCCTGCCGCTGTACGGTCACGCGCATGCGGTGCGGCACTGTGGCGTCCGGTACGGCTCCGGCGGACCATGCGGATTCCAGGCCGCTGGCGAGGAATTCGACGGCGAGTCGTACCGCGTCGGCCTTGGTCATTCCGGTGCGCATGATGGTGGTGAGGGCGGCGTCGAACGCGTCGGTTCGGGGGACCGAGACGGGGCTCGGGCGGCGTCGGGTGGGGCGGCGGGTAGGGTGCTGGTCAGCCATGGCGGGGGTTGCTCCCGTGGTGGTGAGGGCCCGTTCGGCATGTGGAGTGCTGGGCGGGCCCGCTGTGTGTCAGGTGGTCGGGGACTGCTCGTGGGTGTAGACCGCAGCGGTGTCGGGCTGCTCGTCGGTGCCGTTCCAGATCAGCACGCGGGCGCGGTGCTCGCGGGGCCCTCGGCCGGCCGCGGCGAGAATGTGCTCGGCGAGGTCCGGCTCGGTTCGCGTGCTGGGGATGATGTCGTCACCGGACTCCCACGACTGCCATCCGGGCCCGGCCTCGCTGTCGTACAGGTCGAGCCGCCACGAGACGAGTCGGTGTTCGCGGGCGATCCGCCGGACGTAGGAGTCGGTCATGTCCAGCTCGCGAGCGATCTCAGCGGTGCTGTCGCCGTTGGCCTTGGCGCGGAGGACAACGCCGGGCACGGCGGTGCGGACGGCGGCAGCGGCACGGAGGATGACCCCGGCCTCGTCCACAGTGAGCCGGGTGGCGATACCTGCGGCGAGCTGGTCACGCTGCTCGGGGGTGACGGCGCGGGCGTACCCCTGGGCGAGGGCGAGCAGCCCGGAGTTATCGAGGGTGCTGCCGGTCTTGTCATGCTCGGTGAGGGCGTCGTCGAGCAGGGCGACGATGGCACGCATCATGCTGGCCTGCATTGCGGGGGCGGTGTCGAGAGCTGCGGTGATGGTCGCGCGAAGTTCTGCAACGGTCAGGGGTGGGCGGGTCATGGTGGCCTTTCAGTGGGCGGCGAAGAGTGCGCCCTGTGTGGGGCGCGGGGTGCCGATGAGTACGAGTTGCTGAGCGCCGTAGACGTACGTGGGCGCGGGCGGAGTGTGGCGGGGGCGAGCGGGGGCCGGGGTGATGGCGGCCGGCCGTTCGGTGGTGTGCTGAGCGGCGACGGCTGCGGCTGCGGCGCGGTCGCGCTGCTCGGCGGCAACGCAGGGCCGACAGAGCTTCCAGCCGCGGACGGTGCGGAAGATCGCGTTGCGGGGGCCGGTGGGGCGTCCGCAGTAGAGGGTGCGGGTGCCGGGGCGGCGGTAGTGGCCGGTGGCCTGGTGTGCTGCGCCCTGTACTGCGTGGGTGTCCATGGGGCTTCCCCTAGTTGTGGCCGGTGAACGGCCCTCGCCGGAGCGGGGGCCTGATCGCTACAGGTGCTTCGAGCAGCGGGCGTGTCCCGTGACCTTCATCCGCTTGCACGCCCCGCCGCTCCGGGTGGCGGCCCCGCACTGCCGTCCAGGATCGTGGCTGGCACACACTGCCCGGTCACGCTGCGGCGGGTTGATGCAGCCGTAACCGGCCGATGTGGTGGCCGCGCAACGGCCCTTCACAGGGCCCCGCATCTCGGGCAGAGGGTGAACGTCGAGTTCACGACCCACGAGCGGGTTCGGTATTCGCCGTGGATCAGGCTGTGGGAGCGGGGGCGGATGTTCTTCCGGCAGAGCGCTCGGCCGTCGCGGAAGCGGTGGGCGGTGAAGCCGCTGTGTGCCGTGGCCCACTCGGCGGGCTCGGTGTCCGGCTCCGGGGCGTCGGTCAGGGTCAGCGTGACCTTGCGGCCGTCCTTGTACTCGATGCTGTGCTGGGTGCGGCCGGAGGACATTGAGCGGACCTCGCGCCTTCCGCCCATCATCGCGTGATTCAGCTCGGCCAGTCCTTCGCGGATGCTGATGGTGGTGGTGGTGCCGTTCTCAGTGCGGTTGAAGATCTTGTCCATGGGGGTTGCTCCCGTGGTTGGTGGTGGCGAGGTGTGGAGCCTTGCCGGTACTGAGTACCGTACATAAGCGGTACTCAGTACCGCAAGTGGATGTGGGAGAGGGCACCGGTCAACTCTCGGTGCTCCTTGGCCCGTTCAGCTGGCGGCGGCCTCCAGCGCCACGAACAGCGCCACCAGATCAGCCCCGGCCCACTCCCGGCGGCCCCGCGCGGACAGCAGTACGGGCGCGGTGCAGCTCCCCCCTGTCCCGCACACCACGGTCGCGGCGGCCGGGTCTCCGCTCCGGGTGTACGCGGTGAGCTGCCCCCGGCACCACGGGCACGGCCGGTCGAGCACGGTGGGCTGCCCGTCGCGGCCGAGGGCCCGCTCGACCCGGGCGCGGGCGCGGCGGGCAGTCGCGGCAATCTCGTCCGCGAGCAGCGGCCGGACGGGGATGAACAGGTCGCCGGATTCCTCGCCGAGGGCGCGTCCTTCCAGCCACACGGCGGCCCAGTGCAGCCCGTACGCCCGGCTCCCCGGGTCGGTGGGCGAGGCGTAGCTCCAGCGGGCGGGGTCGTCGCGGTCGGCTGCGTCGGGCGCCCACCGCATGAGCGTGGCGTCCGGGGCGCGGCGGCCTACGAGGTGGCGGCGCACGGGGCGTTGCACGGCGGCGGCCACGGTGTCGCACAACTCGAACAGCTCGCGTTCCGTGGTGGTCGCGGCGTCCAGCGCGGTGAGGTTGGCCGGGGCGGGGTGCTCACGGAGTACGAGTGGCAGACGGCCGACGGTCGGTTCGTCGTCGGGCACTGCTCCAAGCGCGCGGGAGTCGCGCGGGGGCCACTCGCCGCGCGGGGGCCGGCCGATCGTGGCGAGGAGGTCGCCCCACTGCTCACGGACGGCGGCGAGGTCGTCGGCGACCTGCGCAGCGAGGGCGGCCTCGGTGTCGTCGAGGGCCTGGCGGACGGCGGTGGTGGGGATGGTGGTCATGGCTGCGGCTCCGGGGTGGTGTCGAGGATCTGCTGGATGCGGTCGGCGTAGACCGCTGCTGCGCCCTGTGGTGATCCGGCGCGCATGCGGTGGGCGAGGGCGCGTACGCGGCCGAGGGTGGCCTCGGCGGTGGCCGCGCGGTGCAACGCACTCTCGGCCCCGGCGAGCAGCGTCTCGCCGGTCTGCTGGCGGAGTGCGTCAAGGCGTCCGGCGTACGTGTCGGCGGCGGCCTGGCGCTGCGCCTCGACGGCCCGGTACGCGAGCAGCTGCTCGGCAAGGTCGGCGGCGTCCTGCTCGGCCTCGCGGATCGCGGCGTGCGCGGCGGCGAGCTGCTGCCGGTGCTGCGCCTCCTGACGGCCGAGCGCGGCGCGGGCGGTGTCGGCGTCGGCCAGCTCGGCATCGACGTGCGCGCGGAGGAGTGCCGCTTCGGCCGGGGTGACGGGGGCGGTGCGCTGGATGCGGGAGAGCAGCACGAGCAGGGAGTCACGGCGGGCAGTGCGCTCGGCGGCGGCGCGCTTGCGGGCGCGGCGCTCCTTGCTCGGCCTGGTGCGGCGGGTCATCAGACACGCTTCCAAGTCGTCGTGGCCTGCTCGATGTGGCCGGACACGACACCCTTCACGGGCTCGCCGTACGCGTCCGTCGTGTGGTGCGTGAGCTGTCCGTGAGCAGCACCGACCGTGTTGTACGGGCCGTATGCGGTGGTGTACTCCGGGCCGTCCCAGAGGAACCGCGGCGAGGCGACGTTGCCGCGCTCCCAGTCAGGGTTGTTGCGGCGCTCCTTGCGGATGACGACAACGCGGAACAGTGCCTGGTCGTCGGAAACGAGTCTGCGGGCCATGGATGGTTCTCCGGGGTGGTGGGGCCCGCCGTGGTGGCGGGCCCCGGAACGGTCAGCGGTGGGGCTGGGAGCCGCACACGCGGCGGCAGGTGAAGCAGTAGTTCGGGTCTCGCTCGTCGCTCACTCGCGGGCCCGGTCGGCGAGGACCCGGCACGTGGTGCAGCCGGGGGTGCACCCGGTGCTTTCGGTGCGGGCGAGGCGGGCGAGGGCGCGATCACGTCGGCGGCGGCGCTGCCCGGCGGTGCCGAACGGAACGTCGGTGTACAGCAGCGACGGGGAGCGGAGCAGCCCCGCCCGGTGCGCCCAGTAGCGCCACCGGGGGCGGTACGCGCGGGCCCTCATCGGCCGGCCTCGGCGTTCCGGGCGTTCGCCTCGGCGAGGGCGTCGGCGTCGAACGGCGGCTCTCCCACGGCGTCGGCCCTCTCGTCGAACCGGTCGGCGAGCTGGCGCAGGGCGTACGCGAACTCACGCGGGCTCATGCCCGGGTGAGCGGCGTCCACGACGTTGTCCCTGGTCGGCTCGGTGTCGTCGGTGGACGCGGGCCAGATACCGACGTAGGCGGCGGCGCTGAGACCGGCGACGGCGAAGAGACGGCGGTCGGCGCAGTGGATGTGTCGGGTGGTCACAGGGTGCCCTTCCTGGTGCAGTGGCCGGTGTGGCACCGGGTCTCGCCGCTGGCGACGTAGTGGACGTGGTGGCCTTGGGCGGCGAGGTAGTCGGCAGCGTCGCGAGCGGCGTTGGTGCGGCCGACAAGGTGGGGTTGCAGCACCCGTACGGCGGCGGGCGCCTGGGGCGGGGTGCTCATCGGCCGGCCTGCTGGTCGCGGTAGGCGCGGGTCCGGTACTGGTGGGTGTCGTTGGTACGCGTCCGGGTGCCGTTGTGGCTGGTGCAGAGCTGTCGGGCGGGGGCCTTGCAGCGGGGGCACGGCACGGCGAGCTGCGGGAACGCGAGCGGCTGCTCCTCGGCGGCGTCGGGCTGCGGTGCGGGCTCGGGCGCAAGGGCGGCGGCGCGGCCACCGAGCAGCTTGACGACCTCGCGCATGCCGCTGCACCACGCGACGCGGCCCCGGTATCTGTCCGCGCGCATCTCGGCGTCGCGGTCGGTCAGGCGCTCGCTGGCCTCGTCGGCGAGCAGGCGGGTGTGCGCGGCAAGGAGCACGCGGGAGGCGGCGAGGGCGGTCTCGGGGGTGTGCTCGGCAGGGTCGAGCAACGCGTCACGGACGGCGGCCACGGTGTCGCCGCGGTTGAAGTCGAGGTTGTCGCGCTGCTCGGCGGCGGCCTGGTCGTCGTCCTCGCCGGGGTCGACGAACTCGCGGTCGGGGTGGATGAGCGCGGCGGCCCACGTCGACCAGCCGCGGGCCTGACCGAGTGCGGTGATCTGCTCGGCGAGCAGCCGTGCGTGCCGGTTGAGGTAGTCGGCGGCGATCTGCGGGGCGCGGCGGTGGGGGATGTCGTCGGCGATCTCGTCGACCAGCGCCGTGATGGTGTCGGGGTGCTCGGCGGCGAGGTGGTCGGCGTCGGCCTGGCCCTGCTCCAGCTCGGCCAGGCGCTCGCGGAGCCGGCCGTTTTCGCGGCGGGCGTCCTCCAGCTCGATCGCGGTCGTGGCGTACAGGCGGACGGCGTGATCGGCGCGTGCTTCCCACGTGAGCCCGGTCGGCTGCTCCGTGGTCGTGGTGAGTCCGGCGAGGCGGCGCAGCAGCTTCACGGCGTCACCGCGGCCGGGGTCGCACTCGTGGTCCTGGGGAAGGGCCTCGATGGCGTCGGCCCCGCCGAGCAGCGCGCCACGGCGTACGGCGGCCTCGGTGAACGGGTCGAGGAGCGGGGGCTCGGCCGGCTGAATGTCGGCGAGCTGCGGAACGGTGCGGGCACGCTCGTACGTATGGTCGCCGTCGTGCCCTGCGAGGTCGAGGCACTGGCGGCCGCACGCGGACTCTGCGGTGCGGCACTGGTCGGGCTGGGTGTTCATGGGGTCCTCTCGAATGTGGAGCGAGGGGGGGCGTGGGTTGCTCACGCGCGCGGCGGGCGGTGCGACCGGTCGCCGCGCGGGGGAGATCAGAACGGGGGCTCTCCGGGGCGTTGCTGTCCCCATCCGTTCTGCTGCTGGCCGGTGGTCCACTGGTCGCGGGCGGGCTGCTGTGCCCCGTATCCGCCGGTGTTGGACTGCTGGGACTGCTGGCGGCTCTGATTGCCGTTGGTCTTCGTGACGGCGGCGGTGGCGCTCTTGAGCGAGGGGCCGACTTCCTCGGCCTCGACCTCGTACACGGTGCGCTTGACGCCTTCGCGGTCCTCGTACGAGCGCTGTTTCAGGGCTCCTTGGACGATGACGCGCATGCCGCGCTGGAGTGATCCGGCGACGTTTTCGGCGAGGGAGCGCCAGGCGGTGACGGTGAGGAACAGGGACTCGGCGTCTTTCCACTCGTTCGTCTGGCGGTCGAACGTGCGGGGGGTGGACGCCATGCGGAACTTCGCGACCGGGTGGCCGGCCGGGGTGAACTTCAGCTCGGGGTCGTCGACGAGGTTGCCGACGATGGTGATTACGGTTTCGCCTGCCATCAGGCGGCCTGCCTTTCGGGGGTGGTGGTGCGGTATGCGGCGCGGGCGGCGGTGTTCTTGCACGCCCGGCACTTCCGGGTGCCGTTCTTCGCGCGGATGGTGTTCTCGGCGTCGAATGGGTGGCCGCGGTGGCATGCGGTCTGGGCGGCGCGCAACGCGACGTGGTTGGTCGAGGCGAGGAGGTTCACGCGGTGCGTGACGGCGCGGAGGTGGCTCGGGCGGACACAGGCGCGGTTGCGGCAGCGGTGGTCAACGTCGAGGTCGGCCGGGAGCGGGAGACCGGCGAGCCGGTACGCGTGCCGGTGGGCCTTGACGGTGCGGCCGAGCCAGAACGTGCCGTAGCCCTTCTCGTTGGTCGCGCCGGTCCATTCGTGGCAGTGGCCGAGGACTCCGCGGACGAGGGGGAGGGGGCCATCGAACGCGACGCGGGACCAGTAGCGCCATGCTGCGGTAGGGCGGGGCCTGGGCGGCATGGGCGGGTCCTTCCGGTCTGAGCGACGGCTCGCAGGTCTAGAAACGTACGTATGTTTCTGGAGAGAAACGTAACACGAAGGGGAGTGCCCGATTACGCCTGTGCGGCACCCCCCTTCGTGAGGGCCTACGCGGCCCGCAGGGCGGCGGCGATGGCGTCGGGGGCGGCGATGGTCCACCCGGCGTCGCGGAGGTCGCGCACGGCCCTGCGGCCTTGCTCCTCGGGGGTGTTGGTCGGGTGCTCCCGGATGGTGGCGGCGATGATCGCGGCCACGGCGTCGGGGATCACCGCTGGCTGCCGGTGATGTGGCGGGCGGTGGTCTGGCCGGTGGCCTGGCGGGCGATCGGCGGGCGGCGCATCAGGGCGGCGAGGTTGTCGCGCTCGGCGGCGATGGCGAGCACGGCGGCGGCCCGGTTTACCGCGGCCTGTCGGTCGTAGTCGGCGCGGTGCCGTGCGTCGCGGGCGGCGGCTTCCGCCTGCTCCCGGGCGGCCCGCTCGGTGGCAAGCTGCTGCTCGGCCCCGTTCACCTCGCGGAGGGTCCGCCACCCGAACCCCTGGGCCTCCTCGACGATGACGTACGCCCCGTCGGCGGCCCACTGGCGCACCATGCGGTCGCGGGCCTTGCGGTCCGACGTGGTGCGCACCGCCGGGCGGTCCGGACGTGAGTCCCAACTCGCCGTGACGCGCCACGCGGTGGCGTTCCGGGTGCGCTCCCGGCCGTCGGCCCGGCGGCGGTGGGTACGGCCGTGCTTCATGCGGTTCATACGGGTTGCTCCTCACGGGTGGTGCTGGCGGCTCGCGCTTCGGCCTCGGCGACGATCGCGGCGGCGCGGGCGTTGCCGCCGACGGACCCCCGCCACATGCGGTGACCGGGCAAGCGGTGCATCGCGGCGAGCAAGTCGGGAAACTGGCTGACAAGCGCCAGGCGGCGGGCGTTCTCGTCGCGGCCGGCCCGATGCCCGGCCTTCATCCGGCGCACCAACTCCTCACGCTGGTACGCCTGCTGCGGGGTCTCCGGGGCGAGGGCGGCCGGGCCGATGGCTCGACTGGTCACCGCGGGCTGCTCCCCGGCAGCAACGGCCTGCAACGACCCACGGAGCGCGGCGAAGTAGGCGCGACCGGGGGCGGCGTCCGGGTCGATCTCCGGGTGGAGCCCCGGCTCGAACGTCCCGGCGTGACGGCGGATCACGTCCGCCCGGAACGCGTACCAGGGGCGGGACACGTCGGACGGCTTGATCGGGTACGGGCTGCTGGCGATGTGGCGGCGTACCACGTGCGACGCGTCCCAGTCATGGCCCTCCGGGTGCGGGGCCCGGGGTGCCACATCCAGCAGCACATCGGCCCATGCGTCGAGGCGTTCGAGGGCGGCCTCCTGCGTTGCCGGGGCGCGGGACGGGTCGAGCTTGTCGACGTAGGCCAGCAGAGCGGCGACATGTGCGCGAATCATCGGACGTTCTCCTGCGGGTCGTTCTCGACGGCGGCGGCCATCCACGCGGCAGCCTGGGCGGCACGGCCGAGCGGGCGCGGGGCATTCGGGTTCAGCGGAATCACAGCGGCACCGGCAGCCGGACGACGGATGTCCGATAGCGCGAACTGGAGCGTTCCGCCCGTGACCGGCTTCGAGGTCTGGCCGAGCCGGTCGAGCGCGGCAGCCAGCAGCTCCGGAGCCAGGCCGTTGCCGAGCGCATCCTCAACCGCACGGTGTACGGACTTCCGGGACTGCGCCGTCCCACAGCCGTACGACGACCACCACTCATCGACCAGCGTGGCTGCTGCGCCCTTCCCCCCTTGGGGGTTAGGGGGTGTACCTCCGAAGGAGGTACTACGGGACGGGTCGGGTCGGGGGGACCGTGACGGGTCCATACCGTCACGCTGTGACGACCCCTCCTGACCTGCAAAGAGATCCGGAAACGCGATGCTTTCCGAACCGCTTTCGAGATTTTCGGCCGACCTTTCACCCGCGAAAGAGTCGCTTTCGCGCGGCTGATCGGAGCGATTACGCGTCTGGTTCTGTCGCTCCGCGGCCTTCTCGCGGGCCCGGCGCTGGCGGTCGGCGGCCTTCTCGCGGTCCTTCTCCACGGCCGACTTGGTCGGGTTGTAGACCAAGAAGTCGTGCATGACGTAGTCGCCCTCGGCGGGCTGCGGGCACCGGGGGCAGGCGTGGCCGGCCGCGTGCCAGAGACCGGCGGCGACCAGCTTCCGGGCCTGGGGCGCGGTGCCGTAGAGCTGGGCGACGACACCGGGAACGGTGCCTTCGGTGAGGTGCTGCGCGGCGTACGCCCCCGCGCGCATCCACAAGCCGACAGCGGGGTTACCGGCCTTCAGCAGCTTCGGGTGTGCGTGGGCGGTGTCGTCCACTTTGAACCATGGCACTGGGGTTGTGCTCCTTGCTCGGGGGTGGGCGCCGGGGGCGAGGGGCGCGGCGGCTCGTCCTCGCCCCCGGGCCGTCAGGGGGTGGTGAGGGGGCGTCCGCAGGCGCAGGCGAGGCGGCCCTCGCGGTTGCGGGCGGGATGCTTCCAGCGGTGGAACTCGCAGGGGGCGAACAGGGCCTCGCCTGGCGGGTGCTGGACGATCGCGGCGCGGGAGGCATACGGGCCGCCCATGGCCCGGATGGGGTGCACGTCACGGCAGGCAAGGCACTCGGCGGCCGTACCGCCCGGCAGGGGCTCGTACAGGTCCGTCCGGGAGCCGGGGCACCACCGGGGCGGCGCGAGGGTGCGCGGCCCGAACAGCAGCCGTCGGCCGGCCGGACCGTCCGACTCCTGCCCGGCACCAACGGCCCGCCCGTCGCACGTGGCGCACACCGGCAGATCGTCGAGCACGGCCTCGGCGGTGAGCAGCGGGCGGGCCTGGCTGCTCCCTCCGGCCTGCTGCCCACACCACACGGTGTAGATGGTGCGGCCGTCGGCCATGAGCACGCCGGAACGGGGGCGGTGCCAGCGGGACATGCCGCCCGTCCGCACGAACCGCGGGCCCTCCGTGAGGGCCTGGTCGTTGATGTGGGCGGCAAGGCCGTATGAGACCGGCGGCAGCAAAGTCACGGTCACGCGGTCGACCTCCTCGGCTGGTAGTACGGGCGGGTGTTGCCGGGCTGGTGGTCGTCGCACCGGGGGCCGCACGGGTACGGGCGGGTCGGGAGCGCCCGGCACGGCGGGTTGCCGTCCTCGCACGGGCGCGGCGGGCGCTCGACCTCGACGGCGAGCTGTCCGGGCACCGTGGCGGGCGGCGGGGTGTCGAGGTGGCGGCGGGCCCGGTCGAGGCGGGCGGCGGCCGTCACGCGGCGGCCTGCCGAGCCTGCTTGGCCTCCTGGTGGCAGGTGGCGCAGTACCCGGCCCCGTTCGGAAGGTATTTGCGGTGGGTGGCGACGGGGTGGCCCTGGCGGCACTCGGTGATGCGTGTCCGGCGGCCGAGCATGACGCCGAGGTCGGCGCGCTCGCGCACCCGGTCCTGCTCGTCCTCCAGGTGTTCCGGGGCGACGCAGTCCGACTGCCCACACCCGGGGCGGACGTACCCGACGGGGTCGCGGCCGGCGTGCATGCGGTAGGCGATCGGCCGGGCGGTGATGGTGCGGCCCGCGTGCGTCATGACGGGGGTGGTGCCGCTCGCGAGTCGGCCGGTCCACTTCATGTGGCCGCGCTCGTCGGCCGGGGTGACGAACGTCCGCCATTTCTCCTCGACGGTGAGCGTCGACCGGTTCGGCGGCACGGGGCGCGGGGCGGGCGGGATGCGGAGGTCGCGGCGGAAGCGTGCGACGGTGTTGCGGTCGATGCCGCACGTGGCGGCAACGGCGCGGTCGGTTGCGCCGCTCTCCAGTTTCTCGATGATCTGGGCGCGCTCGGCGTCCGTGATGATGCGCATGGGGTGGTCCTTCCGGGCCCGCCCGGTTGGGTCGGGCGGGCCCTGCGGGGTGGCTATGCGGCGGCCGGCTGATCGTCGGCCGGGGCGGCGGGGAGAGCGGGCGGTGTGTCCGTGCTGATCAGTCCGGCGTTGATCGCCTGCGCGGCGAGTTCCCGGCCGTCGAGCGGCTGCGACTTGGTCGAGCGGGTGAACAGCCATCGGAAGTAGGCGCGGCGCGTGGGCCGGATCGCGACGCCCGGCACGGTGTGCACGACGCCCGATTCCGGGTCGGCGTACTCCGGGCCGTTGGCGGCGCTCACGGAGGCCAACACGCGGTCCACGAACGCGTCATCGACCACAGTCACGGTGCTGGCCGGAACGATCTTGAAGTTCCAGAACTCCGGGTACGTGTCCCGAACCCACGCGGTGAACGCCTCGCGGTCTGTAACCTGCGCCTCGGCCTCGCCACCGACGCGGGTCACGGTCGCGAACTTCGTCTCGCCGTCCGGGAGCGTCACCTCGGACTTGGTGCTCTTGGTGGCCTTGTACTGCTGCGCGAGCAGCGCGGACGCGTCGGCGTCGACCTCGGCGAACATGGCTTTGGCGCGGTCGAGCTGGGCAGCCATGGCCTGCCGGTGCCGGAGCACGGCGGCGAGATACGCCGGGTCAGGGGCCTGCGGCTTCGGCTCGACGGCGGTCACTGAGCACCCCCGGCGGCCTCGATCTTCGCGCGGAACGTGTTGAGCTGCTGGGCGGTCGCCTGCTCAAGGGGGATGCCGTAGACGGTCTGGAAGTCGGCGTCCAGGGTCGGGAGGTTGGCGCGAGACGCGGCGAGCCGGAGCGCGTTCTCGGCCTCGGCAGCCTCGGCAGCCTCGTCGGCCGGGTCCTTCGCCCGTTCCATGCGCGGGGGCTGCTCGGCGGAGGGCTCGGCCCCCATGGCACCCTCGGCCGCGACGGCATCGGACACGGAGTAGGGGGCGGGGCCGCTCGGCTGCTCGTTTCGCCCGGGGACCTTGGCCCCCGGCTTCGTTGCGCCGATCGTTGCGATACGGGCGAGGTGCGCGGACTCGGCCCCGGCCTCCGTGAGGCGCTGGTGCAGCTCCCGCACAGCCTCGACGTTCTGCGCCTCGTGCGCTGTCCGGATGTCGGCGAGAGCGGCGAGGTACGGGGCCGGTGCGCCGTTCTCACGGGCGGCGGCCTCGATCGCGTCTAGCTCGGCCGCGTCCGCGGTCGCGACGGCCTCGGCAAGGTAGTCGCGGGCTGGTGCCGGGGGCTGGTTCGGCGTCGACTGCACCACGGTCGCGGTCTGCTGCACCGGGTCGGTGTCGCGCTCGACGACGACCACGGGGTTACCGTCCTGGTCGACGACCTCGCCCAACTCCTCGGGCGTGTAGATCGCCCCGTGAAGCACCTCGGGGCACGCGGAGCGCACAGCCTCGGCGATGGCGCGGGACCGCAGCATCGCCCGCGGGTACTTCTCCCACGGCTGCGGCTGGTTCTTCTGGTCCCGCGAGTACGGGCGGCCGTCCCGCAGCGTGCACAGACCGGCGGTTACCGCGTCGTCAAGGGTCCACTCGATCACGGTCTCGTCGTCGGGGTCGTCGTGCCGCTGGATGGACACGACGCACTGTGTGCGCTCGCTCTTGATGCGGACGCGGTGGCCGGCCGTCCTGGTGCGGCCCAACATCAGGTCAGCGGACTGGCACGGCTTGCCCTTGATGACGTGGATGGTCGTGATGGTGGTGACGACGTCGAGGCCGAGGGCGCGGCCGTACTCCAGTGCCCACAGAACGGATGCGGGGTTCTTGCGGTAGACGTCGGGCAGCAACGGCGTCTTGGCCAGGGACTCGCAGAACTGCCACGCCTCGTACGGGCTCATGTGCGAGAGGGACAGCGCGCCGCCGCGAGCGGGCGCGACGGCGGCCGGGGTGTGTGCGGTGGGGAGTGCGGTGACGGTCATGCGCGGCGTGCCTTTCGGGGGTGCAGTCGGATGAATCCGGCGATCTTGGTGAGTCGGGTGCCGAGGGTGATCGCGTCGTCCGGGGTGAGCAGCGGGTCCCGCTGCACCTCGTCGGGCAGCTCGCCGAGCAGCGCCTCGCGGGTGCCGTCGGCCTCGGCCGCGCGCATCGACCGCTCGTGCTCCGGCATGTCGAGGGAGCACTCGGCGAAGTCCAGGGCGAGCACGCGCACGGCGTGCCCGGCGAGCAGCCGGCCGACCGCTTCGGGGTCCTCGGTGTAGGCGACGGCGAGGGCATCGACCAACGGCACGAACAGCTGCTCGCCGACGGGCAGACAGACGCGGTCACCGGCGGCGGTGATGCCGGGGCGGATCACAGGGCGGCCGGGGCGGTGTCGGTGCCGAGCGCGGCCGGGGCGGCGGGGGTGGCGTCGACCATGCACCCGGACTGCACGTAGTAGTCGTGGGCGGTGTCCCGGGCGGCGGGGAACGCGTGGCGGAGCAGACGACCGGCGGCACGGTGCGCGTCGTCGTCGCCGATCGGCTGCGCGAGGTCGTTCAGCAGCATCACGTGCATGCCGTGCGCCCCAGCGGTCGTCACGGGCACCATGCAGACGACGGCGACGCCGGGGGCGATCTGGTCGAGCTGGCGGCGGATGACACCGGCGCGGGTGATGTGGCGGCGGCCGGCCTGCCCGCCACGGATGGCCTGGGCGGCGCGGAGCGGGCGGCGGGTACTGTGCTGGGTGTTCACGAGTCGTGTCTCCTCACGGGTCGTGGTCGGGCCGTCCCGGGCGCAATCCGGGGCGGCCCGAAGTCGTTTTCAGGCGGCGCGGGGGGCGGGTTCCTGCTGCCGATGGCGGCGGGCATACCTGGCTTCTGCAAGCTGGAGCCTGGCCACGGCGTCGGGGGCGAGGCGGCCCTCGGCGCGGTCGCGGGCGATCCGGTCTAGGGCGCGGTCGAGAACGGCGCGGGCGTTGCGGATGGCCTGGTCACGGGGGATGGCGGTGCTGGTCATGCGGCAGCCGGGGCGATCAGCTGGCGGGCGGGTACTCCGTACTCGCGTTCGCAGGCGGCGGCGGTGACGGCGGACGGCGCGGTGCGCCCGGTCCACAGTCGCCACGCGGTAGCGCGGCTGATGCCGAGCCGCTGGCCCATCTCGCGATAGTGCTGGTCACCGCGTGCCTGGGCGGCGGCGAGCAGTGCGGTGCGGTCGTACGACATGGCGGTGCGTTCCTCTCGGTTGCGAAACGTATGTTTCACGAGAGAAACGTAGCACGTGTGAGTGGTGGGACGTGAGATGTCATTGGAAACCGGATCACCGGTCTGGTTTACAGTTCCTTCACAAGCGAAGGCGCTTGACGCGTGCAGCCAGGTGCGCGACGATCGATTGAACGTTCGAGCAAATTTACACAGGCGGGGGGTTTTGTCATGCTGTGTCAACCCGGTTTCGGTCGAACGGCAAGACCGGATGGCGTGCCCGTTTCACGCGAGATACGTTTCACTCATGAGACGACGGACGCCCCACGAATTCGCCGGCTGGCTCCATGACCAACTGACCGCCCGCGGCTACTCCCTTAGCCCGCGCGGCGGAGGTCAGGTCCGGTTCGCCGAAGCAGCTGGAGTCAGCAAGGCCACCATCAGCCGCATCTTGCGCGGCGAGGGCAGCACCGACATTGCCGTCCTGGAGAAGGTCGGTGACGCCCTAGGCGTTCGACTCGGCGTCATGCTCGTCGAAGCAGGCGTCATCGCCCCCGACGAACTCGGGGGCGCCCAACGACCGCAAGGCCATATGACGGCCGACGAAGCAGCCGACGCGCTTGGCATTACCGACCCCACTGCACGGCAGGTGCTACGAGGGGTCGTCGACACACTCACACCAAAATCACCACCCCCCGGTGACCCCACCGCCGGATAGCGCAGCGCCACCACGGAGGGCACATGCACCACATCACCATCACCCCGGCCACCATCGCCGTCGCGGCCGGGGTCGCCATCGGTGCCCGCCTCCTGAGCGCATACCGGGTCACCCGCAGAACACCGCAGGAACCCACCGCTCAGCAGCTGACCGACGCACACCGCGCCGGGTACGCCCTCGCACTCACCCACGTATCGCGCGGCCTACTCACGGCCGCGCCGGAGGAGCCGTGACACCACAGCAGGCACCAGCCACCTTCCAGGGCTCGCCCGTCGACACCGACGGCGAGCCCTGGCTCGGTTACATCAGGGTTTCGACCTGGAAAGAAGAGAAGATCTCGCCGGAGCTTCAGCGCACGGCAATTGAGGCGCTGGCCAGACGCGCCGGGTACCGCATCGTCGGCTGGATCGAGGATCTTGACCAGACCGGCCGAAACTTCAAGCGCAAGATCATGAAGGGTATCGCCGCCGTAGAGCGTGGCGAGGCCAAGGGCATCGCTGTGTGGAAGTACAGCCGCTTTGGCCGTACACGCGATGGCGTACCAATCAACCTCAAGCGCCTGGAGGACGCAGGCGGGCAACTCGCCTCCGCCACTGAGGAAGTTGACGCCCGGACCGCGACGGGCCGACTCCAGCGCGGCATCCTGTTCGAGTTTGCCGCCTATGAGTCCGACGTACGTGGCGAGCAATGGCGGGAGACCCACGACTTTCGCCGCTACAAGCTGCACCTGCCCGCCACCGGCCGGCCTCGCTGGGGATACATCTGGGCACCGCGCCGCGTCCCCGACGCCACCTCGCCGACCGGCTGGCGGCTCCAGGAGGAGAGCTATAAGGCGCAACCCGAAGCGGGGCCCGCCGTGGCCAACTGCTACCGGGCCTATGTAGACGGGGAGACGTTTTACGAACTTGTGGGGCAGATCAACGGGGCCGGTCACCGCACGGTACGCGGAGGGCTGTGGACCGTGCAGACCCTCATCCGCTATATGGACTCGGGATTCGCCGCCGGACTCCTGCGTATCCACGACCCGGCGTGCACCTGCCCGCAGGAAAAGCGCAGCAACTGCACGAACACCGTGTTCATCCCCGGCGCTCAAGAGGAACTGATCAGCGCGGAGCTGTGGCAGAGCTACCGCGAGCGACGGGAGGAGATGAAGAGGACCCCGCCGCGAGCGAGGACTCCGCTCTACGCACTGACAAATCTGCTCAAGCACCGCGACTGCAAAGGCACGATGCCAGCGCAGAGCGCCGAACGGGTCGTCGAGGGGGAGACGGCGAATGTGCTGGGCTACTCCTACGCCTGCGGGCGAAGGCACAACACCGGCCGCGCGGGTTGCGATGGCATCTGGACCACGCGCGAGCACCTGGAAGGGCTCGTGCGTGACTGGGTGGCTGGAGAGGTGGCCGACGACGTTGACGACAGCCCCTCGGTTCCGGCGCCCCGCAGCTCTGCCCCCGACCCTCGCATTACCGCGGCCCGCGAGCGGGCGCGGTTGGAGGCCGAGGCCGCGAAGCTTGCCCAGGCGCTCACCAACCTTCGCGCGGACCGTGCCGTGAACCCTGACGACTACGGGCCCGGGGAATACGAGTCCGCCCGCGACAAGATCCGGCAGCAGCAGAGCGTGAACGTCTCTGCGATGGAGCGTGTGGCCAGCATCGAGTCAGCGCCTCACCGCAAGGACTACGAGCCTCTGCTCATCGGGCTTCTGGATGCGTGGAACGACATGAAGCCGGTGGAGATGAACGCACTACTCAAGCAGGTGCTGCGCCGCGTCGCCGTCTTCCGGCAGAACGGCGTGGTCGGCATCGAGGCGCACCCCGTATGGGAGGCTGACCCCTGGGAGCCTCGCGCGTAGGAGGTCTCAGGGAACGATGCGCTTTAGGGGCATGTTTTGTACACAGTGACTTCTGTGAATGTTAATGGGCTCCGGGCCGCCGCCAAGAAGGGCTTCGTCGAGTGGCTGGCGGAGACCGAGGCCGATGTGGTCTGCCTCCAGGAAGTGCGGGCCGAGCTCGCCCAGCTCCCCGAGGGAGTGGGCGCCCCCGAGGGGTGGCACACCGTCCACGCGCCCGCCGCCGCCAAGGGCCGCGCGGGCGTCTCGGTCTACGCGCGGCAGGCCCCCGAGCGGGTGCAGATCGGCTTCGGCGGCCACGGGGTGCCCGGGGCCGAGGAGTTCGACGCGAGCGGCCGGTATGCGGAGATCGACCTCCCGGGGGTCACCGTCGCGAGTCTGTACCTGCCCTCCGGTGAGGTCGGCACCGAGCGGCAGGACGAGAAGGAGCGCTTCATGGCCGCGTTCCTTCCCTACCTCCAGGGGCTGAAGGCGCGGGCGGCCGCGGACGGCCGCGAGGTCGTGGTCTGCGGTGACTGGAACATCGCCCACCAGGAGGCCGACCTGAAGAACTGGAAGGCCAACCGCAAGAACTCCGGCTTCCTCCCCGAGGAGCGCGCCTGGCTGACCCGGGTCCTGGAGGAGGCCGCGTACGTGGACGTCGTGCGGTCGCTGCACCCGGACGTCGAGGGGCCGTACAGCTGGTGGTCCTACCGGGGGCGGGCCTTCGACAACGACAGCGGCTGGCGCATCGACTACCAGATGGCCACTCCGGGGCTGGCCGGGCGTGCGGTGAAGGCCTGGGTCGAGCGGGCGGCCACGCACGGCGAGCGCTGGAGCGACCACGCGCCGGTGACCGTCGTCTACGAGCGGTAGCCTCCGCTTCGGGGGCGCCCGGGTCGGTGCCTGCGCCAGCGTCCCGTGCCTGCGCCGACGTCCCGCGCCTGCGCCGACGCCCCGCGCTCCCGGGGGCGCCTACGTCTTCGGGGGCTGCGTGCCGTCCTCGCGGCGCAGCCTCCGGTCCAGGGCCATCGACAGCTCCGCGTCCACCACCGCGCGGGCCAAGGGCCGGAGTTGGGCGGGTTCGGTCTCCTGTGCGTGGGCATGCAGTACGCGTACGAAGATTTCCGCGAGCGCCTCCGCGTGCTCGCGGACGCGGCGGCCCGAGGAGAGCACCGTGGACAGCGGCACCCCTTCCCGTACCAGCTCGGCCGACACCTCCAGGAGGCGGCGGCTGATGTGCACGATCTCGTCCCCGTCGGTGGCGAGATAGCCCAGGTCCAGTGCGGCGGCGAGGTTCTCCGGCGTGACCTCGCCCTCGAAGTAGTCCGCGAGCTGCTCGGGGGTGAGCCGGACCGGGGTCTCCTCGGTCGGTTCGCCCAGGCCCAGCACTTCGGCGACGTCGCGGCCGCTCTCGAAGGTGGCGGCCAGGTCGGCGATGCCGTTGAGTGTGTGGCCGCGCTCCAGCAGGCCCGCGATGGTCCGCAGCCGGGCCAGGTGGTGGTCGTCGTACCAGGCGATCCGGCCCTCGCGGCGAGGTGGCGGGATCAGCCCGCGCTCCCGGTAGAAGCGCAGGGTCCGCACGGTGATGCCGGCTTCCCTGGCCAGCTCCTCCATGCGGTATTCGCGGTGCTCGCGTCCTTCAGCCACAGGGGCACCCTATGTTGTACCGCCGGTAACTTTCCTCGGTCCGCCCCCTACCCATCAGTACGGTCCTGCTCTACTCTCCGAACCATGCCAGTGATTGCTGGCAAAGTCGTGTGACGTACCGCGGGAGGCGGCAGCATGGCCCAGCAGGAGCACGTACGTGTGGCGGTGATCGGAACCGGATTCGGGGGCCTGGGGGCCGCCGTCCGGCTGCGCCGCGAAGGCATCACCGATTTCGTCGTCCTGGAGCGGGCCGCCTCGGTCGGCGGGACCTGGCGGGACAACAGCTACCCCGGCTGCGCCTGCGACGTACCGTCCCACCTCTACTCCTTCTCCTTCGCGCCCAACCCGGACTGGCCGCGCACCTTCTCCGGCCAGGAGCACATCCGGGCCTACCTGGAGCGGGTGGCCGACACCTTCGGGCTCCGCCCGCACATCCGGCTGAACCACGAGGTGAAGCTGATGAGCTGGGACCGGGAGAACCTGTACTGGGTGATCGAGTCGGCCAACGGCGCCACGCTGCACGCCGATGTCGTCGTCTCCGCCACCGGTCCGCTCTCCGACCCCAAGATGCCCGACATACCCGGGCTCGACTCCTTCCCCGGCAAGGTCTTCCACTCCGCGCGCTGGGACCACGACTACGACCTGGCCGGCAAGCGCGTCGCGATGGTCGGAACCGGCGCCTCCGCGATCCAGATCGTCCCCGCGATACAGCCGAAGACCGCGAAGCTCACGCTCTTCCAGCGCACGCCGCCCTGGGTCATGCCGCGGATGGACCGCACCATCAGCAAGGCCGAGCGGGCCCTGCACCGGGCGGTCCCCGCCACCGGCACCGCGCGTCGCGGACTGCTCTGGGGCATAAGGGAGTTGCAGGTCAGCGCCTTCACCAAGCACCCCGACCAGCTGGGGCTGGTGGAGAAGATAGCCAAGTCCAACATGGCGCGGGCCATCAAGGACCCGGCGCTGCGGGCCAAACTGACCCCCGACTACCGCATCGGCTGCAAGCGGATCCTGCTCTCCAGCACCTACTACCCGGCGCTCGCCCAGCCCAATGTGGACGTGGTCGCCTCCGGGCTCGGCGAGATACGCGGCTCCACGGTGATCGCCGCCGACGGCACCGAGGCCGAGGTCGACGCGATCATCTTCGGCACCGGTTTCCACGTGACGGACATGCCGATCGCCGAACGGGTCGTCGGAGCGGAGGGCATCACCCTCGCCGAGACCTGGAAGGACGGGATGAACTCGCTGCGCGGCGCGACGGCCGCCGGGTTCCCCAACTGGATGACGATCATCGGCCCCAACACGGGCCTCGGGAACTCCTCGATGATCCTGATGATCGAGTCCCAGCTGAACTACATGGCCGACTACCTCCGTCAGCTGGACGTGCTGGGCGGACGCGCCGCGCTCGACGCCAGGGCCGCGTCCGTCACCGCGTGGAACGACAAGGTCCAGCAGCGGATGAAGCGCACGGTGTGGAACACCGGCGGCTGCACCAGCTGGTACCTGGACGAGGCGGGCCGCAACACCACCGTCTGGCCGGGGACGACGGGTGAGTTCCGGCGGCAGACCCGGTCGGTGGACCTCGCGGAGTACGACGTCGTCCGGGCCGGCGGCGGGCAGCGGGCCGCCGGGGCCGGCCGCGTCCCCGAGCAGCCCGGCCGCGCCGACCGCGAGACCGTGACCGCGGTCGCGGAGGCCGGACCCGTCGCCGAGGAGGCCGCGCGATGAGCCGGCTCCTGCACCGCGACACCGTGCCGCCCGTGCCCGCCGCCGAGCTGACCGCCCGCTCCGCCGACGGTTCGCGCGTCCACGTCGAACTGCACGGCCCCGAGGACGCGCCCGCCGTCGTCCTCGCCCACGGCTGGACCTGCAACACCCGCTTCTGGGACGCCCAGATCCGCGACCTGGCCGCCGACCACCGCGTCATCGCCTACGACCAGCGCGGCCACGGGCTCACCCCCGAGCCCGGCCCCGGCGGCTACAGCACGAACGCGCTCGCCGACGACCTCGAAGCGGTCCTCGCCGCGGCGCTCGCCCCGGGCCGCAAGGCGGTGCTCGCCGGGCACTCCATGGGCGGGATGACGGTGATGGCGGCGGCCGAGCGCCCCGGGCTGCGCGAGCACGCCGCCGCCGTGCTGCTGTGCTCCACCGGGGCTGAGCGGCTGGCCGCCGAGGCCCGGGTCCTGCCGTTCCGCGCCGGTGCGCTGCGGACCCGGCTCACCACCGCCGTACTGGGCGCGAAAGCCCCCCTCGGCCCGGTGAACCCGGTCTCCAGGAAGATCCTCAAGTACGCCACGATGGGGCGGGGTTCGGCCCCGGACCGGGTCGACGCCTGCGCCCGTGTCGTGCACGCCTGTCCGCGCCGCGCCCGGGTGGAGTGGGGGCATGTGCTCGCCGAGCTGGATCTCGCCGCGGGCGTACGGGCGTTGCGGGTGCCCACCGCGGTGATCGCCGGCACGGACGACCGGCTGACCCCGCCGGTCCACGCCCGCGCCATCGCGGACGCCCTGCCGGCCGGCCTCGGCCTGACCGAGCTGACGGGCATGGGACACATGACGCCGGTCGAGGCCCCGGAGGCCGTTTCGGCGAAAATCAGGGAGCTGGTCATCCGGTACGTCGCCACGGGCGCGGCCGCCACGGCGGAGAAGGAGGATGTCGCATGAGCGGCAAGCGGAATCTGGAGGGCCAGGTCGTCGTCGTCACCGGCGCGGCCCGGGGCGTGGGCGAACTGCTCGCCCGCAAGCTGTCCGCACGCGGGGCGACCCTCGCGCTCGTCGGCCTGGAGCCGGACGAGCTGAAGCAGGTGTCGGCACGTCTGCACGGCGAGAGCGGCCACTGGTTCGCCGACGTCACCGACCACGCGGCGATGGCCCGGGTCGCACAGGAGGTCAAGGAACGATTCGGCAAGGTCGACGTGGTCGTCGCCAACGCGGGCGTCGCCGCGGGCGGCCCGTTCGCCGAGTCCGACCCGGACGCCTGGCGGCGAGTCATCGAGGTCAACCTCATCGGAGGGGCCGTCACGGGCCGGGCCTTCCTGCCGGTGCTGACGGAGAGCCGCGGCTACTTCCTGCAGATAGCGTCTCTGGCCGCGATCACACCGGCCCCGATGATGACCGCGTACTGCGCGTCCAAGTCGGGCGTCGAGGCCTTCGCGCACAGCCTGCGTGCCGAGGTCGGTTACAAGGGCGTCAAGGTCGGCGTCGGCTACCTCTCCTGGACCGACACCGACATGGTGCGCGGCGCGGACCAGGACGACGTGATGCGCGAGCTGCGGCAGCGGCTGCCGTGGCCGATGAACCGCACCTACCCGCTCGGCCCGGCCGTCGACCGGATCGTGGACGGCATCGCGCGCCGCTCCCCGCACGTGTACGCCCAGTGGTGGCTGCGCGGGATGCAGTCGGTCCGCGGCTACCTGCCCTCGGTCATCGCGCTCGGCGGACAGCGTGAGATGCGGCGCTTCGAACCGCGCCTCCACACCGTGCCCAAGGGCCTGGTGGGGGCCGGGGGCGCGGCGGACCAGGATGCGCGCGCGGACCGGACCTGAGGGGTGTCCGGCGGGCGGACGAGGCTCATGTCACGGTGGGTAGCAGTCCGAAATGCGCGGGATGTCGGGGCATGCAACGCTGAGCACGGCCCCGCTGGGGGCCACCTCCATCCGTCCCACGGACACCCCAGGAGTGAACAGCATGGGTATCGCAGACCAGTTCAAGGACAAGGCGCAGGAGCTCGCCGACCAGGCCAAGCAGAAGGCCGGTCAGGGCAAGGACGAGGCCCAGGACCGGGCCTCCCGGGCCCGCGACCAGCGGCAGGACTCCTCCTCGGGCATGAAGGACCGTGCCCAGGACGCCGCGGACCAGGCGCGCGAGCGTTTTGACCGTTGACGGTCGCTGAGGTGTGACGCGTACGTGCTGCGGTCAGCGCGTGCGTACGCGTCGCGTCAGGAGGCGCACCCGGGTGATCGGGTGCGCCTCCTCCTTGTGTGCGCGGTTACAGCGGGACGCCGTTCGCGCGCAGGACGTCGCGGACGTCCAGGATCAGTGAGAAGACCTCGTGGTTGCGGTCCTCGCCCTGCTCGTCCCACGCCCGCTGCTCGGCCTCGACGGCCATGCGGTCCTCCGCGAAGACCCGTTCGGTGAAGTGCCGGATGAACGGCCAGGCCACGGTCAGGGCGGCGGAGACCCTCGGCTTCTCGATCATGAGCAGTCCGTACGCGTGACAGACGCGCTGCTGGGCGTCCTCGGGGACGTACACCGCCCAGAGGCGCAGGGCCGGGTGGTCGGCCTTCTCCGGAACCAGGTCCAGCGTCTGGTAGGGGTACTCGGTGCGGATGGTCATGACGTCGCTGGACGGCCGGCCGCCGAGCCCCTCGGCGGCGAGCAGGCCCGCGCTGCGGTTGCGCTTGCCCCCGGTGTGGGTGAAGAGGTAGCGGGCCTCCACCGAGGCCGGGCCGCTCTCGTATCCCAGCAGCTTCGGCTGGAGCCTGCCGACCACGCCCCGGTGGAGGAACTGGTGGTTCATGTCGAGCAGGTTCTCGTGCAGGAACGAGTAGTGGCAGCGCACGGTCCGCGAGAACGTCATCGTCCGGTACCGCGGCGAGGCGTGGGCCGGGATGTCCGGCAGCGGGGTGAGCGCCGCCTTCTCCGGGGCGCCCGGGAAGACGAACACCAGGCCGTACGCCTCGCGCACCGGATAGGCCCGCACTCCGCGCGGCGGCCGGGCGTCGCCCTTGGCGAGGTAGGGGATCTGCGAGATGCGGCCGTCGCCGCGGTAGGCCCAGGCGTGGTAGCAGCAGCGCAGCGTCTCACCGTCGACGACGCCCATGCTCAGCGGCACCTGCCGGTGCGCGCACCGGTCCTCCAGTGCGTGGACGGCACCGCTCCGGGCCCGGTACAGCGCGATGCGCTCCCCGGCGAACACGGCCGCCGCCACCCCTTCCTTCCGTACGTTCCGGGAGAGGGCGACCGGATACCAGAAGTCCGGGGCGGCCCCGATCCGCCGCAGGTCGTGCGGGGCGGGGGCCGGGCCGGGGCCGTTGCCGGGCCGGCCGCGCGCGATCCGGTCCGAGCGGTTCTCGGTCATGCTTCTCCCTCGTACGTGGCCAGCCCCTCCCATCGTGTCCGCCGCCCGCGGACGGGCGCCCGCCCGGCGCGCCCGGACGGGTGCCCGTTCCGCGCGCACGGGGGACGGAGGGCTGGTCGACCGCCCGTCACCTCGGCGGCAGCGGCGGCCTGCGCAGGTCCGGGACCGTGTCGTACGAGGGCGGCGTCGCCGCCGGGTGGGCCGCCAGCAGGTCCAGCGCCAGGCGGACCGCGTCGTCCAGGACCGCGTACCGCCCCTCCGCCCAGTCCAGCGGGGTGCGCAGTGCCTCCACGTCCGGCTCCACCCCGTGGTTCTCCACCGACCAGCCGTACGTGTCGAACCAGGCGGCGTTCATCGGGACCGTGATCGACGTGCCGTCCCCCAGCCGGTGGCGGCCGGTCATGCCGACCACGCCGCCCCAGGTGCGCTGGCCCACCACGGGGCCGAGCTTCAGCAGCCGGAACGCCGCGGTGATCATGTCGCCGTCCGAGGACGTGGCCTCGTCGGCCAGGGCGACGACCGGGCCGCGCGGAGCGTTGGAGGCGTAGCTGACCGCCTGCGCGTCACGGGTCAGGTCCCAGCCGAGGATCGTGCGGGTGAGCTTCTCCACGACGAGCTCGCTGATGTGGCCGCCGGCGTTGCCCCGTACGTCCACGATGAGCGCGGGCCGGGCCACCTCCAGGCGCAGGTCCCGGTTGAACTGGGCCCAGCCCGAGCCGCCCAGGTCCGGGATGTGCAGATAGCCGCACTTTCCGCCGCTCAACTCCCGTACCACGTCACGGCGTTTGGCGACCCAGTCCTGGTAGCGCAGCGGGCGTTCGTCGACCAGCGGCATGATCGCCACCCGGCGGGAGGGGCCGCCGCCCGCCGGGGAGAAGGTCAGTTCCACCGTCGTGCCGCCCGCCGCCGTCAGCAGCGGGTACGGGCCCGCCACCGGGTCCACCGGCCGGCCGTCGACATGGGTGAGGACCGCGCCCTCCCTGATCCCCGTACCGGCCAGCGGTGAACGCGCCTTGGAGTCCGAGGACTCGCCGGGGAGGATGCGCTGGACCGTCCACGCCCCGTCCCGGCAGACCAGGTTGGCGCCCAGCAGGCCGATCGCCCGCTGGTAGTGCGGCGGGCCCTCGTTGCGGCGGGCGGGGGAGACGTACGCGTGCGAGGTCCCCAGCTCGCCCAGCACCTCGCGCAGCAGGTCCGCGAACTCGTCCGGAGAGGCGACCCGTTCGACCAGGGGGCGGTACTGGTCCAGCACCCCGTCCCAGTCGATGCCGCACATGTCCGGTTCCCAGAAGTAGTCCCGGATGATCCGGCCCGCTTCCCCGTACGCCTGCCGCCACTCCGCCCCCGGGTCGACCTCGTGCAGGATGCGGCGCAGGTCGAGGTAGACCGTGGAGTCGCCGTCGCCGGGCTCGGTTGCGGGGACGGCGCGCAGGTCGCCGTCGTCCATCACCACCAGCCGCGAGGAGTCGCCGCTGACCGCGAACCAGTCCAGGTGGTCGACCAGTTCGGTCCTGCGGGCCTTCGCGATGCTGAAGTGCTCCAGGGTGGGCCGCCCCGACATGTCGGCCGGGTTCGCGAACGTCTCGCCCAGCGCCCCGGAGATCGGCCAGCGCAGCCACACCAGACCGCCCCCGCTCACCGGGGCGAGCGCCGAGTACTTGGACGCGGAGACCGGGAACGGCGTCACCCGGCTCTCCAGCCCCTCGAACTCCACCATCACCGTGGACCCCTCGCCCGTACCCCCGTCCGGCACGTCCACCGGGTCCAGGCCGCCCGCCGCCGGGCGGCCGTCCGGGGAGAGCGCGAAGGGGGACGGGGTCGCGGAGGAGAGCGGGACCAGATAGGGGCGGCAGCCGAGCGGGAAGGACAGGTCGCCGGTGTGCACGTCGTACACCGGGTCGAAGCCGCGCCAGGACAGGAACGCGAGATAGCGGCCGTCCTCGGTGAAGACCGGGTTCTCGTCCTCGAAGCGGCCGTTGGTGACGTCCACGATCGCCGGGGCGCCGGGGCCGGAGATCCGGGCCAGCTTGATCTGCCGCAGCGAGCGGCCGACGCCCGGGTGCGACCAGGTGAGCCAGTCGCCGTCGGGGGAGAAGGCCAGGTCGCGTACCGGGCCGTTGACCGAGCGGATCAGCTCGGTGAGCCCGGGGTGCTCGTCGACCGGAACGGCGCTGTCCGGGGCCGCCGCGCCGGTGGCCGCGTGCAGGTCGGCGCGGGTCGAGCCGCTGGGGGGCTTCGGCGCTGCCGGAGGGGGCTCCGGCGCGGTCCCGGCGGGCTCCGCCGGGCTTGAGGGGGGCTCCGCAGTGCCTGAGGCGGGCTGCACTGCGCTGGAGGGCGGCTCCGCCTCTCCCTCGCCCGTGTCCAGGAGCAGCAGGCGGCCGTCGTTCGAGGCGATGGCCAGACGCTGCCCGTCCGGGTCGGCGACCATCTCCTGGACCCGGCCCAGCAGCCCGGAGGCCAGTCTGCGCGGCGGGCGGTCGCCGCTGGCGCGCGGCAGATAGGCGATCTCGACCGCGTCGGGTCCGTCCGCGTCGGTGACGTAGGCGACCTGTCCGCCGCTGCCGAGCATCTCCGGCAGCCGCACGCGCACGCCCGGGGTGTCGGCGATGGTGCGGGCGGGGCCGTCGCGGTGGGTGAGCCAGTAGAGGCTGCCGCGTACGGTGACGGCACTGGCCCGGCCGGTCTCGTCGACGGAGAGCGAGTCGACGTTGCTGGCGGCGGGCACCTGGTGGACGCGCCGGCCGGTGCGCGGGCCCCCGAGGCGCACCTCCAGCTTGCGCGGGGTGGCCCCGGGCGATTCCAGGTCCTCGGCCAGCCACAGCTCGCCCGCGCACTGGTAGATCACCCGGTGCCCGTCGCTGGAGGCGTTGCGGGCGTAGAAGGCGTCGTGGTCGGTGTGGCGGCGCAGGTCGGTGCCGTCCGCCCGGCAGGAGTACAGGTTGCCGACGCCCTCGTGGTCGGAGAGGAACGCGATGCGGCGGCCGACGAACATCGGGTTGGCGAGGTGCCCGTCGATGTCCGGGAGCAGCCGCTCGCCGTGCAGCCACAGGCGGCCCGTGGCCCCGCCCCGGTAGCGCTTCCAGGCGGCGGGTTCGTGCGGGGGAGTGCCGGTGAGCAGCAGGGTGCGGCGCTCGCCGTCGATGTCGGCGACGGCGATGTCGGAGACCGGGCCCCAGGGAAGTCTGCCTCCGGGGCTGCCGTCGGTGGGGACGCTGTAGGCCCAGGAGAAGTAGGAGAACGGCTGGTTGTGCGAGGAGACGGCGAGGATCTGGCAGGCCTCGCCCGGGTCGGGGCTCCAGCCGCAGACCCGGGCGTCCGTCGAACCCCAGTAGGTGAGCCGGCGCGCCGGGCCGCCGTCCACCGGGGCGAGGTGGATCTCGGGGTCCAGGGTCCGCCAGGTCGTGTAGGCGATGGCGGTGCCGTCGGGCGAGAAGCGGGGGTGGCTGACCCGGGTCCGGTCGACGGTCACCCGCCAGGCGCGTCCGGGCCGGTGCCCCGGCGCGGCGAGGGGGGCGACCCACAGGTCGTCCTCGGCCGCGAAGCACAGCAAGTCCTGGTGGAGGTGCGGGAAACGGAGATACGCGACGTCGTCACTCACCCCCCAATGTTTTCGGTGCGCGGAGCCCGGGGCAACTTGTGGTGCAGGACACAAGCGAAACGATTTCGTTTCGCTGGGAGGTGGGGGTACGGTTCAGGTGTACGAAACAGTTTCGTTCGATGGTGAACGGAACGCTGGACCGGTGACAGGCAGGCGAAGGAGGTCGGCACATGGCACGCACCAGGCTGACCCCCGAGCGTGAGGGCGAGCTGTACGAGGCCGTCCTCGATCTGCTCCGCGAGGTCGGTTACGACGCCCTGACCATGGACGCCGTCGCCGCCCGCACCCGTTCGAGCAAGGCCACTCTCTACCGCCAGTGGGGCTCCAAGCCCGAGCTGGTCGTGAAGGCGCTGCGGCACAACAAGCCCGGGAGCCTTTCGGACATCGACACCGGTTCGCTGCGCGGTGACTTCCATGCCGCGCTGAGCCGGACCGACGACTGCCAGATGGAGAAGGACGCCGCGCTGATGCGGGGTCTGAGCCATGCCGTCCACGAGAACCCCGAGCTGCTCCAGGCCCTGCGCGACCTGCTGATCGAACCGGAGATGACCGGCCTCGACCAGCTGCTGCAACGGGCGGTGGACCGGGGCGAGCTGCGTCCGGACAATCCGGCGCTGAAGTACATCCCGCACATGCTGGTCGGCGCGCTGGCCGCCCGGCAGCTGATCGAGGACCGCCCGCTCGACCAGGCGTTCCTCACCGATTACGTGGACTCCGTGATTCTCCCCGCTCTCGGCGTCTGACGTCCCCGCACCACCTGCCCGTACGGCTCGTCCCCGCGTACGGCACGTCCCGCCCGCACGGCCCTCTCCCCGAAGCTCCACCTGACGCGCCGCTCTCGTCGTCGGGCTGGTCCCTCACGCCCAATTTCCACTCATACGACCTGACCGGGAGTACGCCCCCGTGGCCACTTTCCTCTACAAGCTCGGACGGCTCACCTTCCGCCGCCGCGGCTTCGTCGCCCTGATCTGGCTGGCGTTGCTGGCGGTGGCCGTCATCGGTGCGGCCACCGCGTCCACCGCCACCTCCAGTTCCTTCTCGATCCCCGGTACGGAGGCGCAGCGCGCCTTCGACCTGCTGGAAGAGCGCAACCCCGGAAACAGCGCCGACGGCGCGACCGCCCGGGTCGTCTTCAAGGCGCCCGAGGGCGAGAAGGTGACCGACGCCGAGAACAAGCGCGAGATCACCGGCATCGTCAAGAAGCTGGAGTCCGGATCGGAGCAGGTCGCTTCGGTCGCCGACCCGTTCCAGCAGAAGGCGGTGAGCCAGGACGGTTCGACCGCGTACATCTCGGTCTCCTACCAGGTCAACTCCATGGAGCTGACCGACGGGACCCGGGACGCCCTGGAGGACGTGGGCAAGGACGCGCAGAAGAGCGGCATGAAGGTGGAGATCGGCGGTGACGCCCTCCAGGTCATGCCGCACACCGGGGCCGCGGAGATCATCGGTGTCATCATCGCCGCGATCGTCCTCGTCATCACCTTCGGGTCGCTGGTCGCCGCCGGGCTGCCGCTGCTGACCGCACTCATCGGGGTCGGCATCGGGGTCTCGACGATCACCGCGCTGGCCAACGTGCTGGATCTCGGCACGACCACCTCGACCCTCGCCATGATGATCGGCCTCGCGGTCGGCATCGACTACGCCCTGTTCATCGTCTCCCGCTACCGCGCCGAACTGGCCGAGGGCCGGGAGCGCGAGGAAGCCGCCGGGCGCGCGGTCGGCACCGCCGGGTCCGCCGTCGTCTTCGCCGGGCTCACCGTGGTCATCGCTCTGGTGGGCCTCGCCGTCGTCAACATCCCGATGCTGACGAAGATGGGCTTCGCCGCCGCCGGAACGGTCGCGATCGCCGTCGTCATCGCCCTCACCCTCGTCCCGGCCCTGCTGGGCTTCGCGGGGAAGCGGGTCATGGGCCGCAAGGCCCGTAAGGCCGCCGAGGCGGAGAAGAGCCCCGAGGCCAAGCCGAACATGGGCACCCGCTGGGCGCGGTTCGTGCTGCGCAGGCCGGTCTGGGTCATGCTCGTCGGCGTCCTCGGCCTCGGCATCGTCGCCGTACCGGCCGCCTCGCTGGAGATGGGTCTGCCCGACGACGGCGCCCAGCCGAAGTCGACCACGCAGCGCCAGGCGTACGACATGCTCTCGGACGGCTTCGGCCCCGGGTTCAACGGTCCGCTGATGGTCGTCGTCGACACGAAGGACAGCTCCGACGGCAAGGCCGCCGCCGAGCGGGTCTCCGAGGAGATCGAGTCCGTCGGCGTCGCCGCCGTCACCCCGGCCCAGTTCAACAAGGCCGGCGACACCGCGATGATCACGGTCATCCCGAAGGACCGGCCCTCCTCCCACGCCACGGAGGAGGTCGTCCACGACATCCGTGACGCGGGCGAGGCCATCAAGGCCGACACCGGCGCCGAGGTCCTGGTCACGGGCGCCACCGCGATGAACATCGACTTCTCGCAGAAGATGAACGACGCGCTGCTGCCCTACCTGGCGCTCGTCGTCGGCCTCGCCTTCCTGCTGCTGATGCTGGTCTTCCGCTCGATCCTCGTCCCGCTGAAGGCGGCCCTGGGCTTCCTGCTGTCGGTGGTCGCGGCCCTCGGCGCGGTCGTCGCGGTCTTCCAGTGGGGCTGGCTCGGCTCGCTCTTCGGCGTCGAGCAGACCGGCCCGATCATGAGCATGATGCCGATCTTCATGGTCGGTGTGGTCTTCGGTCTCGCGATGGACTACGAGGTCTTCCTCGTCACCCGGATGCGCGAGGCGTACGTCCACGGCGAGACCCCGGGCCAGGCCATCGTGACCGGCTTCAAGCACGGCGCACGGGTGGTCACGGCCGCCGCGGTGATCATGATGGCGGTCTTCGCCGGCTTCATCGGCTCCAGCGAGCAGATGATCAAGATGATCGGCTTCTCGCTCGCCATCGCCGTCCTCTTCGACGCCTTCGTGGTGCGCATGGCCATCGTGCCCGCCGTCCTGGCCCTGCTCGGCCGGAAGGCCTGGTGGCTGCCGCGCTGGCTGGACCGGGCGCTGCCCAACGTGGACGTGGAGGGCGAGAAGCTGCACCAGCAGCTGGCGGACGAGCCCGGTTCCGCGGGCTCCGGTGACGGTGGCGAGGGTGAGCGGGAGCTCGTCCGCGTCTGACCCGTCCGGACGGTGAGACTCCGGGGTCCGCGTCTGAGCGGAGCGCGGCCCCGGAAGCGCCGGTCACCTGTGGGGACGGGGGCCGGGGCGCAGCGAAGGCCCCCGTGCGAACGGCACGGGGGCCTTCCGCGCTGAGCGCTCCCCGCGGGCGGCTGCCCGCGCTCCTGGGCCGCTGGGCCCGGTGGGCCCGCTGGGCCGCCCGGCTGCTCGGCGCGCCCCGCCGCTCGCGCGAGGGTGCCGCCGGGGCGACCTCCAAGCTCAGCCGAGTGCCGAGTGCCGAGTGCCGAGTGCCGGGGCCTGGTGCTCCCGGGCGCGGGTCCTCAGCCGAGTGCCGGGCGCGCGTCCTCGGCCGCGGGCCGGCTGGGCGCGCCCTCCTGCCCGGCGCCCCGGTCGGAGCGGGGCGTGCGGGACGGCGGCTCGGAGCGGGGCGTGCGCGTCGTGCGGGACGGCGGCCGGGGTTCGCGGTCCGCGTCCGCTGCCGCCGCCGGTGTCTGCGCCCGGGTGCGGGCGAGGAAGCGCATCAGGGTCCGGATCTCGAACTGGAACACCTCGACCCCGTCCGTCGAATGCAGCTCCACGATCAGCTGCGTCCGCCCGCACGGCCAGACGCGGACGGCGCCGCGCTCGATCGGCGTGCGGAGGCCGCGCTCCAGGAGGTCGCGGCCGAACGACCAGTCGGTGCCGTCGGGCAGCCCGATGTGGACGGTGCGCCGCTCATCGGCCGGGTCGTAGCGCAGGTCGACGGGGACCGGGCGGGTGAGGGGGCCGTCGGTGATGAGCCGGGCGCGTGCGTGTTCTTCGATCACAGGGGACATGGGCCGGCTCCTCCTCTATGTGTCGCTCTGTCATCCAATGTCCCATATTTCACGGAAGTGGCACGGTGAGAGTCCACGGTGACCGTGGGTACATCTCAGCTGCCGGACTTCCTCTCTTGCGTACTATTCGCAACAGAGCACTATTATTGATGGGTTCATGACCCCGCCCGCAGGTCCGTGCCCGAGCGGACGCGGACACGTCGCGGAACCGCAGGAAGCGGAGTCTCTGTCATGCATGTACCCGATGGATTCATCGACGCACCCGTCTCCGTCGCCGCCGGAGCGTTCGCGGTCGGCGCGGTCGCCGTCAGCCTGCGCGGCGCACGCCGCGAACTGAACGAGCGCACCGCCCCGCTCGCCGGCCTCGTGGCCGCCTTCGTCTTCGCCGTGCAGATGCTCAACTTCCCGGTGGCCGCCGGCACCAGCGGCCACCTGATGGGAGGGGCGCTCGCCGCGATCCTTGTCGGCCCCTGGACCGCCGTGCTGTGCCTGTCCGTGGTGCTCCTGCTCCAGGGCATCTTCTTCGCCGACGGCGGGCTCACCGCGCTCGGTGTGAACATCACCGTCATGGGCGTGGTCACCGTCATCGTCGCGTACGGGGTGTTCCGCCTGCTCACCGGTCTCCTGCCGCGCACCCGCCGGTCCGCGACCGCCTCGGCGTTCGCCGCCGCGCTCGTCTCCGTACCGGCGGCGGCCGCCGCGTTCACGCTGCTCTACTGGACCGGCGGCACCACCGACATCCCGATCGGCAAGGTCTTCACGGCCATGGTCGGTGTCCACGTCCTCATCGGCATCGGCGAAGGCGTCATCACCGCCCTGACGGTCGGTGCGGTCCTGGCCGTACGCCCCGACCTCGTCCACGGCGTCCGGGGCGGCCTCGCCGCCCCGCTGAAGCTCCGGGTCGACGGTGAACTGGTCGACGCGCCCGCCGCCACCCGCGACCCCGAGCCCGCCGCCCCGCACCGGTCCGCCCGTGGCTTCCTCGTCACCGGGCTGGTCTCGGCGTTCCTGCTGGCCGGGTTCGTCTCCTTCTACGCCTCCGCCGACCCGGACGGCCTGGAGCGGGTCGCCGCCGACCAGGGATTCGACGAGAAGGCGGAGGAGCACGGGGCCGCCGACTCCCCGCTCGCCGACTACGGCGTCGGCGACATCGCGAACGCCCGGCTCTCCGGCGGCCTCGCCGGGGTGATCGGCGTCAGCGCCACCGTCGTCGTGGGCACCGGGGTGTTCTGGGTGATCCGCCGCCGCGAGGACGAGCGGAACGACACACCGCGCGACCGGTCGCGCGACAACGAGAGCGTCTGACATGGGTGCGGGCCACGCCCACAAGCTCTACCGGCACGGGCACTCGCCGGTCCACGGCCTGCCCCCGCACTGCAAGCTCGTCGCGGTCTTCTGCTTCGTGCTCGTGGTCGTCTGTACCCCGCGCGAGGCGATGTGGGCCTTCGGACTGTACGCGGCGCTGCTGGCCGCGGTCGCCGCCGTCGCCCGGATCCCGGCCGGCTTCCTGCTGAAACGGCTCGTCGTCGAGGTGCCGTTCGTCGTGTTCGCCCTGCTCATGCCGTTCGTGGTGCCAGGCGAGCAGACGAGCGTCCTCGGAGTCTCCGTCAGCGTCCCCGGCCTCTGGGGCGCGTGGAACGTGCTGGCCAAGGCCACCCTCGGCGTCGCCGCCTCGGTGCTCCTCGCCTCCACCACCGAACTGCGCGCCGTCCTGCTCGGCCTCCAGCGCCTGCGGCTGCCGCCGCTGCTCGTGCAGATCGCCTCCTTCATGATCCGGTACGGGGACGTCGTGACCGACGAGATGCGGCGCATGGCCATCGCCCGCCGCTCCCGGGGCTTCGAGGCGCGCGGCGTTCGCCAGTGGCGGGTGCTCGCCGCTTCGGCGGGGGCCCTGTTCATCCGCTCCTACGAACGCGGCGAACGCGTCCACCTCGCCATGGTGAGCCGGGGGTACACGGGCACGATGCCGGTGATCGACGAGGTGACGGCGGACCGGGCCCAATGGGCGTACGCGGCGACGCTCCCCGTCCTCGCGCTCGCCGTCTGTCTGCTGGGATGGACCCTGTGACCCCTGCCATGGAAGACGCCGCGCCGCCCACCCCGCCGACCGCCCCGTCGCTCGACGTCAGCGGCCTCGCCTACGCCTACCCCGACGGCCACCAGGCCCTCTTCGGGGTGAACCTGACCGTCGGACGCGGCGAGCGCGTCGCGCTGCTCGGCCCCAACGGCGCCGGCAAGACCACGCTCGTCCTGCATCTCAACGGCATCCTGGAAGCGGGCTCCGGCACGGTCCGCGTCGCGGGCCTCCCGGTGGCCAAGCGGAATCTGGCCGAGATCCGCCGCCGGGTCGGCATCGTGTTCCAGGACCCGGACGACCAGCTGTTCATGCCCACCGTCCGCGAGGACGTCGCCTTCGGGCCCGCCTCCGCCGGAGTGCGCGGACCGGAGCTGGAGGAACGCGTGCTGCGGGCGCTGAAGCAGGTCGGCATGGAGGAGTACGCGGCCCGCCCGCCGCACCACCTCTCCTTCGGGCAGCGCCGCCGCGTCGCCGTGGCCACCGTCCTGGCGATGGACCCGGAGATCCTCGTCCTGGACGAACCCTCGTCCAACCTGGACCCGGCCTCCCGGCGCGAACTGGCCGACATCCTCCGCTCCTTGGACGTCACGGTGCTGATGGTCACCCACGATCTGCCGTACGCCCTGGAGCTCTGCCCGCGCGCGGTCGTCCTCAGCGAGGGCGTCATCGCCGCCGACGGCCGTACGCAGGACCTCCTGCGCGACGAGGAGCTGATGCGCTCCCACCGGCTGGAGCTGCCCTTCGGCTTCGACCCGGGAGCCGTCGACGTTCCAGCGCCGTGAACGGATGGTGACAGCCCGGTGGTCACGCGGACCCGCTCCCCGAACACCCCGCCGGGGCGTGCACCATGGGGGGATGAGCGGGAACGCGGCAGTGAGCACGACGGGTACGGGAGCGGAAGCGGAATCCGGCACGGCGGCAGCCGTCACCATGGGCGCGGACGAGGCCTCCACCGTGGACGTACGGGGCACGGTGGCCCCCGGCTACGAACCGGTCGCGGACGCCTTCGTCCGCAACTTCGAGCAGCGCGGCGAGCGCGGCGCGGCCGTCGCCGTCTACCGCGACGGCCGCAAGGTCGTCGACCTCTGGGCCGGTACGAGAGACGTCGACGGCAGCGAACCGTGGGCCGTCGACACCGTCCAGATCGTCCGCTCCGCCGGCAAGGGCATCGCCGCCGCCGTCCCGCTGCTGCTCCACCAGCGCGGGCAGGTGGACCTGGACGCCCCGGTCTCCACCTACTGGCCGGAGTTCAAGGCGAGCGGCAAGGAACGCGTCCTCGTCCGCGACCTCCTCGCCCACCGCGCAGGGGTCCCGGCCCTGGACCGCCCCCTCACCCCGGCCGAGGCCGCCGACGGGGCCATGGGCCCGGCGGCCGTGGCGGCGCAGCGCCCGCAGTGGGAGCCCGGCACCGACCACGGCTACCACGCCCAGACCTACAGCTGGCTGATCGGCGAACTGGTCCGCCGCGCCACCGGGCGCACCATCGGCCGCTGGATCGCCGAGGAGATCGCCCGCCCGCTCGGCCTCGACTTCTGGTTCGGGCTCCCCGCCGACGAGGCCCACCGCATCGGCCGCATCGGCCCCGTGGAGCCCCCGGCCGCGGCCGCCGCGTCGGGGGCCCTGCGGGTCCGCCCCAAGCGCTCCGTCGTCGAGGCCTACCGCGACCCGGAGTCGCTCACCCGGCGGGCGTTCGGCGCGATCGACCCCTTTCCCGACGAGAACGACCCCGCCTACCGCGCGGCCGAACTCCCCGCGTCGGGCGGCATCGCGACCGCCCGGGGCCTGGCCCGCTGCTACGCCGCGATGATCGGCCCGGTCGACGGCCACCGCCTGTTCGCCCCCGCCACGCTCACCCTGGCCCGCACGGAGGAGTCGGCCGGCCCGGACCGGGTCCTGGTCGTCAACACCCGTTTCGGGCTCGGCTACATGCTGCACGGCCCGGCCTCCCCGCTGCTGGGCCCCGGTTCCTTCGGCCACCCGGGGCGCGGCGGATCCCTGGGCTTCGCCGACCCCGAATCCGGCGTCGCGCTCGGCTATGTCACCAACGGCCTCCAGAAGGGAGTCACCGCCGACCCCCGTGCCCAGGCCTTGGTCAGGGCAGTACGGTCGGCGCTATGACACCACCCCGTTTTGATGGTCACAGCGTCCTGATCACCGCCGCCGGCCAGGGCATCGGCGCGGCAACGGCCCACCGCCTGGCGGCGGAAGGGGCCTCGGTCCTCGTCACCGACCTGGACGCGCGGCGCGCGTCCGGCACGGCGGCGGCGATACGCGAGGCGGGCGGCACCGCCGCGTCCCTCGCCTGCGACGTGGCCGACCGGACGGCGGTGGAGGCGGCCGTGGCGTACGCGGTCGAGACCTTCGGCCGGCTCGACGTCCTGGTCAACAACGCGTACGCGGCGAGCGAGGACGCCGCGCTCTTCGAGGACGAGCCGGACGAGACGTGGGAACGCGACCTGGACATCACGCTCTCCGGCCCGTTCCGCTGCGCCCGGGCCGCCCTGCCGCACCTGGTCGCCTCGGGCCGGGGTGCGATCGTCACCATCGGCTCGGTCAACGGCGAACAGGACTTCGGCGGCCACGCGTACAGCGCCGCGAAGGCGGGCCTGGCCAGCCTGACCCGCACCCTGGCGGGCCACGCGGGCCCGCGCGGCGTCCGGGTCAACCTGGTCGCCCCCGGCACCATCCGCACCGACGCCTGGGCGGGCCGCGACGCGGAGTTGGAGCGTGCGGCGGCCCTCTACCCCCTGGGCAGGGTCGGCGCCCCCGAGGACATCGCGTCCGCCGTCGCCTTCCTCGCCTCCGCCGACGCGGCCTGGATCACGGGCACGACGCTGCGCGTGGACGGCGGGATCCTCGCGGTGAACACCGGCTTCCGGCAGGCGATGGCACAGCCGTAAACCCGCTGTCCGCGCCGGTCCGGGCGGGCTACCCTGCGCGGATGATCAACCACGGACACACCGACAGAAGCGGCCGTCCCGTCACCCTCCACGCCGTGGACGCGGACAACTGGCGGGCGGTCGCCGACTGCGCACCCCGCGACGACCAGCGCGACTGGGTCCCGGCCCTGGCCGCCCGCTACCTCGTCCTGAGCAGCCGCGAGGACACCTGGAACTCCCTGGCGGTCCTCGCGGGCGGCGAGGTGGCCGGCCACATCATGTGGGGCCGGGACGAGGACGGTTCGCACTGGATCGGCGGCATGCTGATCGACGCCGCCCACCAGGGCACGGGCATCGGCCGCGCAGCCGTGCACACCCTGGCCGACTGGCTCGCCGCCCGCGAGGACGGCACCGCCGTACGTCTCTCGTACGCCCCGGAGAACGAGGCGGCCGCGCGTCTGTACACGGCGCTCGGCTTCCGGCCCACGGGGGCGGAGGAGGACGGGGAGATCGTGGCGGAGCGGGAGAAGTAGAAGCAGGGGCGGGCTGAGGGGCAGGGAGGCACCTGCTCCCGGTTGCCCTGCGGGCCTGCGGCCGACCGGCATCAAAAACGAATGGCGAGGGGCGGTCGGCGCGCGGCAGGATGCCCGCATGACCCTGCCCACCCCTGAGTTGACGACCGAGCGCCTGCGGCTGCGGCCGTTCACCGACGCCGACGCGGCACCGCTCTACGCACTGCAGAGCGACGCCCACGTGCTGCGGTACTGGGACTCTCCGCCGTGGACCGATCCGGCCCGCTTCCAGAGCTTCCTCGCGACCTGCCGGAGGATCGAGGAGGAGGGCTCGGGGGCGCGGCTGGCCATCGAGCGCGTCTCCGACGGCTCGTTCATCGGCTGGTGCGGCCTGTTCCACTGGAACCCGGACTTCCGCAGCGCGTCCCTGTGCTACGTCTTCGACGCCGCCGCGTGGGGCAACGGCTACGCCACGGAGACCGCGCACGCGGTGCTGCGGTGGGCGTACGACACCCTGGACCTGAACCGCGTCCAGGCCGAGACCGACACCCGTAACGCGGGGTCCGCCCGGGTCCTGGAGAAGCTCGGCTTCGTCCGTGAGGGCACCCTCCGCGAGGACTGCGTCGTCAACGGCGACGTCTCCGACTCCTGGGTCTTCGGCCTGCTCCGCCGCGACTGGGAGGCAACGGCCGGCCGCTGAGCCCGATGCGGAACCTCGTGGTGGCGGGGGCCTCGCGCACCCGGTGATCTCGGCGCGCGGTCGTTCAGACTGCGGCCTGTGCGTGGGCGGCGCGGGTTTCGCGGCAGTCGCGGCAGTGGCCGGGGGCGGGGGAGCGGAAGGCGCGGTCGCAGTCGTCGCAGGTCTGGAAGGGCGTGACGGTGACGCGGGGGCGGGCGAGCGTGGCGAGGTCGTCGGCGCCGGGAGGCGCGGGCGGCAGCAGCTCGGTGAGGCGGTAGGTGAGCAGCTTGGCCGGGTGCTTGAGGGGGTGCGGCGGGTCGTCGGTGAGGGCACGGCGCATGCCGTCCGGACGGGCCGCGCGTTCGAGCCAGGCCGCCACTCCCGGGACCAGCCGCCTGACGTCGTCCTCGGAGAGGGTGAACTGGGGTGCGTGGCGGTGCAGATCGCTGAGGAACGCGGTGGCCGCGCGGTCCAGCTCCGGGGTGAGCTCGCCAGGCCGGGGGAGAGGGCGACGCGGCGGCTTGGGCGCGGTCGGGGGCGGGACGCGCGGTACGAAGAGCGGGGGCGGAGGCGGGGGAGACACGGGCGGTGTGGGGGAGGTCCCCGGCGCGGGCGGCGGCGAAGGGGGACCCGGCACGGGCGGTGCTGTGGTGGTCCCCGGCGCGGGCGGTGCCGGGGTGGCCTTCTGCGCGGGAGGCGCAGCCGCCGGTACGGACGCGGATACGGGGACGGGTGCCGGGACGGGGGCCGGGACGGCCACGGGCACGTCGACCCGTACCGGCGCGGCGACGGCCACCCGGGCGGGCCCACGTACGGCCGCGTCCGCCGGCGCGGTGGTTCGTGGGTGTGGCTGTGCTGCCGGGTGGTGGGGGTGTGGGAGAGCGGTGGGTTGGTTGCAGAAGACGGTGCGGGTGATGACTTTCTTGTCGGTGAGCCGGTGGCGGATGCGTTGGAGGTAGCCGTGGGCTTCGAGTTCGCGGAGGGCGGCGGCGATGCGTTTCTCGCCTTCGCGGCAGCGGGCGGCGAGTGCCTTGATGCTGACTTCGGTTCCCTGGGGCAGGGACTGGATGAGTACGGCGATCCCGATGGCGGTGCAGCTGAGGTCGGGGTGCTGGGCGAGGTGGTTGCCGACGACGGTGAAGCGGTCGGTGTGCGGGATGACGACGTGGATGACGCCACGGGTGGGGAGAGGTCCGGGAACCTCTGCCAGGGCGCGGGTCAGGGCAGTATTCTGCTGGGTATCCATCGGGGAAGTCCGTTCTTCCTTGGTGGTCAGGCCCTCGGGTGGGATGGCAGTCCCGGTCGGGGGCCGACGTATGTGTGGGGTGTGTTCTGGCGTGAGCATATGCCGGGCAACCTGCTCAAAAGCGAGCCGAGTTGGGAAATGTCACCCATGTGAGTGATGGAGCCCGGACAGCCCCCGCGCGTCCGTCGGATGACCACCGGGGGTGGGTCGGGTGGGGTTCTTTCTCCTGGTTCTTTGGGTAGTTGACGTCGCGCCGCCGTGGGTCGCGCCGACGCACGACCCGGTGGGGCCGTCCCGGATCGCGCCCGCGCGCGACCCGGCCGGGGCGTCACCGTACGAGGCCGATCTCCGCCCGCACCGTCCTGCGCGGGACCGGCTGGGGCGGGTGTCGCAGGGGCGCGCCGAGCTTGGTGCCGCAGCGGGCATCCGGCCCGGTGCGGCGGTCGGAGCCTGCTGCGGTCCGAGTGTCCGGCGGCCGGAGCGTGCGGCGGTTCGAGCGTGCGGCGGTCCGTATAGTGACCGGCGCTGACGAAGGGGAGGGCATGAGCGGGGTCATGAGCGAGGTGCTGAAGCGACGTCCGGTTCTGGGAAGGCT